>CAZATP010000046.1:0-22613 GCA_964488095.1 uncultured Chryseobacterium sp.
TGCCCGTGGACCAGTTGGCAGGATGCGCGCACCCTGCTGCGTCTGGGCATGGCCGATGCCGCTGCCGAGACCGCCCTGGCCGGACTGGAGCAGGCCACGGCCCAGGAGGACGTGTTCGCAGAACTGCAACTGCGCGAACTGCTGCGCGAGATACTGAAGGAGACCGACCGCAAGGCTCAGCAGGGCACCATCCTGACCAACGACCAGCAGCTGGAGACCGCAGTGAACAAGGCCCGCGACCTTACCGCCTACACCCTGATCCACGACCGGATGCTCGACTACATCAAGAAGCACCGGGTGGCCGAGGCCGAGGCGGTGCGCAGGCAGGTGGACGAGATGATGCGGCTGCCCGAGATGCAGGGCCCCGAGCTGGCCACCTCGCTGCCCGCGCAGTTGCGTTACTACACCATCCGGAGCATGTACAGCAAGCTGCGCAACGACCATGTGGGAGGGCTTGATGCCTACCGCCAGGTGGTGCGGCTCTGGGAGAGCAATGCCCCGCGCAGAACCCAGCAGCCGCACCTCTACCGAAAGGCACTGGCCAACCTCATCGGCATGCTCACAGTGAGCGGCCATCTTGAGGAGGCCCGCCAGTTGCTGGCCCGCATGGAGGCCATCCCGTTGCTCTATCAGCGCGACCGGGTGATGCACTTCTGCGATGTGGAGTATCAGCACCAGCTCTTCTACCTCAATGTGGGCGAGCTGGACATGGCCCTGCAACGCGAGGAGGGCATCATGAAGGGGCTGCGCGAGTTCGGACGCCTCATCATACCCCTCTTTCAGGTCAGTTTCCGCTACAACCTGGCCGTGGCCCACCTGCTCAACGACCATCCCGGCCCGGCCAAGCGGCTCTTCAACGAGATACGCGACATGAAGGAGGTGAACGAGTGCCAGGACCTTCAGGGTCTGGCCCGTCTGTTCCGCCTCGTGCTGCTCCTGCACGACCCCAGCTTTGAGAACTACCTGCGCAACAGCCGCCCGTTCTTCAAGAAGGAGGACAGGCCATACCTGCTGGAGCAGTTGGTCTACACATGGATAGGGCAGCACTGGAAACTCACCGAAGCGGATGCCGTGCAGCAGTCGTTCGCCCAGCTCTCGGCAGCATTGCCCGCCCTGGAGCAGCAGCGCATCACAGGGGCCGAGGAGTTCCGCATCTGGGCGCAGGCGCATGCCGAGGGGGTGAAGGTGCGCGCGGTCTATGGCCGCAAGTTCACCGAAGGGCAGTCCCTGCTGCAGGCGCATTGACGCGGCAGGGGAGAGGTGCTCCCGGCCGCCCCGTTGCAGCTTCTGCCGCCCCCATGGCAGCACATGTGCAGAGGGCTGCCGCATGTGCTGATGGAATGCAGGGTCCGGGCCGCTGATCAGGCCCTGTTCGGTGCATCGGTGCTCAACTTTCAACACCCCGGTCCATAGCTGCCGCATTTTTTCTACTTTCGCGGCCCCTCATTCAAAGGACCATTCCCGTTCGCCATGCCATTCAATGTCAAGCTGTTTTCCGGTGAGTCCACGCTCTATCTGTCGGAGAAGATCGCTGCGCATTTCGGTGAGCCGCTGAGCAAGCAGACCACGGCACGCTTCAAGGACGGGGAGTTTGAGCCCTGTTTCGAGGAGTCGATCCGCGGGGACGATGTCTTCATCATCCAGAGCACTTTCCCGCCTGCAGACAACCTGATGGAGCTGCTGCTGATGATCGATGCCGCCAAGCGCGCATCGGCCAAAAGGATCGTGGCCGTCATTCCCTACTTCGGTTGGGCGCGTCAGGACCGCAAGGTGAAGCCCCGTGTGCCGATAGGCGCCAAGCTGGTGGCCAATCTGCTGGAGGCCGCAGGCGTGACCCGCATCATGACCATGGACCTGCATGCCGACCAGATTCAGGGCTTCTTCGATGTGCCGGTGGATCACCTCTACTCCTCGTTCCTCTTTCTGGAACACCTCCAGAAGATGGACCTCGACAATCTGGTGATGGCCACCCCCGATGTGGGCGGAACCCGCAGGGCCAACGCCTATGCCAAGGCCCTGAACGTGGACCTCGCCATCTGCTACAAGCAGCGCAAGGTGGTGAATCAGGTGGACAGCATGACCGTGATCGGTGACGTGGAGGGCAAGGACGTGGTGCTGGTGGACGATATCATCGACACCGGAGGCACCCTCTGCAAGGCGGCCGACATGATGTTGGAGCACGGTGCCCGCAGCGTTCGGGCCTGCATCACCCACCCGCTGCTCTCGGGCAACGCCCATGAGAACATCCGCAAGTCCAAGTTGACGGAGCTCATGGTGACCGATACCATCCCGCTGCGCGAGCAGAACGACAAGATCACCGTGATCAGCGTGGCCGAGCTCTTTGCCGATGTGATCCGCAAGGCCCACAACTACGAGAGCATCAGCACCAAATTCATTTTCTGACGATTTTTCTTTTTTCTAACCAAAACCAATCAACAATCAAATGGAATCGATCTCAATCACAGGATCAGTAAGGAAGTCCCTTGGGAAAGCCGATGCCAAAGTTCTCCGCAAGGAGGGCCTGGTTCCATGCATCATTTACGGAGGAGCTGAGAACATCCACTTCCAACTCGATGAGCGTGCTTTCAATAAGCTGATCAACACTCCTCAGTCCTACATTGTCAATGTGGAGCTTGACGGGAAAGTCTATGCGTCCATCATCAAGGACGTGCAGTTCCACCCGCTCAGCGACCGCGTCATTCACGTGGATTTCCAACTGCTGGCACCGGGCAAGGCGGTGAAACTCACACTGCCTATCCGCACCGAGGGCGTCAGCCGCGGTGTGCTCAATGGAGGTAAGCTCCAGCAGGTGCTCCGCAGAGCGAAAGTGAGCGGTGTTCCTTCCGAGCTCCCCGATTTCATCACCATCGACATCACCAAGCTGCGCATCGGCCAGTCGGTGAAGGTGAAGGACGTGAAGATCAAAGGGGTCACGTTCATGGAGAACGAGAACCAGATTCTCGTGGCCATCAAAGCCAAGCGTGGCGCCAAGCTCGATGACAGCGGAGACGATGAGGAAGAGGCCGCAGAGGCCCCTGCCGAGGAGTCTGCCGAGGCTGCTGCGGAGTAATCTTTCGCATGAAGTATCTGATCGTTGGGTTGGGCAACATCGGCAGCGAATATGCCGACACCCGTCACAACATAGGTTTCAGGATAGTGGACGCCTTCGCGGAGGCGTCCACTTCTTGTTTCCGCACCGACCGCCTGGGCGATGTGTGCGAGGCGCGGTTCAAGGGCCGCACCTTCGTGCTGCTCAAACCCTCCACCTACATGAACCTGAGCGGCAAGGCGGTGAACTACTGGCTGCAGCAGACCAAGGTGCCGCTGGACAAGCTGCTCATCATCACCGATGACATCTCGCTGCCGGTGGGGGCCATCCGCATCCGGGCCAAGGGCAGCGATGGCGGTCACAACGGCCTCAAGAGCATCAACGAGGTGCTGGGCACAGATGCCTATCCGCGCATGCGCTTCGGGGTGGGCAACGACTTTGCCAAAGGCCGGCAGGTGGACTATGTGCTCGGGCAGTGGACCGATGACGACCGCGCCATCATCACCCCCCGCATGGAGCAGGCCGTGGAGGCCATCCGCGCCTTCGGCACCGAGCCGCTGGGCCAGGTGATGACCCGTTTCAACCGGTGACACCGAAGAGCTCGAAACAGCGTCTTTGACCGTGCCATCCGTTTTGTACTTTCGCAGCCCCAAATCGGGGAGGTATATCTCTAATCTTCAAAGACGTTCTGAATGAAGCTGACGCAGTTCAAATTTGATATTCCAGAAGAACTCATCGCCTACCATCCGACCGAGAACAGGGAGGACAGCCGTTTGATGGTCATAGACCGCAAGACCGGCACCATTGAGCACAAGTATTTCCGCGATGTGATCAACTATTTCGATGAGGGCGACTGCCTTGTGCTGAACGATACCCGCGTGTTCCCCGCCCGTCTCATAGGCCGCAAGGAGAAGACCGAGGCCGAGATCGAGGTGTTCATGCTCCGCGAGCTCAACAAGGACAGCATCCTGTGGGACGTGCTGGTGGATCCCGCCCGCAAGATCCGCATCGGCAACAAACTCTATTTCGGCCCGAACGATGAGCTCGTGGCCGAGGTGATCGACAACACCACCAGCCGTGGCCGCACGCTACGCTTCCTTTTCGATGGCGATTCTGAGCAGTTCAAGAAGGTGGCCTTCGAGCTGGGCGACACGCCCCTGCCCAAATACATCAACCGAGATGCCATCCCCGAGGATGCCGAGCGCTACCAGACCGTGTTCGCCAAGAACGAGGGCGCAGTGGCCGCACCCACGGCCGGCCTGCACTTCAGCAAGCAGCTGCTCAAGCGTTTTGAGATCAAGGGCGTTGACTTTGCCGAGCTGACGCTGCACGTGGGCCTGGGCACCTTCCGCCAGGTGGAGGTGGAAGACCTCACCAAGCACAAGATGGACAGCGAGCAGGTCATCATACCCAAATCTGCCTGCGATGTGGTGAATGCCGCAAGGGCCAAGCGCAAGAGGGTCTGTGCAGTGGGCACCACTGTGATGCGTGCCATGGAGACCTCCGTAGGCACCACGGGCGATCTGAAGCCTTATGACGGTTGGACCAACAAGTTCATCTTCCCTCCCTACGATTTTCAGGTGGCCAACTGCATGATCACCAATTTCCACATGTCGCAGAGCACCCTGCTGATGATGGTGGCCGCGTTCATGGGCTACGACCTGATGAAGGAGGCCTATGAGGAGGCCGTGAAAGA
The DNA here is from genome assembly GCA_964488095.1 of uncultured Chryseobacterium sp. Classification (GTDB taxonomy): domain Bacteria; phylum Bacteroidota; class Bacteroidia; order UBA10329; family UBA10329; genus UBA10329. Next base: position 4,746 of record CAZATP010000046.1, read on the forward strand.
GAAATACCGCTTCTACTCGTATGGCGATGCCATGCTGATCCTCTGATCGGAAGAAACAGGAGAGGAAAAAGTCCTGCGGCCGAACGGTCGCAGGACTTTTTTTCGGTACTACCCTGAAGAGGGTATAAAGCCGCAGAATGACCGCGATGCCGTGGCCATCGACTTAAATTCGCCCATCGTTTCAAAGAAGAACGGGTTTGACAGTCAACGACCTTACGATAGGGCAGAAGGCCACTGTGAAGGATTTCACGGACCATCGGTTGGGCATCCACCTAATGGAGATGGGCGTGGTGCCGGGCGAGACGATCACCGTTGAACGGGTGGCCCCCATGGGCGATCCCATCGCTGTGCGGGTGTCCGACCTGCTGCTGATGATGCGCAGAAAAGAGGCCGCCTCTATTCTGGTGAACGACCACGGCAGCGGAATCTGAATTAAAACGGGAGGAATTGGCTTCAGCGTCACTGAGAGTTGCATTGGTGGGCAATCCCAATTGTGGGAAGAGCACCCTGTTCAATGCCCTGACCGGGCTGAACCAGAAGGTCGGCAACTTCCCGGGTGTGACGGTAGACCGCAAGGTGGGCCGTTTCTCCACAGGAGGGAAGAGTGTCAGCCTGGTGGACCTTCCGGGCACCTACAGCCTGGAACCCCGGTCGCTGGACGAACGTGTGGCCGTGCATGCCATCACCGACAGGTCGGACATCGACCATCCCGACCTGTGCCTCATCGTTGTGGATGCCACCCACCTCAAGTTGGGACTCTATCTGACGATGCAGGTGCTTGAGACCGGCATGCCGTCCATTCTGGTGCTCAACATGATGGACCAGTTGGAGGCATCGGGGGTCAAGGTCGATCTGCAGGCGCTTTCGCGGGTCTTGGGCGTGCAGGTGGTGGGCACGGATGCCCGAAAGGGATCTGGGCTTGATGCGCTGAGGGCCGCCATTGCGGAGCATAGTCTTGAAAGTGCCCCAACCCCATGGAAGTCAAAGCTCAACGCGGAGAGTGGCCCATTGGAGCGGCACGTCATCATTCGTGAGATGCTGCTGAAAGTGATGGCGGGCGGCACAGCGCCTTCCAGAACACTGAGCCAGCGTTTGGACGGTGTCTTCACCCACAGGTGGCTCGGTCCGATGGTCTTTCTGGGCATTCTGGCCGCGGTCTTTCAGTCGGTCTTCTCTTGGGCGGTCTATCCTATGGATTGGATAGATGGCCTTTTTGCAGAGGGGGCTGGCCTGTGGAGGCAGTGGCTCCCAGAGCATTTCCTCACCGATCTATGGGTGGAGGGCGTCTGGGCCGGACTGGGCGGTGTGGTCATCTTCATTCCGCAGATCGCCTTCCTCTTCCTCTTCGTGGCCCTGATGGAGGATACGGGCTACATGGCCCGCGTGAGTTTCATCACCGACCGTGCCCTACGCAGATTCGGCCTGCAGGGGCGTAGCGTGGTGCCGCTGATGGGCGGTGTGGCCTGTGCGGTTCCTGCCATTCTTGCCACGCGCACCATTTCCAATTGGAAGGAAAGGCTCATCACGATGCTCGTACTGCCGTTCATGACCTGTTCGGCCCGGCTTCCGGTCTATGTGCTGCTCATCTCACTGGTCATCCCCGAAGGTTACCTGCTAGGGGTGTTCGGCTATCAGGGGCTCACGATGCTGGCCATGTACCTGCTCGGGGCGGTAACTGCGCTGGGTGCTGCATTCGTGGTGTCCAAGTTCATCCCCGATGACGGCAGTGGTCATTTCCTCATGGAGATGCCTGTGCTGCGCGCCCCCCGCTGGGGGAACATCGGCATGGACATTGTTCGGAAATCGAGCATGTTCGTCACGCAGGCGGGCCGCATCATCGTGGTGATATCGGTGGTGCTGTGGCTGGGGGCATCGTTCGGCCCTGCCGAGCAGATGGAGCAGGTGGAACAGCACTATGCCACGGCCGCGCAACTTCCGGGTGCTGATTCGGACAGTCTGGCGAGGTTGCGGAGTGCAGAACTGCTGGAGCATTCCTATATCGGCTTGGTGGGTCATGCCATCGAGCCGGCCATTGCCCCGCTGGGCTATGATTGGAAGATCGGCATCGCGCTCATCACCTCGTTCGCGGCCCGCGAGGTATTCGTGGGCACCATGGCCACCATCTATGCTGTGGGCGATTCGGAGGATGAGTCCACCATCCGCCAGCGCATGGCCTCTACCATGAATGCGGATACTGGAGAACCGCTCTACGATCTTCCCTTCGGGCTCTCCCTGCTGGTGTTCTATGCCTTCGCCATGCAATGCGTCAGCACGCTGGCTGTTGTGCGGTCAGAAACGGGGTCGTGGAAATGGCCTATGGTACAGGTGTTCGGAATGACCGGATTGGCCTACCTCAGTGCGTTCGTGATCTTTAGGCTGGCGCAGTTCATGGGCCTTTGACCACGGATTGCCATTGTTGCAGGCATTGGCATGTAAATTTGGCCTTCATGAGGTTCAGGATTCCCATCATCGTTTCAGCGTTGGTCCTTTGCACCTCTTCTGTGTGGGCGCAGAATTTCGGGGGTGGTGTCCATGCGGGCCTTGTCACCAGTCATGTGTTGGAATACACAGTCCCTGCCAGCTACAGCAAAGTGGGATTCTGGGGTGGTGGTTTCACGGATTATCGTTTCACCAAGAATTCGACCCTGCAGATGGAGCTGGCCTTTGTGCAGAAGGGCACCCGACAGGCCGGCACCCTGAACAATAATAATGATGAGCGGGGCATGAATCTCAATTATCTGGAGATGCCCATTCTATACCGTTGGTGGGGAATCCGGAAGATGAGCGTGGAGATCGGTCCGCAGCTCGGCATCATGCTCTCGCACCGCGAATGGGACCTGAATGGTGACTTCGTCAACCTGAACTACAAGGATTTCGAGCGTTTTGAACTGAGTGCAGCGGCCGGACTCAGTTATTATGTGCTGCGCAACAAGCTGGAGGTCAACGTTCGTTATTCCATCTCTGTGCTGCCCATCCGTGTGAGGGCTCAGGGCGAGGCGGCCTGGCCCTTGGCAAGGCAATACAATTCAGTGATCGGTTTCTCGTTGCGCTACTGGTTCCGCAACACCTACGATGCTCCTCCGAAGAAGGACAGGACCGTCCGCAATTTGGAATGACCCAACAAAAGGGGCCGCTGCGGGTTCCATGCAAGAACAGACCGTTATGAAGAAGCATCGACTTGCAATTGGAGTGACCGGGGCCAGTGGGGCCATCTATGCCAAGGTGCTCTTCGACAGACTTCAGCAGCTTAGCGACCAGATCGAGGTGTGCGGGGTGGTGTTCAGCAAGAACGCCTTGGATGTCTGGGAATATGAGCTCGGGAACCGCGATTTCGAGAATCTTCCTTTCAAGGTCTACGGCCCGAATGATTTCTTCTCTCCTATTGCCTCAGGCTCGGCCGGATACACGGCCATGATCATCTGCCCATGCAGCATGGGCACCATGGCCCGCATTGCCACCGGGGTTTCCAACGACCTCATGACCCGTGCTGCCGATGTGATGCTCAAAGAGCGCAGGAAACTGATCCTTGTGCCGCGCGACACGCCCTTCAGTCTCATTCACATCAACAGCATGAAGACCATCACCGAGGCGGGTGGCATCATCGCCCCGGCCAGTCCCTCGTTCTACAGCCGTCCGACCACTTTCGAAGAACTCGTCCTCACGGTGGTGGATCGTGCCTTGGCCCTTGCGGGATTTGAACTGGACGGTTACCGTTGGGGCGAGTAATGCCTGTCAATTGTCAGTTTGAAGGTGCGCGAAAGGCTGTAAACTTGCGACCATGTTCACCACCTCGCGCACCCCTCAGCCCAAGGACTATCATCTGATCGAGGATTTCAATCCCGAGTTGGTGCACCGTATCGCCAAGTATTATCTGCCGGTTGTGGAGAAGTATCACCGGGCGGAATTCCTTGGGTTTGACAACATTCCAGATGGGCCGTTCTTGGCCGTGGGTAACCATACAGGGGTTCATTTCATGCCCGAGTCGTTGCTCTGGCTCAGCAAATACCATTCTGACCCGAGCAACAGGCCCATGTACACGCTGGTGCATGACTTCGCCTACAAATTGGCCTCGCAATTCAGGATTCCGTTGCACACCCTCGGCATTCTTGATGCTGAGAAGAACAGTGCTTTCGAGGCATTGTGCGAAGGTTGCGCAGTGACGGTCTATCCTGGTGGCGACCGCGACAATGCCAAACCCTTCAAGGACCGCAACAGGATCGACTTCTTCGGTCACACGGGCTATGTGCGGATGGCCCTCAAGGCCCGTGTGCCCATTCTCCCCGTGGTGGGCGTGGGCGGTGGCGAATCGGTCTTCACGGCCACTTCCGGTTCGTGGCTGGCTGATGTGACGGGCATCAGCAAACGTTTCAAATTGCACACATGGCCCATCTACTGGTCGTTTCCGTTCGGGTGGCATTTCGGCCACATCCCCGCATTGGGAATCCCGCTGCCCACGCAGATCACCATCAGCGTGCTTGACCCTATTCCCACGGCCATTTATCCTGATGATGCCGCCTCTGACGATGCGCTCGTGGAGCAGCTGAACGCTCAGGTCATTCGCGCCATGCAGGACGAGACCGACCGGCTCATTGAAGGCCGCATCCCGGTCATCGGCAGGATACGTTAGGCCATTCAGCAGAAGCCTTGTTGCAAGGTGTCCCCGACTTTTCCGACCGGAAGCCGGGCCCTCAAATGCTACCTTTGCCACCTCTAAGTACCAAAAATGGAAACCATGCATACCACCGTTTCAGCTATCCGATCAGGCATGCAGCCCGTGCTGAAGGAACTGGGTCTTTCAGAGCTCAACCCCGCTGCATCGAGCGGTGCGAATGACCTTCAGGGGAGCGGCCCTGTCATCTCATCCTACTCTCCTGTTGATGGAGAACTCATTGCATCGGTGGGCTCCTGCTCAAGAGAGGATTATGAGGCCGCGGTCACGGCCGCGGGCAGCGCATTCTTGGAATGGCGCTCATGGCCGGCCCCCAAGCGCGGTGAAATTGTGCGACAGGTGGGCGCTGCGCTCCGCGAGAAGAAGGATGCGCTGGGCCGATTGGTGTCCTATGAGATGGGCAAAAGCCTTCAGGAGGGACTGGGCGAAGTGCAGGAGATGATCGACATCTGTGATTTCGCGGTCGGGCTCTCGCGCCAGCTCTATGGCCTCACCATGCACAGCGAGAGGCCCATGCACCGCATGTACGAGCAGTATCATCCTCTGGGAGTGGTCGGGGTAATCTCGGCCTTCAACTTCCCTGTGGCCGTGTGGAGCTGGAATGCCATGTTGGCCTGGGTCTGTGGTGACACGTGCATCTGGAAACCTTCTGAGAAGGCTCCGCTGTCCGCTGTGGCCTGTCAGAATATCATCAAGGAGGTGTTCGCTAAGAACCATGTTCCCGAGGGCGTGAGTTGTATCATACAAGGCGATTACAGGGTAGGGGAGATGATGACCACGGATGGTCGTGTGCCGCTCATCTCGGCCACAGGTTCAACCCGCATGGGCAAGAAGGTGGCCACCACTGTGGCCGAGCGTCTGGGCCGCTCCCTGTTGGAGCTGGGAGGCAACAATGCCATCATCATCACCGAGAATGCGGATCTTGACATCTCCATCGTGGGTGCGCTTTTCGGGGCTGTGGGCACTTGTGGCCAGCGGTGCACCAGCACCCGCAGGCTCATTGTGCACGACAGCGTTTACGACAAGGTGAAGGAAAGTCTGGTGAAAGCTTACGGGCAACTTCGCATAGGAAATCCTCTCGACCAGCATAACCATGTTGGCCCGCTCATCGACCGTCAAGCGGTGGAGACCTATCTCAAGGCGTTGGAGCAGGTGGTGGCCGAGGGCGGAACCCTGCTGGTGGAGGGCGGTGTGCTCGAGGGAGAGGGCTACGAGAGCGGTTGCTACGTGCGGCCTGCCATTGCTGAGGCCAAGAATCATTTTCAGATCGTGCAGCACGAGACCTTCGCGCCCATTCTCTATCTGCTCAGGTATTCCGAACTGGAGGAGGCCATCGCTATGCAGAACGGTGTGGTGCAAGGTCTCTCCTCTGCCATCATGACCACCAACATGCGACAGGCCGAGCTTTTCCTTTCCGCAGCTGGTTCAGACTGTGGCATTGCCAACGTGAACATCGGCACTTCGGGGGCCGAGATAGGAGGCGCTTTCGGTGGGGAGAAAGAGACCGGGGGAGGCCGCGAGTCCGGTTCGGATGCATGGAAGGTGTACATGCGCAGGCAGACCAACACCATCAATTACAGCAAGCAGCTTCCGCTCGCCCAAGGCATCCGTTTCGATTTCTGAACGTCATTTGATTACCTTGGCCTCGGCCATTACCATTCGCTCGCAACGTGAGACAGCTATCCATCATCATTCTTGCTTCAGTGATGCTGGGTTCCTGCTCCAAGGATCCCACTGAGGTCTATTTTGACGACCAACGTCTCTACTATGACCTTCCCAAGTGTATGACGCATCAGATAGATGCTCTTCAGAAGATGGGAAAACATGTGCGGAAGAAGCTGAACAAGGACGGTCAGAGTCAGACGATAGAGCGTGGAAACGTCAACTGGGAAGAGGAACTTGAACTTTTCTTGGAGAGCGATATCAATCGTCCGGCATGGCGTGGTGATTTTCAGGCAGATACGGTGAAACTGGAACAGATGATGGTCATCACCTACAGCACTGATAATCCTGAGATTCCCGTCAAGAGCGTGGTGGTAACGCTCGATAGGGAAGGCCGGCAGTGCCTTAGGCTCTCCATTGACCGCGGAACAGAGAATTTTCTTTACTCCTCCACCCAGAAGTTGTTCTTCACCCCCGGTGAGGGCTATATCATCAAAGGACATTTGAAGGTGCCTTTCATTTTTGAGTCTGAGTTCAGTGTGGAAAGCACGTTCATAGATGGTTAGACTTCTTCTGCTGCTCCTCGTGTCGGGACTCATCCTTGGCAGTTGTTCTTCCGAGGACGATGGGAACCATCATCTTGTGGGTCAATGGCGTTTTGAACTTGATCTCGGTGAGCAGAGGTTGCCTTTTCTGGTCACCATGACCGATGACAGTGCAGGTATTTCAATGGTGGTGCACAACGGCACTGAGCAGGTCAAGGCTGCACTGGTCGAAGTGAAGGGTGATTGTCTCATGGTGCAGATGCCGGTGTTCAACACAGCCATCCATGCCACTCTGAATTCTGACAGTACGCTTACCGGGCATTACATCGATTTCTCCCGGCAGGGTGATTACCGCATTCCATTGAAGGGCTATCGAGGTGTTTCCGAACGCTTTCCGAAAGAGCAGCAGCCATCGGTCGATGTCTCAGGACGTTGGTCCGTGGGCTTCAGTCCAAATACGCCCGATGCATATCCTGCCGTGGGCGAGTTTCAGCAGCAGGGCAGTCTTGTGACAGGCACATTCCTCACAACGACCGGAGATTTCCGATTCCTTGAAGGTGTGGTGGCCGGTGACAGTCTTTTCCTCTCCGGTTTTGATGGTTCGCATGCCTTCCTCTTTCAGGCTCACGTGGAGAAGGATAGCATGTCGGGCGGCTTTTGGTCCGGTAACCATTGGTCAGAGCGGTGGGAGGGAGTGCGAAATGAAGAGGCACGTCTTCCCGACCCTGAGAACCTTACCATGCTCATGCCCGCATACCAACGGTTCGAATTCACCTTCCCTGATCTGGAAGGGACCATGGTGAGCAGCAGGGAGTTCAGTGGTAAAGTGACCATTGTCCAGATCATGGGTTCGTGGTGCGCGAACTGTCGTGACGAGACGGCCTATCTCATCGACCTGCACGAACGGAAAAGCTCGGAAGGGCTTGCGGTGGTGGCTCTTGCATTTGAACGTGGAAAAGACGATGCGGAGCGTAAAAAGAATCTGAGAAGGCTGCGAGACCACATGGCCGTTCCCTATCCTCTGCTCTTGGCCGGTTCATCCAGCAAGGCAGAGGCCTCAGCCAAATTCTCGATGCTCAACAACGTGGTGTCGTTCCCAACCACTCTTTTCCTGGACCGAAAGGGCCGGGTCAGACGCATTCACACCGGATTCTCCGGCCCAGGCACAGGCCAGCACTACATCGAATTCACCTCGCGCACAGAGGAATTGGTCAATCAGCTTTTGGAGGAAAAAGTCGTGTTCTGAACGCCCAACGCGACTGAGGGACTATCCCATAGTGAAGACTCTGCGCTATGTAGTGCAGCCCGTGCGCTATGTAGTGAAGCTCCTTTGTTATGTAGTGAAGACTCTTCGCTATGTAGTGAAGCTCCTTCGCTATGTAGTGAAGCTCCTTCCTTATGTAGTGAAGAGTCTTCGCTATGTAGTGAAGCTCCTTCCTTATGTAGTGAAGCTCCTTCGCTATGTAGTGAAGACTCTTCGTTATGTAGTGAAGACTCTTCGCTATGTAGTGAAGACCCTTCCTTATGTAGTGAAACTCCTTCACTATGTAGTGAAGCTGCTTCGCTACGCGGTCTATTCACCTCTGCCAGCAACGGGCTTTCTGCCATTCAAGGCCCTTCCGCAAGGCTGGCCTATGGTCTCTCCAACATTTCAAGGAACACAGTGTGTGCCTGACGCACACAGCGGACAAAGGATGCCGCGCCATGCGAATGTACGGAGCAATATCGTGCCGAACAATGCCCCATGGGCCGATGCTCCGAACGAGCTTTCAACATCGCGGTCGTGGCCGCAGGCCTTAGTGCGCCCTCGGCTCGAGAGCACAGCGGGGCTCATACCGTTCATGGTTTCTAATGTCGTACCGACTGTGTGTCTCTCTATCGCTTTCAGCGATGAAGAATCTATGTCGGCATGTTCCACATTGCATGCTCCTTGAAACCTATAACGGCATGATAATTCGAGGAAATGCCTTTACGGCATTAAGGCATTGAAATGGTATCACTTGCCATCCGCCCCCAGGTTGCGCAACAGCTCTTGCAGTCGGCTATCGTTGATGTCCTCCTGCTCGCTCTTGTCGTAGATGGAGAGCATGAACACCTGTTCGTCCCTCACCCAGACCAGCGTGATCACCCTCGCACCTCCTGACTTGCCTTTGCCCTTGGAAGAGATGGCGAGTCTGATCTTGTAGCAGCCCTGACCGAGGGGTGTCCCTTGCATGGGGTCTTCCTCCAAGGAAATAACAAGGGCTTCGATTTCTTTTCGCAGAGACGCATACTTCTTGAGGAGTCTTTTTGACTCACGCTTGAAGTCAGCAGATACCGTTACCTTAAAGCTCATTGAGAAAGTCCCTTGCACTCTGCATCTCTACCTTCCCCTCTTTGTGAAGCCTCACCTCGTGCAAAGCCTCTCGCAGACCTTCGAGTATCTCCTCCTCGGTGCGTGGGTGGTACTCCTCCTGAGGCTCGGCCACCACAGTGGACTGGGTAAGCTTTTTCGTCTTCACGAAAGGCAGGTTGGACAGCAGTTCGAGCACGAAGCCGACTTTGTCCTCACGAATGTCGAGCAGCAGTTGCATGGGAGCGTTTCTTGGCGGACACGAATTTACAGGATTCCTCTGAATGGGCATCAGGCGCTGTCCGGCCGAGGCCGCTCATCCCCCTGTCCCTTGCCTGCTACTGCAGCTCGATGTGCCTGCGCAGCATGTCGTTGCAGACATGATTTTTCGAAAAAGTAGCAGACCGTAACCGAACCGCCAGAGGCGGTGAGCTCATGGTCACCGAAATTTTTCATCAACATGGGCAGACCATAAATAGGTTACGGACTTCTATCGGTGGTTTGAGGCCTTGCTTCGGGGGTGATAGTAATCTACCGACCTACTGTGCCGAGATTCTTTCTTGTATGTTCGGCATCCCTATCATCAGAAAATGAAACGACATGGCACTGAGTTGGAATGAGATAAAAGACCGCGCCCTACGGTTCTCCAAGGAATGGGCCGACACGGCCAACGAGGATGCGGACGCAAAACCCTTCCTCGTAGAGTTCTTCAACGTGTTCGGCATCACGAGCAAGCGCGTCTCCACCTTCGAGCATCGCGTGAAGAAGCTGGACGACAAGGACGGCTACATCGACCTGCTCTGGAAAGGCACCATCCTAATAGAAATGAAAAGTCGGGGCAAGAATCTCGACAGGGCCTTCGGACAGGCCAAAGACTACCTGCATGGGCTGAAGGAGCACGAGCTACCGAAATACATTCTCGTCTCCGATTTCGACCATTTCCGACTCTTCGACCTGGAGGAGAACAAGACCGTGGAGTTCAGGCTCAACGACCTTGTGAACAATGTGCAGCACTTCGGCTACCTCGTAGGCTATCAGAAGAAGGTGTACAAGGAGCAGGACCCCGCCAACATAAAGGCAGCCGAGCTGATGGGCGATCTGCACGACCGACTGGAGGAGATAGGCTACACCGGCCATCCCTTGGAGGTCTATCTGGTGCGCATTCTCTTCTGCCTCTTTGCCGAGGACACCACCATTTTCAACAAACAGCAGTTTCAGGAATTCATTGAGCAGCGCACCTCCACGGACGGAAGCGACCTTGCCGCAAAGCTGCAAGAGCTCTTTCAGGTGCTGAACACCGCGCGCGAAAAGCGCTTCAAGAATCTGGACGAGCAGTTGGCCGACTTCCCCTATGTGAACGGGAAACTGTTTGAGGAGATATTGCCCACTGCAAGCTTCGACAGCAAGATGCGACAGGCATTGCTCAACTGCTGCTACATTGATTGGAGCAAGATATCGCCTGCCATCTTCGGCTCCATGTTCCAAAGTGTGATGAACCCCAAGGAGCGCAGGAACCTCGGGGCACACTACACCAGCGAGACCAACATCCTCAAACTCATCAAGCCCCTGTTCTTGGACGAGCTGTGGGCCACGTTCGAAAGCATAAAGGACAATAGGAACAAACTGCCCGAATTCCATAAAAAACTCAGCACCCTCCGTTTTCTTGACCCTGCCTGCGGCTGTGGCAACTTCCTGGTCATCACCTACCGCGAGCTGCGCCTATTGGAGTTGGCCGTACTGCGCCAACTGTACCGCAACCAGACGGCCACCAGCATCGAAAGCATCCTGTGGATAGATGTGGACCAGTTCCACGGCATCGAATACGAGGAATTCCCCGCCCGCATTGCTGAGGTGGCCATGTGGCTCATAGACCACCAGATGAACATGATGGTGAGCAATGAGTTCGGCCAATACTTTGTGCGTCTGCCTTTGAGGAAATCGGCCAAGATCGTTCATGCCGATGCCTTAGAGACCGATTGGCAAAGTCTGCTCAACCCTGAGAACACCATTAATGTGCATGCCAAGCATGCGAATATTTACTTGGTTCAAGAGCCACAGGCTGAATATGGGACCGTGAACATACAGACCGAGACGTATGAGGTGCATCATGGCAAGCAACCTGCGAAAAACGTAGAGAAGAAGTTCGACTACATCATCGGGAATCCGCCTTTCATCGGTTCACGAATAATGAACAAAGCACAGAAGGCAGGTTTGACCAAAGTGTTTGAGGATGCCAAGAACATCGGGGACTTAGATTATGTGACAGGTTGGTATATTAAATCGGCCAAGTACATTCAAGGAACACGTGTCAAGGCAGCCTTTGTATCTACAAACTCAATAGTCCAAGGTCTTCAGACCAGCATTCTTTGGGGGCATATGCTCACCCGCTACGGCATCAAGATCCATTTTGCACACCGCACCTTCAAATGGAGCAACGATGCACCGGGCATCGCAGCGGTGTATTGCGTCATTGTGGGCTTTGCGAGCTATGACACTCCTTATAAGAGTATTTTCGAATACGAAGACATTAAAGGCGAGGCCCATGAAGTGAAAGTAAAGAATATCAGCCCCTATCTCTTGGAGGGAAAGGATATTTTGATTGATAGACGACATAAAACTATTTGCAATGTGCCAGAAATGAATTTTGGCAACATGCCAGCAGACGGTGGTCAATTGCTGTTTACTGATTTGGAAAAGCATGATTTCGTTGAAAAAGAGCCTAAGGCAGAAAAATTCTTTAAAGAATTTCTATCAGCACATGAATTTCTGAATGGCAAGAAGAGATGGTGTTTGTGGCTTGAAGACATTGACCCATCCGAACTTAGAAGCATAACGATGATTAAAGAAAGAGTTGAAAACGTAAAGAATATTAGATTGGTATCTTCAAGACCTCAATTGGCTTCTATCCCGCACTTGTTTGCTCAAATAACACAACCTAAAAATCAAGATTTCATCCTTGTTCCTCGTCATAGTTCTGAAAACAGAAAGTATATACCAATTGGATTTTTTGATAAAACTTATGTTGGAGCGGATAGTTGTATGATTATTCCAAACGGAACAACTTATCACTTCGGAGTACTGATGTCAGGTATGCACATGGCTTGGGTTAAGCACATTTGTGGTAGGTTGAAGAGTGATTATCGCTATTCAAAAGATGTTGTTTACAACAACTACCCTTGGCCCGAAAATCCAAATGACAAACAACTGAAAGCTGTGGAAGAGGCAGCCCAGAAGGTGTTGGATGCGCGCTTAGAATTTCCAAACAGTTCATTGGCCGATCTCTACGATCCGCTCACTATGCCCCCGGCCTTGGTAAAGGCGCACAACGAATTGGACAAGGCCGTGGATCTGGCCTACAGGCCACAGGCATTCACCAGCGAGGCCAACAGAATGGTCTTTCTCTTTGAACTGTATGAAAAATACACGGCCAATCTTTTCACCAAGGGGAAAGGCGGAAGAAAAGGAAAGTGAGCATCAGCAAGATCTGCCTCAGTCCAGCCAAGTGCTCCAATCATGGCGGGCGCTTGAACTCCGAACTCCCCCTAAAGGACTTGGTTAACAATGGGGCACGATGCCACCGAACGACCGCCCCGCCTTGGGCGGGATTTCCTGATTCCGTAGGAATGCACATTTGGTAGAATGGTGTTACCGGGCATCCATAAAATCCCGTGAGGATGTGCGATTGGTGGGAACCCCGCCCGATCGAGGCTTTCATTTTTCCTACGCCCCCCGTCCACGCTGAACGTGGTCTGCTTTTTGCACCTGTGCGCACATTGTATTCCTAACTGCCATGCTACGATTCATTCTGCCCCTAATTTTACTCCCCCTATCATCCACCACCATGGCTCAAAGTTTCATCCATCAGGGTCGCTACACCAACAGCTCTGACATTCTCTATGCCTTTGACGGCAAACATCTCTACACAGGGCGCTACACGGACAGCTCTGCCATCCTTTACACCTTTGATGGCAAGCATGTATACAAAGGACGATACACCGACAGCTCTGCCATCCTCTACACTTTCGATGGCAAGCACATATACTCAGGCCGCTATACGAACAGCTCTGACATTCTCTACACCTTCGATGGACGGCATGTGTACAAGGGCCGTTATACCGACAGCTCGAACATCGTGTACACCTTTGACGGGAAACACATCTATTCTGGCCGCTACGCGGACAGCTCGAACATCCTGCGCACGTTTGATGGCAGCGTGCCCATGCCCGTGTGGATGGCCGTGATGTGAGCCACGGCCAACGTGCAATAATAGCTGTGCGTGCATTGCTGCTGAATCTCCCCTTAGGCACTCCTGAGTCAGTTATGTGCAGCTATTTCCCGTCACGGAGGGTCGGCATGCTCAGGTCAGATGCTGCATGTTTTAATCGCTATTCATTCGATATGAAATTAGCTGATAAAGGCTATTCGACAGGCGTTCTGTTCTTGTCACCTTTAGCCGTGATTCTCTCATTCCTTGAACACCCGGTCCAATAGTTCGGAAGACGGCTCTGTGCAGCGCAGGCAGCGGCTCTATACATGGGTGCTGCTCTTCACTGCGTTGGTCTACACCGTGTCGGGCATCACCTCGCACATGAACGATGCCACGCTGCATGACGGCATCGAATACCGCTGGTATGTGAGCCTCACGGTACTGCTGCTCATACCGCTCATGCGTTTCACCGCTTGGGGCCAGCGCCATGCAGAGCGGGTCTTTCAGGTGGTGGCCCTGCTCTTCACGGCCCATGTGCTGGGCATGAATTACGTGAACGGCTTCCGCTTCCAGTACGTGTTGGCACTCTTCAGCACAGTATGGGGGGTGGGCATACTGGTGGAGGACCTCCGCTACATCAAGGCATACTATGCCCTCATGCTGCTCACCTTCGGTGGTCTGGTGCTGCTGCTGCCAGAGATGGCCACCGACCGGATGGAGCTGCTCCAGAATTTCGTTATAGCTCAGGTGCTGGCCTATCTGGTCATCAGCAATAAGATTCGTAACCATCGGAAGACGATGCACTACATGGAGCGCATTCGTAACCTTGGGGCCGACCTCGAGCAGAAGAATACGGCACTTGACGCGGCCTACAAGGAGACGCAATCGAGCCTGCGCTATGCAAGCGGCATTCAGCGCCACATACTTCCGGGCGATGAGGACCTGCGCACAGGTCTGGGAAGTGGCTATGTGTTCTTCGAGCCATGTGGCATCGTGTCAGGCGATTTCTACTGGGTGCGCGAGGAGGGGGATTCCCTCTGGTTCTCTGTGGCAGACTGCACAGGGCATGGCGTGCCCGGTGCATTCGTAAGTCTTCTTGCCTACAATGCCCTCAACCGAGGTTTTGAAAGGAATAGTGCCAGTGGGCCAGCAGCCGTGCTGAACGATGCGAATGACCATTTGAGAAGGATTTTTGCGGCATCCTCAGCGGATGTGAACCGCGAGGGCATGGATGTGGCACTGTGCCGGCTTGAGCGGGCCAGCGGAATCCTGACCTTTGCGCTTGCAAGACGCCCACTGCTGGCCGTAAGGGCCAATGGCCTCTTGGAAGAGTTCAAGGGTGACAGGGCCAGCATAGGAACGGGCGATATGCCCATCGGAGGATTCACCGAACACACCATGAAGCTGGATCACAGCGATATGATCTATCTCTTCTCGGATGGTATCACCGATCAGTTCGGTGGCGAACAAGGCCGAAAATTCGGCATCGGCAGGCTGAGGGAATTCCTTTTGCGAAACCGCCTTCGTTCTATGGAAGATCAGCGGAAGGTGCTGATAGAAACATTCAAAACATGGAGTTCCGGGGCAACTCAAGTAGATGATGTGTGCTTTCTATGTTTGAAACATCAGTGATCGAGGTGTGATATGTGTCCTGATCCGGTGTTGTTCGCAGCTGATCATAAGCGCTTACTTCGTTTGCAATTCCGGGAGTCATGTTAAGAGTTCTTCATCGTCTCCTGTTTCCCTTGCGGTCTCTTTGCGTGAAGGTTAGTTTTGAAGGTTGTTAAGAATGTGTTCAAATGAAAATGAAACTGTTTAATGCCTCTTCAAGTTGGATACCTCAAAACCTTGATGCAATGAGGTCCTTCAGATTTGTATTCAGCAGCGTTGGAGCCAAGGCAGTGATTGCTGCCCTGGTGATTTGCTCGGCCAAGGCACCGGCCGTTTCTCAGATTGTGCAGCAGTTCCCCGGTTTTTCCGCAGGTTCAGGCTTCAATGGCCCTGTTCTTGCCGTGAAAGTTGATGCAGCAGGTGATATCATAGTCGGTGGAGGCTTCAGCAGTTACAATGGTGTCCCGGTGTCCGGCATCGTCAAACTGAAGCCTGATGGACAGCTGTCTGCTCAGGGATTCAATGTCGGCACATCACTGACCGGGCCAGTTTTTGCCCTTCACATAGATGAGCAGGGACGTGTGCTTGCAGCTGGGGATTTTGACTTTCCGGGATATTCGAGGCTTATGCGTTTCAGCACCGATGGCGAAGTTGACTACAGTCTATCACCCAGTTTTCCTCCGAATGCACGGGTCCGTGCCGTTACCACGAATGGGGCTGGGGATATCTTCATCGGAGGTCAGTTCACTTCGGTGGGCAATGTGTCCTCCCAGTATCTGGCCAAGTTCAATTCAAGCGGACAGGTCGATTTGTCATTTTCTGATTCCATAAGCTCTGCAGGGGGTCTGAATGCCCCAGTTTTATGTCTGCTCCCTACTCCTGATGGCGGCATTGTTGCGGGAGGCATTTTCTCAGCCTATCAAGGGGATGCATCTGATGCCCTTTTACTGAGATTGGCTCCTGGAGGAGGCAAGGTGGTCAGCTTCTCTGATAACAAGGGCGAGGTCGTTGGAGGACCGGTGAGGGCCATGATAGGCTACCCGTATGGTGAGGGCCTTGTTGTTGCAGGGGCTTTTGATTCTATCGGTGGTGTTGCCGCTGGTCGTATAGCGAAATTCTCATGGGAAGGATTTCTTGATGCTTCCTATCAGACTGGTGGAGGCTTCGATAATGAAGTGGATGCGCTTGCCATAGACCAGTGGAGTGGTGAGCTTTATGCTTCAGGACGTTTCAGTTCGTATGCCGGCAGCATGGCGAATCAGCTTGTTAAACTCAGGAGTAACGGTTCTGCTGACCCTACATTCGCAGTTGAGCAGGGTTTCAGTCCGAGCGGCACCTCTGGTCGTGCATTGGCGCTGCTGTCTGATCCTCAGCAATACTATGGGCCGCCTAAACTGGTTGTTGGTGGAGATTTTGAAATGGTGAACAATAAGCCGGCCTCAAGAATTGCCATCCTTGAGCAGGTCTATATCGACCTCAGCAACTCCTGCGATGTGCAGTGGTGTGCAGGCACAGAGCAGTTCATCTATGCCGAGATCAGCGGCACTTTCGGGCCGAATAATGACTTCATTTTTGAACTTAGCGATCAGCAGGGGAATTTCAATTCCCCTACCGTCCTGAGCGGGTCAATAGACTTTCAGAATGGCTATCCCAACGTTCAGGTCGATGTGCCTTTCGGCTTGCCATCGGGCTCAGGCTACAGGTTTCGGATAAGGAGTACAGACCCTGTTCTGACGAGTAATCTACTGGGAGGCCCAGAGTGCGGACAGGACATTACTGTGAACAGTTTAACCCTGGATGCGGTAGAAATAACGTGCGTAAATCAAGTGAACGGTAGTAATGGGGCCATTGTTCCCGACTTCTCATCCACTTCTCCACTGCCTCTTTCCTATACGTGGTATTCCATCACCCAATATCCTTGTCAGGAATGTGAATTTGTCTTCCTTTCAACGGATAGTGTGCTTGCAGGCGTTGACTCGGGTTACTATCAATTGAGTGTGTACGATGGGCAGTCGTGCAGCCTGGACACAGTATTTTTTGTTCCGGAAGCAGAAATTTCGACTGCTACTTCAAGTCAGGATGTTACTTGTCAGGGTTTTTCGGACGGTGCTATCAGTATCAGTGTGTTGGCAGGTGGTCAAGCACCCTACACGGTGCAATGGTCGGACAATGTGACAGGGAATGCCCGTACCGGACTCCCTGCCGGTTCCTATGCATTCACCGTCACTGACAGCCAAGGCTGCGAGACAGAGTCGGAATCGGCTGAAATTGGAGAGCCGGACCTTCTGAGCCTTCAATTGACAGTGACAGATGTTTCCTGTTTCGGGGCTGCTGATGGTGCAATCGCTTCGACAGTTTCGGGAGGTATTGGCTCTTTATCCTATTCATGGACACCCTCTAACGAGGTGACCTCCTCCGTTAGTGGTCTTATTGCCGGAACGTATTCTCTCACGGTCACTGATGGAAATGGCTGCACTGCGCAGGAATCGGTCATTGTGCAGCAGCCTTCTCAGATTTCAGCGAGCATCACCGCAGGAGGTCCGACCACGTTCTGCGCGGGCGGCAGCGTCACGCTCACCTCATCATCGGCCGCGTCCTACCTGTGGAGCAACGGTGCCGTGACCCAGAGCACGTTGGTCAGCTCGTCCGGCAGCTACAGCGTCACGGTGACCGATGGCAACGGTTGCAGCGTCACCAGTGCACCTGTCACGGTGACGGTCTTACCGAACATCACGGAGAACATCTCGCAGACCATCTGCGATGGCAGTGTGTTCGAGGGCTACACGGCCACAGGCATCTACACCGATGTGTTCACGGCTGCCAACGGCTGCGACAGCACGCG
>CAZATP010000047.1:0-22316 GCA_964488095.1 uncultured Chryseobacterium sp.
TCCACCCGAAATACATGCCGCTGATGACGTAGCCCACGCCCAGCCCCCAGAGCATGATGGGGCCCAGGGTGCGTTCGAGTTTCGGAGAACTGTTCGTGTTGCTCATTGAGTGTGCAAGTTCAAAAACTATGGTCAACTTGCAACGGTCAATCAATCTAAGGACATGGCAGACATCATCATCTACGGGGCATATGGATACACGGGCGAACTCATTGTGAGACGCGCCATCGAGACAGGTGTGCGTCCGTTGCTTTCGGGCAGGAACGCGAAGGCCGTTGAGGCCATCGCCAAGCAGTATGACCTACCTTTCAAGGCGTGCGACCTTCCCGATACAGCGGGGTTGGATTCCCTGCTGAAGGACGCCAGGGTGGTCATCCACGCGGCCGGGCCGTTCATCCACACCGCGAGGCCGATGATGGAGGCCTGCATCCGCAACGGGGTGCATTACACCGACATCACGGGCGAGATAGCCGTGTTCCAGATGGCGCACAGCCTCGATGCGAAGGCGAGGGAGAAGGGCGTGATGCTGATGTCGGGCACGGGGTTCGACATCGTGCCGAGCGACTGCCTCGCGGCCCATCTCAAGTCACGGATGCCCGATGCGGAAAGTTTGGTGATGGCGTTCCACAGTGGCGGAAAGGCATCGCGCGGCACCAGCCTCACCGTGGTGGAGGGCATGGGCATGGGCGGGGCCATCCGTGAGAACGGGAAACTGAAGGCCGTGCCTGATGCGTTCGACATCCAGCGTTTCGATTTCGGAGGGAAGCATCTCACAGCCGTCACCATCCCTTGGGGCGATGTGTTCACGGCCTATTTCAGCACGGGCATCCCCAACACAAGGGTCTATATGTCGATGCCCGAGAAGATGGCGAAGGGCCTGCGCTGGGGCCGATGGTTCGGTTGGCTCACGCGCTCCGAATGGTTCAAGGACCGGCTGCGCAACAAGATAAAGGCAGGGAAACCGGGGCCAACGGATGCCGAACGCGCCAAAGGCCAGATGGACCTCACGGGTTTCGTCACCAATGCCAAGGGCGATAAGGTGACGTCCTCCATCCGTACGCCAGAAGGCTACACCCTCACTGCGCTCACGGCCGTCCACATCGCCAACGAGGTGGCGCAGGGCAATCTCCGCGCGGGGTTCCAAACACCGAGCATGGTGTACGGGAAAGACCTGATTACAAAGTTCTCTGATAAGGGATTCACGGATGCAGGTTGAGCGCACACTCACTGCGTCCATCATTGACCATAATTCTCCTTGAACCACTGGAGCGTGATGGCCATGCCTTCTTTCAGCTTAACAGTCGGTTCGTAACCGAGATAGGCTCTTGCCTTGCTGATGTCCGCCAAAGAATCGCGCACATCGCCCGGTCGGTTCTCGCGGTAGGTTGGCTGTACATCACTGCCCATCAGTTCGCGTATCGTATGAAAGAGCTCATTGACCGAAAAGCGTTCTCCGCAGGCGATGTTATAGACCTGAGCCGTGGCACCAGGAACATCGGTCAGCAAAGCGCGGATGTTGGCCTGAACCGCATTGTCCACGTAAGTGAAGTCGCGCGACTGCTCGCCATCGCCATTGATGAATGGAGATTTTCCTTTCAGCAAGGCGTCCATGAAAAGTGGGATTACCGCAGCATAAGGTCCGTCCGGTTTCTGGTTGGGCCCGAAGATGTTGAAGTAGCGCAGCCCGATAACTTCCATTCCGTAGTTGAGCGCGTAGACGCCCGCATACACCTCATTGACAAACTTGGATGCGGCATACGGAGAAAGCGGCCTGCCAATGTGCTCCTCGATCTTCGGTAGGCGTATACTATCGCCATAGACGGAGGATGAACTGGCATAGACGAATCGCTTCACGCCACTGTCCTTGGCAGCGGTGATCATGTTCAGGAAACCGGTGACGTTCGCGGCATTGGTCTTCAACGGGGTGGCAATGGACCGCGGTACAGAGCCGAGTGCGGCCTGATGGGTGACATAGTCTACTCCCTCACATGCCTTCATGCAGGTGTCGGCATCTGTTATGTCGCCTTCGATGAACTCGAAATTCGGTAGATGAACAAAAGCCTGTATGTTCTGCAGTTTTCCTTCACTTAGGTTGTCCAGAACGCGGACTTTGCCTGCCCCGTGCCTGATGAGATAACCCACGATGTTGGAGCCGATGAAACCAGCCCCTCCTGAAACAAGGAAAGCGAGGTCATTGAGGCTTTCGACATGGTGCTTTCCGCTCATGGTCGCATGCTGATTAGCGGTCGGTGTACTGTTGGGCGTAATAGCGCTGGTAGTTGCCGCTGGTCACGTTGTTCAGCCACTCCCAGTTGGCCAGATACCAGTCCACCGTCTTGGGCAGTCCCTCCTCGAAGGTGAGACTTGGCTGCCAGCCCAGTTCATTCTTCAGCTTGGAGGAGTCGATGGCGTAGCGGAGGTCATGACCCGCGCGGTCTTTCACGTAGGTGATAAGTTTGGCCGATGTGCCGGGTTCACGTCCCAGTTTCTCGTCCATCACCTTGCAAAGCAGGTGAATGAGGGCGATGTTGGTCCACTCGTTGTTGCCTCCGATGTTGTAGGTCTCGCCCAATTTGCCTTTTTGGTAGATGACATCGATGGCCGAGGCATGATCCTCCACATAGAGCCAGTCACGCACATTCTCGCCCTTTCCATAGATGGGTATAGGGCGGTTGTTCACGATGTTGTTGATGGCCAATGGAATGAGCTTCTCGGGGAAATGATTCGGCCCGTAGTTGTTGCTGCAATTGCTGATGACCACCGGGAGACCGTAGGTATGGAAGTAGGCCCTTACCAGATGGTCGCTGCTTGCCTTCGAGGCCGAGTAGGGGCTGCGCGGGTCGTAAGCGGTCTCTTCGGTGAAGAACCCCTCATCACCCAATGAACCATACACCTCATCAGTGCTGATATGGTAGAACCTTTTTCCTTCGAAGCTGTCCTTCCATGCTATTCGGGCCGCGTTCAGTAGGTTCACCGTGCCCTCGATGTTGGTCCGGATGAAGGCCATCGGGTCGGCAATGGAACGGTCCACGTGCGACTCTGCTGCAAGGTGTATCACTCCAACAGGACTATGCTTCTTGAAAATTGCATTGACCGCTTCGGCATCGGTGATGTCCGCCTTCTCGAACACGTAGTTCGGAGCGCTCTCCACGTCCTTCAGGTTCTCAAGGTTACCAGCATAGGTCAACGCGTCCAGATTCACAATGCGTGTTTCGGGATAGCGGTTGATGAACCTGCGCACAACGTGCGAACCGATGAAGCCTGCGCCTCCGGTAATAATGATTGTTCTCATAGACCCAATGTTTGGCAATGTTGCTCCCAGGCCCATGCAGAACGCAGGGCATCTTCCAGACCAAGTTCTGAACTCCAGCCCAACTCGCGGTTCGAGAACGAAGTGTCGGCATACACCTGCGTGATATCTCCTGCCCTTCTGGGTCCGATACGATAGTTGAGCTGCCTGCCGCTCACTTTCTCGAATGCCTGAATGACCTCCAGAACGGTTGAACCGCTGCCAGTACCTATGTTGAACACCTCGAAGGCCGACTTCTGCCCATTGCTTAGTAGCCTGTCTAGCGCCTTGATGTGGGCCTTGGCGAGGTCGACAACATGTATGTAATCACGGATGCAGGTGCCGTCCGTGGTCGGATAATCGTTGCCATGAACGGTAAGCTGCTCGCGTTTTCCTATTCCCGTCTGTGTGATGTAGGGCACGAGGTTGTTCGGTGTGCCAAGTGGCAGTTCTCCTATCAGGGCCGATGCGTGCGCCCCAATCGGATTGAAGTATCGGAGGGCCACCACTCTCAACGATGAACTTGCGGAAGTGTCCCGAAGCACATCCTCACAGATGCTCTTCGTGTTGCCATAAGGCGACTCGGCCTGTTTGCGAGGCGCGGTCTCATCCACTGGTATCACATCGGGCTGACCGTAGACCGTGCAGGATGATGAGAACACGATGTTGCGGATGTTGTTCTCGGCCATGCCTTCCAACAGGTTAACCGTTCCGCCCACATTCACGTGATAGTAAAGCAACGGATTCGCCACTGATTCACCAACGGCCTTCTTGGCCGCGAAGTGAATGACCCCTTCAATTCTACCCTGATACTTGGAGAACATAGCCGCTAAGGCCTCGCGGTCGGTGATGTCCGCCTTTTCGAAAATCGGACGTTTCCCGGAGATTTTTTCAATGGCATCCAGCACCTCGATCCGGCTGTTGCTCAGGTCATCGATCACCAGCACCTCATGGCCTGCATTTTGCAGCTCCACTACCGTGTGCGACCCGATGAATCCGGTTCCTCCGGTGACAAGAATCATTCGTTCGGCTCGATTACAGGCTCCAATAGTCCATGCGGTTGATCTTGCCCTTGTAGATGCCCTTGACATCCACAACAAGACCCTTGCTGCCACAGAGCTGCTCAAAGTGTGACTCCGGAAGACCAGCATATTCCTTGTGATTCACAGCAACGATGACCGCATCATAATTCTCTGAGGGTTCTTCACGGAGTATGAAACCGTATTCATGTTCCACATCCTTGGAAGAGGCGTGTGGGTCGATGACATGCACCTTCACTCCGAACGACTCCAACTCACGCAGCACATCCACTACCTTGGAGTTGCGGATGTCTGACACATTCTCCTTGAACGTGGCCCCCATGATGAGCACTTTGCTCTTGCTGATGTTCTTTCCGTTGGCGATGATGCGCTTCACGGTCTCCTGAGCCACATAAGCGCCTACCGCGTCATTCGTGGAGCGTCCGGAGATGATCACCTTGCTGTGGAAACCGAGCTTGCGGGCCTTGTGCGTCAGATAATAGGGGTCCACACCGATGCAGTGACCTCCCACCAGCCCTGGGAAGAACTTGAGGAAGTTCCACTTGGTGCCTGCTGCCTCCAGCACATCGAAAGTGTTGATGCCCATGCGGTTGAATATCATGGACAGTTCGTTCATCAGCGCGATGTTCACATCGCGTTGCGTGTTCTCTATGATTTTGGCCGCCTCGGCCACTTTGATGGAGGGGGCACGGTGAACACCTGCATCCACCACCAGTTCGTAGGTCTTGGCGATATTGTCCAGTGATTCTTCATCACAGCCGCTCACCACCTTGGTGATTTTGGCCAGCGTGTGTTCCTTGTCGCCCGGATTGATGCGCTCTGGAGAGTAGCCCACTTTGAAGTCCACGTTGAACTTCAGTCCTGACTCCGCCTCTAGTACAGGGATGCAATCCTCCTCGGTGCAGCCGGGATAAACGGTCGATTCATAGACCACATAGTCACCCTTCTTCAGCACTTTGCCAACAGTCTTGGATGCTGAGATTACCGGACGGAGGTCGGGCAGGTTGTGCTCATCAATTGGAGTGGGCACCGCCACTATGAAGAATTTCACATCGGCCAGGTCTTTCGGGTCGGCAGTGAAAAGGATGTCGGCACCTTCAAAGTCCTTCGCCTCCAGCTCTTCGCTCGGGTCTATGTTGTTACGCATCATCTCCACGCGCCCGGCATTGATGTCGAAGCCCACGACCTTGATTTTCTTAGCGAACGCAAGTGCGATAGGGAGTCCCACATAGCCAAGCCCGATGAGGGCCACTTTTTCCTTCTTATCAACGAGTTGTTTGTAGATGCTCATATTTCAGCGTGAAAGGGTTGTTTGTCAGATTTTAAAGGTAAGAGTCAAGCATTGATTTTACGGACTCGTCCGTCCTTGAGTTCATACGCGTCACCGTTTTCCGGACACGTTGCCACTCCATTGTGGTCGAAATTCAGGCGATGGCCATATTCACTCATCCAGCCGATCTGGCGGGACGGATTGCCGACCACCAGCGCATAGGCCGGCACTTCCTTGGTGACCACGGCCCCCGCACCTATGAAAGCGAATGAACCGATGTTATGACCACACACGATGGTGGCGTTCGCACCTATGGAAGCGCCACGCCCCACACGTGTCTCCATATATTGGTCCCTGCGGTTCACTGCACTTCGCGGATTGATCACATTGGTGAACACCATGCTCGGCCCTAGGAACACATCATCCTCGCAGATGACACCAGTGTAGATAGAGACATTATTCTGGACCTTGACATTATTGCCAAGGACCACGCCCGGAGATACCACCACGTTCTGCCCGAGATTGCAGTGCTCACCGATGGTGCAGTTCGGCATCACATGACTGAAATGCCATATGCGCGTTCCTTTGCCAATGGTGCATCCCTCGTCAATCACTGCCGTCTCATGTGCCTGATAGTCCATCGTCATTTTCTGATATATCCTTCGAAGGTATTATGTTCCTTCTTGTGAAGTTCTTCCTGAGAAAGGCCTTTGAAGTACTCGTAAGTGATCTTCAACCCCTCGGCACGGCCCACTTTCGGCTCCCAGCCGAGGATGTTCCGAGCGCGGTCGATATTGGGCTGGCGCTGCATCGGGTCATCCACAGGAAGAGGCTTGTAGATCACCTTCTGCTTCGTCCCCGTAAGTGCGATGATCTCCTCAGCGAACTGCGATATGGTGATCTCGTCCGGATTGCCGATGTTAACCGGTTCAGCATAGTCGGAAAGCAGGAGGCGATAGATGCCCTCCACCAGGTCGTCCACATAGCAGAAGGAACGGGTCTGCGAGCCGTCACCGAAAACAGTGAGATCCTCGCCACGCAATGCCTGACCGATGAACGCGGGCAGCACACGACCGTCATTCAGTCGCATTCTCGGTCCGTAGGTGTTGAAGATGCGGATGATGCGTGTTTCCAGCCCGTGATAGCGATGATAGGCCATGGTGATGGCCTCCTGAAAACGCTTCGCCTCATCATAGACACCTCGTGGGCCGATGGTGTTCACGTTGCCATGGTAATCCTCCGTCTGCGGATGCACGGTCGGGTCACCATAGACCTCAGATGTGGAGGCTACAAGTATCCGGGCCTTTTTGGCCATCGCCAGACCAAGTAGGTTGTGTGTACCCAAAGAGCCTACTTTCAAGGTCTGAATGGGAATCTTCAGGTAGTCAATGGGGCTTGCGGGCGATGCGAAATGCAGAATGTAGTCCAGATCACCGGCCACATGCACGAATCTGCTCACATCATGATGATAGAACTCGAAGTCCTTCAGTTTGAAAAGATGCTCGATATTTCGCAGGTCACCGGTGATCAGGTTGTCCATGCCTACAACGGCATAACCTTCGGCAATGAAGCGGTCACAGAGATGCGAACCGAGGAATCCGGCCGCACCAGTTATCAGGATTCTCTTTTGAGAGCTCTTCGGCATTAGCTGTTAGTGCTTTGAGATTCCGTGACCATTTTCCATTTCCCCAAAACCATTTTCTCACTTCCCTGAAGGAACGACCGTTCTTCTTCCGATGCTGTTGTAGTAGAAACCGAGTTCGGCCATGTGAGGCAGTTCGTAGAGGTTGCGGCCGTCAAAGATGACCTTCTCTTTGAGAAGTTCGGATAGTCTTTCAAAATCCGGTGACCGGAACAGCGACCATTCCGTGGCGATGATGAGCGCATCCGCTCCTTTCAGGGCCTCATAATGGTCCTCGGCAAAGGTGATGCGGTGTCCCAGCAGTTTCTTCACATTGCCCATGGCCTCGGGATCGAATGCGGTGACGGTGGCACCTGCTTCCAGCAATTTGTCAATCACGTAGAGGGCGGGTGCCTCTCGGATGTCATCCGTATCGGGTTTGAAGGCCAGACCCCAGACCGCGAAGTGCTTTCCTTCCAGGTCGCCTCCGAAAAAATCGAGGATCTTGGGGACGATGATGGTCTTCTGCTGCTCGTTCACCTTCATCACACTCGTTAGCAGTGGGAACTCATAGCCAACTTCATTGGCCGACCTGGCCAACGCCTGTACGTCCTTGGGGAAGCAGCTTCCGCCATAGCCGATGCCGGGGAAGAGGAACCGTTTGCCGATACGCGTGTCTGTGCCAATGCCGATGCGTACCTTGTCCACATCCGCATCCAGACGCTCGCAGAGGTTGGCAATCTCGTTCATGAACGTGATCTTGGTAGCGAGGAAGGCGTTGGCGGCATATTTCGTCAGTTCCGCACTCTTCTCATCCATAAAGATGATGGGGTTGCCCTGACGCACATAAGGCTTGTAAAGCTCTTCCATGATGGCCTCGGCCCGCTTGCTGCTGGTGCCCACCACCACGCGGTCGGGCTTTAGGAAGTCGTCCACCGCGAAGCCTTCTCTGAGGAATTCGGGGTTCGACACCACATCGAACTCCACTTTGGCGTGATTGGCCACGGCAGCACTCACTCTGTCGGCCGTGCCCACAGGCACCGTGCTCTTGTCAACGATCACCTTGTAATCGGTGATGATTTTTCCCAGCTGTCCGGCCACACCGAGCACATACGAGAGGTCGGCCGAACCATCCTCTCCAGGAGGAGTGGGAAGCGCTAGGAAAATCACCTTGGCATCCTTCACAGCAGCCTCCAGACTGGTGGTGAAGCTCAGTCTTCCTTGCTTGATGTTGCGGTGAAAGAGCACATCCAGATGAGGTTCGTAAATAGGGACCTCACCGTTCCTCATCTTCTCGACCTTGGCCTTGTCGATGTCCACGCAGGTGACAGTGTTGCCTGTTTCTGCAAGGCAAGTGCCCGTGACCAGACCAACGTATCCTGTTCCTACTACTGCTATTTTCATTGCTCTGCGCTTGCGTTGAATGGGGACTGGGGCAGTGTCATTTCCTGTTGGCGTCCACTCCGTCCAACACTTTTTGAATAATCAGATTCAATTGTGCCTCTTCCATTTCCGTATGGATGGGCAGAGATATGACATTGTCGCACAGCATATCGGTCACAGGGAACGCGTCATCGCTGTACCGGGCATCCTTGAAAGCGTTCTGCTTATGGAGAGGGATCGGGTAATAGATCATGCTGGGGACGCCCTGTGTGGCAAGGAAGTCCCTCAGAGCATCGCGGTTCACCTCGTTCAACACCAGCGTGTACTGATGGAAAACGTGTGTTGACCTTGGGTCACGCACCGGTGTCTTGATGTTCGGATGGCCAGCGAATGCCGCATCATAGGCATTTGCCACAGCCTGTCTGCGCTGGATGAAATCATCCAAATGGGGAAGTTTCACTCGGAGAATAGCGGCCTGCATCGCATCGAGACGCGAGTTGCAGCCCACCACATCGTGCACATATTGTTTGCTCTGCCCGTGTGAGGCGATCATCTTGGCAAGTTGCGCAAGATGGTCATCGTTCGTCATGATGGCCCCGCCATCCCCGTAACAGCCGAGGTTCTTCGAAGGGAAGAATGATGTGCATCCGAAAATCCCCATTGTGCCCGCCTTCACTTTCCTCCCATCTGAGAAGAGGTAATCGGATCCGATGGCCTGAGCATTGTCCTCAATGACGTGGATGCCATGCTTCTGTGCCAATGCCAACAGTTGCTCCATATCAGCACATTGGCCATAGAGATGAACGGGCACAATGGCTTTCGTCTTCGAGGTTATGGCAGCCTCCACCTGAGCGATGTCGATGGTGAAGGTTTCCGCGTCCACATCCACGAGCACCGGAGTCAGTCCGAGGAGCGAAATGACCTCGGCCGTGGCGATATAGGTGAACGTGGGTGTGATGACCTCATCACCGGGCCTGAGGCCGAGGGCCATCATGGCAATCTGAAGCGCATCCGTGCCATTGGCGCATGGAATCACATGTTTCACACAGAGATAGGCCTCCAATTCGGCCTTGAATCCTTCCACTTCGGGGCCTCCGATGAACTTGGAGGACCGGATGACCCCGAGCACTGCCTCATCGATCTGTTTTTGGATGCGCTCATACTGCGCACCGAGATCGACCATCTGAATTTCACGCAAGATTTCGATGATTTGGGGTTTCGGCCCGATTAAGGGCGGCAAATATAGCCATGGGACCGAGGTGGGAGTTGGCTTTCGGCAAGTCAATCCCAAACCATCAGTTCGTGAGCAAACCGCTCCCATCCGAACCGTTCGCGCTCTGTTGGCATGTTGTCCCTGAAGGTCTGTTCATCGTTGCCAGCGAAGTACTGCTCCAGCCTTGCGGCAATGGCCCCGGAATCTGCCGCACAGACGTGCCCCACCTTTCCGTCCTGCACCATTTCAGGCAGTCCGCCCACATCGGTCACCAGCATCGGAGTGCCGAAATGGTAGGCAATCTGGGTCACCCCGCTTTGCGTTGCGCTGCGGTAGGGCTGTGCCATGATGTTGGCCGCACTGAAATAGTACTTCACATCCTCCTCGGGGATGAATCGGTCGTGCAGCATAACATGCTCGCTCAGGCCGTTCTTGTTGATGATGGCAAGGCACTCCTCTTTCCCTTCATAGAATTCGCCTGCCACCAGCACCTTGAGTCCGCTGCGGTCTTGCATGCGGGCCACGGCCTCCAGCATCAGGTCCAGTCCCTTGTAGTGCCTCACCAGACCGAAGAAGAGGATAACGCGTTCAGTGTCCGCGAGACCGAGCCGTTTGCGGGCCTCGGTCATGGGCACTGGCGTGCCGAAGTGATCGTAAACAGGGTGATAGAGCAGCTTCCGGGCCTTCACGCGGTCCAAGGAGGCGAGTTCGGCCTTCACGCTCGATGACATCACCGCGAAGTTGTCGCACGAGTGAAGGAAAAACCTGGTAAGCGCCCGGTCTCCGAGGCGGTGCTCGTGGGGCACCACGTTGTCCAGAAGTCCAACGATTCGGGCACCACAGTGTTTTTTCACATAGCGGCTGATGGCCGCCAACGCAGGCGCCATGAAGGGAATCCAGAATCGGACGATGATGATGTCTGGCCGCTCCCGCACAATCTCCTTGGCCGTGGAAAGCCATGTCCACGGGGCAATGGAGTTGATGGTTGTCCTGATGCACATGGCCCCGAGGTCGCGATGGCCTTCCTCCTTCTGTGTCTTCCCCGGAAAGAGGAAATCAGGATATTGGAGGGAGAAGGAGTAGATGACATTCTCCACACCCATCCGGGTCAGTTGACGCGAGAGCGACTCGTTGAGCTGGGCTATACCGCCCCTGAGCGGGTAGGCCGGACCGATGATTACGCATTTCCTGGGCAGCATGTCAGCAGGGCTCGGGCAGCGTTGGGCCGTTGTTATTCAATCGTCTCGGAGATGTGGTAGATGTTGCGGTCGCTGGACGAACGGGCAATCATCTCGGCAAGGAAACCCGCCAGGAACAGCTGTGTCCCAAGCACCATGGCCAACAGACCGAGGTAGAACAGCGGCTGGTCGGTCACCTCTCGGAACACGGCACCACTGGTCACGGCCAACACCTTCTGCAGCAGCAGATAGAAGCTCACCACACCGCCCAATAGGAACATCAGCAGGCCCACGCTTCCGAAGAAATGCATAGGACGCTTGCCGAATCGGCTCACGAAGGTGATCACCATGAGGTCGAGCGGTCCGTTGATGAACCGCTCCATCCCGAATTTGGTGACCCCGAACTTGCGTTCCTGGTGCTGCACCACCTTCTCCCCGATCTTCTTGAAACCGGCCCATTTGGCGATAACAGGAATGTAGCGGTGCATCTCGCCATAGACCTCGATGCTCTTCACCACATCCTTGCGATAGGCCTTCAGCCCGCAATTGAAATCGTGCAGTTGGATGCCCGACACGCGTCTTGCCGCCCAGTTGTACAGTTTTGTAGGGATGGTCTTGCTCAGTGGGTCGAAACGCTTCTGTTTCCAGCCCGAGACGAGGTCGAAACCATCCTCGGTGATCATGCGGTAAAGCTCCGGTATCTCCTCTGGGCTGTCCTGCAGGTCCGCATCCATCGTAATGACCACATCGCCCTGCGCCTTGGCGAAACCGCAGTTAAGCCCGGCCGATTTACCATAGTTCCTGCGAAATCGGAGGGCAGTGATGTTCGGATTTCCTTTTCTCAACTCTTGGATAATCCGCCACGACCCGTCCGTGCTGCCATCATCCACGAACACCACCTCGTAGCTGAAGCCGTGCTTCTCCATCACCCGTGCTATCCATGCCGTGAGTTCGGGCAGTGATTCTGCCTCATTGAAAAGCGGGATGACCAGTGAAAGTTGCAAGGAAGGATGTTGGGTTACCGTTGGTTAGCGAGAGATGGAGCCGTTCACTTGAAATTGGCCTCGAACGACTCATCATTCTTCTTGAAGATGGCCGCAGCGATGAGGGAGATGACGAATCCTGTCACGGCACTGCTGATGATGGACATGAAGAACATGGGCACCGGCCGGAAAAGTTTCTCGTAGATGCCCATCATCATGTCCACCTGTGAGGTGGGAAGCCCCTGATTGAAAAGCTCATCCTCCATCTTGCCCAACAGCCTTGCAAGCTGGTCGGTGTCCACGAAGCCCATGTGAATGAAGGCATAGAAGGCAGAGATGATGCCTCCGAAGAAGGCGATGGCGGTCCCTGTGGCCAGACCTTCGCCATAGGTGATGAATCCGCCCTGTTGCTTCTTGCGCTGCACGATGCCGTAGCAGATCACAGCGGTCATGATGCCATAGGTGAGGCTCACCGCATGCGATTCGCTCTGCCCGAGCAGGAAGAGCGTCAGCGAGAATAGGATGAGCATCAGACCAAGCACTGCGCCCCAATTCATTGCGTGTCTCATGCGGTTCGTCTATTGGACATCGGCAAATATAGGGATGTCCAAAGTGCAGAATGGGCGGATGCAGCGCCCAACAATTGTTCTACCTTTGCAGCGGGGTAAGTCCTGTGCGACCAGCTCCCACTTAATCCCCCAGGGCAGGAATGCAGCAAGGGTCGGTGGTTGTAGCGGTGCGACACAGTCAGCTTACCCCATTTTTTGTGCCCTGAAGTCTGAGTCCGTCAGGCTAAACATTCGCCTGTTCTGAATAGCCCAGTCGGCCAAAGATTCCCTTCCACGCTGCGAACACCTCGCGCTTGCGTTGATCTGGGTAGGCGTATTCGTTGGTCCTGTAGTCGCTGTATGATTTCACCTCACTGGCAATATGTGGCCGCGCAGCCTCGAAGTTCTTCATCCCGCAGTCCCGGTAGGCCTTCTCCAACACCTCCAATTCGTTGCCGATGAGGTCCTCATAGCGTATCTCGGCCAACTGTCCTTTGGGTATCAGGTCCTTCTCCGCCAGATACTTCTCCATCATGGTGCGGTAGCCGTACAGAATGAAGTCCTGAACGTGCGGCCCATCGCAGTGCTGAAAGGTCACCATGGGCAGGGTGATGGAATAGAGCCGTTCGGTGGAGAAATAGACCGAATAGGGATTGCGGCTGATGTGGATGAATCGCGCATCGGGGAACACTTCCAAGATTTCCTTTATCCGTGCCGTGTTCTCAGGGCTCTTGATGACGATCGGTTTCCCGCCATGCCTGAGGGTGAGCTTCTGCATGAAGTAACGCAATGTCCTCTGCCAGCGCTCCTTTTCCTTCCGGTCGTTGAAAAGCACGTTCGATGCAAACACCTCCTTGATCCTGCGTGGGAAGTAATAACCCGGAATCATGGTGCTCGGGGTCATGTTGCCCAAGGAGTACTCCGGTTCTGTGGGCAGGTCCAGGCCCATGCGCAGGTTGTCCATGGGCCGCGTTTCCGGCAACGCCCGTTGGTAGATGCGTCTGAGGATTGCCTCTGAGGTGAGATAGACCCACGGCATGAAACTCTCCTTCACCGTAAGATGCCCGAACTGCGGGTCGCGGCCCAGAAGGTAATGCAGGTAGGTGGTGCCGCTGCGCTGATGGCCCAATATGAACAAGGGCGCTTTCACCTCTGTGGCGCGGATCCGCTTGTCATATCGGAGCCTTTCCCACAGGATGACCGGATACATCAGGCACGTGACAATGCCCACGATCACGGCCTTGGGCCAGAACTGCCAATCGACATCGCGCCAGTGTCTGCACAGAATGCCGAACCACGTGCCGGGGTTGGCACCGATGGCGGTGGTCACTGCAAAGTTCAGGTACTGCTTGCGGCCTATCTCCAATTTCACTTTCCTGCCCTTTTCTGTTTCGGAGGGCAAAGGTCGTTGTGCGTTTGGTTCGGACGGTCGCCTTGCCAACATCCTACTTTTGCCCGTCATGGCAGGTCTCCGAACACAGGCGTTCCGTTTGCTCCGTGGCGTGGCGGGTGCGCTACCGTTGGAATTGATGCGCGCTCTCACCGGTCAGCGGTTAGTGATGCCCGTCTATCATCTGGTGACGGACGGCCCGGTGCATCACATCCGTCACCTCTATCCCGTGCGCTCTGTGCGTGATTTCGAGGCCGACCTCGATTTTCTGTTGCGTCACTTCACCCCAGTGGACCTCCTTCAGGTTATTGGTCTCGCAAAGCAGGGAAGGCCACTTCCCGAAAACGCCTTCTTTCTTTCGTTCGATGACGGTCTGCGTGAGTTCCACGATGTCATTGCGCCCATCCTGCTGCGAAAAGGGGTGCCCGCCACCTGTTTCCTCAACAGCGCTTTCATTGACAACCGCGCGCTGATGTTCCGCTACAAGGTAAGCCTGGCGCTGCATGCATTGGAACGCGACCCCAAACTTTCGGAGGCGCTCAAAGTCAAGCAATGGATGGGAGAAATGGGCCTCAGTGGTGCGTTGGTGCATGTGTTGCCCACGTTGGGTCACCATACCGATGCAGCGCTGGATGGGCTGATGCCGCTATTGGGTGTGGACGTGGAGGTCTTTCTTCGGGAGGAACAACCTTACCTCACATCCGCGCAGATTGATGCCCTCATTGCGAAAGGCTTCCACTTCGGGGCGCACAGCATCGACCATCCCGAGTACCGGTTCATCAGTCTGGAGGAACAGCTCCGGCAGACCATCGGTAGCATGGACGCCATCCAGTCGCAGTTCGGGTTGGATTACCGTGCCTTTGCATTTCCCTTCACGGATTTCGGAGTGACAGACGCTTTCTTCCAAAAGGTTTTTTCGGGTGATGACGCGCTTGATGTGACCTTCGGCTGCGCGGGGCTGAAGCGCGAACCGATTGCCCGTCACTTCCAACGCATTCCCATAGAGCAGGAGGGGCTGAGTGCCGAGCGCACCATCCGTACCGAATACCTTTACTACCTGATGAAGGCCCCTATCGGCAGGAACGTGACGCGAAGGAAATGATGGAGATACGCATCCTGAACCGCCAGCAGTTGGACGCCTTTGTGCGTGACCCGGCTTTCGAGCTATTGCCGTTCATCCCCATCAGCAGGCACAGGGCGTTGTCGCACATGGCCAATCCACGGGTACAGAACGATGACGTGCTGCTGCTGTTGGCTTACGATGAAGGCGCGATGGTGGGCTACCTCGGTGTGCTGCCCGACCGCTTGCACCGAGATAGCCGCAGCGAGCGCTGCGGCTGGCTCAGCTGCATGTGGGTCGATGACGCGCAGCGCGGCAAGGGTATCGCCAAGCAACTGCTGCAACGTGCTTTCGAGGCTTGGGAGAACCGCATTCTCGTCACCGAATTCACCCCGGCCGCCAAGATTCTGTACGACCGTTCGGGCATTTTCCGCCCGTTGGCCGATCCTGTCGGACTGCGGCTCTATATCCGCTCCGACCTTGCCACCCTACTGCCACCCAAGCGCGGGTTCTTTAAGCGGAATGTTCCCCTTCTGCGTTTTATCGACCGTGCAGCGAATGCTTTGCTACAGCTCCGTCTTCCCCGACGTGCACTGCCTTCGGGCGTCAAGGTGGAAAGGGTAACGGACGTGGATGAAGAGGCCATCACCTTCATCGAGCGTCATCGCTCGGACGAGCTGCTGAACCGCGGCCGCGCAGAGCTCAACTGGATGCTATGCCACCCTTGGCTCATATCGGCCCCGGAGTTGGACCCGCTCAATGCCCGCTATCACTTCTCGGCCGTGGCGCGGTGTTTCGCGTTCCACGCCATCAAGGTGCGCGATGCAGAGGGCAGATTGCGGGCGTTCCTCATCCTCTCGCAGCGCGATGGCTTTGTGAAGTTGCCCTATCTCTACCACGATGGCGACCTCGGGCTGGTGTGGACCGTGGTGCGCCACGAGCTCCTGCGACTGAGGGCCGCCACCTTCAGCGTGTTCCATCCCGCCCTGTGCGACCATCTGCGCCAGCACGATGACCTCTCGCTGCGGCAGCGGCCCTTGCAGCGGCACTACATCGTCTCCACTGTGTTCAACGATTTCTTGGGCAGCGGGCCGTTCACCCTTCAGGATGGCGATGCGGACTGTGCGTTCACGTGAAGACTGCGGATGGCCGTGACCGGTCAGAGTTCATCCGACAACCGGAGCACCTCCATTTCCACTTCCTCCGAGATTCTGAAGTCCACACTTTTCAATTGATGCAACGTCTCTCGGACAGATGGGATGAGTCCCGCAATTTTGCCTTTGTAAAGTAGACCAAGCGTTCCTGTGACTCGCAGTCCCAACGATTTGGCCAGCTTTCTTGCCTTCAGGTCGTCCAAAGACACGATGCAATGCTGCCGTTCGATGGCCAAGGCGATGATGCTGGCCTCGCCACGGTCAACAGACTGTTCGAGCAGTTCCTGATAGGTGCGATTCTGAGGCTGAGCCACGTTCACCCATGCAGGCAAGGGAAGGATGTGTTCCGATACCACGGCCTCTGTCACAGTGACTTCTCCGTACAACTCCCGGAGCATGTCCAAACGGCCGATCTTCCCCAGAAAGATGAGGCTGCTCGTATCGGGAAGCAACAGTTCAGGCATTGGCGATGTCATCGTGGAGGTCTTCCACTGACCCGCTCACGGGCGAGAAACCGAACTTGCCCATCAGCTCGATGAAGGTGCGCTTGGTCAGTCCTGCCACCTGTGCCGCCTGCCCCAAGGTGACCATGCCCTGCTCGTAGAGCGTGCCTGCCAGCAGCATTTTCACCCGGTGGTCGTCAAGGCCGGGGGTATCGGGAAGGTCAAGCGTCACGGTTCTCATGGCGGGTTTTGGTCTTAGGCATTTCAAAGGTAGCTACTTGAACGGATGCACGGCAGGAGTGAAATCGCACCGGTCGCTGCACCAATGCTAACCCTCATCTTTGGCCTTGGCCACAGCATGTTCCGCATCCTCACCATCCTTCTGCTTCTCACAACGGCTTTTGCCCACGCCCAGCGCACCCGCATCCTCGGCTCGGTGGCCGATGCGGTCACCGGCCAGCGGTTGCCGTTCGTCAACGTGAGCTTCAGCCGCAGTGGGGTGGGCACCATCACCGACTCGCTCGGGAACTTCGTGCTGGAGACCAACCGCAGGTTTGATTCCTTTCAGGTGTCGATGGTAGGCTACGCCACCGAGACGCTGCCCGTGGTCCCGGGCGTTACGGAGGAGATTGACATCCTGCTCCGCCCCCTTTCCTACGAATTGGGCATGGTCACCGTGCTGCCGGGCGAGAACCCCGCCTTCCGCATCCTCCGCAAGGTGATAGAGAACAAGCCGCTGAACACGCCCGAACGCCTCGATGCCTACGAGTATGGTGTGTATCACCGCGTGCGGTTCGACCTCAACAACTTCACCGAGAAGGCAAAGAAGAACTTCATCCTGCGCCCGTTCGACTACATCTGGGACTATGCCGACACCACCGACAAGGGCGTCTCGTACCTGCCCATCCTGATGACCGAGACCAGCCGCGAGGTCTATTACCGGAAGAGTCCACAGGCGAGGAAAGAGGTCATCCGTGGCCGCAAAGACTACAAGTTCTTCCGCGCCCCGCGCATCATGGAGTTTGTGCAGGACATGTACATCGACCCCAACATCTACGACAACTATGTGGTCATCCTCGACAAGAGCTTCCCCAGCCCCATCAACGATTTCTACAAAAGGAACTACCGCTTTGTGCTGATGGACAGCCTCGTGCAGGTGGATGGCCGTTCGTGCTACCATATCGCGTTCCGCCCCAAGGGCAAGAGCGATGTGGCCTTCACGGGCGAGATGTTCATCGATGACAGCACATTCGCAGTGGTGCAGGTGGATGTGGAGTTCAGCATAGAGGCCAACATCAACTTCGTGCGCAACTACTGGATACGCCAGAACTACGCCCTGGTGGAGGGCAAGCAGTGGTTCCTGACGCGCAGTCAGGTGCTGGGCGATTTCACCGTGGTGGAGAACTCGAAGGAGATGACCGGTTTCTTCGGACGCAAGACCACCGAGCTGCG
Organism: uncultured Chryseobacterium sp.; assembly: GCA_964488095.1. Lineage (GTDB taxonomy): Bacteria > Bacteroidota > Bacteroidia > UBA10329 > UBA10329 > UBA10329. The sequence continues at coordinate 18,025 of CAZATP010000047.1, forward strand.
CGACATCCGGATGAACCGGCCCCGCGAGGACGGCTTCTATTCCACCCTCGACCCGGTGGTGGAGCAGGACAGCGCCTATGCCCGCAGTGATGCCTTCTGGGCCAAGGAGCGGCCTGATACGCTCTCGGTGCAGGAGCAGGAACTCATCGGCATGGTGGACAGGCTCAACACCGACCCCAAGTGGAAACGCACCGAGGCCATCATCCGCCTCGTGGCAGAGGGCCATCTGGAGCTGGGCCCCATCGACCTCGGCAACGTGTTCACTTTCTACAGCTGGAACACCGTGGAGGGCCACCGCGCCAAACTGGGTTTCCGCACCAACCGCCATTTCAGCGAGACGGTAAGATTGAGCGGCTACGCGGCCTACGGCTTCGGGGACCAGCGCTGGAAAGGGGGCGGCACCATCGACTTCGTCTTCCCCGAGAAACGGAGCCGCAGAATGGAGTTCGGGGCCAGCTACCGCAACGACCTGGTGCAGCAGGGCAGGGGAGAGGGGCAGCTGTCGCTCGACCACGTGCTCACCTCGTTCGTGCGCATCAGCGGGGCGTTCAGGCGCATGATGGCCGAGCAGGTGGAGGTGCATGCCGAGCGGCAGTGGTTCACAGGGTTCAGCACGCGGGTGGGCATGTTCCGCGACCGGTTCAATCCGCTGGAGCGCGACTTCGCCCTCCGTGCATCCGATGGCGGCACCACCTTGACAGAGCACTTCACCGCATCGGGCCTGCGGGTGGGCCTGCGGTTCGGGTGGGGGCAGAAGCTGCTGCCGGCAGACTACCACGCGGTCGATAGCAGTTTCTTTTCCCATCGCTTCCCCACCGTGTCGCTCGATGTGGCCGCAGGCTTCCGCGGGCTGTATGGTGGGCAGTTCGACTACCAGCACCTGCGGCTCAAGGTGCAGCACCGCCAACGGGCCAACAAGCTGGGCTACCTGCAGGTGCTGGCCGAGGGCGGCATCATCCTCGGCACCGTGCCCTTCCCGCTGCTGCACTCGCCCACGGCCAACCCGCTGGTGTTCAATGACGACCGCTCGTTCAACCTCATGAACTACATGGAGTTCGCCACCGACCGCTACGTGTCGCTGCAACTGGAGCACCACTTCGAGGGCTTCTTCTTCAACAGGATACCCGGGGTGCGGCTGCTCAAGCTCCGCGAGTTCGTGTTTGCCAAGGCGTTCTACGGTGCCCTATCGTCCGCTAACGCCCGCGGCCCCTTCGTGCTGCCCGATGACATGGAGGCGATGACCCATCCCTACGTGGAGGTAGGCTTCGGCATAGAGAACATCCTCAAGATCGCCCGTATCGACTTCACATGGCGCCTTACCCACCTCGATGGGCCCAACGTGATGCCCTTCATCGTGAAACCGAGCTTCTATTTCCGGTTCTGAGGGGAGCGCAGCGCAGAGGCTGCGGCAGAAGTGGCCCTCGCCCTATCTCCCTTGCTCCACGAGCGATTGCGGCAGCATGAGGAGGAAAGGCAGACCTCTTTCATAATTCAACTCATCATAGAACAGACCTACGCGGGCCAGATTGCTGTAGTAGGCCTTGAGGTTGTGGTAATAGTGATACTCACTGCCTATGTACCAAGCCTTTTCGCCAAGCATGGTGCTCATGAACCATTTCTCAAGCAGACGCGCAGTCCGGCCGTTGCCATCGCTGAAAGGATGGATCTTCACAAACACAAGATGCAGCAACGCGGCAAAGTAGAACACCTCATCGGTGGTAAGGTCGAATCGCATCAGGCTGTCAAGCTCTTCCCATAGCCGGGTGAACTCCTGACCTACGATGGAGGCGTTTGCAGCCTCATACTGCACCCGCTGTGTGCGCTGCTCCACGATAAGCATGTTGGATGTGCGCACTGCACCGCGATGCGACTCAGGCAGCAGATGCCGTGTGGCGATGCTGTGAGCCTGCATGAAATTGGGGAGTGACAGGACGTTGTCCCTTGCGAACTCGTAAGCTTCGTAGAGGTCGTTGGGCTTCTCGGTCAGATTGGGGAGATAGTCTATGTTCAGCATCTTATGCTTCACATAGCTGTCCACTTCCATCTCCTCGCCTTCTATGCGCGAAGATGTCATGACCGACACGGCAGTAAAGAATTTGAAGCTCTCCGGAGTCCATTCCTGCTCCCTTATGCGGGCAAGGTCATCTTGGGGCGTGCTGTCCAACAGCGACATGTAGGTGTTGAAATACGCCTTGTCCAGTAGTTTTCCCATGTCTCAATGGTGGGCCGTGTCCATTGCGCAGCGTTGAGGTGCACGCGATGGGCGGGTCACAAAAATAGGTCTGCCGACCGTGCTGTCCGGCCAAGGTAGGTGGGGACGCACGAGGCGCAGCCGCGCGCGGACGGGAAAAGAGAAAAGCACCTAACGCCCACCGCACCCGAAAGGCGGCTTCTCCCACCCCTCGGCTGGGATGCTCACTATACTGTCGGGGACAGGGCAGTCCAACAATACTTTATTTATCTCAGGGTCATCAGGAAGGAAGTTGATGAGGTAACGGCTATTCTTCTTGATGTTACTCTGATAAGACTGATCAGCCACGTATTCTGTATCATTTACACTAAACTGAAAAATGATTATGGTGCCTCCCTTGGGAGGTTTATACGTGTCGATTGCTGTGCCGACCGTAAGCCAACCAACGCGCTCAAGTTTAGGCTTCAGAACCAGTACTTCATACATTCCATATCCAAACGCTAAGAGTAATGCGAATGCCACGACAATAAGTATTGGATGCTTCCTGAAGTCATCAAGTTGGCTGCTCATGCTTCTCTCAATCCAATTTATCCTTTACTGCCTGTCCCATCGCTGCGGAGGGTAGGGTGGCTGCGCATGACGGTCATCTATTTGAAATGGGTGAATGACTGGGTATCAGGATTGGAAAACCGGACTCCCCGGTATCTAAATGTCGAAAGAGAAAAGCACCTAACGCCCACCGCACCCGAAAGGCGGATGCTCCCACCCCTCGGCAGGGATGCTCACTATGCTGTCGGGGACGGGGCATTCTATCATTAGCCTGTTCAGGTTCGGATTAGAAATGTTGAACTGAACCACGAAGCGCTTACCTATAAGTTTTCTTAACTCTTCATTTCGCTGCAAACTCACTTCCCCTGAAAGAAGACTGCTTTTTGTAGTCTTTTCACCCCTGATGTGAAACTCGAACTTAAGCTCTGGACCAAGACGTAAGCGTGTAAAGTTCGTTACCTCTGCGATGGCATATCTAACGGGTTCATTATCCAATCGATACTTATTGTAAAGACCGCTGATAATGAATGCAATAAAAATTACCACAAACACATACTTCGCGACCCGAAGTATTTTTTTATTTCTGACATCATTACTCATCATTCGAAGATGCGTTTAGCAAATGTGTTGTTCGCCCCTGCCTGCGCGAGGCTTCGCCTCGTGCGTTCTATGGGCTGACGTCCTCGTCAGCAGTTTCTTCATCCTTTCAAACACTTTGAAGTACGTCATGTCGTCTGTCGGTCATAGTGTGAAAGTATCAAAATAACAGGGGCTACCGACTGTGTAGAGCTGAGGAGGATTGTGTGGAACAGGACACGCGAAGTCTGTGACTTCGCAATGATCCGTGCCCTTCCGTGCCTCCGTGGCCAACCCATGTTCCCCAACACCCAAAAAAAAGCCGCCCATCCTTTTCAGAACAGGCGGCCCACTCCCACAGCGCCCCGACCACAGCCTGCCCCTTTTGAAAAGTGGAGGCTACTTCGGCCTCCGTGGGCCGAAAACGTAGGGCTTCACCCCGTCTGGCCCTGCCCGTATGCTTCCGACTGAACGAAATGGAAAGAAGTCTTTCCAAAACGGAAAGAGAACTATACGAAACGGAAATAAGTCTTTCCAAAATGGAAAGAACACTATACGAAACGGAAATAAATCTTTCCAAAATGGAAAGAAGACTATGCGAAATGGAAAGAAGTCTTTCCAAAATGGAAAGATCACTATACGAAATGGATAGTTTTGCTGTGCGAAGGCGGTGATGCACCGTCCCGACCCCACAACGAACACCCACCGCCATGCCCATGAAAGAACAGCCCATCTATGCCCTGCCTCTGAAGCTGACCCCATCGAAACCCACCGACCTTCCCGATATAGCGGCCAATGTGCGGGCCTTTGCCGAGGCACGGGGCTCGAACATGGCCCGCGTGGCCAGGGCCGTGGGCCTTTCGCAATCGGGGCTGTTCAAGCTGCTTGCGGTGCGCAACCCGCGCATCGGCCTGCTGATGGACCTGAGCAGGGCCGTGCAGTTCAACCTGATGGACATGTATCTGCAACTGCAGCC
>CAZATP010000048.1:0-21726 GCA_964488095.1 uncultured Chryseobacterium sp.
GGCGTGTTGGCCTTGAGCCATTGGGAGAATTCTTGGGTGGATGTGGTGGACATGGCGGAGATTTTTTAGTTTTCTTGTGAGTAATCGAAATTTCCTCTGCAAACATAATTGAGTTTTTCGATAAAACTGACGATTATCTAAAATTATTTAGATGAAAGCGAAAAATTCAATAGAGCTGGGTCGCATCGAGCAAATCCGGGAACGACTTAAAATCTCTCGGAAGGATATGGCTGATGCAGTCCGAATGACTGAGGACGGCTATCGGTATAAGGAGCGAAACGGCTCATTCGCCCTGAAGGACCTTCCACCCCTTGCGGACATGTTCGGGATGAGCATCGAGGAGCTTGTGCGGGAGCTCAACCCGGCCTACATGAGTGAAGAAGAGGCCAGAGCCGCGCACTACCGCAGCCAGAGCCTTGAGGAGATGGCCAACCCGTTCCAGTTCATGGAGGCGCTGTTCGAGCGCAGGAGTGAGCTTCAGGCGCTGCTTGGCACGGATACTACCCCGAAAACCGCCAAAAAAGGCACGGAAGGCGCATGAACACTGAGAGGGTGGGGCAGAGGGCGGTACCAGCCAGGTCACTTCTAATCCTCTGCACAATGTGCAGGGGATTTTTTGCTTTAGGCCACGCGGGTCGCACGATTGCACGAACATTCCGAATCCGGACACAACTACACCGCGCACTACACCAGTGCAGATAAATACTACACCATGAGGACCACGATAAAATTCAAGCTGAGGGAAGACCGGCCTTTGAATGATGGCACCTTCCGCATCATCGCCCAGATGTTCATCCGGAGTGAGAAGTACGTGCAGATCATGGATGTGACCGTGCGGGCCGATGAATGGGACGGCCCACGCCAATGCGTGAAGGCGAAGCATCCGCACGCGCCCACCATCAACATGATCCTGGATCAGTTCCGCGCCCGGTTCAATGCCATCGTTTACGATCACCACATCCGGCAGGTCACACTGACAAAGGCCGACATGAAACGCCTGCTGAACCAGCAGCACCGCAAGGACTGTTTTCACACCTGGGCCGATGCCCGCATCCACCAGCTGAAGGGAGAGCGCGCCCCGCTCACATTGGCGCAGTACCGGGTCACATTCCGGGCGCTGAGGGAGTGGATGCCCACGCTCACTTTCGCAGACCTCACACCCGCGCTTCCTGGAAAGTTGGAATCGTGGCTCATCAAACGGGGTCTGGGCGTGAACGCACGGGGCAAATACCACAAGCACTTCAAATGCTTCTGCCGCGAACTGGCCCACGAGGCTGGAATACCGGATGTCTATTCGCGTTTCAAGGTGAGCCAAGTGCCCGGAAACCGGCCTTTTCTGCTCAGTGGCCACGTGCAGGCGCTCACCCGGTTGCACGATGGCGGTGAGCTGGGCCCACAGCTTCAGGAATCATTGGCCATGTTCCTTTTCAGCTGCCACACCGGCCTCCGGTTCTCCGACCTGCTTGCCGTGCATCACGGCAACATCAATGGCCACTACCTCACCTTCATGCCAGGGAAAACGAAACGCATCGAGAAGCGCATAGACGTGCCCCTGAGCCAGGAGGCGATGCGCTTCATTGTGAACGCTTCCGGAAACCTGTTCAACCCCATCAGCAACGCCCACTATGGGCGGCAACTGAAGGAACTGGCCCACATAGCAGGCATTGACAGGAAGATATCTGCCCACAGCGGCCGCCACACCTTTGGCACCGGCTACATCACCCAGGGCGGGAAGGTGGAAGTGCTCCAGCGCATCATGGGCCATGCCGACACCGCCACCACCATGGTCTATGTGCACATGAGCCGCATACACATCGAGCAGGAAAGGCACGTGATAGATGGGCTGTATGCCAACGAAAAACCCCGCCCGGTAGTGCTGGACGGGGTTTGATTCTTTCGAATATGCAGTTCTATGGGCACGGCTCCCAGTTGCCATACTGCGTGGCATCACTTGCGGCCATGCCGCTGCCACCGTAATAGACCTTTCTGCGCACGCAGTTGCCGCCCATGTTGGCGGTCTGCCAGCGCACGTAGTCGCTCACCGGCTGTCCGTTCACCACCGTTCCGTTGCGCGATGGGCGCACCATGGCCTGCACCTGGGTGTCGTTGTTCTTGCCCGGTGTGCTGTGGCTGTCCTTGATGCCCTCAATGTCGGGGCGGGTGCCGGGCTTGGTGCTCTCCTGTTTCCCAGGGTCTTCCTCGCGGATGAGGAAATACCACGCGGCCCAGAGGGCACCTGCTATCAGGGCGCCTATTCCGAGGGTCTTCAGCATTGGGTTGGTCTTCTTGGTTGCCATGGTCGGGTTTATTTACGGGTGAAGATGAAATAGAGGAAGCCGCTGAAGGCCAGCACAGCGGCAGTGATGCCGCCCACCAGCCACCAGTCGGTCTTTTTGGGCCGTTTGCCGGTCACGACAACTTCATCGTGGCCGTATGCCGCAGCCTGAAGGCGTATATCGAGATTCTGACCGGGCTGAAGGGTCTGGGCCGTGTAGCCCATGAAACTGACCTTGAGATAGCTGCCTGAAGGTGCGAAATCGGAGAAACGGCCATCGAGGTCGGTGGTAGTGCCTCCGACCAGTGCCTCAGCTGCTACGATGCCCGTGGACGACCTGAAGTAGGCCACCGTGGCACCGGGCAATGTTTCGCCCGTGGCCGCATTGCGCACCGTGCCGGATATAGCTATGTAGCCAATGGCGCTCATTTACATTGTATGGGGCCCGTGACTGCCGCAGATCATTGAAGAGACAGAGTTTTCCATGCTATCAGTATTAAAGACCCGTCCACAACCCACCTATGTAGATGCGTACAGTGTTGCTAACGGTATTAAAGTAGATAGCCCCATTCTCACCACTGGGCGGATCAGCAGGCAGGTTGGGCAGCACAAGGCCGCTGGCGTTAACCTTGGCCACCACTCCGAAATCGTCTGCGTTCAGAAGTATGCCAATAGTGTCCACTTCCACCACACTCAAATTGGTGGACCCGTCAAAACTGGTCGAGTACATTTTTGCCCTCAGATGCCCGAAATCAATCTGAGATTCAAAGCCTACTGCGCCTTGACCGGGTATCTGGCTCTGCAGATCGAACAGTTGGTCAGCACTTGACCCTGATATGTACATGTTCAGCATGGATATTGTGTCATTGTTCGCGGTTTTTGTGCCGACCACAACTTGTTCCGGCTTGATGTCCATGTATGTGGCAGAATTGTCACCCCCTACTTCCATCCTTGCCTTCCAACCAAATGGCCCATAGGTTGTCTGCACTGTGGTATCAATAGTGGAGTAACTTCCGAGAGCCTGCTGTGGCGTGACCAACAGAAAATTGGTGTAGTCTCCAAGCGTTGCGTATTGAATGGACTGCGTGCCGGCAAATTCATCGTTCACAATGCCATTGATGTAGAATCCAATATCACTGTTCAGCACTGTACCGGCCACCTTGACACCTGTAAGCCCGAAAAACGAAGTGGTATCATTGATCAGTTCCATGCTGTCCTTCTCGAACCGAAATCCATGGCCGCTGTATAGCGGCACATAGGTCGGCACGGTATCCCACAGGCTCTTGACGGGCTGCCACTGGCTACCATCCCACTGGTAGAGGCCATTGAATGCCTTGGTGCTGTCCTGCACCCAGAGGTTGCCGTACACGTTGGTAGCGGGAAGTGGATACTGCGCCATCCCGGAGAATGCGGTGCAGGCGATGAGCAGGAATGTGATGAGTATGTTCTTTTTCATAATCGTTCGGGGTTTAATCGTTCACGTAGAGTTGAATGGTCGCGGGGTTGATGGTGATGAATGATGTGACGGTGATGGTGGTGTCCTCGGCACCCGGTTTGGGTATCCACTGGAGGATCTGAGGTTGGCCACTGGCGTTGTAGAACATGACCACTTGCGGCTCTTCGCCCAGCCCGTGGATGATGTCGGTGTTACCAGTATTGATGACCTTGCCCGTGAGGATGGTGCTGCGCACGCCTCCGTTGCTTCCGGTGGCACTGAGCATGGCCGTCACCCCATTGAGGGGAACAAACGATGTCACAGTGATCTGTGTCGTCTCGTTGCCGGGCGTTGGCTGCCATTGCAATACCTGCACCTGGCCAGTGGAGTTGTAGAACGTGACGGTCTGAGGCGCAACGCCCAGCGTGTGGTTCACCACGGTATTGCCCGCAATGAGGTTGATGCCCGTGACGATGAGGCTGTCGGTGCTGCTCGTGCCACCGCCTGAAGATGTATCTGGCCTCCAGAATCCGCTGCCCGCGATCATTGCCAGGGAAATATGTGATAGAACACCTGAAGGTCGTAGCTGTTGCCATCGAGGCTCACCGCCTTGAATGCACGGATGCTGCCACGGGCCATGATGTCGATGTAGCCGCCCTGGTCGGTGAACTGCACCCCGTGGGTGGCGTCCGGATCGGGCGTGTCGAAATACATGATGCTGATGATGTTGGCCCCCGTGTTGCCTTGTTTGTTGAGGTATACCCTCAGCATGGTGGCATCGGCCGGAACGGCCGAGAGCTGCACCGGCAAGGCGCCCACCGTGAGCAGCTCATATCCTACGCATTCGCCACGTGCCGCCATTCCTATGCCAGTTGATTGTAAGTGTAGGTGCTTGCGCCTCCGTAGTTCCAGATGGCCACCGGCTTTGAGGGGTCATTGTCCACGTGGATGTAGGAATTGGCAAAACCGAACCTCCGGAACCCGGCCGCATAGAGCGCCTTGGCTATCTTCAGTTTGGTGGCCGGAGTGATGGCGATATCGGCCGCATGGCCCAGCACGTGGCTGCTGTTGGGCACACTGTCCTTCAGTGTGGCGTTGTACTGCGGGGTGCGATATCCGGAGTTGATGGTGAAGGGAATGCCGGCAATGGTCCTTGCCTCCTGAAGCATGGCCATGAACGTGCGGTTCATGTGCTGCTTTCCGCTCCCGGCCAGATAGGGTTTGCCGTTCTTCAGGTAGGTGGCCACGTTAGGGTTCGCGGCCTCGCCCGCAAGGGCTCGGCTGTCAAACTCGCTCCAGCTGAAGTTGGGGAATTCACCGGTGTCTGTCGATTCTTTCACGGCTCTGCCTTTTCTGTCCAGGATGAGGATGTAGATGCCTGCCGAGGCAAGCAACGCACCCGATATCACTATGGCCCACTGCCACCATTTCATTTCTTCCCGCCACCGGCCAACGATACCAGAGCAATCACGCCACCGAACGCCAAAGCGCCCACCACGGCCACAAAGAGCAGCCGCTTCCACGCACCGCACTGGCATGGCGCCTTGGTCGAGGTGCCACCACCGCAGCCGCAGGGTTTCTTTGGTGCGGGCGCATCCTTGTCGATGATGACACCTCCGGGCGTCTCACCGTCCTTGCCGGGAATGAGCATGAGGGTGCGTGTAGGCACATACGCACCCACACGCTGGCCACACCATTCGGGCCCCACCTTGCGCCAGGCACCGTAGCCCACTCCGAAGATGGTCTCCTGCCCGTAGCAGGTCTGTGCTTTTTCATTCCACCTGAAGCGTGCCATGTCTCTATTCCTCTGGAGTGTTATCGGCCAGGCGCTTCATGCGCTGGGCCATGAACTTGACCACCACGCCCACACAGATGCTGGCCACATAGGCCACCTGCAACCATTCGGGCAGAGCGTTGATGTCCTCTGGCGTCAGACCGATCTGGCCCACGCCCGCGTCCAAGGCCCCGGCCACCGCGCCCGCACCCAGCTGGATGTTGGCGATGGCATCGGCCGCCTTGGCGCTGGCCTTCCTTGCCTCGCGCTTGCCCTTGCCCCGGTTCACCAGGTCGATGATGAACGGGATGCCAAGGCTCAGCACATTGGCCACTATGGGAACTACCGGCACCATCAGGCTTTCGGCTCCTCTTTGGTCTCGTCCTTCTTCTCCTGCATTTTGGCCCAGGCATAGTTGAAGCCTTGGAATGCGATGAGACCGAGCAGCGCTCCTGCCCCGTAAGTCAGAATTTTCTTGAAAGTTTCCATGATGATGGTGGTTTAACTGGTTGTTTTGATTGGTTTGGTAAAGCGTTGAGAATGAGATGCTATTTGGATGACTTGGCTTTCACCACACGGCCTCCTTTGGCGTATTTGAAGCCCAGCTTCAGCTGACCGGTCTTCTGGTTGATGCCCTCGGCCTTCTTGGGGGTGGCCTTCTTCTTGGCGGTGGCCGATTTGGCCTTCACCACGCGGCCGGTGGCCGAGTACTTGTAGCCTTTCTTCAGACGCCCGGTGGTCTTATTGATGCCCTCGGCCGTTCGCTTGGGCTTGGCGGTCGATTTCTTGGCCGATGCCGTGCTGCACGACTTCCGTCCCTTGGTGCCGCCCACCTTGGCCTTCACCTTGCGCACGTTGCCGCCCTTGTCCACGAAATAGAGAAAGCCCTTTTCGCGTTTGATACTTGTCGTAGAAACTATGGTGCCTGCCATGTCTGTCAGTTGTTGGTGGTTGATGATTCTTCTTTCGCCTCAGCGTCCACCTGGGCGGTGGCCTCGGCAATGCATTCTTTCGGGTCCTTGTCGGGGTGCTGGCGTTGCAGCTCTGTGGCCACTGCGATGATGGCGCGCTGGCGCTTGATCTTCTTCCAAGGGTCCTCTTTCACGGTCTCCTTCTCCACCTTGGCCTTGGCCTTGTTGAGGCAGGTCTCGTCCCTCCACCCGGGATTCTTCTCCTTCAGGCGCTGTGCCTCGGCCATGATGGCCCGCTGGTGGTCGCGCTTGTCGCGGTTCTCCTTTCGCTTGCGTTCGATGTGGTTCATGCTGAGATATTGTTAGAATGGGACGTTGAATGATTGGAATATCTCGCGCACCTGCTCAAGGGCGGCATCTGGCAGCTCATCCTGCATCCAGTGTATCACACCCTTGTCGTACTTCGGAACTCCGAACACGTAGTTCTTCCGCAGCCCGAAAGCCTGAATGGTCTGTCGGATATCATCGGCATTTCGCATCTGCTTCCAGATGTCCACCACGCGGCTGCCCACTTCCCATGGATTGAAGGATGTGTGCTGCATGGCCATTTCCAGATTGTCGGCATAGATGGCATAGTCCAGTGGTTGGTGCGTGAGGTTGTCCTCGTCTATGTCGCCCAGAGCCCCGGTCTCTCCACTGTCTTTCTTCGGTTTCAGATAGCGGTCATAGAGCCACCATCCGCCAAGGAACACGAGCACGCCCAGCAGCAGACCGCCCACCCACTTCACAGTGGTGGCGTTGGCCTTGTAGTATGCTTTAACAGCCTCGAACATCTCACTTCAGTTTCAGCGTTCCGCTGTCGGTGTTGTCGGTCACCCAGCCGGTGTAGGGCTCGGTTATCACATACCATTTGTCGGTGCGGCCGGTGCGCTGGTCGTTCCATACCTCGATCACCTTCACATCGTGGCCCTTGTCGGCCTCAAAGGGGGTGATGGTCACGGTGTCTCCCTTCTTGATGCCGCTCACGGCACCTTTGGAGGCGAAGCGGTAGCCCACGGCATTGTACCATGGGTGGCTTTCAGCCACCTCGTCACCCTTGAAGAACCGTGCCGCATCGGCACTCTCCCAGGTGCGGGCCCTGCGCTTGTAGGCACGGAACCCGAAGATGCCTGCCGTAATCACGCCCACTGCCAGCAGCAGCCAGCCCCAGTTGCGTTCAAACCAGTTTCCTTTTTTCTCACTTGCCATTTCTGCGCAGGTATATGTAAAATCCTATCAATGTGGCGATGAAGGCCCCTGTGGCCAGCACCGTGTTGGTGTCAATGCTTTCTATCAATGATGTGAACCAGGTATTTTCGGGCCTGCCATGTTTTGGCGCTTCCCAAGTGTCACCCGGTGGGGTGGGTGAGGGGTTGAGAACAGGCTTACCTGTGCCGGGATAAGTTGTAGTAGTTGGACATTCTATGCCCAATGCCTTCCAAATTTTCTGATCCACACCGTTCACTGTTCTCCAGTGGGTCCGGTATGCCCTGAAGCACCCTCCGTAATAGTCGCTTCTAACTATCACCTCATTAATAGACCTCACTTCCAGGACTCGGAATCTGTCAGTGGAATCTGGCATACCTGGGCCTCCGGGAGGCATTGGCACGTCACCGAAATGATCGCAGTTGGTTCCTGATACTGACCAACCAGTATGATTGCCCAAATCATCAAAGGTCATTTGCACCTTACGACAGGTGTTACCGTCCTTCGTGATATACCCGGTGGCACCGAAGGCCACTATCTTTTTAGAGGGTACACTCATCGCTTCCTCCACTTTAAGAATTCACGTACCGTGAAGAACCCTATGGTGAGTACCGAGAGGCCCAGTGCTATGAGCATCCATGGCCTCATGCGGGAGTTCACCAGGTGGATGTCCGGAAGGTCCACTGTGAGGATGCGGCCTGCGCAGGTGTTCAGTGTTCCTGCCCCTCGTATGTGCATGAATCCGGGCCGAAGCGGGCCGCATGGGTTATTTCCCTCCGCAGTCAGCTGGTCGATTGCCTCATTGCTGTAGAGGTAGTAGCCACTGGCCACCTGGTCACTCATGCAGACCTCTTGGCCCAGCATGTTAATCACCTTCAGCTGACCGTTTGGACACCGTGCCATCTCTACTTCCTTGAGAATTTGAAATACCCCCAGGCGAAAAGCAGGGCCACGCCCACACCGGCAAGCACCATCTCTGGCCAGTAGCCTGTGCGGTGGTCGGTCACCTTGCCGGGGCACGCCTTCATCACGTTGGCGGTGAAGGTGTCTGGAAGGAATGCGCCCACTATGGCCCCGAAGATGGGGTTGGCCCCTCCGGCCGCACTTTTGAAGGCATCGCCCACGGCATTGGCCCCTTCCTCGCGGGTAAGGATCACCTCGCCATACTCACACTTCTTGGTGCTGAGCGTGTTCATATTGGGACCGAGCGTGTTCATGCCTTCCTTACCGCTATGATGATAGCTCCCACTATGAGCAGGAGGGTGCCACCGCCCAGTGCCAGCAGTTTCCAGCCATCACCTGCATGTTGTTCCTCCACCACCACATCATCTTCTTTGATGTAGGCGGCAGGGCGCACATACTTGTTGGCGGCCACCTGCCCGAATATGGCCGTTGCCACATTGGCCACACCCTCGAAGGCTGCGAAATAGGAACCGTACTGGCCCCCGCTCATCAGACCTTCTCCCTGTGCCATTGTCACATCATGTCAAAGAACGTGTACGCTCAATCCTTCTTCTTGCCGCTGTTCACGGCCCACACTATGCCTCCGATGATGAGACCCAGCACTGCCAGACCTCCCACCACCACCGCGATGATGGTGCCGGTGCTCCACTTGTCCTCATCCTTCTTGTCGTTGGAATTGGAGTTGTTGTTGGAGTTGTTGTTGGTCTCCGCTGGAGGTGGCGGGGTGCTCTGAGGGCAGTCGGTGAACATGCAGATGATGCTGCTGATGATGCTTCCCGCACCACTGCCCACATCGCCCCAGTTCACACTCTCCCACCAGTTGCCGCCTGCCGTCTCGTTGCGCAGGGCCCCATCCTTGGACGCGGCCATGTTCTTGACGGCCGCCCGCGCCTCCGGGCTCAGCATGTCGCCTCTCACGGGCACTGCCGTGAGCAGGTCGAACACGTCCTGATACTGCCGGGCCTCGATGAGGTCCATCACCACCTCGGTCATGTCGTCCGGGGTGGCGTTGGCACTCACACGGCCGCCCAGCTGCTCCCGAAATTCATCGGGGCTGCTCACAGCCATCAGGTAGATGAACTGCCGGGCGTCCGTGCTCAGCGCACGCTTTATCTCCGCTGCCGTGGCCATGGTGCCTCAGTTCAGATAGAGAACGGCACTGCCACCTGTCCTGCCACTGGCAGGCCGTTGATGGCCTTGAAACTTGCGGTCACGGTGTAGGTCTCTCCTGCCATCACGGTGATGAGCGGTGAGTTGAGCACATCGACCGGGATCATCGGGGTCACACGGCCCTTCAGCATCAGTTCGCTGAAGTTCTGGGGTGACTGAAGGAACTCGATGCTCTGAGAGATGTCCTTCCGGTTGAAATTGCCAGGGATGCCATACACCAGTTCAAACGCCTCGGTGAACTGGTTCGGGTCTGAGCTCGTCTGGAGCATCAGCGCCTCGATGGCCAGGTTCACACGGTTGCAGTACATGTCGAGCATGTGCACCGTGAGGTTGGGCGTGATGAGGTCAGGACGGAAATAATCGGTGTTCAGCGTTCCGAGGAACTGGCCGATGCCGCCCGGCAGATAGATGGAGCCTGTACCTGCGAGCATGGGGGCCGTCAGCTTGTCGGCCGGCACACTGGTGGCGTCCACCAGAAGATACTTCTTGGCGGTGAGGCCCGCGCTGTTGTCCAGCCTGAAGGTGACATTGGGCCACACTCCGAAATTGTTGGTCACAATGGTGTTCTGGTCGCGGCCCAACGGCTGGTCGGGCTTGGCGATGTCAATGTTGCGGACCTTGTCCACGGCAAGCAGGTCTTTTTGGGTCAATGTTGCGCGGTTCATTTCTGCGAGATTTTGGTTTGCGTTAGAGTATCGCAATGTTCGCAGGGCGGGGCGCCTCCGGCCAATAGCAGACGCAAAGCGGGGGCCGTGCGTGCATGGTGCGCACGTGCGCGCGCGCTGCGTGGCACATGGAAACAGAAAGCCCCCCTGGCGCGGTGGCCAAGGGGGCTTTCATCTGTATGCGAGGGATGTTACCGGGCTATGCGCAGCAGGTTCTCATACTCACTGCTGTATCCGCTCACCTTCTCAATCTTGCCCACTTCGGTGGTGAGGTGATCGAGCTTGCCCTGCACCTGCTCGAAGTTGTTGCCACTGTGTTCCGCGTGTTCATTGAGTTGGACTGCCAGTGCCTCCACCCGTTTATCCAGCGCCTCTATCTTGCTGTCGAGCAGCTCGAAGTTGCGGTCGATTTTGTGCGAGGTTTCATTCATGCGCTGGCTCATACTTATCAGCACTTGGCGCACGGCCTCAAGGGTGTTCTCAAGCCGCTCCACGCGGTCATTCAGTTCGGTGCCTTGGCTATCGCTCATGGTCGTTGCAGGGGTGATGTGGCTGCGAAAATACCTGTTTCACATCCGTTCTTCCAAATTTCTCCCGTTTTCTTTCCACTTTGTGTCGTTCATTTCTCCCTCGGCACATCGAGGATGAGCGTACACACGCACAGGAACACGCTCATGGGCCACATGCCCAGCCACGCGCACCACGCGGCCAACAGCAGCAGCCCCAGCCGCTGCACCATGGCCAATAGCAGGATGATGATGGTCTTCATGGGTTAATTTTGTAGTGGCTCCTGTGGTTTCCTGATAGGTAAGCAGATCGGTCACCTCTCATCTTGCTCAAGCAGCCCAAGGGCGTACTTGTCGGATGGGAGGTTTTCTTTTTAATGTCATTACCTTTGTCATGGTCTCTGTGCGAGGGAAGCGTTTCGGACGTAAAGCCAGGGAGCCTAAGGGTGGTATCTGGGCGCCCGAGGCAGAGGCCAAGCCCGATGACCCGCGTCATCGGGCTTTCTTTTTCCTTATCCTTTGCTTGTACATAGTTTGAAGGGCCAGTTTATCCCTTCCCGAACGGATAGCCTCCACGTAAATGACCGTACCCATATCATCGAGGAGCAAAGAGTAAGTGATGCACGGAACCCCTTGATTATTCAGTGTGAGCCCTTCTTTGATGGTGCCTCTGGACACAATCTCAGGTATGAGCTCGAAATCCTCCGGAGTAACGGCAACATTGCCCCTCGACTTCTCAGATGCAGCATTACCGTGGTCTTTCATCACCTTTCTCACATAGGATCTGTCTATTATCCGGGTGTGCCCAGATAGATTCTTTCCGGTCTTGCTCCTTATGTCCTCGGCCTGTGAATCTGTGACTGCACCTATTTCTATCCAGTCCTTCTCCTTTGGGGTGAACCTATGCCCGCTGAGCACTTTGGCCACAAACTCCCGTATCTCTTTCCTGGTGGCCATGCTCACGTAAGGTTGATGAGTATCGGCTCGCACCATCCCATCAGCACCGGGTCGCCCGCCTCCTTGCCCTTCAGGTAGTTGCGGTCGCACCTTTCCTTCGCTTCCTCCAGCTGTTCATACAGCTTCTCGCCCAGCTTGGCGCGGCTGCTGGCAAAACCGCTGCTGGTGGCATAGAGGATGATGAGCGGGTTCTTCTCCAGCATGTAGGGCGGCACGTCCATCGGGTTGTGGCAGGCCATGATGATATCGAGGTCGCGCTGCCTGCGGTCGTTGAGCAGATTGACCACCACGGGGTCTCTCTGGTTGTCGGTGATGTAGTTCTTGAAATCATCGAACACCACGGCCGCGTTCACCAGTCCGTAGATGGGATGTGCCACCGCTTCAAAGAGCAGGCGCTGGCCGCTTATGATGTCCATGCGTGTGGGCCTGTCCAGGGCGTTGAGCGCCTTGCCCATCTCATAGAAGAAGATCTCGCGGTCGGTGCTGCGCTTGGCACCGTTGAGCTCATTCATCTGATGCATGTAGAGGCCGGTGGTGTCCAGCAGTATGTCCTCGGTGGGAAACACGGGCAGGTGCTTCCATGCCTCGTGGCGCGGATTGGCCGGGATGATGAGCTGCCTCGGCTCCCGCTCTGCCAGTATGGGCAGCACATGCTGCTCGAAATAGGTCTTTCCGGTGCCGTTGAGGCCGATGAGCATGATGTTGGCAGGGTCGCGCCTGCCATCGGCATTCACAAAATTGAAGGTCGGATTGCTCATAGGTCCTGAAGTTTGGGAAGGTCGTGCTTGGCGGTGTAGCTGGTGTAGCGTGTGCGGTGCTCTGTGCAGCAGAAGGTCTTGTTCCGGCCGGTCAGCTTCTCGGTGCATTCGGGCAGCAGGCAGTATCTGTTGGCCCTTCGGTGGCGCAGCTCATCGGCCTGCACCACGGTGGGGTCGGTGGCGCGTGGTCTGAAATCCGGGTCGGGCACCATGTTGCCGTGCCCATCATCGAACACTTCCTCGGCCACGGCCACTTCCACCACCGGTGGCGCATCGGTCTGCTCATCGAATGTGCGTGCGGCATCGGCCATCACGGCCTCGGCCTGCGCATCGCTGTACACGTTGCCCTTCAGCGCCTCGACAATGCTGCGCATATATTCCTGGCGTTCGCGCTTGCGCTTTGCCTCCGCTGCCTCGGCCTCGGCCTTGGCCTTGCGCTCCTTCCACCATTTGACCCCATAGGCCCAGAGCTGTTTGCCCCGGTACATGGCCCCCGTGGCGATGTGACCGATATAGACCACGATGATGGCCGCATACATGGCCGCCTTCGGGTCAAGGTTCACCTGAAGGGTCTTCAGGTATTCACCTATGGCCTTCTGCATGAAGATGAAATCTTCGCTGTCGGCCCGGTAGGGGTCGCGGCTCTCGGCACCGTTGAGCCATTTGCAGAGACCGCTCATCACGTGGTCCACGTTGCGGGTCCATTGCTTGGCGGTTCCGTAGGCGGTGTGCACGTTCTCCACGTCCAGCGCATCGGGTGCCGCATCGCCTTGCGCTCCGGGGGCATCGGTCGGGGTTTGCGCATGGGCTGCGGCCTCTGCTGCCGCCTGCTCATCGGCCTCTATCTCGGCATTTTCCAGTTCTGCATCGAGAAAGGCGGGCCGTGGGGGCTGCCATGTGGCAGGCACCTTGTCCACCATGGGCAGACGCAGCGCATCCAGCAGCTGCATCATCTTGGGGTGTGCGTATGTGTCCATCAGTTGGTTCAGTTAGGGGTTGCGGACGGTGGAAGGGCCTTCTGTCCGGATGCGGGTTCGGATGCTTTCTGCTCGGTGACGGCCTTCACGATGTGCTCCACCATCTCATCTTCCGGAAGGTCGGCCCCGGTGAACTGGTCGATGTACATGTCCAAGGCCACGGCCTCTTTCATGCGGTAGGCTATGCACCCGGTCTCATCGGGCGGGCCGGTCTGTGCTGCCACGTGGCGCCACACCTTCACCCGGCCATCGGGCATGGTGCGGACGTCCATGATGTAAACGTGCCTGGTCTCATCATCTGCCAGCTCCCGGTGGTCGAGGTCTGCCGCCAGTTGCCCCAGTATGGCCTGAAACTGGGCCTTGCCACGGGCAATGATGTCCTTTAGCGGCAGAATGTCGAGCACTGTGCGCAGTGCGGTCTTCAGCGCACTGCGCTGAAGCCGGTCCATGATGTTATTGCCAGCCATGTATCTCTTTGTAGAAGGTGTTGCATGATTTGCCCTTGCGCCACTCCACACGCAGGCCGCATTTCTCCAGGTTGAGAATGAGCCTGCGGAAACGGCCCATGAACAGGTCGCGGTGATGCCCTTCGGGAAGTTGTATGCCATGCTCACGCAGATAGAGCTCTGCGAGGTCGGTCATAGGTGCGGGAAGTATCTCTGGGCGGTCGGTCAGCAGGCGCACCACATTGACCTGCATTTGCAGTTTGTAGGCTCTTTCCAGTTCATCCTGTGAGGGCATGCGCATGGGTCTGCTGACAGCCCCGCCAAGGTATGCGCATGGATTTTCTCAAGGGGGTTGAGAAACAAAGATTTAGGGCTGTGTTTTAATTCGTTTCTCCCTTGATTTGATTTGATATATCAAACAAATCGGTGAAAAGTGGTGTATATTTGTGCAATCGTTAACTACGACAAGCTATGAAGATGGAACGCAGAGTCACCCGAATAATGGTGCGCATTGAAGAGTCAAATGGGGTTTTCGTTGCCAGCACAGACCGCAATCTGGGGCCGGTGGCATGGGGAGACAGTAGGAAGGAGGCTGAGATGAAGATGGAAGATGCACTGAAGGTCTATGGGGCCACGGTGTCGCTCATCAATGCCATCAACCTGTATGAGACCAACTCCATGGGCAAGGACACGATGGAAAGGGCCGTGGTCAATTTCGAGTATGTGCTGGCTGCATGAGTGCTGTGAGTTCTCCTTTCATCACAGACAGGCTGCTGTGCTCGCTCATTGAACAGGATGAGAAAGCCCACAGGCGAAGTTTATCAGGTCTATCTGACACTTACCAACGGGCCGCTGAGTGGTTCGGCACCATGCTTGAGGAACACGAGGACTATGAGACCCTGGCCACTTTGAAACATGAGAAAAGGGAGGGTCAGTACCATATTTTCCTGAAGTCACAACCTCGTCAGGAGGATGCGCTGAACCCTGAATCGTTGGTGTTCGAGAAGCATGAGACCTATCCTCCGGCCGTTTGGCGGACCATATTGTGCAATAAACTCGGAATGCAGGAGCAGGCAGTGATAGAAGCGATAACCGCCACCCGATGAGACAGGAAGCATCTTTGAGATGAAGCGCCCAAGTGGCGCTTTTTTTTTGCGCTCATGCTCCATGTAACTCAAAAACACTTGTTTGCTTTTCTTCGTGCAATCGTGCCGCACGAAGATTTTTTGCGTTAAATCGCTGATTATCAGTGCCAATTTCCGCACGATTTGGGGCACGAACCGCACGGCACGAGCACGGCACGAAATTTCCGACCCGAAAAAACACCCTTCAAACCCAATACTGGCGCGGGTTTTGTCATTTCGTGCGGAATTTTCGCACGATTGCACGAGGCTTTCTATTTTTCTAATTGGAATTACAAAAAAAAGAGAGAGAAAGGAGAAAGGCACCCCCGGCACGATTTGCTATCTGCTTCAGGGGGTGGGTGCAGGGAGGGGAAAGGACTGCGTGGCCATGAAAAGAGAAGGTGTTCACGCTATCGCGTTCACGGTGTATTGACGGCCTCCGGCCGCTTGGCCAATAGGTGGCCATGCCGGGCACGAAAAAGCCCCTCAGGGGTGAACTGAGGGGCTTGCGTTCGTTACTGGATGTGGTGTGTGGTCAGGCGATGCCTTTCTGTCTTTTGACCTTCTCGGCCCAGGTGATGACCTTTTTGGCCTCTTCGATGCCTTTGGCGATGACAGACACCACCAGCACCCCGTCATATCCTCCTGAGCGGTGAAGGATGTCGTAGGCGGCCTCCAGCGCGTTCGTGGGGCCACCGAGCGCGGACACGGCAGCACGGTAGTCATCTATGCTCCTGCGGCCCTTGCGCTTGGGCAGCAATGGGTCGAGGGCCACGAGCACGGCCATGTAGGCGTAGTTGCTTCCGCCACGGACGTATTTACGGTAGCTGTAATACCCATCCTTCTTGCCTGCTTTGGAGAGTGTCTCGGTGGCATTGGCCAGATAGTAGGATGGGGTTTCGGTGGATTCGGTGGCAGGTGATTTCATATTCCAAAATTATCGGTTTCTCACTCACCGTCCTCATCGAGGAAAAGGCGCAGCTGGTTGCTGATGATGCGCTGCCGTCCGTATTTCGCCTGGCGTTCCTCCTGCCTAAGCCGCTCCAGCTCCGTGTAGTCCGGATGGTTGCGCAGCCGGGTCTCCAGCTCCTTCAGCTTGCGGGTGCGCTCGGCACTGGCCCGCAGGCCGGCCTCCATCTCGCGGTAGCTGCCGAACAGGATGCCTTCGATGGTGGAATATACCCACAGCTCGAATTTAGGGTCGAGCCATGCAGCGAATTTCAGCGCAAGGATGCGGTGCATGTAGGTGCCGCCCTTCTTGTTGGTCACCAGCACATCATCGACAGTATAATGAGGGGAATTCCCCTCATTATCCTTCTGATTGAGATGTGCAAGCAGCACCTCGATGAACTGCTTTGTAGCCTCGTTCTTTTGAAACTCGCGCACATCCTTTCCGTGCGCCTTTGCCATGTGCGTGGCATTCACCATCACATCCTTGCCCTTGGGGTCGAAGGCTATCAGCTGGCCATTATAGTCGAATTCCTGTTCTTTTTTCATGATGCCTGTATCTGAGGGTTGAACATCTCGCGCAGCTGGCGGAAGTGGCAGTAGTGGCGGGCGCGGTCCAGTGGCGTGAGGCCGGTCTGGTCCGGGCTGCTCAGGGCCATGGTCCAGAGCATTTCCAGCAGTTCCACTGTCTCTGCCGGGGTGTAGCCGTCCAGCAGGGCCGCAACATCAGGCCCTGCGGTTTGGGCACAAGCATTCTCTTCGGGTACTCGCATGACAGAAAGAGATTTGGGTTAGGGAATGGGGCAGGTCACTGCGAGTACCCACAGGCGAACCCGTTGAGAACTGAGGGACTTTCACCCCGATGCCTGCCGTTTCTTGATTTCCTTCCCGAAGGTTCATTGATGTGAATACTCGCGATGGCGAAATTAGAAATTTCTTTCGGGAAATGTGAAATTTCAATCCCCCTCACTCTGGCCATACACGCCCCGCTCGATGTCCTGCCCCTTCTCCACGATCACGAACACTTCCACACCTCCGGGCTTCATGTCGCCACCATAATCGAGGGTGCCGAACTCGTTCTGAAGGTAGCCCACGGTGCATTTCACACCCGGATTGATGATGTGGCCACGCAACAGGCACCACACCCAGAGGTTGCGCTTGAACTTCTGCTCGGTGTAGAATTTGGCGATGCTCTGGTTCTGTGCCCTGAAGCTCCAGTCCGGAGTGTAGCGGCCGTCCTTCATGGTGCCATAGGCATCGGCCTTGGGCACTTTGATGCCGGTGCGCAGGGGTTGGCCATTGTTCTGCGATGGCACGAGGAAAGTCGCGTCCGCCCAGTCGCAGAACTGCTGTCCTATCTCGGTGAGCCATCGCCTGCGGTCCACGCGCTCTGATGGCGCTTCCATCATGCCACCGCATTGCAGATAGGCGCGGCAGCAGTCGGCCAGGAGCGAGAAAAAGAGGTTCATCTGCTCTTTGCCCCAGTCGTGCCAGAAAAGGTGGCCATGCTCATCGGCCGGGGTGTGGTCGGCAGAATAGTAATCGCTGAAGGCCATGGTGCGGAACCTGCGCCTGGTGCTGCCGTGGTTGTCCAGCAGGTTGAAGTTGGATGTGATGTAGGCCAGTGGGCTGTCCTCATACGGTATCATCATGGTCTCGCGGTGCATCTTGCGCACAGGGAAGCCGATGGAGGCCGTCTTGGTATAGAGGAAGTCGATGGTGTTTGGCTTGCTGAAATCATCATACCAGATGAACTGGGTCTGCTCGTTCACACCGGCATACAGGAAATTGTTGTTCTCAAGGTTGCTCTTACCGTCAATGAAGTAGATGGACGGGAACACGTACATCAGGATCTGGGCGATGAGGCTCTTTCCGGAGCCGCCCTCAGACCGTTGCCCCTCGATGAGATTGCCTTCCATGGCATAGATGTCGTAGTCCGAATCGCGGCTGCGGTATTTGCGCATGAGGTGGCCCATGCCGGTGATCTTGGCAATGAGGTGCTGCTGAATGTCGAATTTCTCGTCCACAGAGAGGTCATGGCCTTTCTTCCAGTGGAAATTGGAGCTGTTGAGCAGGAACTTCAGAAACTCGCAGTTGTAGCCCTGATCGGTGAGCTCAATGGTGTAGCGGCCCATGTTGGCGGCATAGACGCCATGCCATTGGCCAGTGGTGGCGTCCACCAGTGCCTGGTCTATCTTCCGGAGACGGAACAGCGGACCGACATAGGACGGTGAGCCGGGCACCAGCTGCGTGTTCCACACATTGGCGGGCATGTCCCTCAGCGGCACGGTGGCCACCTTTTCTTCCGACACGTCCCACACCTGGTCCTCGAACGTGAAATACTTCTTGTGCTTCTGGTCGCGGAGCTTCACCGGGGCGAACTTCTCCAGCGTAACGAATGCGTTGTCGCTCAGGTGCGTGGCGTGGTTGTCGTAGAAGTAATTCCGCACCGGCTTTTCCTCCATGCCGGTGACGGTCTCGCTCAGGAAGTCGAAAATGTAGTCGCGGATATCGGCCAGCACCACGCGCTCCATCACGTTGTCGATGACGCGGACGTAGGAGTGCGACCGGTCGAGCTCTATGAGGCGGTAGAACCCTCTGCGCTTCAGGAAGGTCCTCAGCGCCACCGTGTCGCGATGCACCACCCATTTGCCGCGGTCGTTCTTCTCCAGGGTGTAGAAAACCTCGTCCTCGGCCATCGGTTGGTCGAGCACCAGTTGGTCCTGCTCGTTGAATTTGTACCACAGGCGCCCCATACGGAACCGCTCCGGGCTTTTCTCCTTTATCTGGTCGCGGTAGTGCTCTGCGAAGTCTTTCGTGTCTGTGAGGTGCCACAGCTTCTTTATCTTGAAATCATCGAGCTGCGTGAGGTCGTAGAATTTGATGTAGGGATGATCGTGGCCAAGGATGCCCCGGTCTATCGCCTGGCGATATTCCTCATCCGATATCAGACCGCTCTCCAGCAGATCATCGAGGCCCTTGGCATCGCAGTTCACCGGATGCGCCAAGTGGGTGCGCACCTTGCGGCCGTTCACCAGCAGCTTGTCGAAGTGGTGCCGGAATTTCGATACAGCTGAAGCGAACACCTGCGGCCGGAACTGCACGTTCCCATCGGTGCAGCTGCCGAGGTCGAACAGGTCTCCGTCCATGAAGAACACCACGTCCTCGGTGTCCAGTTTGTCGAACAGGCGCTCGAATTCCCTGGGCAGCGGGCCGTGGGTCTTTGCAAGGTTGTGAATGCCCATGATGCCTGCCGTGGCCTGTATGGCCTTGGCGCCCCGGTCGGCCTTCTTCTCCCCTTCAGTGACGATGAAGGCGCGGCACCGGGCAGCGGGCATCTCCCAGAGGTCGATGAGGGCGTTGGGAAGCCACAGGTGCTGTCCGCTTCCGGAGGGCGAGGCATACTTTCCATCGAAGTTGTGCGCGTCCGGGTTCTGAAACCGCACCCTGCGCATGGGCCGGGGCTTGGTGCCGCTCTGGCGCATGTGCTCACCGCCCTTGCCCTCCTTCTCCGGAATGAAGGTCATGAGCCTGCGCTCCAGGTCCACATAGTGCATCACGAGGTCAACGCCCGGCACGAGGTCCCATCCCTTGCGGTAGTCGAGGGTGGCCAGCTCATAGCGGTCGAAGTCGGGCCAGTGGGCATCGCCATCGGCACCGGTATGGACCTTGCCGCGTTGCATGGCATCCGTGATGCCGCTTGCCCTCAGCTGCGCATCGCGGAAATTGCCGGCCGTGAGGGCCTTGGGGTTCTGCCGCACGGCCGTGGCCTTGGGGGCTTTCTTCGGGGCGGGGCTCTTTGGGGGTTCGGGGGCGGTGGCCACCTCATCGAGCAGATGCGTGAGGCCGACTATTCCGGCCACCATTTTCACAGCTTCAGGAAAGGTGCAGTCGGTGGCCACCACCGCAATGCGGAACACATCGGGCGCCTCGCCACAGCTGAAGCACTTGGCTATCTGTTTGGCCGGGCTTATCTTCAGTCCGTCCTTCTTGCCACAGAAGGCACAATCGCAGCTGAAGGATGCTCCACGTTTCTTGAGTGGGGTGAAGTGTCCCACCACCTGCTCCACCCGCGCTTCCTGCCGGATGCGTTCGATGGTCTCATATGGTATCCGGTGTTCTCCGCTCATTGTTCGCCCAGGCTCACGTTGTTCACTTTGAGCAGGGCGCAGTTGTTGGGCCCGCCATAGGTCACGCTCTGCACGGTGGCAAAGGCGTGGCGAATGCCGTCATGCAGTTTCACACGGTCGCCCATGTGAAGGCCGAACACATCGGGCTGAGGCAGCAGGGCCTCGTTGAGCTGAAGCAGGGCAATGAATTCTGTGGCGCGGGTGCGCAGGGGGATGACTTCCATCGCTGAGTGTTGATTGATGATTGATGATTGTGGCCGGGCTCAGCCCAAACTGCCGAACTCGTATCCGGAGCCGAGGCCCCATCTGCGCGGGGGCATTTCCCACGCCACATCATCCACCTCGCGGGTGCGCTGAGGGCGGGGCACACCGAGCGCATCGGCCGGCCACTGGCGGGCATCGAGGGCCTGCTGATAGAGCACGCGGCTCCTGCGCAGGATGTTGAAGTAGGTGTGGTCTATCTGCCGCAGGTGCATCTGCATCTGGCCGAGGCGATACACGCGGGCCATCAGTTTCTGATAGGCGGGGCTCTGAGGGTAGGGGGCGGTGTTCATGGCTCAGTTGATTATGTGGGATGGGTCTCTCAGCGCATCGGCCACGGTAGAGGGCTCGTAGATCTCAAGGGCGATGCCTATCATGTGGTGCATCATCTTCACGGCCTCGATGTTTGAGCCGATGGCAGCGGCCAGCATCTTGGAGATGGACTTGTCGTTGCCGGCCAGCAGGATGGACCCGTGGCTCTCGGGTGTGATCAATAAACAGAAGGCAGCGGCCTTGGGCTGCTTGGCCCTCACCGCCTCCTGAAACTTCTGGAACAGCTCCAGTATCTCGTCCTGTGGGTCTTTCTCGTGGTTTGGCATGGTTTAAGAGTTGAAGGGTTAGGGATAAAGGGTTCAGGCAGGGCGGTGGTCGAGCACCAGTGGCTGGAAGGTGGCCTTCACGTATGCTTCGCGCTCCTCCTGCGTGGCCTCGGCCCAGAGGGCATCCACCTCGCGCAGGGTGATGGTCTCGAAGCCCAGCCCGTGATCGGCCATGAGGCGCATGGGCCGGTCATTGAGCGCCTTGGCCAACTGCCGCACCTCGGTGGCCGTGGCCGTGGCCGGGCGCTTGAGCAGGCGGGTGAGACGGGGCTTGTTTATGCCGCTCAGCTCTGCGAGGTCCATATAGACATCGGCAGGCGTGTTGGCCTTGAGCCATTGGGAGAATTCTTGGGTGGATGTGGTGGACATGGTGAAGAAATTTTTAGTTTTCTCTGACTATTCAGAAATTTCTGTGGCAAACATACAGAAATCTTTGAATTAACATGGCAATTCAAAGATTTTCTCGGATGAAGTCAAAAAATCAGTTGGACATCAGCAGAATCCAGAAGCTGAGGGAGATGAGGAAACTCACTTTCACCGCCATGGGCAAGGCATTGAACATCTCAGACAGCGGCTACAAAT
>CAZATP010000049.1:0-21012 GCA_964488095.1 uncultured Chryseobacterium sp.
AAGCGTGTGGTGTGTCTCCTAAAGCGTGTGGCGTGTCTCCTAAAGCGTGTGGCGTGTCTCCTAAAGCGTGTGGCGTGTCTCCTAAAGCGTGTGGCGTTACTCCTATCCCGTAAACAGTAGGGTCTGCGCCCTGATGTAGAGGAATAACTCTCCAAACTGATGTTCAGACAGAATCAGGGGTGAAAAGGAGAAAACCGCCCTCCCCACAGTCGGGAAGGGCGGTTCTCGTATCCACCAGCTTCGTCA
Organism: uncultured Chryseobacterium sp.; assembly: GCA_964488095.1. Lineage (GTDB taxonomy): Bacteria > Bacteroidota > Bacteroidia > UBA10329 > UBA10329 > UBA10329. Next base: position 247 of record CAZATP010000049.1, read on the forward strand.
AACTTTGGAAGTTTGACGAAGCTTTATGCGTGTCCTCAGAAAGGATACTTGTTCTCCTCAATCACAGCCTGCGCGATGCGCTGACGTGCATTCTTGGCGTTGAAAGGCTCGGTCTTGGTGAAACGCTTGAGGCCCATCAGCATGGCGCGGAGCTCATCCCCCTCGGCAAACGAGGTGATGGCGTCCTTGCCGAACTTGTTGATGTTGTCGGCCGCATCGTTGAAGTAGGTCTTCACCATGTCGATCTGCAGGCTGCAGGCGGCCTCTCCGCGCAAGGAGATGAGCTTCTCAGCACGCAGCAGGGCGCTCTCGGCCGTGTAGATGGCGATGAGGATGTCTGCGATGTTCATCAGGATCTCCTGCTCCTTGCTCAGGGTGGCCATCAGTTTCTGCACGGCAGCGCCTGCCACGAGCAGACCGGCCTTCTTAAAGTTGCGGATGTATCTGCGCTCGTTGGCGAATATGCCTACGCCCGCGTCCTCCATCTCGGGGATGCTGAGCAGCTCTGCCGCCACTTTCTGCGCGGGGCCCATCAGGTCGATCTCGCCCTTCATGCCCTTCTTCAGGATCATGTCCACGGTGAGCATGCGGTTGATCTCGTTGGTGCCCTCGAAGATGCGGTTGATGCGTGCATCGCGGTAGGCGCGCTCCATCGGTGCCTCGGCACTGAAGCCCATGCCACCGTAGATCTGCAGGCCCTCATCGATGACGAAGTCGATCACCTCGGAGCCGAAAACCTTGAGGATGGCACACTCGATGGCGTAGGAGGCCACCCCGTTGATCTTGGCCTGCTCGGGCTCCACGCCCTGTGCGATGAAAGCGTTGATGCAGTCCTCGATGTCCTGACCGGCACGGTAAGTGGCGGTCTCCAGCACCCACGTGCGGATGGTCTGCTCCGCGATCTTGTGGCGGATGGCCCCGTACTTGCTGATGGGGCGGCCGAACTGCTCACGCTCGTTGGCGTAGTTTACTGCCTGACCGATGGCAACTTTGGCCCCACCGATGGCAGCGGCACCGAGCTTGATGCGACCGATGTTGAGGATGTTGACCGCGATCTTGAAACCGTTTCCGCGCTCGCTCAGGAGGTTCTCCACGGGCACATGGCAGTTGTTGAAGAACACCTGACGGGTGGATGAACCCTTGATGCCGAGCTTCTTCTCCTCTGCGTTGAGGGTGAGGCCCTCGGTAGTGCCGTCCACGATGAACGCGCTGAGGTTCTTGTCGTCATCAATCTTGGCGAAGACGATGAACACGTCCGCGAAGCCCGCGTTGGTGATCCACATCTTCTGCCCGTTGATGATGTAATGCTTGCCGTCCGCGCTCAGCGTGGCCTTGGTCTTGCCGCTGTTGGCGTCAGAACCGCTGCTCGGCTCGGTGAGGGCGTAGGATGCCTTCAGCTCACCGGAGGAGAGCCCTGGCAGGTATTTCGCCTTCTGGGCGGCATTGCCATAGTACTGGATGGGCAGGGTGCCGATGCCCGTGTGGGCCGAGATGGCCACGGAGAACGAGTGCCCGCTGCCGGTCACCTCAGCGGTCAGACAGCTGGTGTTGAACGATGCGCCCATGCCACCGAATTCCTCGGGCACGGTGATGGAGAGCAGACCCAGTTCGCCTGCCTTGTTCAGCAGCTCGACCATCAGCCCCTCCTCCATCGCATCGATGCGGTCGAGATTCGGGGTCACTTCCTTCTCGATGAACTCGCGGCAGGTCTGCGCGATCATCAATTGTTCCTCGGTCCATTCCTCTGGGATGAACACGTGCTGGGCCTCCGACTCGCGGACGATCCATTCGCCTCCTTGGAGGGCTTTCTTCTCAAGTGTTGCCATTGTTAAGATTGATTATTGGTGAGTGTTGATTGATTATTAGGTGGTTGCGAATTGGCGCGAATGGTGCAGTCGTTAATTGCATTTCGCTGTTCGGATCCGAATGGCGAAGAGCGAAAGGCGAAGAGCGAACAGCTAATTATCACATCATTTCAAAGATTCCCGCAGCGCCCTGCCCGGTCCCTACGCACATGGTCACCATGCCGTATGTGCCGTTGCGTCTTTTCAATTCATTGAGCACCTGAACGGTCAGTTTGCCTCCTGTGCATCCCAACGGGTGACCGAGGGCGATGGCGCCACCGTTCACGTTCACGCGGTTCTCATCGAGGCCCAGTTCGCGGATCACTGCGAGCGACTGCGATGCAAAGGCCTCGTTCAGCTCGAAGAGGTCAATGTCGCTCTGCTTCAGACCGGCCTGCTTCAGTGCCTGCGGGATGGCGTAGATAGGACCGACACCCATGATGCTCGGCTCAAGTCCGCTCACCGCGTAGGTCACTACACGGGCGATGGGCTGCACGCCCAGTTCCTTCAGTTTCTTCTCTGAAACGACCATGACGAAGGCTGCACCGTCCGATGTCTGCGAGCTGTTACCGGCCGTCACGCTGCCACCGGTCTTGAACACAGGCTTGAGTTTGCCGAGTGCATCCACGGTGCTGCCTGCACGTGGGCCCTCGTCCGTGTCCACGATGTAGGATTTCTCCTGACGCTTCTCGTTCTCGTCCAAGAACACATGGTTCACTGTGATCGGCACGATGTCAGCCTTGAAACGGCCCTCCTTGATGGCGGCCAGTGCCTTGTCGTGCGACTTCATGGAGAACATGTCCTGATCCTCACGGCTCACGTTGTATTTCTCGGCCACCGCCTCGGCCGTAAGGCCCATGCCCCAGTACCAGTCGCTGTGATACTTGGCCACCGCGTAGTTCGGGGTCACGGTCCAACCACCGAACGGCATCGGGCTCATGCTCTCCACACCGCCTGCGATGATACAGTCGGCCATGCCGCTGTTGATCTTGGCCGCAGCGATGGCGATGGTCTCCAGACCGGACGAGCAGTAACGGTTCACGGTCATGCCGGGCACCTTCACGGTGTCGAGGCCCATGAGCGAGATCATCCGGCCGATGTTCAGGCCGAGTTCGGCCTCGGGCGTGGCACAGCCTGCGATCACGTCATCAATGGTCTCGGGGTCGAGGTTCGGCACCGACTTCACGAGGTGCTTGATGACATCAGCCGCCAGATCGTCCGGACGGGTGAATTTGAATACGCCACGAGGGGCCTTGCCCACTGCGGTGCGGAAACCTGCTACGATGTATGCGTTCATTTCTTAAAAGGTTTAAGGTTCAATGTTTAATGTTCTGAGGTGGTCAACTTATCAGCGTTTCAGGTTTTCAGCAGATGAAAGATCTTTCAAACGCATGGTTCTCATGCACTGAATGGCTGATTTGATGATTTGATGATTTGCTGTTCCGCTACTTCGGTGTTGTTATCGTCTGGCTCTTCTCCTTTTCCTTCTTCTTCATTTCTTCCAGACTCACTCCGTTCTGGGCCACAAGCACACCTTCCTTGTAGGTGTAGGTGGCGGTGAGCACGCCTTTGGAATCGTAGAATTTCCAATCGCCCTGTTTCTTACCGTTGACATAGCTGCCTTCCGAGCTGATCTCACCTGTCGTGTGGTGGTAGCTGACCCAGTAACCTGAGCGTTTGTTGCGGTCGAACTCCCCCTCGGTGCGAAGACTGCCGGTGTAGAAGAACTTCTTGTAGGCCCCATGTCGCTTGCCATCGAAATACTCACAATGCTCCATGACAGAACCGGAGTGTGGGTAGTATCTGGTGGACAGTCCATGCTTCTTGTCGTTGAGATAGTTGATCTCTGCGATGAGCGTATGAGAGGCGGAGTATTGCATCCACAGCCCTTGCTTGCGGTCATACTGGTCCTTCTCATTGGTATGGTTGCTCTTTCGCGGGGCGAACTTGGGCCGCTCATAGCTCTGTCCCGAGAGGAACACAGGCTGTGATATGAACAGCGCCAGGATAGCATATTGAGTCAACTGTCTTTTCATGGATCCCTACCGGCAAGGTAAAGGACGGATTAATTGCGCAGTGGTCTTCCTGAGGTGATAAGGCTCTGCATCCGCTCCATCGACTTGCGGGTCATCGCCAGTTTGAGGAATGCCTTGCGCTCCAAATCAAGCAGGTAACGCTCGGATACACGGGTCGCGTCAGAGAGATCGCCACCTGCCATCACGTAGCCGAACTCCTCGCTAATGATGCGGTCGTGCTCGCTGATGAATTTGCCGGCCTCCATGCTGCGTGCTCCCGCCACGAAAATGCCGAGACCCTTTTTGCCTAGCACGAGGATGTCCTTGCGCTCTGCGGCAGGGGTGTAGCCCGCTGCGTGCATTTCCAATACCGCACGCTTGGCACGTGAGATGCGGTGCTCCGCGCTCACGCTTACCTCGTCAATGCCTTTTCTGAGGATGCCGAGGTCGAAGGCCTCCTCTGCGCTCGTGGCGACTTTCGCCATGCCCACAGTGAGGAACCGCTCGCGCAATGCGGGCAGTTGCAGATTGCCTTCCTGGAAATCGTCCGATGCACGCAGGGCCATCTCCTTCGAGCCGCAGCCCGCTGGGATAACGCCAGCACCGAACTCCACGAGGCCGATGTAGGTCTCTGCCGCAGCGATCACCTTGTCGGAGTGCAGGCAGATCTCGCAGCCGCCACCAAGGGTGAGGCCATGAGGTGCTGCCACCACAGGGATGGCTGATGTGCGGATGCGCATCACCGTGTTCTGGAACTGGCGCACGGCCATGTCCAACTCATCAATCTCCTGATTGGCGGCCAGCATGAAAATCATACCGAGGTTGGCTCCCGCGCTGAAATTCTCCCCGTCATTGGCCAGCACCAGACCCTTCCATTTCTCATCGCCTTCGGCAATGTCGATGGCCTTGTTCAGCCCTTGCAGAATCTCACTGCCGATGGTGTTCATCTTAGTGTGGAACTCCAGATTCAACACACCGTCACCGATGTCGAACAGGGTTGCACCGCTGTTGCTCCACACCACACTGCTCTCGCGCAGCGCATCGAGGATGATGAGGTTCTCCGTTCCGGGAATCACTTTGTAGGCTCCGCTCGGGATGTCGTAGTACAGCTTCTTGCCCTTGTCTGTGCTGTAGAACGACTTCACGCCCTTCGCCACCATGTCATGCACCCATTGGGCGGGCTTGCGGCCAGCGGCCTCCATCGCTTGGATGGTCTCCTCCACTCCGAGGGCGTCCCATGCAGCGAACGGGCCCATCTTCCAACCAAAACCTGCACCGATGGCGTCATCGATCTTGTAGAGGTCGTCAGAGATCTCGGGGATGCGGTTGCTCGCATACTCGAACAGACCGTAGAACGCCTTGCGGTAGAATTCGCCCGCCTTGTCCGTGCCAGCCAGAAGAATTTTCATCCGCTTCGCGAGATTGTCCTCGGCCTTAGCGGCTTTCAGAGTCGGGAAATCAACACGCGGTGAAGGCTGATACTCCAACGTCTGCAAGTTCAGTTCGAGAATGTCCTTACCCACTTTCTTGAAGAAGCCCTGGCCTGACTTTGAACCGAGCCATCCGTTCTCCACCATCTTGGTGATGTAAGAAGGAATCTCGAACAGGTGTCGCGCCTCATCGTTGGGGCAGTTGGCGTGCAATCCTTTGGAAACAAGAACGAGGGTATCCAGTCCCACCACATCGCATGTGCGGAACGTGGCCGACTTGGCGCGTCCGAGGATTGGGCCCGTCATCTTGTCCACCTCGGTGACGCTGAGGCCCATCTCCTGCACGATGTGGAACAGCGCCTGAATGCTGTAAACACCCACACGGTTGGCGATGAACGCGGGCGTGTCCTTACAGAGCACGGTGGTCTTGCCGAGGAAACGGTCGCCATAGTCCATCAGGAAATCGGTGACAGCCTGATCGGTCTTCGGGGTCGGGATGATTTCCAACAGCTTGAGGTAGCGGGGCGGATTGAAGAAGTGCGTGCCCGCGAAATGCTTCTGGAAATCCTCGCTGCGGCCCTCCAGCATCATGTGGATGGGAATGCCCGATGTGTTGGACGTGATGAGCGTGCCCGGCTTGCGGAATTTCTCCACGTTGGCGAACACCTGCTGCTTGATGTCAAGACGCTCCACGACCACCTCGATCACCCAGTCGCAGTTGGCGATACGCTTCATGTCATCGTCAAAATTGCCGATGGAGATACGGTCTGCGAACGACTTCTTGTAGAGCGGTGCGGGGTTCGATTTGATGGCGAACTGCAGCGCATCGTTCACAATGCGGTTGCGCACGGCCTTGTGCTCCGTAGTGAGCCCCTTGGCCTTCTCGGCATCGTTCGGCTCGCGGGGAACGATGTCCAGCAGGAGCACCTCCACACCGATGTTGGCAAAGTGGCACGCGATCCGCGAGCCCATGACCCCCGAACCGAGGACCGCTACTTTCTTGATGGTTCTTTTCATTTTTTGAAGTGATTAGTGACGAGTGACCAGCGACCTGTGACGAGTATCCTCGCCTGAACCGCCTGCTTTTAGATGTTAGTTCTTGATTCTTAATTGCTCCGTGTTCACCTTATCGTAGATGCTCCGCTTGTCGATGATCTCGTTAATGGTGTTGGCCACCTCGAAATAGACATCCAACTTCTCGGGGGGAACAATCTCACGCACCGCTTTGTTGAATGCTACCACACCGATTTTCGCCAATTCGCGTTTTTTCTTCCCTTCCTCGGTGAGGAAGATGCGCATCACGCGACCGTCCTTCGGGTCGGGCTCCTTGTATATGTAGCCTTTCTCCTCCAGACTCTTCAGAACACGGGTGAGGCTGCGTGCCTCCATTCCCAACTGCGGGGCGATGCGTGTGGCGGGACTTCCGTTCTCCAGATCGATATTCAGCAGCACGAACCCCGTGGATGCGCTCACATCGTGCTGCGCGCCTGTGGTGTTGTACAGTCTGGAAATGGCATGCCACGTGGTCTTGGTGCAGAAACACACCGACTCTTCCGGCTTAAGATGACGCTTTTGCCCCATAGCGGGGGCAAGTATAGAAATTTATTATGCGTGCATACCTTTTGTGGAAAATTTATGATGCACGCATACGGTTTTTTAATGGGTGCTTAATGCCCTGGAACCAGTCCCGAGTCCGCTCACTTGCCGTAGCTCTCCACCTCGCCCTTGGCTTCCAGCACCTTCTGTTTGAGGCCCTCCTTAAAGAAGGCCACGCGCTGGAGCACGGCCGCATCGCCTGCGCTGATGATCTGCGCTGCGAGGATGCCTGCGTTCTTGGCCGCGTTGAGGGCCACTGTGGCCACGGGCACCCCATTGGGCATCTGCAGGATGGAGAGGATGCTGTCCCAACCGTCAATCGAGTTGCTGCTTTTCACCGGCACCCCGATCACAGGCAGTGGGGTGAGCGATGCCACCATACCCGGCAGATGGGCCGCGCCTCCCGCCCCGGCAATAATCACCTTCAGACCGCGGTCGGCCGCGGTCTTGGCGTAGTCGAACATGCGTTCGGGGGTGCGATGAGCTGATACGACCGTCATCTCATATTCCACGCCCAGTTCCTTGAGCACGTCCGCAGCGTCCTTCATTACGCTGAGGTCCGAGCTGCTGCCCATGATGATGCCTACCGATGCCTTGCTCATGCCTGTACCTTTAATGTTGTCTGTACCTTCTTGGCGATGGTCTTCGCCTCTTCCAACGTGTCTGCGATGATGGTGACGTGGCCCATCTTGCGGAAGGGCTTGGTGAACCGCTTGCCGTAAAGGTGCACATTCACGCCTTTCCACGAGAGGACTTCTTCCAGCCCTTCGTAGCGTGCCTCGCCTGTATGGCCCTCTTCGCCCAGCAAATTCACCATCACGGATGGCCGCAGCATGGACGTGTCTCCCGGGGCCAGACCCAGCACCGCGCGCAGGTGCTGCATGAACTGTGAGGTGATGTTGCCCTCTATGCTCTGATGTCCGCTGTTGTGAGGCCGCGGGGCGATCTCATTCACCAGCACATTCCCTTCTCTGTCAAGAAAAAGTTCGACCGCTAGCAGGCCTACGATGCCGAGCTTCTCCGCCACATCGCGGGCTATGCGCTGCGAAGTGGTCTCCACCTCTGCGCTCACATCGGCAGGACTGAACAGGAATTCCACGAGATTGGCCTTGGGGTTGAATTCCAACTCCACCACGGGAAATGTGGCCACTTCACCTCTTTCATTCCTCGAAACGATGACCGAGAGCTCCTTGTCGAGGTCCACTGCCTTCTCGAGCACCGATGGCGCGGTGAATGCCTTGCCCAGGTCTGCGGCCGTGCGCAGCGCCTGCACGCCCTTGCCGTCATAGCCGCCCTTGCGCAGCTTTTGAAAGGCAGGCAGGAAATCGGTGTGCTCCCCTACCCTGTCGGCCTCCACCAGACGGTAGTCGGGTGTGGGTATGCCGTGCTGGCGGTAGAACTCCTTCTGGGCGCCCTTGTCCTGTATGAGGCGAATCACGTGGGGCTGTGGGAACACCCGTTTACCCTGCGCCTCCAGTTGCTGTAGCGCGTCCACGTTCACGTGCTCGATCTCGATGGTGATCACGTCCACGGTCTGTCCGAAGGCCATCACGGCATCGAAATCGTTGAAGCTGCCCAGCGTGAACTGGTGGCAGATGTGGCGGCAGGGGGCATCGGGGTCGGGGTCCAGCACATGCACGTCCACATCGAGGTTGATGGTCTCGCGGATCAACATGCGGCCCAGCTGGCCTCCGCCCAGTATGCCAAGGCGGGTCTTCGGTCGGTAGCTCATGGGCGCAAAGGAAAGTAATGCGGGGCGGAAGGGGGAAGGAGGGAAATGTGAAATCTAACATGGAGTCGACCCAACCCCAAGTTCAAAGGTGGCTTAAGAACAGTAACACTCAATGGGAAGAATATGCCGCTCAGCGGCAACGAACTTTGCCTTTCAACAACGACATATCCGCATCGTTCAATGCGCGGTGTCCCCCACGGTCGGTTTAGCCCCCGTCTTCTTCAATCGTACAAAGCCCGTAATCACAGCCGCGGTCTGCCCTCAGCAATGTAAACGAATCCAAAACCCCTTTCGTGGCAGAACACCTCCATCTCCACCAACCTAGGGTGGCCTCTATCCACTTCCTCCCCAACAACCACAAGCACCACTTGCGAAGAACCACCATAATGTTCGGCACAGGCCTGGAGTCTCAGCCTTAGCGCATCACAGTAGGCTCGCTCCTTCATCTGCGGAGCAGCATTCAAGTCAATGCCCACGCGTCCCTTACCAACATCAATGTCACCGCGCCTGCTGACACCCGAGGAATAGGGGAATTCAACAGATCGGAACCTTGACAGCAGAAATTGGGCGAGATCCATTTCAAGGCTAGGCCCAATATGCCTGGATGAGGCCATGCGCCTGTCGGTCATCACGTAGGTGCCTAACGCACTGATTACCATCTGCCCAGTAACCTCCAAATCAGGCACCACTTCGAGGGCCGCAGTCAGTCGGACCGGGTCCTCACCCTCTCCCTTGGACAATCTTCTCACTACATAGAACATCATTCCTGAAAACAGGACCCCGATTAACACCTCCCCGAATGACATTCCTCAAACGTAGAGAAAAAACTGCGGTACATGAACCCACAGGCAAGGACCATAAGCCTTCGTCTTGGCTGCGTGGCATGCATCCAGAAGTCGCCCAGCAAAAGCAGAGTATATTTACAGGACACTCCCCTCGTGTTCGGTCCTTATCTTCGCAGCCCGTTTCGAAAAAATTGGCCACCGAGATCCATCTACACGACAAGACCTTCGTCCCCTACCTGGACGAGGCAGCGATCGGGCAGGCGGTGGCCTCCATCGCACAGCAGATGAATACCGACTACGCAGGGCGCACCCCGCTGGTGGTGGTGGTGCTCAACGGAGCGTTCGTCTTCGGTGCAGAACTGTTCAAGCAGCTCCGGTTCGACTGTGAGGTGGCGTTCATCCGCGTAAGCTCTTATCGGGGCACGGCCAGCACAGGCGAGGTGAAGGAGCAGATGCCCCTCGGGGCAGATGTAACGGGCCGTGACGTCATTCTCATAGAGGACATTGTGGACAGCGGCCTCACCATGGACAACCTGCGGCAGCGGATAACCGAGGCCGGGGCAAGCTCCGTGGCCCTATGCACCCTGCTCTTCAAGCCCGATGCCTTCCAAGGCCTGTATGACTTGAAGTATGTGGGCATCGAGATACCCGACCGCTTCGTGGTGGGCTACGGGCTCGACTATGACGGGCTGGGCAGGAACCTGCCCGCCATTTATCAATTGAAAGTCTAAGGTTTAACGTTCAAAGTTCTTCAGATGCTCAACATCGTACTCTTCGGCCCTCCGGGCGCAGGCAAAGGAACCCAGGCAGAGAAGCTTATTGCCCACTACGGGTTGAAGCACATCTCGACTGGTGACGTGTTCCGCTACAACATCAAGAACGGCACCGCGCTGGGCAACCTCGCCAAGAGCTATATGGACAAGGGCGAGCTGGTGCCCGACCAAGTGACCATAGACATGCTGGCGGCCGAGGTGGACGGCAACCCCGATGCCAAGGGGTTCATCTTCGATGGTTTCCCGCGCACTTCGGTGCAGGCCGATGCGTTGGACGCTCTGTTGGCTAAAAAGGGCCTGTCCATCACTCTGATGGTGGCCCTCAACGTGGCCGATGACGAACTCAAGGTGCGCCTCAAGGGCCGTGCCGAGACCAGTGGCCGTGCCGATGATGCCGACCCGGAGGTCATAGCCAACCGCATAGCCGTTTACAAGGAGCAGACCGCACCCGTGGCCAATTTCTATGAGAAGCAGGGCAAACTGCGCCTGATAGACGGCATCGGTGCCATCGACACCATTTTCGCCCGCATCTGCGCGGCCATTGACAAAGGATAGGGACACGGGACAAGGAACGGGGGACAAGTAGACCTGCACCTGAAACCTTACACCTTGAACCTTAAACCCATCTGCCGTGAAATCGAACTTCATTGACCACGTATACATCTGTTGCCGCAGCGGCAACGGAGGCTCGGGCTCCGCACACCTCGAGCGGTCTCGCATTACCCCGAAGGGCGGACCTGACGGGGGAGATGGCGGGCGTGGTGGCCACATCATCCTGCGCGGCAACGCCCAGATGTGGACCCTGCTGCACCTGCGCTACCGCAAGCACATCATGGCCGGCCATGGCGAGAGCGGTGGACGGAGCACAAGCACCGGGGCCACTGGAAAGGATGAGGTGCTGGACGTTCCGCTGGGCACCATTGCCCGCGACCGCGACACAGGCGAGGTGGTCTGCGAGATCACGGAGAACGGTCAGGAGCATGTGCTCGTACCGGGGGGCCGCGGAGGACTAGGAAATGCCCATTTCAAATCGTCCACGCACCAGACACCGCGCTTTGCGCAGCCGGGCGAACTGGGCATCGAGCAATGGATCACCCTTGAGTTGAAACTGCTGGCTGATGTAGGCCTTGTCGGATTCCCGAATGCGGGCAAGTCTACCTTGCTTTCGGTGGTCTCTGCAGCTAAGCCGGAGATTGCCAACTACCCGTTCACCACGCTGGTGCCGAACCTTGGCATTGTGAGCTACCGCGACCATCGTTCGTTCATCATGGCCGATATTCCCGGCATCATCGAAGGTGCGCACGAGGGCAAGGGGCTCGGGCTGAGATTCCTGAGGCACATTGAGCGCAATTCGGTGCTCCTCTTCATGGTGCCTGCCGATGCCGATGACATTGTGGGGCAGTACCGCATCCTTCTGAACGAACTGGAGCAGTTCAACCCTGAACTACTGGACAAGGACCGCATTCTTGCGGTGACCAAGTGCGACATGCTGGATGCTGAGCTGATGAAAGAGCTGAAAGCGCAGGTCAAAGTGGACCTGCCATTGGTCTTCATCTCCGCTCAGGCCCAGACCGGTCTCACCGAGCTGAAGGATGTCATCTGGAAAAGTCTGGACCGGTAGTCCCAAGAAGATGATGCCCCAGCACATTGCGCAACGCGGCATGAACCCCTTGCCGAAAGGCTGCCTTGCACCGACAGGGAACCGGATGAAGCAAATCTTGTTTGCGTTGGTAACATGTTCCTAATTTCACCCCCTCATTCTTAACCCAAAAAACATTCCAATGAAAAAAGTTTACATTCTCAGTGCCCTGTTGCTGGCCGGTTCCGGTGCCATGGCCCAAAGCCTTGTTCAGCAGGAACTCACCACTTCCCGCGTACGTGAGATCGCCCCGTCCACCAACGGAACGGAAGGTATTGAAGTGGCTGACACATTGAACCTTGCTGAGTTCGGTGACGAGGCTTGGCTTTACAGCACCCAGTCGGGCTACCTGTTCGGCACCAATGCACTGGCCGGTGAGGTGCAGGGAATTCCTCTGGTTCAGCTCAACTACGAGTTTGCCTCAGGTTATCTTGTGAATGACGCGTTCAACGTTACCGGTGCACTCATCTATTTCGGCACCAAGAGTGCGCTCTCTGCCAGCCCATCGGATGTGAAGGTGAAAATGTGGTCTCTGGCCGACAACAAGGCGCTGGGCACAGCAGCCTCCACGGCCCCTGATGCCATCGGCCCCAATGCGGTGCTCAAGACGGCCAACCTTCCTTTTGATGACATCAATGTGGATGCGAACACCATCGTGCTGTTCCCTACCGCTCAATGGATCAACACGGATTTCGCCATCAGCGTGGACGTGAAGGAGCTGTACAACGGTGCCGAGCCTGCTGATACCGTTGCCCTCTACGCCAGCGCTCAGGGCGTGGCTGACGGCAACTACACTTGGACCAATTTCGGTGTGGACATCTCCCCACAGACCCTCTGGGCAGTTACGAACGCCACTCTGCAAACTGCCATCAATGCCTACGTGGCCATCTTCGCCATTGTGGAAGAGAGCCTTGCCAGCATTGAGGAGCAGGGCTTCATGAATGGTGTGAAGATCACCACCTACCCGAACCCGGCCGTCACATCAGACAACGTGCGTTTCGATTACGGTCTGGAGACTTCTGCCAATGCGGTGGAGATCAGCATCTTCGATATGAGCGGCAAACTGGTTCATTCCATTGCCGAAGGTTCAAGGTCTGCCGGTGTGCACACGGTGAATCTGTCTGCTGGTGCCCTGTCTGCTGGTTCATACATCTACGCCATCACTGCCGATGGCAAGCGCCTCGCGAAGCGCATGGAGGTGGTGAAGTGATCTTTGTTCATTTTCGGGGAAGTCCCGCTGCACTCCAAGTGTGGCGGGACTTTTTCATTTCACACGTTCAACCGCCAGTGCTTCGGCATTGGACCGCATGTTGCGACCCTCATTTCACCCGGATACCCATGAGCGAGACATCGTCCATCTGCTCGTAGTTGCCCATCCAATCAAAGAATGCATAGGTGACCGACTCATACTGCTGCGCGGCAGGAAGGCGGGACACGGACATCAGGAGTTCGGCAAGGCCTTTGGTCCGGAATTTCGTGTTGGACGGCCCTCCGAACTGGTCCGCAAAACCATCGCTGAAGAGATAAAGCATGTCGCCCGGCTCCAAAGCCACCTCCTCATGGCCGAATGGCCGCTCCATGACCCAGTTCCCGACAGGCTGACGGTCTCCTTTGAGCACCAGATGGCCATCTCCCCTGAAAATCCAGAGCGGATTGTGCGCACCCGAGAACTGCACGGTGCGGAAATTGTCCGACAGGCGGATAAGGGAGATGTCCATGCCGTCCATAACATCCATACCGGAATTGGAGAACGCCTCCTTGATGAGGTTACGTGCACCGTCCAGGATCTCGTTGGTGCTCTCGGCCCCTTTCTGCACGGTCTGGGTAAGGGCGTTGTGACATATCATGCTGACCATCGCCCCGGGCACCCCGTGTCCTGTGCAGTCCGCTATGGCCATGTAAGAAAACTGCTCTGTGCGCATGGCCCAGAAAAAATCACCGGCTACCACATCCTTGGGCAGATAGAGCATGAAATACTCCGGGAGCATGGACCTGAGGAAATCAGCGGACGGCAAGATGGCCTCTTGCAGTCTGCGGGCATAGGTGATGCTGTCTGTGATGTGCTTGTTCTTCTCCGCAAGTATGTTACGCTGGGCAGCTATCTGGTCATTGGCCGCCACCAACCTCACATTTTCCAGCTCGAATATCTCCCGCTTGCGCTTGGCATCGAGAAGTTCGGTCTTCACCTGCATGGCCGCGATGCGGGTGTCCACCTTCTGCTGATTCCATTTCTGCTCCAACTCCATGCGTTTGCGCAGGTAGCGGTAGGCAGACTCGTGGTCGCCCATCTCTGCGCAAAGACTCTCCAGATCGCTCAAAGTGGCCAGCTCCGAAAATTGGTACGACCCCATGGAAAGAGCCTTCTCATAAAGTTCACGGGCAGCTTTGGCATCGTGGTCCAGGAAATAGGCCGCCTTGGCAAGACTTTTTATGATACTCGACTTGCGTTCAGGTGTCTCCGAATCCGGCAGATAGTGCAAGGAGCGCTCGAACATCTCCTTAGATTGTTGGGCCTGACCTCTTTTTCGGGCAATGATGCCCAGATTGGCATAGATGAGATGTCGCATCTCAGGGCTATGTCCGCTTTGCTCGCCCATCTGCAAAAGCTCTTTGAGGATGTCGGTGGCCCGGTCCATATTAGCCGCATCCACAGACTCCATGGCAATGAGCAGGAAGGCCTTCTGATGCATCGCATTTGAAATGCGGACCCGGTCACCCAGCGCTGAAGCGTCAGCCAGCGCCTGTTCAATGTGAAACAGCGCCTTTCCCAATGACTTCAACGACTCCTGACCGAAGAGCCGCTGCAGCTCGAACAGCCTGAAATTGACCTCGAAACGCTCAACGGATGGGCACTTAAGACGCTTCAGCAGGCCATGCGCCTTGCTCAACCATTCCACCTCATCCTCTTGACTGCCCAGTTCACGATAGGCTTTTGCAAGTGCAATGGACAGTGGAACAGCATCGCGCTGATGCGACACTTCCTCCAGCTTCCTGTGCAACTTACGAATGTGTCTCTGAAGGGAATTTAGACTCACTGTCCCAGCACTTTGATGTCAAAGGTCGCATTTGACCGCACTATCTGAAAGTGAGGAACTTTCTTTAGTTTCGTTTTCTCAAAACAGGCATTTTTCATTACCAATTCACACGATATGAGGCATTTAATTTCCCTTGGCACATTTGCATTAGTACTGGCATTCCAATCCAGCTTCGGCCAGAGCGCTATCACCGACAACGGCACCAATGTGGGCATCGGCAACGCCACACCCGCCTTCAAACTGGATGTGAACGGGGGCATAAACCTCAGCGCAGGCAACCGCATCACCATCGGGGGAGTGAACGCCCTGCATGCCAACGGAAATGCCAACACCGCCATCGGACCAAATGCAGGGGCATCGCTCACCACAGGCCAGCGAAACGCCTTCATCGGATTCGATGCCGGCAGGTTCGCCACTTCTGCCAGCTACAGCGCCATGATAGGCTTTCAGGCAGGACGCTCGGTCACCACAGGGTCGTTCAACAACATGATCGGCTATCAGGCCGGATTCAACACCACAACGGGCGATAACAACACCTTCATAGGACGGTGGGCCGGACTGAACAACACCTCCGGGTCAAACAACACCGCCATCGGGGGCAATGCGGGCTACAGCCTCACCACAGGTGGGTTCAACCTGTTCCTTGGACGAGATGCGGGATACGCCACAAGCGTTGGATCTTACAACGCCATGATCGGACATCAGAGCGGACAGGGGAACACCTCCGGTGGAAACAACACCTTCGTAGGCCGCAGGGCGGGATTCAACAACACCACCGGCAGCGACAACACCTACATCGGACGAGAGGCGCGCGGCAGTGCTGACCTCACCAACGCCACCGCCATCGGATCAGGGGCCCAGGTCACCCTGAGCAACAGCCTCGTGCTCGGAAACAACGCCAACGTGGGCATAGGAACCTCTTCGCCAGAGACCCGGCTCCATCTGGTTGGCAGCATGAGACTGGTGGATGGCACCCAGTCCGCAGGCAAGGTGCTCACGAGTGATGCAGATGGAAATGCTTCTTGGCAGACCATCGCTGGTGGTATCGGACCTACGGGACCCACGGGCCTCACTGGAGCTACAGGACCTGCCGGGGTTACTGGGCCCAATGGCACGCCCGGACCCACTGGATCTGACGGACCCGCAGGAAGCACGGGGCCAACAGGTGCTGCAGGTGCTGCGGGTTCAGCTGGCCCGACCGGGGCAACAGGAGCAACAGGACCACTCATTGCCGGTAGCTCCAATCAGACTCTGCGGTACACTGGCAGCTCCTGGGCAGCGAACAGCACTTTGGTCAACACGGGCACCAATGTGGGCATCGGTGCCATTTCACCTTCCCAGAAATTGGATGTAGTCGGGAACATTAAAGTATCCGGGGCCTACTACGACAGCGAAAATTCCCCGGGGCTCACCGGGAACGTGCTGTTCTCAACCGTTTCAGGAACAGCATGGGGTGATGTCTGTGCGGTCATTGAGGAATGTCCCGGAATGGGAGGATTGATTGGTTGGGAGCAGGACAGCGTGTCTGTACAGAGCGCCTCAGGCGGGTCCTATTATCAAGGGAGAATGTTCATGGCCAATAATTCCCAACTTCTTGGCATCGGAACCTCAGAGCCCAACAGCAAAGTGACCATCAGCACTGACGGCCTGTTGGGAGACGGCAGCGTGATGGACGCTGCATTCGCCATCAATCTCACTGGCCCCATGGCGCAGGAGTTCAACGTCCGCAGTGCGAAATTCACAGGCGGCAGAGGTGTGGAGATCGATAACGGGCTCATCACTGACAAAGTGCGCATTCTTGACGGAGCGGCTGAAGGCCGTGTGCTCATGAGCAGCGACAACGGAGAAGCCTCTTGGGTTCACCCGCAGGAGGCCGGCATCACAGGAAGCTGGGGATTTGAGACTGTTCTTGTGCCGCAATCCTTGCAGGGCGACACCACTCAACAGGGTGTCAATTATATACAAGTGACCGGGGTGCGCAGTTTTGCCAATGAGGAGGCACCCTTCCTGTTCGGGTCTTCAAGTATCGGCTACGACCAAACTTCCGACAATGCCACAAGGATGACCTACATGCCCACGCGCGCATCGTTCAGAGCAGGATATGACTCAGCCAACAATTGGAACCTGGATAATCAGGGAATCGGCTCATCCGGTTTCGGGTGGAACACTCAGGCATCTGGCGATTATTCTGACGTTGCAGGATTCGGAACTATCGCCTCGGGCTACGCTTCCACTGCCAGGGGCTATCAGACGAATGCCAACGGAAGTTATGCGGTTGCGCTCGGATATAACACACAGTCGTCCTCCACGGGCTCGTTGGCATCCGGCATCTCCTCTCTGGCCTCTGGGTATTCAAGTTTCGCTCACGGACAGACATGCAATGCCACCTCATCAAATGCGGTGGCCATGGGCTACGGCACCACGGCATCCGCCAATAGCGCCATCGCAATCGGTTACCTATCCAACGCAACAGGCCAACGAAGCGTGGCTTTGGGCAATTCAAACACCGCAAGCGGCACCTACTCTTTTGCATCCGGCATCGGAAATACATCTCAGAGCTATGGAGAGACGGTTCTGGGCATATTCGGCATTACCGGCTCTGGGAGCCAGACCTTCGTGGCCACGGACCGCCTCTTTTCCATAGGCAATGGCTCTGCTTCCGGCTCACGAAGTAATGCCATGACCATTCTCAAGAACGGGAATACTGGTATAGGCACGGTGTCACCGAACAATCTGCTGCACGTAGGGACGACCACCGGGGCGCGTATTCAAATAGGTTCTGCGGAGACCATTGAGGATATGGGCCCCTTCCTGCTGGGTTTTGTGGCAGCCTTGGCCCCAACCACCAATGGTGGCTACAACCTAGGGACATCTACTTTGCGCTGGAATGCAGTGTTTGCCACAAATGGCACCATTCAAACTTCGGATGCCCGTGAGAAGAAGAATGTGAGAGACATAGAATACGGGGTAGAGACCATCAAGAAACTTCGTCCTGTCTCCTATCAGTGGATCTCTGGCCATGACGACAGTAAGAAGCTGGGCCTTATAGCACAAGAGCTTCAGGAGGTCATTCCTGAAGTTGTGTTCTCCAAAGAATATGTTGTGACTAACGAAGCGACCAAGGAGGGCGAATGGAAAGAGGCGGAACGGCTCGGGGTTTATTACAGTGATATCATTCCAGTTCTGGTTAAGGGAATGCAGGAGCAGCAGGAGCAGATTGAGGCACTCAGGCCCGTTGCCATGGTGTCCAGAGATGAGTTCAACGCACTTAAAGCAGAGAATGAGACCTTGAGGGCCAAAATGGAGGACATCCTCGCACGTCTCAGTGCATTCGACACTGATCTCCAGCAATGCTGCTTTGAGCATTCGGCAGCAACTAGTGACCCTTCGACAAGCTCAGGACAGGCTCAGCGACCAGTGATGAGTGGATTGAGCGATGCCCCGAAATTGGAGCAGAACATCCCCAACCCGTTCCAGGAGAACACCACCATCAAATACTACCTGCCCAACGGCATGCGCACCGCCAGCATCATCATCACCGACCTCAGCGGGGTGCAGCTCAAGACCTTCGACCTCGGTGGCACGAGAGGTTTCGGGCAGGTGCTCATCAGCGGTGGGGCATTCCCTGCCGGCACCTACATCTACACCCTCACCGTGAATGGAAAGGTGGTGGACAGCAAAAGGATGGTGTTGCTCTGATCTCCTCAAATCCTCAAGCAGAAAAAGGTCTGTCCGATGCCCGGGCAGACCTTTTTTGTTTCAGAACGAGAACTGGATGAAGTACGCTGATCAAGCGGTGAGTGCTTCAACAAAGTACATTTCCATCTCGCCCTTGCCTTTGGCTGTGACCTTGCCACGGGACTCAGAACGGAAATGTCCTCGGACTAAGGTATACGTGGTATCGGAGATATTGACCTTGCCCACTTCGCCACTGCTCTCCAAGCGGCTGGCGGTGTTCACCGTGTCACCCCAAACGTCATAGGCGAACTTGCGTGTACCTACCACACCTGCTATGACTGGGCCGCTGTGCACACCTATCCTTATCTTGAATGAAGGTGTCCCGGATTTTGAACGCCTCTCTCTTTCGGCCATGAAGTCGCGCATTTCCAATGCTGCTCTTACAGTCTTTACGGCATGGTCGGGGTAGGGGTCGGGCAGACCGCCCACCGCCATGTAGGCGTCCCCGATGGTCTTGATCTTCTCTATTCCATACTTGCCCATGATGAGGTCAAATGCCCTGAAACACGCATCTATCTCAGCAATAAGCTCCTGCGGGGAGAGTATCTCCGAAATACCTGTGAAACCGCTGAAGTCAGAGAAAAGCACCGTGACCTCGGGATGCAGTTTCGCCTGCACTTTTCCACGCGATTTCAATTCCTCGGCCACCCCTGCGGGCAGAATGTTCAGCAGAAGCTCATCTGATCTGCGTCTCTCCTCTTCAATGACCCGATTCTTCTCTGCCAGTTCGGTGGCCCGCTGTTGCAGCATTTCGCGCTCTCGCTGCACCTGAATCATCCTGTTATTCACTTGTAAGGCCATCAGTTTGTTATTGATTTTGTCCTGGCTGATGACCATCTCTGTCTCGCGGAACAGTTTGAAATACCTTAACGCTTCGGCATGATTGCCGAGCTCCTCATAACTTATACTGAACGCGTAGTAGACCATTTTCCAATGGTGATGATTGGTGTGGTCCAAAAGCAATTTCTCACTCTGTTGAAGGGCCTCAATCGCCTTGTCAAACTGCCCTGTGTTACAGAAATTTATAGCTTGTGATTTCAGGATATCCGCCTGCCAGGATAATTCTAGTCCAGACATTTCGTCCACGCACCTGTCATATATACGCTGTGCCTCTGCTCCCTTTCTCTGGTTGGCATAAACTTGGGCCAAAAGTGTCATCCCTCTCATTCGCGACTCATACCGGAGGGCCTTTTGACCAAGTATCGAGAAGAGAAGCTCTTCCGCCTCCTGCAATTTCCACTGCCAGTTCAAAGCTCCGGCCATGCTCAACTTGGCCGCTGTCCTTTTCCTTTCAGTGTTGGCCAAACTTACTGCAGCCTCATAGTGCTTCACAGCATGACCATACAACTGGTTTTCCAGATGCAACCGTCCGAGTGTCATCGCGGCCGTATATGCATTAGAACGCCAGTTCTGCGCACAACACAGGTCAAATAGTTTTAGGAGCCATATAATCGCCTCAGCATCGTCCTCCAGTTGCTCATAGATGCGCGCAATGGAAGCGATGATCGAGAGACGCTTCTGCTCGCTACCACTTGTCCCTAATGCATCAAGACGACCATGCAGTCGCAGAAGTTTTCTCTCATAGTGCTTCTGGTCCATGGGATGAGGCGGTTGTCCTGTTCACGCTATTGCAGGGCAAAGTAAACGCTTTACGGAAAGGGGCACTTGTCTAATAGCTACAGGGGAAAGGGTTGTGCAAGCAGTTAGTGCGAAGATTGGATGAACAGGTCGCTGCATCAAAATGAATCAGTGCTCAAACTTGGAAACAGCCGTGTCTCTTCAGAGGCACGGAACACCATGAATTCTGAAAGCAGCCTCCTCGTTGCGTGAACAGGCTACGAATGTTGCACAACCATGCACAACACTGATGCTCTGAACAGCTCATCTGCAAGCATGTGACCAATTCCTTCACCTTTGGCACTTGACACTTTGGGGACAAGTTCCGTACATAGTTTTGTTCCGTCCAATTCGTCAATCACTATCATTTACCACGCCATGAGACCTCTGAAAAAAAACATTCTGATGGCTGCATTTGCCGCTGTGTCCTTCCAAGCTTTCGGCCAGGCCCTCACCGACAACGGCAGCAATGTGGGCATCGGCAACCCAACGCCCGCGTTCAAACTCGATGTGAACGGGGGCATCAACCTCAGCGCAGGCAACCGCATCACCATCGGGGGAG
>CAZATP010000050.1:0-1393 GCA_964488095.1 uncultured Chryseobacterium sp.
GTAGTCCCGTTAACGGGATACGGAGTCCTGTTTTCGGGACTCTAAGTCCCGTCTTCGGGATTTTAAGTCCCATTATCGGGACATGTGGTCCCGATATCTGGTTTCAAGACAGAGATGCCATCCGCTTCATAGACGATTTTCAGGACGAGTTCTTCCAAGAGGTGTACTCGGAGCGGAACCTGTATCTGAGCAGGTGAGATTAATTTTATCAGACGGACAACATGAAAAAAACCTCGCAGATGAGGTCGGTCGCATTATCGGTCACATTTTTTTCAAACGCCCCGCATCCGACTCGGATTCCGTGAGGTGTGAAACACCCTTGAGATGATGACGCGTTCCTTCTCCACACGGTAGATCACCTTGTAGCTCCACACCACCAGCGAATAGTACTCGAATTTGCGGTGAAGCAGCAGCGGCTCGCGGAAACCGAGACGAGGCTGTTGTGCCAAAAGACCGACATCGTGGAGTATCCTGTCCAGAATCACCCGTGCGTAGGCCGTTCCCTGTTCTTCCTCAATATACCGAACAGCACGCTCGAACTGCCCCGTGGCACGTTTTGTCCATATCACCTTAGCCATTTCGCGGCCATCTGCTCCACCTCCCTGTGCGTGTATGTCTCACCACGCCTGACCTCATCCTCGGCCATATCGATATCATTGAGCAGGGCGAGCTGGGCATAGACATCCTCTAAACTGGCCTCTACAGGGAGCTGGGCGGCTATCTCCAAGAGCCTCGATTTCAGGGTCTGTGATTCCATGAACCAAAGGTAAGATGATTTTGGAGCAGTGCTGGAATGGCGAACCGCCAAGTCACAGCTTCCCCCGTATTTCACCGATTCCTTGCATTCCCTACCTTTGGCGTCATGTCATCGAAAGCGCAGACAGAGTCCGACCCATTGGTGCTTCCCGTTCGGAACGTTCTTATTGATTTTCTCCTGTCGGCACCCACATTCACCGATGAACAGTTGAGTGCAATCGCTGATGCACGTGAACTCTTGAGCAGATGGCGCACGGCTTAGTTCTGGTGGACACGGCCACAGGCATTGACTTTTTTCGCAGGACGGACAAAGCGAATTCTGCCTCGCTGTCGTTGGGGATGTTCTACCCAAAGACCCATTGCCCGACACATCTTTGTTTGACCCAACGACCGGTATGACAGGCGTTCTCAAGACCCTTCTTTTCATCATCGTGCTTTACTACGCATGGAAGCTGATGTTCCGATTGCTCTTTCCAGTGGTGATCCGCAAGGCGGCACAGAAGGCGCAGGAGAACATGAACGACCGCATGCGCAATGCCTACGAACAGCAGCAGCGCGGAGGGCAGCACTATCAGGAAGGTGACATCATCATTCAGAAAGGCGCAGGGAAGAACCCCAAGGTGGCCGAGGACGATGG
>CAZATP010000050.1:1493-12530 GCA_964488095.1 uncultured Chryseobacterium sp.
ACATCATCATTCAGAAAGGCGCAGGGAAGAACCCCAAGGTGGCCGAGGACGATGGCGAATATGTGGAGTTTGAGGAGGTGAAATGATAATGAGCGAATTGGTCAATGAGCGAATCAGCATATTGCGCCTGCGTTGCCGACACTCTTTTTACCCTTCTTTGAACTTCGCTTGAACAACACCTCACCTCTGAAAATCAATTGGATCGGTCATTCGCTGATTCGCTAATCCGCTAATCGTCCATGAGCCCCAACATCAAGAAAATTCTCCCCCACCTCGCAGTCCTGCTGGCCTTCATCGGTCTCTCGCTCATCTACATGCAGCCGCTGCTCGAGGGCAAGGAGCTGATGCAGAGCGACATCGTCCAATTCAAGGGGATGAGTCAGGAGATTGTGGACTTCCGCGAGGAGACAGGTGAGGAACCGCTGTGGACGGGCAGCATGTTCAGCGGCATGCCCGCCTATCAGATATCGGTGCTCTATCCGAACAACTGGAGCAAGGAACTGCTCAACTGGTTCAACATAGGCCTGCCGAGACCAGCCAATTACCTGTTCCTGCTGATGGCGGGCGCCTACTTCCTTTTCGTGGTGCTGGGCGTGGGGTGGAGATATGCGCTGGTGGGTGCGTTCGGGGTGGCCTTCGCCAGCTATTCGGTGATCGTGATCGAGGCCGGACACAACTCCAAGGTGCATGCCATGGCGTTCATGGCGCCTGTGCTGGGCAGCATCCTGTTGGCCTACAGAGGTAAGTATCTGCCCGGTGCGGCACTCACCGCGCTGTTCCTCTCACTCCAGATTGCCACCAACCACCTGCAGATCACCTATTACCTGTTGATGATCGTGCTGCTGCTGGGGCTGGTGAAACTCATCGAGGCGGTGAAACAGGGACAACTGCCGCACTTCGCCAAGGCCACAGGCATGCTTGTCATCGGGGCGTTGGTGGCCATTGGCCCGAACATTTCCGCGCTCTGGACCACGGCCGATTACGGTGCCGAGACCATGCGCGGCAAGAGCGAACTGACCACCATGGAGGAGAGCAGCGGTCTGGACAAGGAGTACGCTACGCGCTGGAGCTATGGCGTGGCCGAGACCTTTACCATCCTCGTCCCGAATTTCATGGGCGGTGGTTCGTCTGGCAGTCTGAGCGAAGACTCGAATGTCTATGAGGCGCTTGTGGACAATAGGATCCCGAAGGCGCAGGCCAAGTCCATCATCGGGAATATGCCGCTGTACTTCGGCACACAGCCCTTCACCAGCGGCCCGGTCTATCTCGGTGCCATCCTGTGTTTCCTCGGGGTGCTGGGGCTGCTGGCCTTCAAGGGAATGGACCGTTGGTGGCTGCTGGCGGCCTTCATCCTGAGCATCGTGCTCTCGTGGGGGCACAACTTCGCCTTGGCCACCGATTTCTTCTTCGATCACGTGCCGGGCTACAACAAGTTCCGCGCGGTGAGCATGACACTGGTGATCGCCCAGGTGGTGCTGCCCATTCTGGCCGTGTTCGGGCTGAAATCCATTATGGAGGGGCAGGAAGACAGAAAATGGAAAATGGGGAGATTGTATGTCGCTGGCGGAATCGTGGGTGGTCTTTGCCTGCTGTTCGCACTCGTTCCAAGCCTGTTCTTCGATTTCACTTCTACGAATGACGGCCAACTTGTGCAGGCCGGATACCCCGATTGGTTGGTCGATGCGCTGGTGGAGGACCGCCAGTCGATTTTCAGGTCGGATGCCTTACGTTCACTGGTGCTGGTGGCCCTGGCTGCTGGGCTCATCTACCTCACCGTGATGGGGAAACTGAAGGCACAGGTGACCGGGCTCATCATCGCTGTGCTGGTTTTGGGCGACCTCTGGCAGGTGGACAAGCGCTATCTGAAGAGTGACGACTTTGTAAGTGCCCGCCAGAACAAGGCCGCGTTCGCCCCATCGCAGGCCGATCAGATGATCCTCTCCGACCCTGACCCCAACTACCGCGTGCTGAACACCTCTGTGAGCACCTTCAACGATGCCACGACCTCCTATCATCATAAGAGCATCGGGGGTTATCACGGGGCCAAGCTCAAGCGCTATCAGGAACTGATCGACTCGTGCATCAGCCGCAACAACATGGAGGTGCTGAACATGCTCAACACCAAGTATTTCATCATGCGCAGCGAGCAGGGGCCCCGCGTGCAGCAGAATCCGATGGCGCTGGGCAACGCGTGGTTCGTCAATGAGATGAGCCTCGTTGCGAATGCCGATGCCGAGCTGGCTGCGCTCAATGCCCCCACATTCAGGGCTTCGCAGACGGCCATCATCGACCAGCGCTTTGCCGATGAGGTGGCCGACCTCACGCTGCAACCGGACAGCACCGCGGCTATCGCCTTCAAGGAATATCGTCCCAACTATCTGAAATACAGTTACACGGCCACGCAGCCCCGCCTCGCGGTCTTCTCAGAGATTTATTTCGCCAATGGCTGGAATGCCTATGTGGACGGGGAGTTGAAGCCGCATTTCCGCGCCAACTATGTGCTGCGCGCCATGGCCCTGCCCGCTGGCGACCACACCGTGGAGTTCAAGTTCGAGCCGCAGGTCTATGCCACGGGCGAGAAGTATTCGCTTGCCGGTTCCATCCTGCTCGTGCTGTTCGTAGGCGGTGGGCTGTTCTTCGGGATAAGAGGAGATAGGCCAGAATAACGTTCGGGTCACAAGCAATCCTGTATCCCTACCTTTGTGATAATCAGAGGTAAAACAGAAGGATGCTGACCGTTCACCCGCAATATCTCACCGACCCAAGTGGTAAGCGCTCGTTGGTGGTGCTGCCCGCAAAGGAGTTTGATGCCATCATGGAGCAGTTGGAAGAACTGGATGACATTCGGATGTTCGATGCCGCCATGGTCGCAAATGAGCCGTCCGTTGATCTGGATGAGGCCTTCCGGCTGATCGAGTCCAAGCGCAAGAGCAAGGGATGAGCTATCGGGTGACCTTGAGAAAGCGCGCCATCAAAGCGCTCCAAAGGGTGAACGAGCCATATTTCAGCCAATTGAAAAAAGCCATCTACGCGCTTGCAGATGAACCAAGGCCTCCGGGACACATCAAACTGAAAGGCCGTGAGGGGCTCCGCGTCCGAGTAGCAGACTACCGGATAATCTATCTTGTGGACGACAGCATCCAGATTGTGGACGTGCTTGACATCGGACATAGAAAGGACATCTACGACAAATGACCGCCACCCGAATGTTGTGGTCAACCCACCCAGCCCTGTCCATGAGAATTCTCCTCATTACGACCATCCTCATCTCTTTGATGCATGTTCCGTTCACCTCGGCCGCCCAGGGCGGGCTGAAGCTGAAGATGGACACCCGGCCCGAGGGCAGCCTGCTGCGGCTTTCGCGCTTCGATGGCGAGGTGACCGTGCCGTTGGACAGCGTGCAGTATGTGAACAGGCCGGAGGTCGAGTTCAGACTGAGGAAGGACCTGCCCGATGGCCTGTTCGTGCTGGAGATCGGCAGCCTTGAGGCCCACCGCTTCGTCATCGCCAACAACGAGATGGTGGAGGCGGTGCTGTATGAGAGTGGTTCGGGCATGGCCTTCCGCACCGTGAACTCAAAGGAGAATGATGCCTTCCGCGTGCTGATGAACATCTCGCAGAACTATTCGCGGGGAATGGATTCCCTTTCGCGGGCCATGAACTCCCTCTCGGATTTCCACCCGCGCCAACGGGCCATCTCCGACTCCCTTTCCAGCGTCTATCAGCGCATCGCGCTCTCCTACAACCGCTCGCTCGACCTCATCCCGGACCTCTTCCCCTCGTCCTATGCCGCGCAGATTCTCGTTCCGTTGGACAAGGTGCCGCTGCGCAGCATGCGCCCCGAATGGACATCGGCCTTCGACAACGACCCCGCCTTCAACCACGTGCACTTTTTCCACTTCATCCCGTGGGGCGATGAACGCATCATCACCAATCCGTATCTCAGTTCCAAGGTGTTGGAATACCTCTACAACTTCACCGAGCGGTCGGAAGAGGGCATCCAGTATGCCATAGACCGCATCATGGACCACCAAGGGATGCACCCGAAAGTGGAGGCCTTCCTGGTGGAGCTGCTGGTCGATTTCTTCAACGACAAGGGCGTGTCTGAATTCGTGGCCTACATGCAGGACCGCTATCTGGGCAACTGCGACCTGCCGCTTTCCGATGAGGTGAAGGCCAAGATCAAAGCGGCCGTTCCCATTGCCAAGGGCGAGAAGATGCCCGCCATCTCGTTGCCTGACGGAGACGGGATGCAGGTGCCGCTGTCCATGCTCAATGGTGAGGTGAACGTGCTGGTCTTCTGGAGCAGCGACTGCTCGCATTGCATGCGCGAACTGCCACGGCTCAAGGCCCTCTACGACCACATGGGATCGCGGAGGATGAACGTGTATGCCATCTCTCTGGATGCGGACAGGAACGAATGGCTCAAGGCCCTGCGCGAGAACGGACTGAACTGGATCAATGTGCACGAGGCGCAAGGCTGGGACAGCCCGCTGCTCACGCAGCTGGGAATTCTCGGCACCCCCGCGCTCTTCCTGCTCGATGCGGACCTCCGGCTGCTGGGCCGGGCGTCCTCGTTCGAAGGACTACAAAAGACCGTTCAAGAACTCAATGAACCCTGACCCATGGCACAGATAGATGACATACTCGCCAAGCACTTCCCGAAGATTCAGGATACGGAGCTTCTGAACGGCATCAAGACCAACGGAAAGATCGTCACCATCGAAGAGGGCGATTACATGATCGACATCGGAAGCCCTATCAAGAGTATCCCGATGGTGGTGAGCGGCACGGTGAAGGTGATGCGCGAGGACGGTGACGGCAACGAACTGCTGCTCTACTACCTGAAGGCCGGGGAGACCTGCGCCATGTCGCTCACCTGCTGCATGGAGGGCCGAAAGAGCGAGATACGTGCCGTGGCCGCAGAGAATGTGAGCATGATCGCACTGCCCGTGCAATTCATGGACGAATGGATGCAGTACCGCGATTGGCGAGCCTTTGTGATGAACACCTACGCCCGTAGATTTGAAGAGCTGCTGGAGACCATAGACAGTATCGCCTTTCAACGGATGGACGAGCGCATAGAACATTACCTCCAGACGTTGGCCCACGACAGTGGTTCGAGTTTGTTGACCGTTTCGCACCAGGAGATCGCGCAGGACCTGAACACCTCTCGCGAGGTCATTTCCCGCCTGCTGAAACAGATGGAGAAACGGGGGAAACTGAAGTTGGGAAGAGGCAAGATTGAATGGATCGCCTGAGGAACGCCCCTCTCTCCTACTTTTGAGCAAACAGCCATCTCATGCGCGCACTTCTCCTGTTTCTCATCCTGGTTTCCTCAGTGACACTGCCTGCGCAGAACTGTGCCCCGGTCCGCTACCTCGAAGAGGTGTTCGAGGAGGTGACAGTGACCTCGGGCATCAAATTCGGGGAGGCCGACCCGTATGGTCTCATCGGTTCACAGGACCTGCTGCTGGACCTGTACATGCCCACGGGCGACCAACTGGAAAATCGGCCGGTGATCATCTATGCTTTCGGTGGGGGCTTCCTGATCGGTATCCGCAACCAGCCCCCGATACCTGCATTCTGCGAACGATGGGCACGCATGGGCTATGTGGTGGCCGCCATCGACTACCGCATCGGTTTCAACACCACGAGTAGCGGCAGTGCCGAACGTGCTGTGTACAGAGGCGTGCAGGATGTGCGGGCGGCCATGCGCTTCCTCGGCCAGTTCAGCGCGGGCTATGGCATCGACACCACCACCATCTTCCTCACAGGCAGCAGTGCCGGTTGCTTCTCGGGGCTTCACAGCACATTCATGACCGACAGCGACCGTCCGCAGTCCAGCTTCGGCATCCTTTTGGAACCGGGCGACATGGGCTGCATGGACTGCTCAGGCAACACCTACCTCAATGGCCGCGAGCTGCGTCCGAAGGGCATCATCAACAATTGGGGTGCTATGCTCGACACCACCTTCATCGACCCCACCGCGAAGGACAACGTGCCCGTCATCTCCTTCCACGGAACAGACGACCTCATCGTGCCCTATAACAGCGGAAGCCCCTTTTCCTATCCCATCTTCCCCGTGGTGCGTGGCAGTGCGCCCATCCATCAGCGGTTGGACAACCTCGGAATCATGAACCAACTTGTTCCGTTGGAGGGCATAGGCCATGAGCCTTGGCTCACAGAGCCGCGCTGGATTGACACGGTCTTCGTGCACGCCCCACCGTTCCTCTACGAGATCATGCGTCCGCAGACATCGCCCATCAGTGGTGCCGACCTTGTGACCTTGGGCGAAGTGCACACCTACTCGGTCACTGGCGGTCAGGGTTCCACCTACTGCTGGACGGTGACGGGCGGCACCATTGTGGCCGACAATGGTTCGTCCATTGACGTGCTTTGGAATACGCTGGGCGAATGGTCTGTAGATGTGGTGGAGGTCAGCTCAATCGAAGTGGCGGGCAACGCGCAGTCCATGACCGTGGAAGTGGTGCAGCCTACATCGGTCACGGAAGCCACCATGCTCACCGCCATCTTCCCGAACCCGGCCAGCGATGTGCTCACCGTGCAATGGCAAGAACAAGCATCCGCCCCTGGAATACTCCGCATCGTGGACACAAATGGCAGGACCGTGCTCCAACGCCTCGTGGCTCAAGGTCAGCGCCAAGCCGTGCTGGACATCTCCACCCTCTCATCCGGCCACTATCTGCTTGAAATGAACGGGAGCTCATTTCCCTTCGTGAAGGCCGCACCCTGATAAGGTACACCCTCCTTTCGCGTATCGAAGCCCTTCCCCGCTATGGCGGAACACCCCTTACGGGTCCGGAAGGCCCTCCACGCTATGGCGCAACACCCCTTACGGGTACGGAAGGATGATGCATGCACGTCTATCTGAAGGCTTTGCGTTCTTTGCGGCCAGATTCACATGCTCACCATGCGCTATCCATTGATTATTGCAGCACTGCTGCTCTCCGTTGTGGGGCTTCAGGCCCAGACCTCCCTTACGCTGGAGGACATCTGGAACAAAGGCACCTACCGGAGCGAGTCCGTGCAAGGTCTCCGCTCCATGAACGATGGCCTGCATTACACGGCCATTTCGGGCAAGGCGAGTGAGAAATCCATCGTGAAATATGCCTATGCCACTGGCGAACAGGTGGCTGTTCTGGTTCCATCCACGGCACTTCGCTTCGAGGGCACGGCTCTCCAGATGGACGAATACACCCTCAATGACGATGAGACCCAGGTGCTCATCGCCACGCAGGGGCAGAAGCTCTACCGTCATTCCAGCAGCCATGTGTTCTATGCGCTGCACCTTGCCACCGGGAAGATACGCACGGTGGCGGGCGGGGCGCAGGTGTTCCACGCCACATTCTCCCCATCGTCCGACCGCGTGGCCTACGTGCGCGAGAATGACCTGTGGATAGAGCACCTCACCACGGGCGCTGTGACGCGCATCACCGACAACGGCCGCAAGAACCACATCATCAACGGCATGAGCGACTGGGTCTATGAGGAGGAGTTCGCCTTCACGCAGGCCTTCCAGTGGTCGCCAGACGGGAAGCACATCGCCTACTACGAGTTCAATGAGGAACAGGTGCCCGAGTTCACCATGATGCGCTATGGCGACCTGCTCTATCCCGAGAAGGTCACCTTCAAATATCCCAAGGCGGGCGAGGCCAATTCCATCGTCAACATCTACATCGCAGACACCGGGACGGGACGGAGATCCAAGGTGGACATCGGGACGGAGACGGACATCTATATCCCGCGCATCCAGTGGACCCGCGATGCCAACACCCTCTCGCTGCAACGGCTCAACCGCCTGCAGAACAAGTGGCAGCTGCTGTTCGCAGATGCCAAGGACGGCTCCACCCTCACCATCCTCACCGAGGAGAGCAGAACGTACATCGACATCAACGATAACCTGACCTTCCTTGCTGGTGGCCAACAGTTCGTGCACACCAGCGAACAGGATGGTTTCAACCACGTGTACCTCTATGGAACGGACGGCAGGCTCATCCGCCAGCTGACCAAGGGCCCGTGGGTGGTGACCCAGTTCTACGGCATGGACGCCACCGGGAAGGAGGTCTATTTCCAGAGCAATGAGGATGGCCCGACACAGCGGCAGGTCTATTCCGTCTCGTTGGACGGGAAAACGAAACGCAAACTGACACCCGAACGCGGCCATAACGATGCGGACTTCAGCACCGGCATGCGCTACTTCATCAACAAGCACTCCACGGCCGACACCCCGCCAGTCGTCACCCTGCACGATGCCAAGGGAAAGGCCATCCGTGTGCTGAAGGACAACAGGAACCTGCGCGAACTTGCCTCACGGGTGGGCATGGTGAAACGGGAGTTCTTCACCATCACGCCTGCACATGGCACCCCGCTGGACGCATGGATCATGAAACCCGCCCGAATGGAAGAGGGCCGCAGATACCCGGTGCTGCTGTACGTCTACGGGGGTTCGGGCCGGACCTACGTGGAGGACAAATGGGATGTGCCGAACATCCTGTGGATGCAGTATCTGGTGCAGGAGGGTTTCGTTGTGGTGTCGGTGGACCCGCGTGGAACCGACAACCGTGGCCGAGATTTCAAGCACAGCATCTACATGGAGCTGGGCAAGCTGGAGACCGAGGACTGCATCGCAGCGGCCAAGCACATCGCCACCCTGCCCTTTGCGGACAAAGACCGCATTGGGATGTTCGGCTGGAGCTATGGCGGTTACCTAAGTTCACTGGCCATCACCAAAGGGGCGGATCATTTCAAGGCGGCCATCGCGGTGGCGCCCGTCACCAACTGGAGGTACTACGACAACATCTACACCGAGCGGTTCATGCGCACCCCGCAGGAGAACCCCAAAGGCTATGACGACAACTCGCCTGTGAACCATGTGGACAAGCTGCGCGGCAGCTACATGCTGGTGCATGGCAGTGGCGATGACAACGTGCATCTCCAGCATTCGATGGTGATGATAGATGCATTGGTGAAGGCCAACAAGCCCTTCGACCTGATGGTCTATCCCGATCTCGACCACGGTATCTATGGCCCCAACTCACGCCTGCACCTTTTCACCAAGATGACCGACTTCCTGAAGAGAAACCTGTGAGGATTGATGATTGTCGACTGATGATTGTTGATTGCTACTGAAACTGAAGGCGGCCAGTTCAACTTGAATCCATGTGATTGTTCCGATGTGTCGAAGTCGGCACGTTTCCCCTACTTTCATCCGCTCTTAAACCCAACCTGACACATGACCTTACCACAGCAACCCCAACTGATGGGACACCCTGCCGGGCTGTTCATCCTCTTCTTCACCGAGATGTGGGAACGTTTCAGCTACTACGGTATGCGGGCGTTGTTGGTGCTTTTCCTTGTGAGCGGCATCAGTGAGGGAGGCTGGGCATGGGAGCGCGAGGATGCACTGAAACTCTATGGGATCTACACCGGTCTGGTCTATCTCACCCCCATTCTGGGTGGACTGCTGGCAGACAAACTCATCGGTCATCGCTGGGCCGTTCTGCTCGGTGCATTCCTCATGACCCTCGGCCATGCATCGATGGCCTTCGAGACGGAGTTCTTCTTCTATGCAGGTCTGGGGCTGCTCATTCTGGGCAACGGGGCCTTCAAACCCAATATCTCTTCCATTGTGGGCGGTCTTTACCCGCAGGGCAGCGACAAGAAGGATTCGGCCTACACCATCTTCTACATGGGTATCAATGCAGGGGCGTTCCTCGGCATTCTGCTCTGTGGCTACATCGGTGAGAAGGTGGGCTGGAGCTACGGTTTCGGACTGGCGGGCATCTTCATGTTCTTCGGTATGATGCAGTTCTTCTTCGCACAGGGCATTTTCGGTGATATCGGGATGAAGCCGGTCAAAGGACAGGTGGCCAAGGTGGACCCGAATGCAGAGGTGGTGCCTGCCCACGTGGAGCGCGACCGCCTGATGGTGATCGGCATTTTCTCCTTCTTCACCATCTTCTTCTGGATGGCCTTTGAGCAGGCCGGTGGCTCTATGACCATCTTCGCCAAGGACTACACCAACCGTGTGTTGGAGGGCGGTGCGGCCACAGCCTTCCGCTGGGCCAACGCGCTGCTGTCCATCACCCCACTGGCCATTGTCACCTACGTGCTGGCCATGCTCTTCAAGCAGACTTTCAGCAAGTATTCCATCTCCAACCTGTTCCTTGGCCTCAGTTTCGTCATCATCTGGGCCGCTGCACTTTGGATGATCAACAATGAATTCACGGCTGAGAGCAGTGAGGTTCCTGCCTCATGGTTCGGCATTCTCAACTCGTTCTTCATCATCGCCTTTGCCCCCGTCTTCTCCAAGATGTGGGAGAGCAAGCTGAACCCCTCGGCACCGGTCAAATTCGCACTGGGACTGATTCTGCTCGGTCTCGGATTCGGGGTGCTGGCCTACGGAGGACTTGGCATCGCATCGGGAGCACAGACGGCACAGGTGAGCATGGTGTGGCTCATTCTGGCCTATTTCTTCCACACGATGGGCGAACTATGCCTTTCACCTGTCGGACTCTCTTATGTGAGCAAACTCGCCCCGGTGAGGCTGGTAGGACTGATGTTCGGCATCTGGTTCCTAGCATCGGCCCTGGCGAATTATCTGGCCGGTTGGACGGGAAGCCTTATCGACCGCATCGCGGAGATGTACTCGCTCTCCACCTTCTTCCTCATCTACACGTTCCTGCCCATCGGTGCGGGGCTGGTGCTCATCCTGATGTCCAAGTTCATCAGGAAGAAGATGCACGGCATCCATTGATGCTTATGCCCGTGCGTGGATAATAGACGGTGATGAGCGGCTGTCGGAAACTTACTGCGCCTTCGCAAGATCCTGCCGCACCCGCTTCATGAACTGCGAGGCGTAAACGAAATCGCTCACTTCCTGATTGTCTGTGCGCAGAATCTCCTCTTTGCTGCCCTGCCACCAGTTCTCACCCTTGTATATGAACTGGATGTGGTCACCGATCTCGATCACCGAGTTCATGTCGTGCGTGATGACGATGGTGGTGATGTCAT
>CAZATP010000050.1:12630-20636 GCA_964488095.1 uncultured Chryseobacterium sp.
CCGATCTCGATCACCGAGTTCATGTCGTGCGTGATGACGATGGTGGTGATGTCATACTCCTCAGTGATCTCCTGAATGAGCTTATCGATCACCAGTCCGGTCTTGGGGTCCAGACCGCTGTTGGGCTCATCACAGAAGAGGTATTTCGGGTTGTTGCTGATGGCACGGGCAATGGCCACACGCTTCTTCATACCTCCGCTCAACTCGGCAGGGAACAGCTTGTGGGCATTGGCAAGGTTCACCCGTTGCAGGCAGAAGTGTGCCCGCTCCAATCGCTCCTCGCGGCTCATCTTGGTGAACATGCTCAGAGGGAACATCACATTCTCCTCCACCGTCATGCTGTCAAACAGCGCACCGGCCTGAAAGAGCATACCAATGTCCTGACGGATGCGTTTCTTATCCTTGAAGTCGAGCGAGGCGAAATCGGTGCCGTCATACTCAATGGTGCCGCTGTCCACCTCAAACAGGCCCACCATGCACTTGGTGAGCACCGTCTTGCCCGAACCGCTCTGACCGATGATGATGTTCACCTTGCCCTTATGAAACTGGGCATTGATGTCGCGCAGCACCTGCACGTCACCGAAACTCTTGTTCAAGCCTTTGACCTCGATCATTGCAGCAGCATCTGCGTGAGCAGCAGGTTGAAGATGAGAATGGCCACAATGCTATAGACCACCGACACGGTACTGGCCCGGCCCACCTCCAAAGCCCCGCCTGACACGTGATATCCGAAATAGGCCGGCACGCTGGTGATGATGACCGCGAAGACCACGGTCTTGATGAGCGCATAGGTGATGTAGAATGGCTGGAACCAGTATTGGATTCCATAGATGTAGGTGCTGCTCGCCACCTCGCCCGTGAGCATGCCTGCCAGCCAGCCTCCCAGAATCCCCAACACCATGCTGATCATCACAATGAGTGGATTGCTGATCATGGCCGCGATCACCTTGGGACCTACCAGATAGCCGGTGCTGTTCACGCCCATGATGTCGAGCGCATCAATCTGGTCGGTGACGCGCATGGTGCCGATCTCACCGGCAATGCTCGACCCCACCTTGCCCGCCAGGATGATGCTGATGATGGTAGGTGCGAACTCCAAGAGGATGGAATCGCGAACCCCGAGACCCACCGTATAGAGCGGAATGAGCGGACTTTCGAGGTTATAGGCGAGCTGAATGGTGAGCACCGCCCCCATAAAAAGACTGACGAGAGCTACCAGCCCCACGGAATTGTAACCTACCGCCTGAATCTCATCGAAAACACGGATGCGATAGATGCGCATCTTCTCCGGTCTGCGGAACACACGGCCCATCCAGAGCACGTAGCGGCCAATGTGAGTGAGCAGTTTCAGCATGCCCGCCAAAATTAGACTTTCCCATCGCTTGTCATCCGCAAATGTTCAGCCATTCAGGGCGTTGTACCTTTGCATCCCATGAGGCGACCCCCGTTGATTCCCTTGGTCCTGTTGCTGGTCATCGGCCTCACATCATGTGCGGTGAAACGGGGAGGCAAGAAGCATCGGAGACCGAGCGGGGGCAGCGGAAAAGGCTGCGACTGTCCCACCTTCGGCCAGTTGTCACCCGAACAGGTGCTGACCATACGCCATTTCCCATCCGAGCAGGCATGAGCAGGGCGATGATCGTGGTGGCAGGTGGCAGTGGTAGCCGTATGGGCGCAGAAGTCCCGAAGCAGTTCCTCCACCTCAAAGGCCGTCCGCTTCTGATGCACACACTGGCCCACCTGCACAGTATGGACACTGCAATGAAACTGGTCCTTGCACTGCCTCAGGAACACATCGCAACGTGGAAGAGCCTGAGCCATGAGCATCATTTCTCTGTTGCACACATCGTGGTGGCGGGAGGGGCCACACGCTTCCGTTCGGTGGAGAACGCATTGAAGGCCGTGGGCGCCTGCGAGCTCATCGGTATCCATGACGGGGTTCGGCCATTCGTTGCTGCGTCTGTGGTCCGGGCCTGCTTTGATGCTGCCCGTGGCTTCGGTGCGGCCGTGCCCGTGGTCGAAATCGTTCAGTCACTACGGAAAGTGGACGGCACCAAGAGCGTGGCGGTGAACCGTGCCGACTTCAAGGCAGTGCAGACCCCGCAGTGCTTCCGGTCAGACATTCTGCTGCATGCCTTTGCAGTCGCAGCGCATGACCAGTATACCGATGACGCGGCCGTGGTCGAGGCCACCGGACAGCGCATCGCCCTTGTCGAGGGGAACCATGAGAATATCAAGATCACAACTCCGTTGGATATGCGATTGGCAGAGCTGCTCACAAACTGACAGTTTGCCCCATGGGAAATGAACAACTTTGTGTTGATACAATAAGCGTTTGATTCTAAGGCCGTAAACCATAGCGGCTATTATTGCAGCTTTCACACTGGGAAATACCCGCAGCAAAGAGCATAATGACCTTCAGACCACAGCGCTTCCCACTGATGATGGCCCCCGCAGTGCTTTTCGCCCTGCTCCTTTTCTCTGACCCCATCGTGCTTTTCGGGGGTGAAGGACCCAAGAACGATCCCGGTAAAAAGCCCGAAACGGAAAAATCGGACGAGATAATCATGGCCCTCGACAGTTCTCTGGGCTATGCTCCATCCCTGATGAAGGCAGGCCTTATCTACGACTACACCGAGAACAAGATCGTGTGGGAGAAGAACTTGAACCAGAAATTCCCAGTGGCATCGCTCACCAAGATGATGGTGGCCCTCATCGCCCTGGAGAAGGCCGAGGCAGGTGAGATCAGCCTGACTGACACGGCCACCGTGAGCAAGCATGCCACGTTGGTCGGAGGTTCAAGTGTGTTCCTCAAACTGGGCCAGAAGGTGATGATAGAGGAGTTGCTGGGTGCGGCCATGGTGCGCAGTGGCAATGATGCGGCCTGCACGCTGGCCGAGCACATCGGTGGCACGGAATACTCTTTCGTGAAACAGATGAACAAGCGTGCCAAGGAGTTGGGCATGGACAGCACCGTGTTCTTCAATTCCACCGGAATGCCTGTGACCTCCGGTCCGCAGAACACCTCGACCCCGGCCGACCTCGTGCTTCTGGCGCGCGAACTGGTGAAATACGATTGTGTGCTCGACTACACCTGCCGAGGCAGCGACCAGATCTATAACGGGAACACCCTTTACAAGTATGACAACCGCAACTCACTCGTCAAGTCATTTGACGAGATCGATGGTCTGAAGACGGGTTTCACCAAGGCAGCGGGATATTGCGTAGTGGCCACCTCGCACCGTTGCGGTCACCGGGTCATCACCATTCTGCTGGGCGTGGCCTCCAAGGAGCAGCGCAATGACATTGCCGTGAACCTGTTCAATAACTACTACAGGTCCATCGGTCTCGGCAAACTTGGCGAGAAGATGGACGTGCAGACCGCTCGGGCACAGTAATTGCCTGTACGCTCACCCATAAACCTTAAACACATCTTGACCATGAGGAACGCAT
Organism: uncultured Chryseobacterium sp.; assembly: GCA_964488095.1. Lineage (GTDB taxonomy): Bacteria > Bacteroidota > Bacteroidia > UBA10329 > UBA10329 > UBA10329. Next base: position 16,084 of record CAZATP010000050.1, read on the forward strand.
TCCTGCTCATCGCGCTTGTTTCAAACTTCCTTCCTGCCCTGGCCCAGAAGGGCAAAGAGCCTGCTTATCCTAACATGCCCGTGGATGAGAAGACCAAGCTCATCACCTATGAGGGTGTGGGCAAGGTGGACGGCAAATCTGCCGGAGACCTCTATGACCGCGCCCTGGAATGGGCCAAGGGCTACCATAAGAACCCCACCGAGAAGCTACGCAAGACCGACCGCGAGAACGGTGAGATGGAGATATTCGCCCGTTTTCCCATCTATGCCTACGATAAGAAGGGCGAGAAGACCACCAGTCAGGCAGGTCTCATTCAGTACACGATGACCCTCCAGTTCAAGGACGGTCGCTATAAGTACACCATCACCAACCTGAACATGAAGGCCAGCAGCCATCAGCCCATTGATGGTTGGTACACCGACAAGGCGAACGACCCGAATGCCGACAACCACGTGTATCAGCTGAACGACATCCACAATGAGCTGACAGGCCTTATCAAGGACATGGTAGGCAAGATCGCCTCCGGCCCTGACGGGGGTGGCAGCGACTGGTGATTCACGCCAACCGGGTCACCGATACGCGGTCGGTCAGTTCCGGTCGTTCAGGGACAACATCTTTCAAAAGCAACAGGCCGGGCATCTTGGACACTTCCAAGGTGCCCGTTTCCTTTTCCATGCCCAGGGCCTTGGCACCATTGACGGTGGCCATCCGCAACAGCTCCTCAAGCGGAATGGCCGGGCAATAGCGCGCCAGGAGCTTCATCTCCTCAAGAATGGACAGTTGATGGTTGGAGGCGAGGCTGTCCGTGCCGATGCACACCTGCGCTCCGCTGCGCAGCCACGTGTCCACAGCCGGGATTCTTCCTTCAATATAAAGGTTGGCCAAGGGGCACGTGCACCAGTGCAGCCTTGGATGCCGGGCCATGGCCCAGCGCATCTCATCGGCCGTGGTGAAGGTGTTGTGCACAAGGATGATGTGTCCGCACCCGTCCAGTAGCGGCAGCACGGTGCGCAGCGAACTCTGGCCCGAGGGGCGGAAGCTGTCCATGGGTATGCCGAGCGTGCGCAGCTTTTCGAAGAGGGCACCTTCGCCAGTGATGAACATGCCGTTCTCGCTCTCCGTCTCCTGACTGTGCATGGAAACGGCCTCCCCTTCGCTGGAAAGAAGGCGGAAGAGCGGTGCGGACACCGAGTAGGGCGCATGGGGCACGATGGTGGCCGGAAGCCCTGCCTCCCTGAACTCGCCCCGCAGCCACCGGCCGCGCTCCATCGCCAGTTCGGCCCTGTCGGGGGTGATGCCCAGCAGCTCGATGAACGAATGGTAGCGGATGCGGCTACTGCGCTTGACCGCGATGGTATCGGAGGTGTTGCAGATGTCGCCCACGGCCTGGATGCCCGCCTGCCACATGGCGGCATCGGCCCGGGCCATGGCGGCCTCGATGAAGTCCGGGTCGGCCTGCCGCTGGCTCACCACGCCTCCGATGAAGCCGTGGAGCCCCGTGCCCTCGGGCAGCACGCCTTGCATGTGCGAGAGCTCGAGGTGGCAGTGCGCGTTCACAAACCCCGGACAGAGCACGCCCTCATGCCGCTCTACCTGCGTGGCATCGGGCAGGTGCACGGAATCAGCGGGCAGCACATCGGCCAGGTGGCCATCGGGGCGCACCACCACCACACCGTTGTGCAACGGGACGGAGGAGATGGGAAAGACGAGATCGGCCGTGATGAAACGCATGGACGGGGATGGAACGCGCAAGTTAATGGGCGATGCCCGTGGGCCCGCGCCTACTTTTTCGGAACGATGCGGCCCGCCTTGCGGTCATAGCCGTAGGGGCAGTGCTTGCAGCCGTTCTTGCAGCAGTAGCCGCGCTTGAGCAGGTACTTGGCCGTGAAGACGATGAAGCCCTCTTCCGAATAATAGAAATCATCGGGGTCGAGCTGAGGGCGGCTGTAATAACTGTCCATAGGGGTCATTAACCGCAAAGGAACAACCGAACGGGCAGGAAGTTCAACGGTCAGAACTGTAATCAATGGGGAATTTTGGTTTGCAGCCGCCCTGCGTGGCGGGTAGATTTGTTGCATGAGACTATTCTACACATCGATGCTTGTGGCTTTGGCACACGTGTGCATGGCCCAACAGCACTGCATCTCGCAGCAGAACAACAGTGCATCCGTACCCGAACTGACCACCGACATCGAGCGGTGGCTGCAGCAGCATCCGCAGGCGGCCTCGGCCCGCGAGGTGGTGCAGATACCCACCGTGGTGCACGTCATCTGGAAGAATCCGCAGGACAACCTTGCCGACTCGCTCATCCACCGCACCATAGAACGGGTGAACAAGGACTGGCGCAGGCAGAACGAGGACACGGCAAGCACCCCTGCGCACTTCCTGCCCGTGGCGGCCGACATGGGCATTGAGCTGGTTCTGGCCTCCACAGCCCCCGATGGCAGCCCAACGGACGGCATCACCCGTACCTATTCGGACTCCACTGGATTCTCGCAGTGGCATGAGCATATGAAGTACGATTCCACAGGTGGGAAAACGGCCTGGAACCCGGATGAATACCTGAACATCTGGACGGTAAGAGATATTGAAGGAACACCGTTCGGCACCGTGCTTGGCGTGTCAACCATGCCCGGACTTGAATATGATGTTCCGGGTATCGTTATCCTCGCCACGCAATTCTTGGATAACTCGGGAAGAAGAACCCTGACCCACGAACTGAGTCATTACTTCTGCCTGCTGCATCTGTGCGCTAATGACACCTGCTACAACGCAGATCTGGTGGATGACACTCCGATCTGTGAAATCGGGGGTTTCATTCACGCTTGCTCTGATACGCTCATCATATCTTGCGACAACGGGCCTTCTGGGAATATGCTCACCAACTTTTTGGAGTATGGTTCAGCAGAATGCCTGAACCTCTTCACGCAAGGCCAGCGCGAACGGGCCATCGGCTGCATCAACACCAACTATCCGGGGCTGCTCACCTCGCCCGGGCTGGGCATCGGTGCGGTGGAATATGCCACCATCCCCATCCACCCCAACCCCACCACCGGCCTGCTGCGCTTTGAGGAACGGACGGGAGGGGCCTACTCCGTCACCGACCTCACGGGCCGCACCCTGATGCAGGGCACCGCCCCCGCAGGGCAGAACACCCTCGACCTCACCGCCCTGCCCCAAGGCATCTATCTGCTGCGCCTGCACCATGGCGCATCGGCAAGGGTGGTGAAGGTGGGGGAGTGAACCATTCACATTCAAAACGGGAACCATGAAACAGCTCTTCTTTTTCGCAATGTGCGCCATCGCAATGCCCTCAGTGGCCCAAGTGGCGCAGATACCCACGGTGGTTCATGTCCTCTGGCACGAGGAAGATGAGAACCTGCCCGATTCGATAATCCACGACATTATCGCCAAGACCAACCTTGACCTGCGCAGACAGAATGCGGACGCATGGCAGACCCCCGAACATTTCCTCCCTGTGGCCGCTGATACGGAGATCGAACTGGTATTGGCCACCACAGACCCCGAGGGCAACGCAACGGATGGCATTACCCGCACCTACACGGACTCATCGGAGTATTGGCACCACCTCGACAACATGAAGTTTGATGAAACAGGCGGGAAGACTGCTTGGAACACCTGCCGATACTTGAATCTTTGGATAGTTCCCCAACTCACAATGGGTTTTGCTCCTTCTGCATACAATCCTTCGCAACCGCCAGGCGGTGACCCGACCACAGATGGCATAGTGCTTCACTACCTTCAGCTTTCCAGTTCACAGATGGCCCGGTGGCGAACGCTTACCATGACCGTGGGTATTTATCTCGGGCTGAACTATTTGGTCTCCTACGACAACACCTGTGAGGATACCGATTCCATTGCAGACACACCTCCCACCTCGTTGGATCCGTTCATCATGGATCTACAGCAATGTGAGGCCATTCTGACGAGTTGCGGCAACGGGCCTGATGGGGACATGTACATGAATTTCATGGCCCATTACATCGGTTCGGTCTGCATGAACCTCTTCACCCAAGGGCAGAAGGAGCGGATGCATAGCGTATTGAACACCCAAAGGCAGGGGTTGCTCAACGCTGAACTGTGTGCCACAGGAATAGAGGGTTCCATGGAACACATCGTCATCCACCCCAACCCCACCACCGGCCTGCTGCGCTTTGAGGAAAGGACAGGCGGGGCTTACTCCCTCACCGACCTCACGGGCCGCACCCTGATGCAGGGCACCGCCCCCGCAGGGCAGAACACCCTCGACCTCACCGCCCTGCCCCAAGGCATCTATCTGCTGCGGTTGCACCATGGCGCAACCGCAAGGGTGGTGAAGATGGACCCATAAATCGAGCTTTGTCAAACTTCGGAAGTTTGACAAAGCTGCAAGGAGGACGATGCGCGGCAGTCCCGACCTTCGCGCCCCATGTCCACTCCCCACTTCTTCCGCATCATTCCGGCCATCGACATCATCGGGGGCCAGTGCGTGCGCCTCACGCAGGGCGACTATGCCCAACAGAAGACCTACAATGCCGACCCGCTGGCCGTGG
>CAZATP010000051.1:0-20161 GCA_964488095.1 uncultured Chryseobacterium sp.
ACCTCGACCGCAGCAAACGCCTCGGGCCTATTCGTCTCCCAAAGCACCTTGCGCATGCGTTCATAATTGAACAGGTGCGGATAGCGCAGGATCATCACTCCGATGAAATACTCGCGCGGGTAGTCATCGAACACCCCGTGGTTGGCCACATACTCCATGAACTTGTTGTTGTTGCCATCGAATTCCTGAAAGATGCTGTCGCCCTCGCCATCGTACTCCAGCGGGGCCACGTTGAAGAACTGGCACAGCTCCTTATTGAATGCGGGCGTGGCCTTGGTCCATCGGCCATCAACGAACATCTGCGTGATGCCGTGCATGGCGAACACGTCCGTCTTCAACAGGTCGATGAATTTCTGCGTGCTGATGTGATTGCAGACATCCGCGAACTCCAACCGTGAGGGAATTCCCACCGCACGGGCGCACGCAGCAAGGAGGACGGCCTTGTCCACGCAGTGCCCATCGCCACGCTCAAGGATGTGGCTTGCCTGCATCTCGCTGGGCTTCGTCACGATGTTGTAAGGGTTGTAGCGGAACCCGTCACGCACGGCCAGATAGAGGCTCACGGCCTGTTCCTTCTGTGAGGTGCCGCTCCCTTTGTTCGCCTCCGCAAAGGCGATCACCTCCGGATGGTCACTGTTCAGATAGTAGGTCGGTTCCAGATGTTGCGGGCCATAGTTGTCCATGTCGTGGGCTTTTCGGGCGGCAAAGGTAGCCTGCGGGCGAAGCTACCTTTGCCACATGCTTAACCAACTGGCCGATGCACTTGTTCAGCGACTGGCCGAACCATTGCCCGGCCGCGAGGCACAGTTCCGCATGGCGGCATCGCACAGGGTGCCACCAGGGTTCAATCCCGATGTGAGCCGGGCCAGGATCGGTGGGGTTTTGATTGCACTCTACCCTGACCACGGAACCGTGCGCACGGTGCTCATGAAGCGCCCCGACTATGCTGGCGCGCACAGCGGACAGGTGAGTTTTCCCGGGGGGAAAATGGAGCCTTCGGATACGGACATCATCGCTACGGCCCTGCGTGAGGCCGAGGAGGAGGTAGGGCTGATCCAAGGTTCCGTGCGCGTGCTCGGGCAGCTCTCCGAACTTTACATCCCGGTAAGCAATTTCCTCGTGCATCCCGTGGTAGGAGTGCTTGAACGGCCACCGATTCTCGTGCCCGATCAAAAGGAGGTCGAGCGCATTCTGCTTCCCGAACTGCACCACTTCCTGCGAACCGACATCATAGGTGAGATGCATATCCCGGTGATGAACGGCCTGAAAGTGAAAGCGCCTTTCTACGATGTGGAGGGGCAGACCGTCTGGGGAGCCACTGCAATGATCCTCAGCGAATTCACCGAAATTCTGCAACAGATCGGTTTTGGGGGACGGCCTCGGCCTTAGTTGTAACTTTGCAACCCCCTCATGTCATTCTTTGTACGGTAGTGTCCATTCCCTTCTTCCTAAGAGCAGTGCCGCTGGCTGTCGTTCTCGGCTGCGCGATGTCCTTGCAGGCCTTTGCCGGGCCTATTGACAAGGCATTCGAGGCGTTGGAGATGAAAGACTACTTCAAGGCCAAGCAGATATTTGAGAAACGGCTCGACAAGGAGCGGCTGGCCGCCACCTTTGGCATGTGCCGCGTGTTCATCGAACAGCAGAACCCGTTCTTCAACCTTGACAGCGCGAGGGTATATGCACTTCGCACAGAGTCGCTCTTCAAGACTGCCCCGAAGAAGGACAGGGACAAGGTATTGGAATATGGCATCACGGCCGAGCGCGTGGACGCTCTTCGCAGAACGCTCTACACCCTCGCATTGGAGGAGGTGACGAAAGCCAACACCTTGTCAGCATGCGACCTGTTTCTCACTCGGTTCCCTGAGTCGCCAGACAAACGCGTGGTGTTGGAACTGAAAGCGTCACTGGAATTCGCTGCTATCAGAAAGGAGCAGACACCCGAATTGTTGCAGGCGTTCCTTGCAGCGCATCCGTCATCCAAAGAGGCCGTGGAGGCCAAGGTGCTTCTGGATCGGGCCGTGTTTGACCGCGAGACGGCCGATGGTTCGGTGAGAAACTATCATGAGTTCATTGCCCGCCATCCCAACTCGCCTCACCGCAGGACCGCAGAGGACCGTATTTACGCCCTGAGCACCGCCAATCAGACGATGGCAGAGTTCCATGCATTCATCACCGCCAACCCTAAGAACCCGCATGTTGCAGATGCCTGGAGAAGACTCTTCAGCCTCCATACCCAGGACAGGAGGAGGGAATCGCTTGTGGATTTCAAACTGACGTATCCTGATTACCCGTTCATGGACGAGCTGAATGCCGACATGGACATCATCAGCAGAAGGGTCTATCCGGCACGAAAAGACGGGAAATGGGGATTCGTAGACCGCTTGGGCAAAGAGGCGGTGCCTTTCCGCTATCAGCAGGTGCAGGCTTTCTCTGACGGACTGGCGGCATTTCAGCGCAATGGCCTGTGGGGCTATCTGGACAAGCGCGGCAAAGAGATCATTGCCCCGCAGTTCGATGAGGCCGATGGCTTCCATGATGGGGTGGCCATCGTGGGGAAAGGCGAGAAGATGGGGGCCATCAATGCGAAGGGCGATTGGGTGGTGGAACCGGTCCACGATGAGCTGCTCGACTTTGCCTTGGGGCTGGCAGCTTTCAGTAGTGATGGTCAGTTCGGCTATGTGGACAGAGATGGCAAGGTGGTGCTCCCCCCTAAGTTCGATGATGCGTGGACCTTCTCGGAAGGCCTTGCAGCCGTGGAGCGCGATGATCGGATGGGCTTCATCAACACGCAGGGCGATCTGATTGTCCCGTTCCGCTTCGAAGAGGTGGAATCTTTCAAGAACGGCATGTCCCGCGTGGTTCTTGGCGACCTAAACGGCCTTCTTGATATGAAGGGCAATCTGATTGTCGCCTGTAAATATGACCGTATCGGTCATTTCTCTGAAGGTGTTGCTCCGGTGTTGCTGAATGATAAAGCGGGTTTCATCGACATCACGGGCAAGGAGGTGGTGGCCGTTAAGCTCGATGCTTCGAAGGAAGACCTATCGCGGATGATGATGAAGCACGGACGTAGCATTGCCCGGAAGAAGAAGCTCTACGGGCTTATCGACAGCACGGGGGCGGAAGTACGCCCGTTCAAGTATGAGCACATCGACCCCGTGCGCGAGGGCCGTTATGCGGCAAGGCTTAAGGGCAGATTCGGTTTCATCAACGCATCGGGGGCCGAGGTCATCCCGTTCATCTTTGAGGACACAAAGGGATTCTCCGAAGGACGGGCCGCAGTGAAGGAGAAGGGACTCTGGGGCTTCATCAATGAGGCTGGTGAGCACGTCATTCTGGCGCAGTTCAACTCTGCTAACGATTTCTTGGAGGGGGTGGCCATTGTGGGTAAGGATGGTCATCTCGGGCTTATCGATGAGAACGGAATCATGCTGCTCCCTGCCGCTATGGACCGCATCGACCGCACCGATGACCCGGGCCTGCTGCTTGTGGAAAAGTTGGGCCGAATGGCCTACTACGACATCAATGCGCGCAGTTTCACATGGTCAGAGACAGGGTTCTGAACCCGGTCTCACAGTTCCTGAAGCTCCAGAAGATTGCGGTAGAGGCCGCCTTGTTTCTCCAACAGCTCGCGGTGACTCCCCACTTCGGTGATGTGGCCCTTGTCGAGCACCACGATGCGGTGAGCGTTTCGAATGGTGCTGAGACGGTGGGCGATGACCAGCGAAGTGCGGCCCTTCATCAGTTTGTCGAGTGCTTCCTGCACCAAGCGTTCCGATTCGGAGTCGAGTGAACTGGTGGCCTCATCCAGGATCAGGATGCGCGGATCTTTCAACACTGCCCTTGCGATGGCAATCCGTTGCCGCTGACCACCGGAGAGTTTCACACCCCGTTCGCCCACCACGGTCTCGTAGCCCTCTGGGAACGAATTGATGAAATCATGCGCGTTGGCATTACGTGCAGCCTCTTCAATTTCCGCAATGGACGCACCGGGCCGTCCGTACTCGATGTTCTCGCGGATGGTGCCCCCGAAGAGCATCACATCCTGAGGCACCATGGCCATGTTGGCACGCAGGGCCTCGAGGTCGAATTCCTTGGCATCACGACCATCGAACGTGATGCTTCCGGTCTCCGGATCGTAGAATCGCAGCACCAGCGCGGCAATGGTCGATTTTCCTGAACCGCTGGGCCCCACCAGGGCGATGGTCTCGCCTGGCTCTGCCACGAACGAAACGTCATGCAGCACCTGCATCTCCTGTCGGGAGGCATAGCGGAAATTCACATTTCTGAACTCCATCCGTCCGGCAATGGGCTGCTCCAATGGCATTGTCGACCCGCTGAACGGCTCGGCCTGCTCATCCAGGATCTCCAATACCCGCTCGGCCGCACCGAGGGCTTTCTGCATCTGAGCATACATCTCGGCAATGCCCCCGATGCTGGCCCCTACGAACATCGAGTACAGCACGAACTGGAACATGTCGCCCACGCCCATTTCGCCCATGTTCACCAGTCGCACTCCATACCAGATGACGAACACCACACCCCCGAAGAGGCAGAAGATGATGAACGATGCGAAAAGACCACGGGCACGTGCTCCGCGCAGGGCCACGCTCACAATGTCGTTGGTGCTCTTGCCGTAGCGCACGATCTCAAAGCGCTCGTTGGCAAATGCCTTTACGCTGGCAATGCCGGCCATGGTCTCCTCCACGATGGTGTTGCTGTCGGCAATGCGGTCCTGGGTCTCCTTGGAGATTTTCCGGATGGCCCTGCCGAAGACAACGGCCAGAATGGCAATGACCGGCACACTGAGCAGAATCATCACGGTCAGTTTCACCGATGTGTAGGCCAGAAAGGCGATGCCGCCCACAATGAGCATGGCCTGCCGAAGGAATTCGGCCACCACGGTGGTGAACGTGTCGGACAGCATGTTGATGTCCGAAGCGATACGGCTGTTCAGTTCGCCCACCCTGCGCTTGGAGAAGAAATTCATCGGCAGGCGGATGAGGTGGCTGTAGGTGTCGCGCCTCAGGGCCGCCAGCACATGCTCAGTCACATTCACAAAGAGATAGATTCGGAAATAGGAGAACACCGATTGCAGGATGAACACCACCAGCAGGATAAGCGCAATGCGGTCGATGTCCTGCAGCATGGCGCCCGTGGCCGAGTTCACCATGCGGCCAATGAGCAGCGGGAACGCCAAAGCCGTGAGTCCCGTGAAGAACAGGAACATCAATCCCAGCGCGTATTTCCCCATGTGTGGACGGAAATAGGTGAGCAACTTGCGCACCTTGCTGAGGTTCTCCTTGGTGAGCTTGACCTTGGGCAGGTCCTCGTTGTCAATGTTATTCTTTCGCGCCATGGTCCGTAGGAGGCGCAAAGGTAGCCCCAATGCATCGCGGTAAAAAAGTCTGGCCGACCGTTGCACAGAACGAATGGATACTTACTTTTGCAGCCCCCATTTAAGGACGCATCATGAAAAGGACATTCCAGCCATCCAGAAGAAAGCGTGTTAACAAGCATGGTTTCCGCAGCCGCATGGCAACAGCTAACGGACGCAATGTATTGGCTGCCCGCAGGGCCAAAGGCCGTAAGAAACTTAGTGTTTCTGACGAGCGCGGAGCCAAGAAGTAATCTTTCGATTCAATTATTGTGAATCCTGTCGGGTGCGCCCGGCAGGATTTTTTATTTCCTGAAAGTCCCGTTCGGGAGGGAGGTCCCGGCATTGGGGTCTGGGCTGTTTCCGCATGAACAGTGCGTTACCGCAAGGCTAAATCTTCCTTCGTCCATTGTGGCCGTGCATTTCCACTGCGTTTACTTGTAATTTTACAGCAGTACCCTATTGAATGAATCTCAAGGTTTTCACTTTCAACCCATTTCAGGAGAACACCTATGTCGTTTGGGACGATGATATGCACTGTGCGATTATCGACCCGGGCTGCTATGATGCTTGGGAGAAGCAGGAACTTGCCGAATTCATCGAATCGAACAGTCTGAGGCCGGTGAAATTGCTGAACACACATTGCCACGTGGATCATGTGCTGGGCAACAGGTTCGTGGCCGAGCGTTTCGGACTCGGTCTGGAAATGCACCTGGACGACCTGCCGGTGCTGGAGGCGGTGCCCCGCTATGCGATGAACTATGGTTTCAACACTGGCGAAATGATAAGTCCATCGCTCTATCTGAATGAAGGTGATGTGGTGAAGGTGGGCAGCTTGGAGCTCCATGTGCTGCATGTGCCCGGACATTCGTCCGGAAGCATCTGTTTCCATCATCCGTCATCGGCCAAGGTGATCGCAGGGGATGCCCTTTTTCAGGGAAGCATAGGCCGCACGGACCTTCCGGGCGGGAATCATGCGCAACTTATCAGGTCTATCAGGACCAAGCTCCTCAACCTTCCGGACCATGTCACCGTACATCCTGGCCATGGCCCGAAGACGACCATCGGTTCTGAACGGAAAAGCAACCCCTTCCTACAATGAGAATCCCATTCATCACCTTGGCACTTTCGGTGCTCACTGCCTTCACCGCCCTTGCCCAAACCAATGAGGGCGTGGTGACGCTGAATGTTCTGAGCTGGAACATCTTCATGCGGCCGGCAGGCCTTTTCTGGGATGGGCAGTTGGAGCGCGCCAAGCATATCGGTGCATTGCTCAAGGACTCGGAATATGACGTGCTGCTGTTTCAGGAGGCCTTCGGGAAGAAGAGCATGAAGATCCTGAAGGAGGCATTGGGAGGCGAATTCCCCTATGAGATTCTTCCTGCCAACACGAACAGAGTCTTCAACAATGGGCTCTGGGTGCTCAGCAGAATCCCGATAGAGAACATCAAGACCATCTTCTATGACGAATGCGTTGGAGTGGACTGCGGGGCGGCCAAAGGCGCGGTGTTCTTTGAGGTGACCAAGAACGGAGTGGAATATCAGCTGGTGAACACGCACCTGCAATCGGAGGACGGCCCAAGGCAGGAGCGCGTGCGCAACACACAGTTCGCGCAGATACGTCAGGTTTTGGAAAGCGAGGCGCGAACGGGTGTGCTGCAACTGGTGGCCGGAGACATGAACACGGCCCGCGACAATGAGAACGCCTATCGCGAGATGGTGACCATTCTGAATGCGGATGATGATGACGTGTGCATTCCAGAGGACTCGTACTGCGCCACAGCATCGGCCACCACATGGGGCTGTCCTAACAACACATTGATCCCCGACAAGTGGAAGGGAAAGACCTCGCTGCTGGATTACGCGCTGGTGCGGAACCCCAAGCCACGGGCACGTCCGTTGCCTGTTTGGACCAATCGCGCACTGCGTACGTTCACCTCGCCATGGTCGGATAAGCACAAGCACCTGTCGGACCATTACGCCATCAGCATACAGCTGATCTGCGAGTAGTCTTTTGGCCCGATTTTGGTCAAGGGCGGCCCTGTTCCTCCATCATGGATGGACTATCTTCGCGCCACTCAAAAAAAGCACCGCCATGCGTTTCCTTCTTGCCTTCCTGTTCCTGTTCCCGTCATTCGTCACTACGGCTCAGGAGCTGGACAAACATGCCATGTTCCGCGATATGATGGCCAGTATCGAGAAGATCAGGACGCTCACTTTCACCCTTGACAAGTCGGAGCGGATCAACGGGAAGATGGTGCCCGGTTCGCAGACGGTCAAGGTGCACGCCAAACCCTTCAAGACCTATGTGCTGGTGCATGTGCCCGACAAGGGGGCCGAGGTGCTCTATGTGGAAGGCGAGAACGGTGGAAATGCCAAGGTGAGCCCCAACAAGTTCCCCTACATGACCCTGAACCTCGATCCCGAGGGCAGCATCCTGAGGAACAACCAGCACCACAGCGTGAAGCAGTTGGGCTTTGAATACACGGGCAAAGTGCTCAAGCACGTTTATGACCAGTACAAGGACAAGATGAACGATTATGTGCAGGTGCATGGCGAGGTGACCTACGATGGCCGCAAATGTTGGAATGTGACCCTCACCAACAAGCAGTATGCCCTCAAGGACTATACCGTGAAGGCCGGTGAGACCGTGATTGATATTGCCCGCAAGACCCACTCCAACGAATACGAGCTCTTGGAAATCAACAAGCTTGGTGGTTATGACAAGGTGAAGGCCGGACAGGTGATCAAGGTGCCGAACACCTACTGCAAGAAGATCGAGATGTACATCGACAAGGAGAACCACCTGCCCATCTACCAGAAGATGTATGATGCCACCGGGCTGATCGCGGTCTATGAGTACAAGAATCTCAAGGTGAATCCACCGATCAAGCCGGAGGAATTCACATCGACCTACTCGGGCTACAAGTTCTGAGCGTCAATAGCCCGCCTTGCCCCCGCTGATGTTCTCGATCGGGTGCCAAGTGGTCTTCACTTCCTGAAGGTCGAGTAACAGATAGGGGTCCTCGCCCTGTCTGCCCCAGTCGATGGCACTCCAGTCGAACGTGCGTTTCACATTGGCCACGGCCTGTTCCTGTATCTTCTTGAAGTGTGATGCATTCCCGCGGGCATAGACCGTGGCATTCACGTCCATGTGCGAGGCGAGGTGACCGACCAGTTCGTCCGCCTTGCCCGTGATGATGTTCACTACTCCGCCCGGCAGGTCGCTGCTGTTGAGCACCTCACCGAACGTGACGGCCGTGTGTGGCATGAGCTCCGAGGCCAGCACCACGCAGGTGTTACCGCCTGCTATGACGGGCAGAATGACACTCACCAGACCGAGCAGCGCAGGATTCTCCGGAGCGACCACCGTGACCACACCGGTCGGTTCATGAACGCTGAAATTGAAGTGGGAGGAAGCCACCGGATTCACACTGCCGAACGCCTGTGCATACTTGTCGCACCAGCCCGCGAAATAGACGCATCGGTCTATGGCCGTGGTCACCTCTCTGGTGGCCGCTGCGGCAGTAAGGCCATTGTGCTTCAGCTCTTCCACGAACTGCGTCTTGCGGCCTTCCAGCATCTCTGCGATGCGGTAGAGTATCTGACTGCGGTTGAATGCACTGCGCTCGCTCCAACCAGTGAAGGCATTCCGTGCGGCCACCACCGCATCGCGCACATCCTTGCGGCTGCAGAGACAGATGTTCGTCACGCTGCCGTCCTTCAACGGAACAGGGTAGTAATGACCTGATTCTCCACGTGGGAACTGACCTCCTATGTAGACCTTGTATGTTTTTAGAACTTCCAATCGTGGCATGGTGAGGTGGGTAGTGCAACCAAGGGCGAATCTACGTTTCAAGCGTCAATGGAGCTTGCATTAGGAGAGGCGCGAATGGATTGGCGTTCTTTGCCCTATGAGCAGTCACATGGGGAAGGAGTCGGGGGATGGCGTCAGAAGGAGATATGAGGAGGGGAAGATGCCCAAACGGACGAAGAGCTTTCGTAGGCAGGTATTGGATGCATTTCCCATACTGGACTTCCCCGAATTGGGCAACGATATCCAGCACGTGTTCACCGATAGTGATTCGCGGACAGCCGCCTCCAGGCTGTTCAAGCGTCTGAAGCCCAACTGGCTGTTCAACACCTCCACGTTCACAGGCAATCTCACCATCGCCTTGACCATCACCTATTTCTTCCGCAACCTGGGTTATGGTGATGCGGTGGACTATGTTTTCCTGCTCTCGGTGCTGGCCATAGGACTTTGGATCACCGAGGCCATTCCGCCCTTCGCAGTGGGCATTCTGCTGATTGCCATGCTGCTGCTCGGTTTTGGTACCGACTTCATCCTTGACCACCAGGCACCCGTGGAGATGTATCTGGGCACATGGACCAGCAACGTGATCTGGCTGCTGTTGGGCGGGTTCTTCCTGGCCGAGGGTATGCAGCAGGCTGCGTTGGACCGTTCACTTTTCCTGTTCACCGTGAAGCGGTTCGGCAACCATCCCGAGCGGCTTTTGCTTGGGCTGATGATGACCACTGCGGTGGCCAGCATGGTGATGAGCAACACGGCCACCACAGCCATGATGGTCGCATCCGTTCTTCCGCTTGTGCGCCTGCTCGGCAAGGATTCTCCCTACTCCAAGGCGTTGCTCACGGGAATCCCTGCGGCCGCATCGGTGGGCGGCATCGGCACCATCATCGGCAGCACGCCCAATGCCATTGCGGTGGGTGCCCTGATGGAGCGGGGCATTCATATCACCTTCATGGAATGGATGATGGTGGGGGCGCCCACTGGGCTGCTGCTGGTGTGGCTATTCTGGAGATACATGGTTCGGAGAATGGACCTCAGTGCCGTGGTGCTCGACCTCTCGAAGCTGACACAGGACAAGTCGGAGAAGGACGTGGCCAAGCGGAGGGCGGTCCTGCTCACACTCGTGGCCACCATCGCACTGTGGATAACAGAGCCGCTGCACGGAATCCCTGTGGCGGCCACCTCGGCCGTGCCCATAGTGCTGCTCACACTCACCCAGGTGATCACCGCAGAGCATGTGCGCAGACTGCCGTGGGACACCCTGATGCTCGTTGCAGGCGGTCTGGCGCTGGGCATTGCGCTGGAGGATGTGGGGCTGGCCGACATCGTGATGCAGCAGGTGAATGCCCTGCCTGTGGCGGTGGTAGGCATAGCTGTCATTTTCAGCTGGGGAGCAGTGTTGCTCAGCAACGTGATGAGCAATACGGCCGCTTCGGCCATCCTTGTGCCTCTGGCCGTATCGCTGCCGGGCATTTTCGGTCTGGCGGTGCCTGTGATCGTTGCCATCAGCTGCTCGTGCGCCCTGCTGCTGCCCGTTTCCACACCCTCCAACGCGATATCGTATTCCACTGGTCTGATGGAGCAGCGGGATTTCCGTCAGGGCGGGCTCTTCTTCATTGTGATGGGGCCACTGTTCGCCTTCATGGCCGTGATGGCGTGGGCGTGGCTGCGGTTGCTTTAGTCAGGAGTTCAACCGAACAGACTTCCCGCTTCCTGTGGTCTCACGCGCGGTGGGAATGAATTTTCACGCAGAGGCGCAGAGAATAGGAGAAAACGCTGCCATCCGGGATTCCGTGCTCAAATTTCCAGCGAGCATTGCTCGCCTTGCCCTCTGCGTTTCTGCGCGGGTCATTCATCTTTTTCCTGTGAGCACTGTCACCCTAACAGCGTGCGTCTCACACGCGGTGGGAATGAATTTTCACGCAGAGGCGCAGAGCAAAAGAGTTCAGGAACGCATCAAATGCCATTGGCAATGCGATGAAATCCATTCTTTAGCAAAGACTCATTGAAGTTTATCAGCAGTCCAACCTTCAAATCGGTGAGCTTAAGGTAGGTCTGGAGCTGTTTGAAATGAATTGGTTGAAGTTTCTCCACCGACTTCAATTCAATGATGACCAAGGATTCAACAATCATATCAGCCCTGAATCCAAGTCCCATGCTCTGTCCATCCCACTCAACTTCAATTCCAGCCTGCCTTTCGACCTTGTAACCATGCCGGTCCAATTCGTAAGACAGGACTTCCTCGTAAACTGATTCGAATAACCCAGGTCCCAATTCGCGATGAATCTGGATGCAGCAGTCCAGCACAGTCCCTGTCACTTCATTGATGTCCATGGCATCCTTTGTTTCTCAGGACGGTGAAAGAATTTCACGCAGAGACGCAGAGGTAAAGTGGGTTTTGAAGATGATTCTAAGAAGGTTCAATTGAAAAATAATTTCTGATGACAGGATTTTCTCATTTGCTCTGCGTCTCTGCGTGATCAGATTTTTCTGCGTGACCCCTTCACCCGAACAGCGTGCCGGCATCCTTGGGGCTGATGCGGCCCAGATGCTTGTAAGCCCGTTCGGTCACCTGCCGGCCGCGGGGTGTGCGGCTCAGATAGCCCTCCATGATGAGAAAAGGCTCATATACCTCTTCGATGGTACCGCCCTCCTCGCCCACGGCCGTGGCGATGGTGGTCAGCCCAACAGGGCCGCCCTTGAACTTGTCGATGATGGTGGTGAGGATGCGGTTGTCCATCTCGTCCAGTCCGTGCTTGTCCACATTCAGGGCATTGAGCGCGAACTGCGAAATGTCGCGGTCAATGGTGCCGTTGCCCTTTATCTGGGCGAAATCGCGCACCCTGCGCAGGAGTGCATTGGCGATGCGGGGCGTGCCTCTGCTTCTGCGGGCGATCTCCTCTGCCGCGTTGCTGTGAATCTCGACACCAAGGATGCCTGCCGAACGGGTGACGATGCCCTTGAGCACCGTGGCATCATAGTATTCCAGTCGGGAGGTGATGCCGAACCGGGCGCGGAGCGGTGAGGTGAGCAGACCGCTGCGGGTGGTGGCGCCCACGAGCGTGAAAGGATTGAGCTGGATCTGCACCGACCGTGCATTCGGGCCCGTCTCGATCATGATGTCGATGCGGTAATCCTCCATGGCAGAGTACAGATATTCCTCCACGATGGGACTCAGACGGTGTATCTCATCGATGAAGAGCACATCGTTGGGTTCCAGATTGGTGAGCAGGCCTGCGAGATCGCCCGGCTTGTCGAGCACGGGGCCCGAGGTCAGCTTGAGGCTCACCCCGAGGTCGTTGGCGATGATGTTGGCGAGGGTGGTCTTGCCCAGTCCCGGAGGGCCGTGCAGCAGCACATGGTCGAGCGCCTCGCCCCGCTGCTTGGCGGCCTCCACGAAGATGCGGAGATTCTCCACCACCTTTTCCTGACCACTGAAATCGTCAAAGCCCACGGGCCGCAGGGCACGCTCCGTGTCCCGGTCTATGGGCAGTTGGCGGTCTTTGTCAGGGTCGAGATTCGGATTCACTGCAAGGGGGGATGGGCCGCTCAAAAGTAGGGAAACGGAAGTCGGGGCACCAGTGACGATTTAAGTGATTGCACGTATCCCATCAGACATTTGACAGCCTATATTTGGAACCGTTAACCAAACCAATTCAAACCATGACAACAAAAACAACCTTAATGACCCTTGCGCTTGCGGTGGTGTTCGCATTTGCTGCCCATGCGCAGAAAATCACACTCACCTCGGGCAGCTTCAAGGCCCTTAGCGGTCAGAGCGAAGTGAATGTCGTGTACAAGTACGATGGCATGAAAGTGGGCATCGGAAAGAAGGCCCTGCCAGAGGATGAGTACATCGAGAAGAAGAAGGGCGAGTACAACAAGAAAGAGGCCGGCCGTGGCGATTCTTGGGAGAAGGATTGGGTAGCTGACCGTGAGAACAAGTTCCACGTGAAGTTCGAGGAGCTGTTCAACAAAGGCCTGAAAGGCACTACGATCGGTCGTGGCAAGAGCGGTGCGAAATACACCATGATCGTGCACACCACCACCACCGAGCCTGGTTGGAACATCCCATTCGTAGGCAAGCAGCCTTCTTTGGTGGATATGACCATCAGCCTTGTAGAGACCGGCAATGAGGGAACCCCACTGGGCGTGGCCACTGTTGTAGGTTCACCTGGCACCACCTACGGCTACGGTGACTGGGACACAGGTATCCGTATCCAGGAGTCTTATGCCAAGGGAGCGAAGTCATTCGCAGCTTGGTTGCCTAAGAAGGGCATGAAGTAATCGTACGCATCCGTGCGTTGCGCTGAGGGCGGTCCTGAACAGGACCGCCCTCTCTTTTTGCCGTTAACACAAATTGGAATGCCCCCCAAAGTGCCTGACCTATATTTGACCGATCCAAATCAAACAGATGCAAAAGTTCTTCATTATCGGCCTGCTGGTCAGTTCGCTCACCATGCAGGTCTTCGGACAGCAGTCCGCAGTGGTCATCCCCAAGGGGGTGAAACTCGTTGAGAAAGTGGACCGCAAGCCGGGCACACATTCCATTCCCTACAGCAAGTATCAACTGGACAACGGCCTCACGGTCATCATCCATGAGGATCATTCGGACCCCATCGTGCATGTGGACGTGACCTATCACGTAGGGTCGGCAAGGGAAGAGCCGCTGCGCTCGGGCTTTGCCCACTTCTTCGAGCACATGATGTTCCAAGGGTCGGACCACGTGGCCGATGAGGAGCATTTCAGCATTGTGAGCGAATCGGGCGGAACGCTGAACGGCACCACCAACCTGGACCGCACCAACTATTTTGAAACGCTGCCGAGCAACCAGTTGGAGACGGCCCTGTGGCTGGAGGCCGACCGCATGGGCTTTCTTCTCGATGCCGTGACCCAGCAGAAATTCGAGGTGCAGCGCGCCACCGTGAAGAACGAGCGCGGGCAGAACTATGACAACCGCCCCTATGGTCTGGTGGGCGAGAAGATATCGCAGGCGCTCTACCCACAGACGCACCCCTATCACTGGCCCACCATCGGTTACTTGGAAGACCTGGACCGCGTGGATGTGAACGACCTGAAGAAGTTCTTCCTGCGCTGGTATGGCCCGAACAACGCCACCCTGACCGTGGCCGGGGATGTGGACCAGACCCAGGTGCTGAACCTGGTGAAGAAATACTATGGCAGTATTGCGCGCGGGGCAGAGGTGAAGAAGCAGGTGGCCCCCGAGGTGAATCTGACGGCCGACCGTTACATCTCCTATGAGGACAACATCCGCTTCCCCCTGCTGATGATGACCTACCCCACAGTGCCCAACTTCCATCCCGATGAGGCCCCGCTCGATGTGCTGGCCGACATTCTCGGTGGCAGCAAGAGCTCCCTGTTCTACAAGAACTTTGAGAAGGCGCAGCTGGCCATTCAGGCCAATGTGAGCAATCCGTGTCAGGAGCTGGCGGGCACCTTCCGCCTCACGGTGCTGCCCTATCCGGGCAAGACCCTGGCCGAGATGGAGAAGAAGGTGCGCGAGACCCTGCTGGAGTTTGAGCAGACCGGGGTGAGCGATGATGCGCTGGCGCGATTCAAATCGACCCACGAGAGCATGGTGATCAGCGGACTGGAGACTGTGAGCGGCAAGGCCAGCCAATTGGCCCAGTATGAGCTGATGCTGGGCAACCCGAATCAGCTGGTGAACGAGCTGAAACGCTACAACGATGTGACGAAGGAAGATGTGATGCGCGTGTACAACAAGTACATCAAAGGCAAGTCGGCCGTCATTCTCAGCGTGTATCCGAAAGGGCAGCCGCAACTGGTGGCCGCACCGGACAACTTCAAGTATGAGCGCGACTATTCGCTGAAGGCCGATCTGGCGCAGTATGAGGGTCTGAGCTACACCAAGCCCACGGCCGCGCAGGACGGTTTCGACCGCAGCAAGCGCCCCGGCTCGGGCCCGAACCCCACCATCAACGTGCCCGATTTCTGGAAGGCCGACCTGGACAACGGTCTGGCCATGATCGGGGCCAAGAGCGATGAGATACCGAAGGTGTATGTGCGATTGGCCGTACGTGCCGGTCACCGCTACACCGAGACCGCCAAGGCAGGCATTGCCAACCTGTTCGCCTCGCTGATGGCCGAGCGGACCAAGAACTACAGCGCAGAGGACCTGGACAGCGAACTGGAGAAACTGGGCAGCAGCATCGATGTTTCTGCCGGAAGCGAGGAGATCTACATCAACGTGAGCTCGCTGACCAAGAACCTGGACCGCACATTGACCCTGCTGGAGGAGGTGCTCTTCCGCCCCGATTTCACAGAAGAGGACTTCAACCGCAAGAAGTTCGAGCAGCTGGAGGAGATCGCCAACCAGGTGAATGTGGCCACCACGCTGGCCAACAACCAGTACGGCAAGGTGCTGTACGGTGAGGGCCACATCATGGCCATCCCGTCCATCGGCACGACCGCCTCGGTAGAGGCGCTCACCCTGGCCGATGTCAAGGCGTTCTATGATACATGGTTCGTGGCCAACATCGCCAATCTGGTGGTGGTGGGCGATGTGGACAAGGACGTCCTCCTGCCCAAACTCGATTTCCTCAAGGCATGGAAGAAGAACAAGGTGGTCTATCCGGCAGAGCCGGCCACGCCTGCGGCAGACGGGTCGAAGATCTATCTGGTGGACAAGCCCGGTGCTGCGCAGAGCGAGATCCGCATGGGCTACCTGTTCATGCCCTATGATGCCACGGGCGAATACTTCCGCACCTATGCCATGAATTTCCCGCTGGGAGGCTCGTTCAACAGCCGTGTGAACCTGAACCTGCGCGAGGACAAGGGCTGGACCTATGGCGCCTTCAGCTCGCTGGGCGGCACCAAGCACGTTGGGCCCTACACGGCCCAGGCAGGCGTGAAGAAGGAGGCCACCGACAGCGCACTGGTGGAGTTCATCCGTGAGTTCAAGGAATATGCGGAGAAGGGCGTGACGGAGGAGGAGCTGCTCTTCACCCGCAACTCCATAGGCCAGCAGGACGCCCTGAAGTATGAGGCCGGCTATCAGAAGACCGGTTTCCTGAGCCGCATCATGACCTATGGGCTGGACCGCGATTTCACCAAGAAGCAGAACGCCATCCTGCAATCCATGACCAAGGCCGAGATGGACGCCCTGGCCAAGAAGCACCTGGATGTGAAGAAAATGGCCATCGTGGTGGTGGGCGACAAGGCCTCCATCGAGGCGGGCCTGGCCAAACTGCCCTATAAGCTGGAAGTGGTGCCCACCCCGGTGGATGTGAAGAAGAACTGATGCTGCGCTGGTGGCCTGTGCTCTTGCTGCTTCCGCTGTCCGTTGTCGGGCAACGGGCGCAGGAGGCGGCACAATGGGGCCGCGAGGGCGTGGTGGCCATGGACCGTGGCGACCACAAGGAGGCCATCCGTCTGCTCACCAAGGCATGGAACGCCCACCCGGGCGAGTATGACTATCCCTTTGAGCTGGGCCGCGCCTATGTGCTGAGCGGCAAGGCGGTGAAGGCCGAGAAGGTGCTGCACCCGCTGCAGTATCACGAGCGGGCCACCCCCGAGCTCTACCAGCTGCTGGCCACCGCCTATGACAGCCTGAAACGCCCCCGCGCACAGGAGGAGACCTACCGCTATGGCATTCAGCGGTTCGCGGGGTCGGGAGAGCTGTATCACGGGTTGGCGGCCCACTATCTGAAGCGCGACAGCGTGGTGAGCGCGCTGGCCGTGTGCGAGGCGGGCCTGAGGAACGCCCTCACATTCGCAGACAATTACCATCTGGCGGCCCGCATCATGGATGCCAAGGGCGATGCGCTGTGGGCATGGTGGTATGGCGAGGTGTTCCTCAACCTCACCACCGATGCCTCGGGCCGGAGGGATGCCGCGGCCATGGTGGCGGCCAATGCCCTCCAGGTGCTCAAGGGACAGTGGCGGCCCGACCATTTCGCCCTGGACGGGGCGGTGAAGGAGGCCATGGCCCACTGCACCGACACCGGCACCGACATGATAGCCCGGCAGGCCGCCCTGCGCACCTGCTTCATCACCCATTTCAAGGGCACGGACGCCTATGCCGCGCTGCTGCGCAAGCTGCAGGAGCAGGGTGTCATGGAGCTTTACTGCGCCCATCATTTCGGGGAGACCGACAACGGCATGTTCCTGAAATGGCTTTCGGCCCATTCGGCAGATTTCGAGCGGTTCCGCCAGTGGTTCTTCTGGAACGGACTCACCTTGGACGCCCCCTTCACCCGACACACCATCATCGCCCCATGAGAAAGGAACTGTTGAGCGCATTCGCAGCGGCCGAGGCCGACCGCAAGGCCCTGCTGGCCAAGTTGGACACCTATGACGAGGCGGTGCTGACCCGCAAGCCCGCGCCCGATGCCTGGAGTGTGGTGGAAGTGCTGGCCCACCTGGTGAAGGCAGAGACGGGCACGCTCAACTACCTGCGCAAGAAGCTGGAGGTGGGCGGCCACCGCAAGGCCAGTGCGCTGGCAGGGCTGCGCAAGGCGCTGCTCAACTTCGTGCTGGGCCTGCCCATCAAGTTCAAGGCGCCCCGGGTGGCGCAGCTGGACAAGGGCGTGAGCATGAGCTATGCCGAGGCCAAGGCGCAGTGGAACGCGGTGCGTGAGGGCCTTGGCACAGAATATCAGCGCATTGATGAGCAGCTCATCGGCCACGACCTGTTCAAGCACCCCTTCGCGGGCAAGCTCAACCTGGTGCAGAGCACCGAGTTCATGCGGCAGCACATGTTGCGCCATGTGGGGCAGGTGGAGCGCACGCTGAAGGCCGTCCGTCCTGCGAAGGGCTGAGACCGCGCCCCCTGCCTGTTATTTGGCCATCGCCTCCTCCAGCAGTTGGCGCATGGAGCGGCCCGAGGCACGGCTCTTGGCCCAGAGGCGCATCTCCTCGGCACCCACCACCCGCTGCTGCTCGAAGGGCAGCAAAGAGGCATCCAACCGGGCCAGATGCGATGGTCGGTCGGGCGAGTGATAGTCGTTCTGATGTTCGGCAAGCCACGCGTAGACCACCTCCATCATCCTGTAGGTAGGCATGTGCTTGCGAAAGGTGCGCCTGTTGCTGCGCAGATGATAGGAGAAGCTGTCCGTGTCATCCTTCTCCAGCAGCAGGAGCAGACGGAAGATGCGGGCTATGCTCTGCAGGTCGATGCGTGATGCGAGCGCGCCCTTGGCATAGATGCGGTTGAAGCAGCGCAGGGCATCCCTGTCGTTGCCCACGAAGAGGTGGGCGATGCCGAGGTTGTAGAGCAGGGTGAGCTCCTTGCTCTCTGTGATGTGCGCAGCGAACCGGGTCAGGCCG
This sequence comes from uncultured Chryseobacterium sp., assembly GCA_964488095.1. GTDB lineage: Bacteria > Bacteroidota > Bacteroidia > UBA10329 > UBA10329 > UBA10329. The sequence continues at coordinate 18,498 of CAZATP010000051.1, forward strand.
AGGAGGACCTGTTGCTCTCGGGCCACCACATCGTCCAATCGGCCGGTGTTCATGTAGAAGAGCTGGTATTGGAGTTCGGTGTCGCAGAAGGCGAGCATCTCGTCCCGCAGCCCGCTCACGGGTATCTGCTCCATGCGTGTGAGCAGCGGGGGCACCCGGTCCATCTGGCCCATCACGGTGTGCAGGCCGATGAGATTGGCCAGTGTCTCGCGGTAGAGATGGGGCAGGTAGGCGATGCGGTGGGGGCTGCTCTCCCAGAGTGTCTGGCAGTGGACCAGGTGCTGCAGGGCCTCGGGCAGGTTGCCACACAGTTCGTGGTAGTAGGACCAGATGTGCCTGTGGCGTATCTGTGCGGGCACGGAGATGGCATGGGCCATGTCGGCCAGCAGCTCATCGGCCATGAGGGCGTCCATGGCGCTGCGCACAGAGATGTCGTCCGCAAGGCGGTACTTCCTGTGCAGGTCGAAGAGGCGGTCGCTGATGATGCTGTAGCGGGTGAGGTTGGTCACCTGCCGGGCCACCGTTTCAAGCCGATACTCGTTGTCGGTGATCTCGGTGCTCAGCGCTGCCCGTGGCATGAGCTTGTAGATGCTGCGCAACAGCTCGCGCAGCAGCAGCTGGGCATGCAGGTCGTGCACCTGCTCGGCCACGCTGATGCCCTGCCGGGCACTTTCCACGGCCAGGTCGAACAGGCCCTTGCTCTGCAGCAGGCGTGCCTGCTCGTAGGGCGGCCATGGGTCGGGGGCATCGGTGCTGCGCTTGCGGAGGTCGATGAGGAAGGCCAGCAGCTCGCCATACATGCGGTGCCGCTCCTTGACCAGCACCTTTAGGTAGGCGCTGTCGCTGAAAAGCGCCTGCTGCTGGGCCATGGTGCAGCGGGGGTCGGCCACCAGCGTGTTGAAGAGCAGGGTGCGCTGCGGGGCCCATTTGCCCCGGGTGAGAAAAAGTGAGGAGCGGAATGAACGGACATCCATGGAATTAAGCGCACCTATGAGTCGTCCAAGAATGTCTGTCTTCATGCGGGTTGTAGCGCTTTTCAAGTGAGCTGAAGCGTGGACATGGAGGGAATTATCCCCAAAAAGTTGGTCACGACAAAAGAAAGGGTTTCGGTTGGTTTGTGCCGTCAAGCATAACCGACCTGAAAGCACAGCCCATGTCCTCCTACACATTCACCCCTTCGAGTGCCTATGCGTTGAGCACGCACGAGGTCAAGATCAACAAGGACCGCATCAAGATCAAACTCACCTCAAGCGGGCAGGTGGTCTATGATCAGGACTATTCGAACGGCATCGCCCTGCGGTGTGACGGGAACAACTTTGAGATAGGCACCCTCAGCGCGTCCACGGTGTTCATCAGGCAGGTGGACTGGAACGGGCGTGCCCCGGGCATCTGGGTGGTGGAGTCGAACAATGCCAACCGGCTCATCGGCTCGAATGACGCTTCTGACAGCAGCATCTATAACATCTTCAATCTGAACCAGTGCCCGGTGGTGCTGGCCAAGGCCGATGCCACGACCACCGAGATCAAATGCCCCTGCGAGGGAACGCCCTGCACCAACGCGTGCTATCAGTATGGGGAGTGAGGGGGGCAATTAGCAATTAACAATTGGCAATTAGCAATTAGCAATTAGCAATTAGCAATTAGCAATTAGCAATTAGCAATTA
>CAZATP010000052.1:0-19148 GCA_964488095.1 uncultured Chryseobacterium sp.
ATGAGCGGTGCGGGCAGCATGTCTGGCCGGTTGCTCAGCACCTGTGCCAGTTTCACGAAGGTGGGCCCCAATTCCTCGCACACCATCCTGATGCGTTCCCAACGGCTGTATTGGAACACAGGCTTGTCCTGACGCATCCATGACAGCCGGACCTTCTCGGTGACGAAATTCCGCAGGGTGCTGTTGGTGACGATGTCCTCAAAGCCATACTTCACCAGAACCCCGATGATCTCGCGGATACGCCCGATGTTCTTGAAGGTCTGTCCGTTGAATACCATCCCTGAGAAAGAGTCGCGAAGGTAGCACAAATGCAGTAGGGTCAGGGCCGATGGGTGTGCGCAAAGCACCGTCATCGCGGGTAGTAAACCCTCAGCGAAGAGCTCCCGCTGTCGGTCTCAACGCTTTTCGGCCCAACGGAAGAATTTCCAGATCACATGCCTGATAATGAGCCGGATGGAGGCAAACGTAAGTTTCGTCTCGGCCTTCACGGTATACTCGGGCCTGAACACCTGCAAGGTCTTTTCATATGCCCGGAGCAACGGGACCAGGGCGGGGTCGTTCCCACGCTCAATCTCCCTCATGGTAAAGGCGTTGAAGTGTATGAACACCAACGGCCACTTCCCCGTAAGCAGGATGTTGCCCTGCCCGTCAGCGGAGCGCGGACTCATGGCCACATTCCAGCCTGCCACATTGCATCCGTGATGCCGCAGCACGAGCACATCGTCAAAGATCACGGGGATGAGGTCCAGATACTTCTGGTCGTCAAAAAGTCCTCTCCAAGCGGATTTCTTGACGTTGTACTGGCAACATTTCGCCCACCATTGCATGGCCTGGATGCCCGAACGGCTCACGCCCACGAAACCGGCATTGTAGAGGCCTACCCGGAAGTTGGACTCCAACCAGTGCTGGTCTTTCTCGGGGTCTGTTGGATAGTAGTGCGGGGTGAGGATGACAGCGTGCCTCTCCAACAGGTCGAATATGAAATCTGGTGAGCGGTAGAACGAGATATCGTTGTCGAGATAGATCACGCGGTCGAAGCCGTTGTCCAGAAGATGTTCCAGCAGAAGGGGCTTGCAGGCCCATCGCAGCTCATCGCCCCTGTACTTGGTGACGATGGTCTTCACCTTGTCCGGCCTCAGGTCGGTCATGGAAAGGAGACTGAATCCTTCGGCCGATGGGATGGTTGACCCATCATCCGTTATCAGGCAATGAAAGCTCGCATCGGTGAGGCCTTCCAGAGAGCGGAACAATGCCTTCACCTTGAAGAGGTGATCTTGCGTGCAGATGGTGCAGATGGCCGGTCTCATGGCGCTCACAAAGTGCTGCGGGTTTCGGTTGAGACCGATTCTTCGAGGATGAACAGCCCCGGGAAGGAAGATTCCAGAATCCGCAGCACCGAAGGACGTTCGCGCACGACCACCTTTCTCCCAGCCCGTGCAAGCCTGAGTGCAAGCGCAAGCTGCTGCGACTCTTCAAGGATGTTGGAGTCCTTCTTGTAGGTGACGGTGTCAAATACAATGCTCTCGTCCGACACGTGCGCATAACGTTCAAACTGGAACTCGAGGTGCCTCCGGTTCACCTCGTCCGTGGCCTTGCTCAGCAGCAGTTCGTAGCCGATGTCGTCCCCGAATTTGCCGAGGGCGCGGTTGTCCCTGGGGAAGCACGGCCCTCCGAATCCGAATCCATAGCGCAGATACTTGTTGCCGATGCGCGAGTCCGCGCCAATGGCATGCAGAATGGCTTCGGGGTCGGCCCCGGCCTTCAATGCAAGGTCGCCAATGGAGTTGGCGAAGGAGATCTTCGTGGTGAGGAAACAGTTGGTGGCAATCTTGGCGATCTCCGCACTTGTCCTGTCCATGCGGCAGAACACGGGCGCATTGTCGCAGAAGGTCCGGTAGAAAGCTTCGATGGCATCGCCCGCCTCTTGGCTTCCTTCACCTATGAGCACCTGATCGGGATTCACCTGGTCGCGCATGATGGTGCCCTGCGCAATGAACTCCGGGCAGTAGCTTACCGTGTAGTTGAGGGGGAGCAGTCTTTCTGCCAACGTGTCGCAGTATCCGGGCATGGTGGTGCAGCCGATCACCAGGTGAACGGTGTCGGCCCTTTTCCCGAGTCGTTCCAACTGCGATGCTACCGCATCCACTTGCGCGTGGTCGTAGCCACCATCCGCAGTGGATGGAGTGGCAACGAGGATGAAAAGAAGATGGCGGTCAGGGTCCAAAATGTGATGCACTTCTTGTGAGCAGTGCAAATCCTTGCAAGAACGCAACGCTTCGTTCACTCCGGGTTCGTCCGATAAGTGACTGCGGTCGTTGATCCGGGAGATGAGATTGATATCGGTGTCCACTCCGGCCACATCAAACCCCTTCGCCTCGGCATTGAGAGCGAAACACAGGCCGAGCCTGCCCACACCTATCACACCGATTCTGTGCATGTTTCGGGGGTTATGATGGTTTCTGGGAGGTTCTTTCCAGCAAAGCCCCAGTTGGGTTCGTTAAGGCCCCAGTGCCGGCCCTCGCGCACCAGTTGCATACCTCCTTGAAACACGATGGAATAATCAAGGCAGGGTTTGTTCTGGAGGAATTTTATCGTGCGGATGGCATCGTTGCTCGACCAGCCGTCCTCATGGTAGATGTGGTAGATGCAGGCATCATATGGCAGAAGGCGTTGTTCCTTGCCAAGACCGAGAGCTGCCCAAAGCGCCATGCTGTCAATGTGGATGGAGTACATGTCCAACTCGACATAACCCTCGATGTCCTCCCAGTCCTTTCGGCTCATGAGGGTGAAATCGCCACAGGTGTCAAAGTCGATCACGAAATAAGGGAAGTCCAATTTCATTGCCCGTTTTCTGAAGCGCAGCGCCAGTTTGTTGGCAAGTCGGGCCACACTGGGGAATATGAAGAGGAAGTTGGGTGCATGAATCAGTGCCTCATGTCCGGGCGAACGGCCAAAACGGGTAATCACGTGCTCTGAGGCATAGTGTAGCTGTGCGTCCATGTCCTCTATGTCCATCACCTCCTTGGGGATATCGCAGCGGTTAGAGCGGTAATAGCCACCGGGCTTCAACTTGCGTTCTGCAAGGAATGCGAAGCACGCATCGGAGAACAGGATATCGATGTTCGTGCAGAGGATGAACTCCGCAGTTGCCCTGCGGATACCCACATTCTTCGCTATCATCTGGTAGAGGGGAATGGCGTCCGAGTTGCGGTATTTACTGTGCTCCGCTGGTGGGACCACGACATATTTAACTACAACGGGAACACCCTGTCCCGGCTTCGGTAGGACTTCTTGCAGCAGCGGTCTGTAGGTGGGGGGATTCCAGTCCACCATGACCAGTTCCACAGGCAGCGACCACTTCTTCGCCTGATGGAAAACGTTGCTCATGAACGCGGAGGTGCGTCTCAGTAGGTCGCCCCCGTGGTTGTCATTCCTGCTCGTTACTATGATACTCAGATAAGGCGTCATCAGGGGTGGGTCACAGCTCCGATAATGGGAGGTCGAAATTAGACAATCCCCAATCCTCCTCATTGTAGGTGGCCGTCCTGTTTTAAATGACCATCCTCTCCGCCTCTGATTAGGGAAGTTAGGCACGCACGTTCTCCGGATGCTACTCTGAGCGGTAATGTCATCTGCTACACTGCTATTTCAAATTGTGGAAGCAACCTGTTTTCAATACAATCTCCAAGATACGTCTACGGAGTTATTCAACATTCTCAGCAGCGAGTGCGAACTGCGCTGCGCCCCAGTTCTCATCATTGAAAAGCTCCGGTTTGCCGGAAAGCAGCATCTGTTGTGCAGTGGCCTGAAACAGCCGGTATTCCTCTGGCCAGTCGTCCGAAGCAAACCTGCGCTCATGGTCGCGGTGATAGATTGGCATGGGTAACACCACTTCTTTCAGTCCCAACGTGGCGGCCTGAATCACTGCCAGAGAGTCCACGTGCAATGCTGTTCGGGAACGCTCACTGTAACCTCTTATGGCAGCCCAAGAATCACGGTGCATCAGCATGAAGTCACCGCTGGCGTGGCAGTGGTGCAGCATCTCTGCCCTGCGGTCGTAGCACATCTCATGCACTGGGAACCTTCTTGGGATGATGGCCGTGCGGAGGCGGTAAAGCACATGCCCCAAGACCCATCTCAAGCGCAAGGATGCGTTGAGACTGCAGGTTACAGTTCTCGGACTGAAATGGAATGCGCGGCCCTTGAGGTGCATGCTCAAAACATTATGGGTCATCTCTTCCAAAGGCACGTTGGCCGAGAAATCAAAACGGTCTGCCCGGTAGTAGCGGTCGGGGCGGAGATTCTGCAAGTGTGCGGCAAACCCCTCCGGCAGGATGATATCCGCGTTCATGGAAAGAATGAACTCACCTTTTGCCCTGCGGATGCCGATGTTCTTGGCGGGGAATTCAAGCATCGGAAGTTGCCGGTCGGGATTGTCTTGCAATAGTGAGAGATGAACATGCTGCGGCACGCTCAACACGCGGAGGGACACTTTAGCTGAATCAGTGGGCCAGTTGATGAACTCGCGTACGGAAGGAGTGGGCAATGGGTTGTAATTCACGAAGATGACCTCCGAGCGACCATTGAGATGCGAGAGCTCCTTTGCGAGCACTGTAACGCAATCTTGCAGCCGCTCCGCGAAATTGCCTCCGTAGTTGTCGTTCCTACCGGCAAGCACCACCGAAAGCATTGGACGTTCACTGCTCATCGATAAGTTTTTGGAGGAAGTCTGCGTAGCGCCTGTGGCCTCGGTCGTTGAAATGGCCGTCACTCAACACGTAGTCCTCACATACAACTTCCATTTGGACATATTCTAAGCCGTTGAAAACCCTCGGAAATCCTCTGCTGTGCGAAACACATCAGTTCCGACCTCAGGAATTACGCTGATGATGCAACGTGCGCCATTGGCAGTTGAGGCACTTTCAATGCGTTGTAATCCGTTTCGGCAAAATGGAGGATTTCGCTTTTTTGCCTCAACTTTCCTGTGGTAATCAGCCGCTATTGAATCGTGATAGTTGATAAAACCATTTTTCCACAGCATTCCCCAAAGAGTTGATGTCATTGATAATAACGACATGAATTGCGCCAATGCGCCTGCGTCTTCCTGAATGTATAAGTTGTGAAGTGAGTGTTCATAGGCCTCTTGGGGGTTGTTGAAAGTTACACATTGAGGACAGGACACAAGGTTCCCTGCATTTGAAGGAAAGAACACCGGACGTCCTGGACAAACTGTCCGTTCGTGATCCACTATATCATTGCCGAGAAAAACATTTACAATAACGATTTCTGGGTTTAATATGGGCAGGTAAGCTAAATACTGAGCGATATCTGTTCCTGTAATCCCTGAATTGCACACCGTATAATCTCGTGCTAACAGGAGGTCGGCAAAGCTGTTGTGCAGTGATGAGGCAGAGAATCCATAAGTGAACGAATCGCCCGAAAGAAGGACGGAAGGTTTATCATTCACCATGCGTCTGAAAGGGATGCTTCGGAATCCATCAGGGTTCAGCGCAGAATCGACCAAGGCAACCACTGCCTGCTGCCAATCTGACGTCCGGCTTTGATCGATGAGCTTGGCCTTTCTGTAGGCCGATTCAAGCTCACCGGAAATCTCACCCCTTTTTAATTGAATAGCATCTCTTGCATTGCAGAATGCCTCCGAGGATTGGTTTGGTAGGTGAAGGAAAGAATCAAGTTCCATCATTTGCCAAACAGATGATTTGGCTTGATTTGATATCCGGAAGATTCCGAGAGAATCTGCCATGAACCCTTCTTTGACCCAAAGGGTGTCCACCATACTGAACCACTGGTTGGGGGTGTGCTTTCCAGGCGCATAGCCTCTAAAGCGCAGAAACACCTCTGCTATCAAAAGGCATGTCACCGTTGTCGTCAGCAACAGTTTCCACCCACCACGGTTCCTTATCCTTGGTGCCTTTTTCATGTCCCCCTTTTGTGAATGATGCCCATTGCTTGCCTATCTACGGCCATAGAATGTTCAGAGTATCAAACATCATAATTGGTCAGGGTTTTCAATATCCTCATCACAGGCTTTCATAAATGTGACCTCAAAACCTCTCCAGGTCGTGGTATCCACAATCACATATCGGCTGTTGATATGATCGCGTATGCTGCGCACCATATCTGTCAGGTCATGCCCCAAGTACCTTCTGCCAAGAATTTTTTCGTCAACGCGCATGAGATCGACAACAATCAGTATGTCCTTGTCGGACATGTGGCTGTCGATGGTGTCGGTCATGGCCCGGCCATGCTCCTCCTCTGTCCGGCTCCTGTCCCATTGCCAATGGGCAGGAATATCTATCATCTCTGGACGATGGGAGATGAAACCCACCAAAGCATCCATGGAAGCAAAGGAATTTCCGACAATGACCGCTTTAGACATGTCTCCGGCCCGATTGACAAGCTGTTCCACTTCGTTCCAAAATGACCTGTCGTGTCCGCGCCTGACAATGGACAGAGATAGGGAGATTACCACTGAGACAAAGACCAAAAGACAGATTGGAATCAGCCTGTGCCAAGGCCTGAGGTCGTGTGAGCCAAGAAGAAGTGTCATGCCGAACGTGACGATGAACATGGGCTGGACAGTAAATTGCAGGTCTCTCCCCTGTTCAAATGCGTGCATCGCTGTCCCCAAGATGAGAACCAGTACCAGGAACAGACTGGCATAATGATTAGCGACCGTCTCCCGAAACCCTCGAAATGCAATGAGGAGCCTTATGATAACTGGTGTAAGCAGGGAGATTATCACTATCGACAGGCTCAAAGGAAGCAACCCCGTGTTTTTGACAGTATGTCCCCATAGGAAGAAGAGATTGTTCATTGTCGCCAATGTCACTGATTCTTGGGTGAAATGGCTCAACCACAGAGAACCATCGACCGCAGATGACGGGTAGATTACCGAAGTGAGCGGAGTATCGGTAACAACCGCAGTGACGATAAGAACAACCGCTACGGTAAACAATGCCAGCACCCAGTGGGGTATTCGATCAGAGGACAACGGCTGTTTCTCCCGATAAAGGTACATTGCCATAGTGGCTGACATGGCGCCAAAGGCTGGAATACCCATGGTCCAATGGAACATCATGGAGGCCGCAAACAGACCTGCGGCCAAGGAAAGGTAGCCTGCTATTGGGTCTTTGAAATACGCGTATAATGAGAAGAATCCCAAAAGATAGAACAGATAAGCCGGGTATATATCCTCGTTGTTCACTGATAGGATGAAATTCCCTGGCATCACCACATGGAAGAAAACCCCGGCCACTGCGATCCACCACCGTTGACTGATTTGGTGAATGAAGACAAACAACGCGGCATTAGCCAATGCTGCGCTCACACCGTTGAGATGGACAATGAGGCTCAGGTATTCCATGAGACTGTCAAGCTCGAGGAGCGCCACCATCTGTGCCAATAAGGAGTAGTACCAGATATGGCCTCCTTTGCCTGATCCACCTGCAAGATACTGCTCTAGGTCATAAACCTTCCACACCCCGTTCAAGGTATTAATCAATGACATGCCCACATGCTCGTAGAACCAGAAGTAAAATGCTGTGAGAGTGCCTGCGATGACCAATACACGTAATACTGCACACCAAATGACCGAGTCAGTTGATAAGGCGCTTTCATCGAATATCTTTTTATTGTTCATCTGGCGGATTAACAGTGTCACATGAACCTTTTTCAATAACTCGAATGTGAAGCGTTGATGTCTTCCCAATCAGTTGTTGGTGCGTATGGTAGCTATCGTCCCAATCTCCACCCATTCGTCCCGTCCTTCTGGGGCCACAGGCCGTTCTACAACGGTGACGGTCACACTGTCAGATGCTGCAAGTCTGGAATTATAGGAACACCATATCTCCCAATAGCCATCTACCCTTGCAGACACATCTTCTCCAGCTTCGAAGGCACGGATGAGTTCATGCTCCAACCCACCATAGCTCTCCCAACTGAATCCGTTGACCTTGCCTACTGCATGTGCGTTAAGTACTTTTCCATCGGGCATATAGGCCTCGAAGCGAAGGAACTTCACATTCTCTGGAATCAATGCGGAGAATTTTGGATATGCTGAGAAAGGATAGGAATCAACGGAGAACATGCCGAACAGGAAATTCATCCCCAAGATGAAGACACCTGTCCCCAGAGATCCTTTTGAAAAGCCTTTTACGGTCACTGCTCTGAAAGTCTGGCTCTTTGAGGCGAACAATCTGTTGAAGTCCAAATAAAAAACGTAGAACGCCAACAGTTTGAATATGAATGAAATGTACATGAACCAATATATCATACTGTGCATCACAAGTCCTCCTGCGGCAGCCACCCACCTCCATCTCGGCTCGAACACCAAAAGAAGATATCCTAACTCGAAAAGGATGACCGCAAGTCCTCCAGTATGGAGCAGTAAAGGCCATTGGTCTATACGTATACTAGGGACTTTATCGTATTGCTGAAACCATTCCAACTGAACTTGATTGAGCATGGATTGGCCCAACGCCCAGTCAAATCCACTGTCCCAAAGCTTGTAAAACCCTGCCCAGAAGTATATAACCCCAAGTTGCAGCCATACAAGCCGCACTGGATACGTGTAATCCGAACTTTTTACCACTTGACACTTGGACCTCATACTGTCTAACGAGAGCACATCGTAGCAGCGACTCATGGTGAAGAACCAACTAATCCAGATGACTATTTGATTATGCCACAATTTGCCGAAAAAATTGGGAGTGGCGAAAATGTAGAAACAGCAAAGGGCATTGATAAGGAGAAAGAACCGTGTCTTTAGCCCCACAGCAACAAAAAGGCAGGAGGCGATGCCCACGATAATGAATAATGTATAAATGTCAGGGGAAACAGGAATCAATTCGACCAGCCACCCTATCAGCGGTAGCCCCACCTTATCTGCCAAGGATACGGTCGGGAGTACATTCACGTATTGGATGAAATAGAGAAATATCAGATAAGAGAAGAATAGAATACGCAGAATGGCGATATTGAAAGGCAATTGTTGAGTGAGCAGGAATCCTCTCAGGTAATAATAGACATTCCTGCCATGTATCAGCAGTACTACCGCTATCTGAAAAAGCAGGTGTAGTAAGAATCCACGGGAAACTAAGACCTGTAGCTCATTATAATGAAGTTCCGCGAGCGTCCACCGCACTCCTGCATACAGCAGCAGATAGAAGGTTAGTGCTATGAGCAGGAGAAACCCTTCTCCCTTTACAAAATGACAATACGTAACATGACGATTGTATCTTAGACCAGTGATTCCTTGGTTTACCAACAACCACGCGGATAAGGCAAAGCCCAATGCACAAACGGCCTTCAGGAGAATGGATGCAGCAAACAGGGGCAAATGATACCGAGGAAACCAGAGAATGAAATCCCTGTAGGACACATCGAAATAGAAAAGGAATGAGTCGTAAAAGACCTCAAAGAAGCCCCCGTATCCGAGATACACAAAAAGGTATCCAGCAAGAAAACCTAAAAAAAGCAGATTGAATATGCCATACAGACGTAGTGCTTTCCAATAATCCATCTCAAGCAGGATAATGGTCAAATGGACGGAAGGTCCACCGGCCAACCACCTGACCGTGTATCCAGTCATAAAGGTTTTGCATGCCATTCCCCAACCGTATGGAGGGAAGCCAATCAAGCTTTCTACTTATCAACGCATTGTGTGAGCTTCTGCCCCTTACACCCTCGGGACCCGCGATGTTTTTAATGGAGAGTTTCTTGCCAGAAATGCCTATCACCAACTTTGCAAAATCGTTGATGCTTACCATCTCCTCTGAACCGATATTGAACGGTCCACTATGTTCAGACCTAATGAGGCGCGTGGTGGCCTCCAGGCAGTCATCGATGTAAAGGAAGGAGCGGGTCTGCCTGCCATCGCCCCAAATGTCTATGCTGCCCCCATTCTCAGCTTCCGCCACCTTGCGGCAGATAGCGGCAGGGGCTTTCTCTTTTCCATTGTTCCAAGCACCTTCGGGGCCGTAGATATTGTGATAGCGGGCAATCTTCACGTTCAGACCATAGTTCCTCTGATAGGAAAGGTATAGCCGTTCACTGAAAAGTTTCTCCCAGCCATACTCACTGTCGGGCTGGGCTGGGTAAGCCGATCCTTCTGCACAGTTGGGATTCTCTGGGTCCTCCTGATTGAACTCGGGATAGATACAGGCCGATGAGGAATAGAACAGTGCCTTCACGCCCTTCTCCATGGCCGCACGGGCGGTGTTGAGGTTGATGAGGGCCGAGTTGTGCATCACATCGGCATCGTGCTCACCGGTAAAGATGTATCCGGCTCCGCCCATGTCAGCGGCCAGTTGATAGAGTTCATCGGTGTCCTGAGGGATGGCATTCTCCACCACGGCCCGTTCTCTCAGGTCCCCGATGACGAACTCATCGGCCTCCGTTGGCGAGTATTCGGGGTATTTGAGGTCGATTCCCCGTACCCAGAAGCCTTCTCGCTTCAGCCTTTTCACCAGATGCGAGCCGATGAAACCCCCAGCCCCGAAAACAACGGCTTTCTTCATAGTGCAATGATAATGCTCAATCAACTCATCAATAATGCACTGCGGATACACTGTTCCTTTATCGGAGCAGGCTTGCCCTGACTATCTTATCAAGTATTAGGATATGCTCTGAAATGATATTGCTCTCTCTCAGAGATTTCGAGGCATTGTCACCGATGCGGCTAACCTCACTTTCGCTCCGTAGCAGTGACAGGATTGCTGAGACTGTTCCTTGATGGTCATTTTCCTTGACCAGAAAACCTGTCTCACCGTCCGAGATGATGTCGGCCATGCCTCCGTGTCGTGTGGCTATGACAGGCAGTCCGCAGGCCATGGCTTCCATCACCGCAACAGGGGTTCCTTCCTTCTCACCGCTAATTGGACCAGTCACGGAGTGCTGCACGAAGACCCGTGCGTTTCGCATGTGCTCCAGAACAAGTTCAGGACTCAGTACCCCGGTGAATTCAATGGCGTGGCTAATCTCCAACGAGGTGGCGAGTATTTCGCACGCCTCCTTCAATTCACCGTCACCGATCATGACCAACCTTGCCCCTGGCATCTCACGCAGCACCTCGTTGAACGCGAGTATGGTAACATGCGGGGCCTTGTTCGTGCAGAATCGGCCCACGGTAAGGACCACAGGCGGGTTGGCAGAGTGGTCTGAGTAGGGGAACGCGTTAAGATCGGGCGCACAGGGCAAGTGTTGGATCTTCTCCGAAGGTGCTCCCATTGCGATCAGACGTTCTCGGATATCGAGCGAGACCGCCACGAGGGCGGAGGCGTGCGAGAAGAGGTCGGCATAACCTGCCCGTCTTTGTTCGAGCACATCAACGTTGTAGGCATCATAACCGTGGAAGATGCAGACCAGCGGTATCCCCAGTTCGCGGCAGATGGGGGTCATCTCTGCGCCCGACTGCCCGAACTCGGCCAGCACCAGGGAGATGTTGTTCCGCAGCAGATATGAGGCGATGCCTTTCTTCTGATGATGGTCTGCCGGAAGCCCCCTGAAAGCGGCCCAGAAAAGCAGGAAAGCCTTGAAGGCGGGGTTGCCTGAGACTAGATCGCCTTCCCGTTGTGTATTGGTGGGCAGGTAGCCGCCATAAAGCAGGTGCATGTTGAAGGGAAGCTCCTTCAGGTGTCTCCTCACGAAAGTCTCTGTGTACTTGTCCAGGTTATGGTTTAGCAGGGCCACGTGAGGCATGCGCTTATGTCTGTCGGCCTCTTCCATCTCTGCCAGATGCTGTGCGGCATAGTCGCCATGGGCGGCCAACGCGTCCTTGCGCAGCACGATGCGCCTGAACCAGTAGATGCCATGATTCACCAGGAAACGCAAAGGCGCGGTGGCAATGGGAAGCACATATTCCGCGATGGCATTCTGCATCTTCCGTCCCCAGAAGAGCACCTCGTTCCCATGAAAAAGCACGATATGGAACGCTGCCAGCAGAAGATTGGAAGGAGCGACCACAACGGCCGCGATGATGTTCCAGTGTGGAAGAAAGCGGTGATAATGCAGATTGAGACGTTGGAGTGCATGAGGCGTGCGTGGCACTGAAATCCTCAGTAACCGCCTCAGGTCGCTCATTTTTACCGCTATCAACAAAATAGGAAGGATGGCATACCACAGGCCGAGGTGTGCAGACAGAAAGGCGGTAAACACCCCGAAGCCCAGTAGATGAAGCGGCAGCAGCACTTTTGCGACAAGGCGCATGGTGGTGGACCTGCCCCGCGTCACAGCGAAGGTCTGCTGTCTGCTTTCGGCATCCGATTCACGGTCCATTAGCTGATGGAGCGTGATGTTGAAAATGCCTGCAGAAAATGCCCAGATGGAGGTGACCAACAGCAGCCCGTCAGGCAATGAGACCCCGAATCGCAGCCAAGAGGCATGGAAAACGAGAACTGCGGGGATAACGAACGCATAGGCTGCATCTGCCAGCAGTCCGGCCGCGCCCCGCTCCTTGAGCCTGAACGGCCTGATCGCATAGAGGATGAAAAGCAGAACCTCTGCCGATAGTAGTGCCCCAATGAGCTTATCGGTGGCTAGTAGCACCCACGGGGCGAGGGCCACGAGGAGAGACCCGACCAAAGCCGCAACCCTGAACCAAGGCCCTTTGCCTGCCGCGAGATTCGGTTTCTGCGAAGCCATGTCCTGCCACTCGTCCCCAAGGTCGTTGAGCAGATGTCCGAAGAATCCGAATCCCAGCGAACTTGCAAGGAACAGCGAACAGAACGTGAGACTATCGGCCACAGAAGCCTCAGTCATCGCCAGTGCCAGATAGCACAGCGCCATGAGCAGCCCGAGTTTGGGCTGCCACCAGGGCGAGGTTCTTTCCGCGAGGGCTGTCATTATGGACTAACAAGGATTGGCAGGCTTTGCTGCTTGAAGATGAAGCCGTGAAGTTGGTAGTATTTTCCCGAAAAGTTACCTGAACTTGTAGTAACCGAAAAGCGGGGTCTCCATTCGCTGGCCCGGAAGCACGGTTACACTGTTCCTCAAGGTAAAGCGGTCACACATAACAAGGCAGTCGGCAGTCAGGCATTCCGCATCATACCGCTTTTGTTGGACCATGAGGTGCGAGATCGGTTTCGCTGTGTCGAATGTTGCCAGCTTTCGCACATCACTCCCCTCCTCAGGAAGCTTCGCCAGTAGCGACTGCATCCACGAGTCCACCAGATGTGAGTTGGGGTTCAGGTCGGTTAGGAATGAACGGAACTCGATGCCATACGATTGATAGAAGAATACGAATGGCAACCTGTTCATGAATGGGGCGACATGCGAGAATTCCAGAATGTCCCGGCCGTTGGCGAAGCGCATTGGTACGCAGTCACCACTCTCTGTCACCGCTTGTATGGACAGATGCACCCTTTCCTTCGGAATGCCCTTGAAAACCCCGTGTGGAGAGACAATGCGCCAGTGGGACAGCAGTTGCAGGGGTTTTTGAATTGGTTCCGGTAGTCCCCTGCCCAGCGAGTAGTTGAGAAAACTTCCGTGGTCATATTGCCTGATGAACAGATTGACGATGTAGTGCGTGTTAGCCAGAAGAATGATGACGGTGAGTGCACCTATTGCGATGCGGGGTGCGGCTTTCATCAAATGCAAACGCTGAGGCAGGAATTCCTTTTTGAAGAAGCGGTCGTCCAGACACCACAGCCCGGCCACGGCAGTAAGCAGATTGAAGAACCCGAAGTTCCCGGCCAGTTGGATGAGGATGGACAGAACGAGCGACAAGAGAAAAGCTGCCTGCCTTCCTCTTCGACCGAAAAGTATGGCCGCAGGGATGAACGTCTCGATGACCAGCGTTGACAATGAGAACGCTTTTTGGATCCACATGGGCAGGCTGGCAAGCTGACAGCCGATGGCGGTGGGGCTGGGCTGATTGAGCCAGAAGTAGCTCATGTAGGTGAGGTCGTGCCACACGGGGTCGCTCCATAACAGCTTGGTCATGGCCATGGAAAGCCATTGACGGAAGAAGAGCATCAGAAATGCGAGCACGAGCAGCCGAGGAAGGTGTTGCCGTCTGAGACCATAGGCCAACGGCATTGCCAGGAAACCGAGTTCCAGAAGAAAGGTGTCCCAAGGGAATTGAAAGACATCCCGCCCGAAGGTCACGATGGAGAGGTATCCGGCCCAGAGCATCGCGAAAAACAATGTCCTTGGAACAACGAAAATCGAAATGGCTGCCACCACCACGTTCAATACGAGCAAGGCAATTATGAACCAGTCTGCCTGACTTATCCAGAAAAGGGAGGGCCAGATCCAAAGGGAAGACTTTCCGAAATGGGTGAGGGTAACCTCTGCGAATTCCGCCACAGGTATGAGCCCGGTCGCTGTGAGCAGTTCCTTCTGCCAGAGCACGGATGAGAACGCGATGAGATAGACCAGTGCCAGTGTCCGAAGAAAGAGTGTGGCCACTAAGCCCCTTTCGTCAAGTTGGTCTTTTTGAAGCCACACCATTGCCTTGCAGAGCAGTGAAGAGAGTGGCTGAACAAAAGACTGCAGATGCGTGCGTTTTTGGAACAGCCACCGAGCAGCCATGCCCCCCAGCGCGATTCTGAATGCAGGAACGGAATTCAGCAGTAGGAATCCTAATCCGCCAAATCGCGGGTACATGGAAGTGAATTCCTGCCTGTCCGCCTCGATGAGCCATTCAGGAAGCAGAACGGGTGCAATGCTCAAGAGAAGCAATACTGCCGCAAGCCACAATTGAAAGCGGCCTTTCATTTGTGTGATATGACCTTCCTGTGATGAGGCATGACTTATTATTCTGCGAGCCCGGCCGTGGCCTCAAGGAACCAAGCGGCTGTGAGGCAGGGCGAGCCCGCGAAGAACACCCGGTCTTTGGAGGTGAAGTAGGGGTGGTTCACGAAAATTTCTTTTTCTGTGATGCAATGATTGATGATGCGGGCGGTGACGTAATCGGTCAGTGCGCCAGTCTCCCCAAGGTATCGCAGAGAAAGTGCTGACAGCAAAAGTTCCGGGAACGACTGCTGTGGTGCCTCCTTTTCAATCAGCTGCACGATATCATCCTTCAATACACCGAAACCGCTGATTCCCTCGTGATAGGCCCGTGCGATGTGGTAGGTCGGCACAATGCCGTTCTCGTAGAAGTTGAACGCGTCAGTGCCATTGCGCCAGTCGTGGATACACTTCTCTATCAAGGCCTTCGTTTCCGAATCTTCACCAAGGTACAGGAGTACATTGGCGGTCACGCCCACCTCTGCATCATCGGGGTGAAGCATGCCGTTGGTGAGCGTGGGCAACACCTGCTTCCGTTCCCGCCACAGTTTCCAGAACAGGGAAGGACTTTTCCAGAACAGTCGCCTGTCGGGCATGACCCATGTGAGCAAACGGCCATCGAGACTGATTCTGCTGCGAAGTATTTCTTCGTTGCTGACGGAATGCCCGAGCTTTTTCAGCACAAGGGAGCAGATGGCGGTGTCATCAACATCAGGCGGCACAGGGTTCTCGCAGTTGTCCAACGGCCAGAAACGCCACACTCCGCCGTTCTCCATCATGTCGTGCAAGAATCGGGCATGCTCCTTTGCGAAACTAATCGCCCCGTCATCACCCGAGTTCAACAGGGCATAGAGCACGTTGGCATGGACAAAGGGCGAAGGGTAGGTGTAATGCCATCCCTTGTCCTTCTTGGGCGGGAAATCGGGGAATTTCTGGTAGGTGGGCACGTGGCCGAATCGGTCCACTTCGTCCTGAATGAGTCTGAAGGCCGCTGTCCTTGATGCAGCGATGCCAGTCTGATGAGTTTCGGTTGTGGTCAGCGGCAGGCCCGTCAGTCCGCGCACATGGCTGGAGTGGTGGTAAACAGGTCGGAAATCCGCAGGGATTGCCATTTCCGGGAACTGTTCCAATAGCTCCTCGATGGCCACTGTGGCCTCCAATTTCGCAAGGTGCGCCCCGATACAGTAATGTGGTCCGATACCAAAGGAGAGGATCTTGCCCTCCTCACGGTGAAGGTTGAATGTGTCGGGGTCTTTGAAGCGCCTCGGATCCCTGTTGGCCGCTCCGATGGCCAAAGCGACAAGTGACCCTTTCGGAATCATCACCTCACCGATTTCCACGTCCTCAGTCGTATTTCTGTGGATGATTTGCGTGGGGGCCTCGTAGCGCAAAGTCTCGTGAATGAGCTTCGGGATGAGGCTCCGGTCGTTCCTGACGGCATCGTACAGTTTATGGTCGGAGAGCAGGATGCGAAGCGTGTTGCCGATGAGGTTGGGTGTGGTCTCGTTACCCCCGATGAGGAGGATCTTGGCCAGATGAACGATCTGTTCGGTGGTGAGATAGCCTTGCGCCTCAGGGTGGTTGATCACGTGGCTGAGCGCACCGCCCCGTTTCTCCACATCGACCGCGTTCACCCATTTCTCGATGTGTGGTCTTAGCAGTTCCCATTGCTCCTCTGCGAACTTGATATTGTGGATGGACTTGCTCGACACGGCCGTCTGCGTCCATTCACGAAGTGCGGTCACGTCATCGGGTATGATGCCGAGCATGTCCAGTATCACCAGCGATGACAGCGGGGCAGCGAAATCCGCGATTACATTGAGGCCGTCCCTATCCTTGCAGCCATTGAGCAGCGTAACACAGGTCTCCCTGATCCTCTCTTCCAACCGTTGCACGCTGCTTTTCGCAAAAGGCCCCTGTGTGCCCTCAAGGATCTTGCGGTGACGAGTGTGAGCGGGCGGGTCGCAGCCCAGCAGCAGCGGGTCGAAATGGGCCGCCCCTGTGGAGGTGAACAGCTGATAGTTGCCCAGCACCTCCACGATCTCATCATATCCGATGACCAGCCAGCAGCAGGAGGCCGCAAGGTGATGGACATTGCCATGTGGCCTCAGTTGCTGGTAATAGGCATAGGGGTTCTGGGAGAACGTGAGCGATGAGATGTAGAGGTCATTCATCGTCAGAGCCGTTAATGAGCTGTCGCGTTTGTTGAAAGCAGCTTTCATCCCGGATTCCCCTCGACCGTTGACTCAACAGCATCTCAGAGTCGTTTCCGATGATGTAGCGTAGCCTGTTTGAACCATCAGTGGCCGCCCTGAAAACTTCTTTCGCCACATCAGCAGGTGTTGAGAAATCGGGGAACCAGGCGGTTTTGTGTACCTGGTGCATCAGCTCCTCATATTCCTCCGGCACTTTATCCGCGAACTCGACCGTGGAGCTGTAATCATTCTCCCTGATACCACCCGGCTCGATCAGTTTCACTCTGATGCCCAACGGTGCGAGTTCATACATGACGGATTCTGTGAAACCCTCCAAGGCCCATTTGGACGCATGATAAAGCGAAAGCATGGGGAAAGTGGTCAGTCCGCAAAGGGACGAGATGTTGACCACGGTGCCTGTTTTTCTCTTCTTGAAATGGGGAAGAAACTGGCGCGTCAGTTCAATCGTCCCGAAGAAGTTGACCTCGAACTGCCGCCTTACCTGCTGTTCGCTGCATCCCTCGAAAGGCCCGGACAGCACGTGCCCTGCATTGTTGACGAGCACGTCTATCTCATGCCCACTGGCCGACACCTGTGCAGCGAATTTTCTTATCGAGCCAGAATCGGTGAGGTCAAGCTGCATCATTTGGATGCCATTTACCACATTTTGACCGTTGATATCCCTTGCAGAGCCAAAAACCTGCCATCCTTGTGCGATGAATTCTGAGGCAATGTGTTTGCCCAGTGTGGAGTTCACTCCGGTTATCACGGCCGTACCTGTCATGTCTTTCAATTCATCGGTTCTCAGGTCAGCAGACGCTGTCTCCTTTCCCGTCCGTTCTTCATCGCTTCGAGGAACTCATCATGCGTCAACAGCCTGTTCCTGTTCAGGATTCTCCCTTTGGATGGAAATTCCACAGGACGTCTGCTCATGTTCTCGTAGTTGGAAGTGATGAGAAACTCGTCATCAATCTCATACACCTCGAATTCGTCAGTGTCACTGTGATAATAGTAGTAAACGGGTTTCACCTCCTTCGGCCCTACGATCACCTGAAGCGCATAGCGGGGCTCGGATGAGCGGTTCACCGCAGTGTAGTGGATCATGTTGTCCTCGAAGATGACGCCCTCGCCCGATTTCCGTGGTATCGCCTTGAAATGGCGGTCGAACAGCAGTTGCTCGAAATTGTCAAAGTAGTAGGGCACTCCGAGTGTGGCGATATCGGGCACAATCTTGTGACTTCCCTCCACCAGTTCAATGGTGCCATTCTCCTTGGTACAATCGACAAGCGGACACCAGATGGTGAAGGTCGAATGGCACTCATCCTCGATGTGGGTCCAATTCTGATGCACGCTTAGTTCGCCCTGTCCTGGTGGTTTCACGTAGAAATTGACCACCCATATACGGTAGTCCACGAACAGCCGGTTAACAATGGGGGTGAACCACTTTCTCGCCACATCGATCACATTGCGCTTGTAAGGTGTGGCCGAGTCGAGGAATGTGCAGTGATAGTCGCTTTTTCTGTTCTCAGGACGGAAGCCATCATTCGGTGGAACGGCCCTCAGTTCCTCAAGGATCTTCACCACCTCTGTGCTGTTGAACAGAGGGGGCATCACATATCCTTTCTCCAGATATTCCTTAAAGTCCGCCTCATTTCTGAATACTTCTCTAAACATGTCAGCCTAATTTGATGATGGGCCCGAGCGGAGACTCTTCTTTGTTGTAAGATTCCAGGAACGACTTTGAATTGTGTGTGAGGTAGAAGTCGTCTGGCACATGGAGGTCCATGATACTGCCATCCTTGGGCGAGCAGAAGAAATTCTTCAGCCGCGCATCTGCACCGGTGATGCAGAAAGAAGCGTTGCGTCTCTCCGTTTTTGAGGTGTTGGGCAGGGAATTATGCACCAGTTTGTGATTCCAAAGCAATGCCTGACCCGCTTTCAGAAGGATGTATTTCACGGGCCTTTCAACAGCATAAGGGGCTATCTTCTCATAGCCTGTGTACATCTCGTTGGGTGTGTATCTGATCTGGTCAAGTTCACGATGGCTGCCTGGAATCACCCCGACCGCACCCGTATCCTCACTGATATCACACAATGCCACCCAGAGCGTGTAGGATTCCTGTCCGGAAGGTTCGTCCACAAAGGTCCAGTCCTGATGCAGCGGCACCGGATTGTCATCGCGTCCAGATTCTTTGTAAA
>CAZATP010000053.1:0-19046 GCA_964488095.1 uncultured Chryseobacterium sp.
CTGACAGGCGCAACTGGCCCCACAGGTGCTGCGGGAACCAACGGCACTGATGGTGTAACCGGTGCCACTGGCCCGCAGGGTATCGCAGGGCCTACCGGCCCGCAGGGACAACAGGGTCTGACAGGTGCAACAGGCCCAACAGGTGCCGCAGGAGCCAACGGGACTGATGGTGCAACAGGTGCCACTGGCCCGCAGGGCATCGCAGGCCCGACCGGCCAGCAGGGCCAACAGGGTCTGACAGGCGCAACTGGCCCCACAGGAATCAGCGTAACATCTACGATCGTATCAAACGATAGTTTATTCGTAACCCTTAGCTCTGGGCAGGTTCTAAATGCAGGTAGCGTTCAAAACTGCTATTGGGAGTTGGATACCACAGATAATTCTATTTCGTACGAAGATGGTAGCGTTAGCATTCTGGATGGTCAATCTAACGAGTTATTTTTCAATTATTTGAGTTATTCTCTGGACAGCACGAGAGGTGTGATTTCCATGAGAGATTTCAATGATACTTGGGACAACCAGCCGGCAGGGCCCATGATTTTTATGGAAAGAAAAGTAAACGGAGAAAGCAACTTGGATAGAGCAGCATTTATCAGGGATGCCTCTGGTCTTCGCATATCCGTTCATCAAACTTCAGTTCAGGGTCCGCCACCGACAAGAATGTTCATTCAAGAAGGTGGTAATGTTGGTATAGCCACAACTTCCCCTGTTTACACACTACACGTCAATGGAACTGCTGGCAAACCGGGGGGAGGTTCTTGGACAGCGGCTTCCGATCAACGGCTTAAAAGAGACATAAGACCCTACACTGATGGACTCAAGGAGTTGCTCGATATAGAGCCTGTGAAATACTTTTACAACGACCTTTCTCGAAATGACACGGAAGTAGAGTACGTTGGTGTTGTTGCACAAGAGTTGAAAGATGTGGCCCCTTATATGGTGGGTAATTTTGAACTTGATGGAGAGGAGTATCTTGATGTGGACAACTCTGCGATGACCTATATGTTAATTAATGCCGTGAAAGAACTTCATGAAGAAATTAGAGCCCAGCAAATACTTATTGATTCTTTGCTCAAACGCATAAAATGAACCGCCCCGCCCGAGCGAGCGTCTTTCGCTCGTACGTCTTGTTGGGCGGGCTCCTGCCCACGAAAAAGCCAGGTCCCGCCACCTCCCACGGTGGCGGGGCGCCCCGCCCGAGCGAGCGTCTTTCGCTCGTTCGTCTTATTGAGTGGGCTCCGGCCCACCTAAAAGCTAAGCCCCACCCCCTCCCAAGGTTGCGGGGCTTCTTAATCCCGCTCACATCAGATTCTGAACAACAGCAGCCCCGCCTTGCGCGGGGTTCTGTTTTTGGCAAAATTTACACAAACAACCTGAATTCGGAATAAGAATTTTCTAAACGGCCGTCCCTTCGGGACTTGTAAGACCTCATGTGTGGCGTTTTCTACCATACGGGCGTTCCTACGGAACTCTTCATCGCGATAGGCTCAAGATAAAGCCCCTTCGGGGCAGCCGTATGGTAGCCCCGCCCGAGCGAGCGTCTTCGCTCGTTCGTCTTATTGGGTGGGCTCCGGCCCACCTAAAGCTAAGCCCCGCCCCCTTTCAAGGTGTGCGGGGCTTTGCTTTTGCCATAGTAGCGGCCCCCCGCCCGGCCAAGTGTTCCAATGCGCTCGCGCAAGAGTTCCGAAGGACCTCTTGTGCGGAACATAACGCGCCCAGTTTGCAACTGGGCAATAAGCCAACGTTCGTTCCCTGATCTATTTCATCCCTGTTTCAGAATTCCGCTACCGTCACTTCCAACAGTCCTAGAATTTCCGCATAATTCCTCGCACTGCTGTACAGATACTCATGCGGGTGTTCCACGAAGCCCTCTTTCACAGGATTCTCATGCACATAGTCTATCTTCTGTTTCATCACATGGGACGTGTAGAGTTCGGTGGGATGGTTGTCCTGCCGCCAGAACTGATAGTCCGTGTTGTTGCTGTTGAATTGGCCTGCGTTATGGAACATGTTCAGCAGCCATTCTCTGCGGCTCTCGTGCGGATTCTCCTCTATGGCCCGGACAATCTGCTTTGAGGTGAACTTCTTGAGGTCGCGCAGGATGTCTGACATGCGGGCCGTGCCATTGGCCTTCGCCACCAGATGCACGTGATTCGTCATCAGACACCAGGCATACAGCTCAAGCCCCTTGTGCTGCTGGCAGTGGCGCAGACTCTCCACGAATATGTCCTTGTAGGCCGTGCGGGTGAAGACGTCCGTCCAGCCCACCGTGGCGAAGGAGATGAAATAGACCCCGGTCGGATTGTCAAACTTGTAGCGCGTGCTCATGGACAGGCGTTATGGGAAGGCAAGGTAGGTGTTGCCGGGCTTGTTGCGAGGTCGCAACTTAGCAAAGCGTTCTCTCTGCCGAAGGCGGAAAACCTCGCGTGTAATGTTCCGCACGAGTGATCTTTCGGAACACTCGCGCGAGCCTCAGTGGGCCGAACACTTAGCCGGGCGGGGGATACTGATGCACGCGCACCTCATTTCTCTTACACTCCTTCTGTGCTGCGCTACCTGTGCAAGTGGGCAGACCGTTTTTGGCAACCTTTCGCTGCTAACTTCAGCCCATCAGGTTGGAAGGCTTCAACGGTCTGAGAACTTATCCCATCTCCTCTGCCAGAGTGCGACTCTATCCACAAATGGGGGATGTGGCAGCAATCTGAACAGTGCTACCTTTGTATGAAACATTCAAGCAGGGCCATGATCATCGAGCGCACGGACAAAGAGGTCATTCTGAGGCTTCCTGCCGACATCGGCACATTGGACCTTCAACGTATCATCGACTATTTCAAGTACAGGGAGGCGGTGAAGGGCAGTGCTGCCACCACTGAGGATGCCGAGCGCCTGGCCGAGGAGTCGAAGGCCCGTTGGTGGAAGGAGAACAAGCATCGGTTCATCGGGGAATGAGGGTGGTGGTGGACACCAACATCGTGTTCAGTGCCCTGATGAGTGCGGACAACACGATGGGCGAGATTCTGCTCAATGCGGGTGCCGGCCTGCAGTTCTTCGCCCCTGAACTGCTGCTGGAGGAACTTGACCGATACACGGCCAAACTACAGAAGGCATCGCGGCTTTCTGCCCAACAGTTGAGCGAGTCGAGAACGCGGGTGCTGGCCTCCATAACCATGGTGTCCGAGTATCTCATCAGCGAAGGGTCTTGGCGTTCTGCCTATGCCCTGACAAAGGGTGTGGATGAGAACGATACGCCTTTCGTGGCCTTGGCTCTTGAGCTGGAGGCCCAGCTTTGGACAGGCGACAGGAAACTGGATTCAGGACTGTCGGCCCAAGGTAAGGGCCTGGTGATTTCCACTTCCGAGCTCATAGGACATTTGGGCGAGGGCTGAACCATTCTATGATACCATTTCAATACCGCAATGCCGTAAAGGCATTTCCTTGAGTTATCATGCCGACATAGATTCTCTGTCGCCTTTGGCGGCAATGCGAGTCACAGTCGTTGCGACATTTGAAACCATGAACGATGTGATAAACCTTGTGAGGACAATCCTGCTTGTGTGCTCTCTGAGCTGCGCTGCCATCGCAAGCGCACAGACCATAACTGGCAACCTTTCGCTGCTGGCCCGCCAACCCATCAGGCTGGAGGGCTTCAACGGTCTGAGAACCTATCCCATCTCTTCCACCACCATTGATGAGCAGGGAAATTTCAAACTGACCTACTCTGAGGCTGACCGTGGCGTGGGTTATCTGATGTCTGCGGATGAGAAGCCGCTGTTCGTCATCCTCAGCGGAGAGGACATAGAACTGCAGGGGGAAGCCCTGAGCCAAGTGGAGACCCTCCGCATCACCAAAGGGCAGGAGAACCAGTGGTTTGCGCAGTATGCGCAGGAGCACCCGAAAAGGGAGCAGGCCCTTAACGCATGGGTATATCTGGAGAGGATATACAGGTCTGATGCATTGTTTGCCGTGCATGAAAGGCCTACCAAGGCCATTGAGGCCGAGAAACAGCGCATAAGGGATGAGGATGCCGCTTTTCTCAATAGTCTGCCGGAGGGCAGCTATGTCCGTTGGTTCTTGCCCGCCCGCAAGCTGGTGAGCTCCGTGCCCACTGTGGCGCAGTATCGCCCAGAAGAGATACCCGCCACCACAGCGGCCTTCCGTGCCCTGGATTACACGGACCAGCGCCTATATAAGAGCGGTCTGTTCAAAGATGCCATCGAAAGTCATTTCTGGCTGTTGGAGAACAGTGGCTGCCCGCTGGACTCAGTTTTCTTGGAAATGCAGGTCTCCATAGATGCCATGCTGGACAACCTTGTGCAGGATGAGCGCAGGCTGAACGAGGTGACCGACCACCTCTTCGACCTACTGGAACGCCACAGCCTGAACCAGGCATCGGAATACCTCGCCCTGAAGGTGCTGAACGAGGTGAGCTGCACCATAGACAGCGACCTCGCCAAGCAGTTGGAGACCTACCGCGCCATGAAGAAGGGCAACCGGGCACCGGACATAGACCTGACACGCGGCCGTGTGGCCCGTGGCACATTGGTGGGGCAGCCGCCACAGCGGCTATCAGACCTTGCCTCGGGGAGGGTGCTGGTGGTGTTCGCAGCGGGCTGGTGCCCCAAGTGCCGCACCGAGGTGCCAGAGATGGCGCAGCTCTACCCCAAATGGAAGGCAGCAGGCATGGATGTGCTGCTCATAAGCCTTGATGATGACCCGGAATCGTTCGCAGAGTTCACATCTGGGCTGCCCTTCCTCAGCTACTGCGACCTGCGCAAGTGGGAGTCCTATCCTGCAAAGGACTATCATGTGTTCGGCACGCCCACCATGTTCCTGCTCGATGACAAGCAGACCATCCTGCTGCGCCCCACCTCGGTCAATCAGGTGGATGCCTGGGTGGACTGGTTCCTGCTGGAGAAGCGGTAAGGGAATAGGCCCATCGCATCATTCACAATAGTTTGTGAGAGTGCCCCCGTCAAGAGGCTACGGCCGATTGGCGGGGTCTTGCTTTTGGTGGTATCGCATCCGCCTACCTACTCACAGGGCCATGTAAGCAAGAAGACGCATGCGCAGCAGAGAGGGTGGTGGTCACGGGGCTTGACCATTCCCCGACCGATCATGTACTTTGCGGCCTCCAAAACACGTACCCCAATGAGAAGCATCCTCTTCACGGTCATAGCCCTGCCCATTCTCCTCTCCGCCTGCGGCCAGCAGCAACAGGAAACCACCGCGCCACCCGCCCCCATGATCGTGGGCACCGAGGTGACCTATGAGGGCGACAGCATCACGATGAAAGGCTACGTGGCCTACGATTCTACCATTGCAGGGCCACGCCCGGGGGTCATCGTGGTACACGAGTGGTGGGGCCACAACCAGCACGCCCGCAACAGTGCCGACAAGCTGGCCAAGGCCGGCTACATCGCCTTCGCGGTGGACATGTACGGTGACGGCAAGCAGGTGAGCCACCCGCAGGATGCCGGCACCTTCGCCACGGCCGTCATGGAAGACTTCGAGGGTGCCAAGGCCCGCTTCGATGCGGCCGTGAAGGCCCTTAAGGCCAACCCCGCCTGCGATACGGCCCGCATTGCGGCCGTAGGCTACTGCTTCGGGGGCGGCATTGTGCTCAACCTTGCCCGGCAGGGGGCCGACCTCGATGCCGTGGCCACCTTCCATGGCAGCATCGGGGCCATCGAGCCCGCCACTCCGGGCAGCGTAAAAGGCCACATTCTGGTGATGAACGGTGCCGATGACCCTTTTGTGGCAGCTGAGGCCATCGCAGAGTTCAAGGAAGAGATGGAGGCTGCGGGCGTCACCTACGAGTTCGTGAACTACCCCGGTGCCGTGCATGCCTTCACCAACCCCGAGGCCACGGCCAAGGGCAAGGAGTTCAACCTCCCGTTGGAATACAATGCCGAGGTGGACAGCCTCTCGTGGCTCAAGTTGGAGTCATTCCTCGGCAGCACGCTGAAGTGAACCACTGTATCGTCTGCGGACACACGCACTTCTCTCCGCTGTACGACAACAGCCTGCTGCGCTGCCAAGGCTGCGGGTTCATCACTGCCAACTGCGACCTCTCGGACGAGGAACTGCGCGCCCTCTATGCCCGCAACTATTTCCATGGCGAGGAATACCTCGACTATCTCAGCGACAAGCGCACCCTGCAGGTGAACTTCGGCAGGCGGCTGCGGGACATCCGGTTCCGTCCCGAGGACAACGTGCTCGAAATCGGCTGTGCCTACGGGTTCTTCGGGGAGCTGATAGCAAGGCAGGCCGATGGCAAGGTGCGCTACACGGGCATCGACATTGCCAGCGAGGCCGTGGCGCACGGCAAGCGCGAACTGGGCCTGAACCTGATGGATGCAGACTACGCGACCACCGCCTTCAGCGAGCCGTTCACCCACGTATTCCTGTGGGACGTGGTAGAACACCTCAAGCGCCCCGACCTGGTGCTGCGCAAGGCGGCCAGCGAACTGGTGCCGGGCGGGAA
The DNA here is from genome assembly GCA_964488095.1 of uncultured Chryseobacterium sp. Lineage (GTDB taxonomy): Bacteria > Bacteroidota > Bacteroidia > UBA10329 > UBA10329 > UBA10329. The sequence goes on from CAZATP010000053.1 coordinate 6,485, forward strand.
GCTCTACCTCACCACGGGCGATATTGGCGCACTGCTGCCCCGCATCCAGGGACGCAAATGGCGCATGATCCATCCGCCCACACATCTGCACTATTTCTCCGCCCAAACCATGCGCAAGATGTTGGAGGCACAGGGTCTCGTGGTGGACCGCATCTCCCATCCCTCGGTGCACCGCAGTTGGAAACAGATCTACTTCTCCCTTTTCCTGCTTGGCAAGGCTTCACCGTCCGCATTCCATCAGTGGGTGTTCGGACGAATCCCCGAGGGTTGGCACATCGGAATCAACACCCGCGACATCATGCTGGTGGAGGCCCATCGTCCGTGAACGCCCGGCAGCAGGGTGTGGCACAGTTCATGTTGGCAGCACGAGACTACCTTCGTACAAGCAAATGACCAACCTGATGCGCCTTCCCCTCCTGTTCTCTGCCCTTGCAGCGGCATTCATGGGCTGCAATACCGATCAGGAATGTGACCCTAACATGGCCTGTACTATGGAGTATCGTACCATCACCATCGAGGTGCGCGACTCCACCAACGCCCCTTACCCGCTTGATTCCACCTTCACCGTGAAGGCATCCACAGGAGAGGAGATCCGCCCAGAGGACATCTCCATCGACTCGGCCTATCATGCCGTGCTTACCGACAGTCAGATGGAACTCACCACCCGTGCAGGCGAGTCGTTCACCTTCAAAGGCTACCGCAACGGGGTGCTCAAGGTGAGTGAGCCGTTCCTCATCCGTCATGACTGCTGCCACATCGAGCTGGTGGCGGGCAACACCTCGGTCATCGTGATCGACTGAACAAAAAGACATCCTGCTCCTTTCGTATCAACCCGTTCAGATGCGCGTACCTTTGAACGGAACCAACCCCTTTCAAACATGAACATCCAAGGCCGCATCCTTCACATCTCAGGCGCATGCATCATCGCCATGGCAGCTCTCACCATGTCGGCCTGCAACAACTGCGAGAGCGAGGACCCTCGCGCACGCATCGTGAACAATGGCACCGCCAAGGCCAGTGTGCAGATATGGACCACGGGCGGCAACACCGAGAACATCAACAACATCGAGGTGGGCCAGTCCTCCGATTGGCGCTCATTCGCACCGGGGCTCACCAATTTCACCGTGGCCATTCAGGGCGAGAACGATACTGTGCTCACCACCAACATGCTCACGTGCTTCCAGTACGAAATCAGAATAAGTGCGAACAACACCGTGACCGCATGGTCTGAGGACCTGCAGTAAACCCGCAGGCGCACTTCCGTTTCCCGGAACATGAGAAATCTGCTCCACATCGCTCTGGCCCTCCTGCCGATGCTAACCCATGGGCAGAAGGCGTGGGTGGCCGAGGACGGTGTGAAACATCCCATCGATGCCAAGGAATCCGTGCTGCTGGACCATCGTGCCCAAATCGGAACCGACACGGCCGCCATCAAGGCCCATCTCATGGAGGTGGTACCCAACCTGGGCACCGAAGGCAGTGGACTCAGGCTGCAGCACGCGGGCAGAAGCCCCAAGGCCCTGCATCTGCTGTTCACACAGACCTACATGGGCCGAAAGGTGTTCCGAGGGTCGGTGAAAGTGAACATCGCCTTGGACGGACGGGTACTGAGCCTGCTCGACCACACCTTCCCTGTTTCTGAGAACACGCCCACCGATTTCCCTCCGCACGAGGCCTACCATGCCGGCCTCATGGTGCACTACGATTACGGCCCTAACGGCAAACTGGACCGCTACACGCTGGAGGAGACCTTCTTCTGGGATGGGCGGTCCGTGCAGCCCGCCATCCGCCTCGAAGTGCTGGAGCGCACCGACCGCTATTATGAGATGGTGCTGAACACCGATGTGCGTGTCATCTACCAGAATGACCTGCTCACCTACTTCGCTCCTGCCCCGCGCGACAGCACGGTGACGCTCTGGGTCTTCCATCCCGATCCGCTCACCTCAGCAGAGCAGACCTACACCTTCCCCTTCACCGACCAGAACGACCAGGACGTGGCAGAACTGAATGCCGAACGCATGCCCGTGCAGGCCGTGGTGACCTTCGACAATGGCACGTTCCACCTAAGCAACAGTGCGGTGGAGATTAGAGAATTTTCAAGTCCAGTGACCACCGAGACCACCTCGGTCACCAATCAGTTCAACCTGACCCGTTCAGAGGATGGTTTCGAAGACTGCAACGCGCTCTACCACATCACCCGCATGCGCGACCATATCCACCAGCTCGGTTTCACCGGTGTGATGGACTATGCCATCCATGTGGACGCCCATGCGCTGAACGGGACGGACAACTCCAACTTCAACTCGGGCTCCAACCCGCCACGCCTGTCCTTCGGTGACGGGGGCGTGGACGATGCCGAGGATGCCGATGTCATCGTGCATGAATACGGCCACGCCATCATGCACAGCGCAGCGCCCTTCACCAACACCGGCACCGAGCGCAGGGCCATGGACGAGGCCATTGGGGATTACTTCGCCTCCTCCTACTCCCGCAGTCTCAACAGTTTCCGCTGGGCCGATGTCTTCACGTGGGACGGTCACAACGAGTTCTGGGACGGACGCAGCACAGTGAGCACCAAGCATTATCCCGAAAACCTACAGCAGAACATCTACAGCGATGCGCCCATCTGGTCGGCCACGCTCATGCAGATCTGGGGCGACATCGGCCGCGAGGCCACCGATGCCATCCTGCTACAGACCGCCTATAGTTTCTCTCAGGGCATGACCATGCCGCAGGCCGCCCTGCTATTCCTGCAGGCCGACACACTGCTGTTCGATGGTGCCCACTTCGGCCCCATCCATCAGCACATGTATGACCGCGGACTCATCCCTTGGAACGTGAGCATTGCCGAGGTGAACCGCTCGGCCAATCCCTACCGTCTGCTTTCCTCATCCGATTTCGCAGAAGGCCGTGGCCCCGTCACCGTGACCGGCCCGGCATCGTTCACCGTCACGCTCACGGATGCGCTGGGTCGCACCGTGGTTCAGGACAAGACCACCTCTGACCGTTTCACCCTGGCTCCGAATGGCCTCGCTCCGGGCCTCTATCTGCTCAATGTGCAACATGCAGCGGGTGTCTACTCCTTCAAACTGGTGAGGCGCTGAGCAACCTACGGGGTATCAAAGCCCGTTGATGTTCGCCAGATGGCGTTCGGCCTGCGACAGGGCTTCTTTCAATTCCACCGCATCCATGCGATCCAACGTGCGATAGACCATACCGATGCGCGGGTTCTTTTCCAGCAGCGCACGGTGGCGGTGATGGAAATACCAGTACAGGCTGTTGAACGGGCAGGCACGGTCGCCCACACGCTGCTTCGGGTCGTAATGACAGCCGCGGCAATGGTCGCCCATCTTGTTGATGTAATTGGCCGATGATACATAGGGCTTGCTGCCCACGATGCCGCCATCGGCAAACTGGCTCATGCCCCGCGTGTTGGTCAGCTCGACCCATTCGATGGCATCGATGTAGATACCGAGATACCACGCATCGACCTCGGCAGGGTCTGTGCCCGCCAGAAGGGCGAAGTTGCCCGTGAGCATCAGCCGCTGAATGTGGTGGGCATAGGCCGTCTCAAGGCTCTGCGTGATGGCGTGACGCAGACAGGACATCTTGGTCTTGCCATCCCAGAACCACGTTGGAAGCGGGTTCCGATGTTCCAGATAATTGAGATGGGCGTAGTCGGGCATCCGTTCCCAGTAGATGCCACGCATGTATTCCCGCCAACCGATGATCTGCCGCACAAAGCCCTCCACCTGCGACAGTGCCACCTCATCGGGCCGCGACCGCCATTCTGCGATCACGCGCTCCACCACCTCGCGGGGCGAGAGCAACTTGGCGTTCATCACAAAGCTCAAGCGGCTGTGGAACAAGGTGCGGTGCGCCTTGGTCATGGCATCCTGATAGGTACCGAACCAAGGCAGCAGGTCCTTGCAGAAGAACTCCAGCCATTGCAATCCTTCATCGCGGGTCACAGGCCAAGTAAAATCAGTGGCGTTCACCGAGCCGATGGTCTGCACACCCTGCTCTTCCAGCATCCTTACCAGTCCGTGCACATTGCGGCTGATGAGCGGTGCGGCAGGCACGGGAGGGCTACCATTGTAAGCATTCCGGTTCTCCGCATCGAAATTCCAGCGGCCACCCACAGGCTCACCGTTCTCCATCAACAGCCCGGTCTGCGCACGCACCTGACGGTAAAAGGTCTCCATCAGCCGCTGTTTCTTCCCCTTGAAAAGTTCAGCGACATAAGCTCTCTTCGTGATGAAATGATGCGTGTCGAAAACCTCTGTGGGCACGGGGAGCGATCCGGCCAACGCTTTCAACTGGATGTCCAAGCGATACTCATCAGGCAACTGATATTCAAACCGAGTGAACCCCCGTTCCGAAATGACGTGGCGGATGTTCTTTTCGAGGTCTTGCAGATTCTGCGGATCGTCCAGCCGCAGGTAGATGACGTCATGCCCTTGTTGGCGCAAATGCTCCGCAAATCCTCGCATGGACAGGAAGAACGCGATGACCTTCTGCACGTGGTGGCGCACATAGTCCGTCTCCTGCCGCATCTCCATGAGCAGGTAGGTGGCCGGTGTGCCGTCCGTGTACCACGGATGGAGGTGATTCAGCTGGTCGCCCAGTAAGCACCGAAGGGTGCGCGCTTCAGACATAGATTACGCCTTCTTCTTCCTTGCCGATGGCGCGGTGCTGCCCGCTCATGTAACGCACTCCGGCCACAAAGGCCAGCAGCGCATCGAAGTGATGCCAGTCGGTGATGGCCGCAAGCGGCACCTGTAGCCCCGACTTCTCGCCTACCTCCAGCGCCAGAAGGGACAGATGCTTCTCATCGCCCTTGTACTTTTTCCCATCCAGCTCCAAAACCTTGGCCTCGCAGGACGGATAAGTCTCAAAAGCCGTCATGCCCTGCGCGGTCATCCAGTCCTTGAGGCGAATGGCCCGAGCGGTGAGCCCACCGATGAACATCGGACTCATGGCGCCCAGTTCGCGGTCGGCCTCGCGGTAGAAATAGTCTGCAAACTCCTCACGGCCCAAATATCTGCCCGGCAGACTGAGCGGAGCATCAATAAAGACCAGTTCTGGCCGAAGCAGGCTGAGTTTGGTGGTGATGAACGCATCGGCATCCTCACGGTTCTTGCTCGCATCAAAATGCAGACGGCCTTTGTAATAGGAGCAGATGACGGTGGTACCTGCCAACTTGCTCCCGAAATCAATTCCCACCAGTTTCTCCAGATTCGCCATGTCTTAACCTTGTTTATGCAGAGTCAGAACAAAAGGCGAAGGTGTAGGTTCTTGTGCCGTGGTCGCTGTTCCGACCATTCCGATTGAAATACCCTTGAAACACACCTCACATCATGGCATTCCGAATCATCCTCACCATTGCAGCCGTGGCAGGCGTAGGCCTGCTGGTGGCGCAAGCCTACATGAACAAGAGCGTGGCTGACACCGAACAACAACCCTACACCGTCCTGCACCAGCGCAACGGACTGGAAACACGCTTCTACCCTGAGGCCGTGCTGGCCACGGTGCGCAGTGCGACCAGCGGCTACAAGGCGGCATCCAACCGTCATTTCAGGGTGCTGGCAGGCTACATATTCGGAGGCAATGAAGCACAGCAGAGCATCGCCATGACCACGCCCGTGCACATGAAATTCGATGCATCGGGTTCGGAGATGAGCTTCGTGATGCCAGCAGACCTGCCCATAGACAAACTTCCCCGTCCGAACGATGGCAATGTGCGTTTCGAGCAGACGGGCAGTCGCTACGTGGCGGCCATCACCTTCGGGGGTTGGGCCGATGACGACCGCATCAAGACTCACATGGACGAACTGCTGGAAAAAGCCGCAGCCAATGGCCTTTCCGTGAAGGGGCAGCCGTGGTTCATGGCCTACAATCCACCGTTCCAACTCACTGACAGACGCAACGAGGTGGCCGTTGAGATTGAGCACCCTGCCGCTCCATGAAGCCGCATTCGGTGCTTCTTTCGGTAGCAGACACCGACCGAATCATTGAAATGGCATGGGAAGACCGGACGCCTTTCTCTGCCATCGAGGTTCAGTTCGGGCTTACCGAGGCTGATGTCATCCAATTGATGCGTTCGGAACTGAAACGAAGCAGTTTCAACCGCTGGCGGAAGCGGGTCAATTCGGGTGTTAGCACTAAGCACGACATCAATAGACCGGATGGCATGACGCGGTTCAAATGCAGCCGACAACGACCGGTCAGCGGCAACCGTATCACCAAGCGTTGAACGTATCCTTTATTGCCAAAGAGCGCGGTAGGCACCATCCGCATCATACATGTCGGCCTGCCGCTCGGTGTTGAATCTGCGGTCGGGACGCGGGTCGTTGCCCACCCCGGCCACGTAGGTCCAGTTGCACCAGTTGCTGCAAGGGTCATAGTCGACAAGATGCCTTTCGAACCATGCCGCTCCCTCGCGCCAATCCTGCCGCAGGTCACGGACGAGAAAGCTGGCCACATTCTGCCTTCCGCGATTGCTCATGAAACCGGTGGCGAGGAGTTCGCGCATGTTGGCATCCACGAAGGCATCGCCTGTCAGGCCGTGCTTCCATGCATCCAGTTGGTGGGCATCTGGCGCAGCCGTTGACGTGTTACCGTTGAACCCATTATGGGCGAAAATGGCCTTGCCGTGGCCCAAGGCCACATAGCGGAAATAATCCCTCCACAGCAGCTCGAACACCACCCAGTAGGTGCTCTTGTTGGCCGTTCGCAGCCGTTCGTAGTGCTTCAGCTCCGCATAAACCTGCCTCGGTGAGATGCAACCAAGGGCCAGCCATGCGCTCAGTTTGGTGGAATAATCAGTGCCGATGAGGCCGTTGCGCGTATCAAAATAGGAGGCCACAGCGTCCGAGCTCCACAGATAATGGTGCAACCTGCGCGATGCCTCCACTTCTCCGCCTTTGAAGGGGAATGCACTTTTTGGGTCGGGTTTCATAGTCAAAAGTGCCTCGCCCTCTTCGGGCCATTCCCAAGGGATTGCTGTGTTGGCACAGACAGCCACTTTCGGTTCTGACATCACTGGACGAACGGTCAGGTTCTTCTCTGCCCTGTTGCGAAAGGCAGTGAACACATCGGGCAGTTGATCAGGCCATTGTGGATGGTCATCGGGATGCAGCAGGAATCCGTCCCAACCGAATTTCAGGTTGATACCTCGCTCAAGGAGCTGCCGTTCAATCTGTTGCTCATCGTAAGCAGGTTCGCGCATGGCGAAGACCGTGTCAGTGCCGAGCTCACGGCACAGCTCTGGGATGCGCTCCTCGGCCTTTCCGCGAAGCAAAACAAGGTCACCGCCCAATGCGCAAAGCCTATCGCGCAGCATCACCACCGATTCCAGTATGAATTTCCTGCGCCAATCCTCTGCCTGAAGCCAGTTGCGGTCTTCCAGCACATGGACGTACGTCAAACGCTGCGCCTCATCAAGCGCGCGGAGCAGATTCGGGTTGTCCCCGATGCGCAGATCCGACCTGAACCAATAGATGGCGTTCATGGCTTAGGAACGCTGAGCAGCCAACGTTGTTCTGAGGTTTCAGGGTCACAGACCGCTTATGAGACTCCGAACCTCATCCGCAACGATGGCCGGTCGCTCCAAAGGCAGTAGATGACCTGTTCCCGCCACCTCCAAGAATCGGTGGGCGGGATGGCGGTCGCTATCGCGCCATCGCTGCCAAACGTCCGGCCGGATGGTGTCGCTGTGCTCCCCGCGCAAGGCGAGCATCGGATGTTTCAACTGCCTAAGTGCTGTGTATGGATTATGAACGGTGAGAAACACCTGCGCCTCCCATTCCTTGGAGTAGGCGAGACGCACCCCATGACCGTCATCCTCCATCGCCACCGCATTCACATAATCCCACAAGGCTTCATCGCCCATGCGGCAGAAGAATTCCTTCTCGCGGAAATAAGAGAACATCTTCTGGCGAGAGTCCCACCCGTCCCTGCGTCTGAGGGCCTTCTCCGCCACGGGAGATATGCGCTGCATCACGGCCTTGGGCAGTACATCGCTAATCAGATAGACCCACCACGGCAGCACCACGGGCTCAATGAGCACCACGGCTGTGAACAGGTCGGGGCGCATGTTGGCGGCCAGTAGCGTGCAGATGCCCCCGAAAGAATGCCCCATACCGATGACCGGGCCCGTGCCGCGCCATTCGAGAAAACGGATGATGTCCTCAGCCGCCAGCCGCCAATTCTTCAGGTCGGAAGGCGCGCTGCCCGGCCACATGGGGCGCGCATTCATCCCTATCACCTTGAAATCGAGCGACAGATGCGCTGCCAACTGCCAGTAGGATGCCGTGGGGAAACCATTGGCATGGGCAAGATGGATTGTACCGGAACCCGTTCCACCGAAATCGATCCATGGGGCACGGGATATGTCGGTTGTGCTGTTCATTTCTCGGATGAAGCCTCAGGAGCGCGCAAACCTCGGCATCTTCGGCTGCAATACTTCACCTGTTCCCAATCGCGCGCCCATTTCTTGCGCCAGGTGAATGGAAGGCCGCAGACAACGCAGGTCTTCGTGGGTTTGGGGTGACGGGATTTAGTTGCCATCACGCAGTTCGTCCTTCAATTTCAGATGCACTTTTCGGATACGGTAGGCCTCCTGCCTTGCCTCCATCGACTTTTTCACGCGATGAACCTCCTCCCGCGCATGGCGCAACGAGGGTTCTAACGGCACGATGGGCAGCGGATAATCCTGCCCAACGATAAGGCCATACATCGCCTGTTCGATCGGTGTGAGTTTCCACGGTTCGTGGATGAGCGGGGCGGGAAGAGCCGCCAGTTCGGGCACCCATTTTCGGATGAAATGCCCCTCCGGATCGTGGTCTGTGCTCTGCTTCAACGGATTGTAAATGCGGCAGGTGTTCACACCCGTGGTGCAGCCTTGCATCTGAAGCTGCGGATAGTGAATGCCAGGTTCGTAGTCGAGGAACTGACGGGCAAGGAACCGGCTGCAGGCCTGCCACGGTTGCCACAGCGCCTGAATAAAGAAGCTCACCAGCATGGCCCGCATCCGAAAGTTGACGTATCCCGTCTGCACAAGGCACCGCATCACGGCATCTACCAGTGGATAACCTGTTCGCCCAAGCTCCCAATCAGCGATGAGGTCTGGGCGGAGCGGTTTCTCAAGCACATCGAACGCGCGGTTGAAACTCTCGGTCTCAATGCGTTCCTCCCGTTCGAACTTCTGTATGAAATGGCAGTGCCAATAGAGCCGTGAGTGGAACTGGTTCAAATCTCTGCGCGATGCACCCTTCTTCCCTGCTTCGGCCATCATGGCCTGATACACCTGCCGCATGCTGATGTTGCCCCAAGCGAGATAGGGCGATATGCGGCTGCAATGTTCCCTCGATGCAGCAGGTTTGGAAATACTGCGGCTGTAACCGACATGCCGATGGGAAAGGAAGGTTGACAAAGTCTTCCATGCCTCGGTTTCACCACCTTTCTGAAACTCGGGGGCCGGCTGCGACCACGCTTCGCGCAATTCAGCCGGCAGCCTGAACTGCGCTGAATTCGCCCATGTGAGACCATTCAGTGCTGTGATGTCCACGGAATGCTGAGGCAGATGCATGGTCTGCGTCCAAAGCTCTGCCCAGTCACCTCGGTTGGGCAGTCTGCGCACCACACCGTTGGTCTGAAATTCCTGCCACGCGATGTTTTTCTCCTTGAAAAACGCAGAAAGGGCCAGATCACGGTCGTAGGTGAGACGCGTACCGGTCTCCTCGTGGCTCAGGACACGGACGATGGGAAGCTCGTTGCAGAGCGTCCGGAAGAACGGAACGGCATCTGCGTGGCAAACGTGCAGGGTCAGGTTGTGGGCATGCAGACGGTGGTGCATATCCACCAAGGACTGCCGCACGAACCGCCAATGCCGTGCATCGCTGTCATCGGCTGTGAGCAGCGCAGGCTCAAAGAGATAAAGAAGCAGTGTGGGGATTCCTGAACGCACGGCCTCGGCCAGCGGTGCATGGTCGCTCAGGCGCAGATCGCGCTTGAACCAAACCACCTGAATACCCTGAGCTGCTTCCATTGTCTGCAAACAGCCCTTTTCAGGGATTGTTGAACCCGATGTTAAACTTGAGCTGTCTCATGTGAATTTTTCAACATTTCCCACTGACCCCAATCCGTTCAAACCGTTGAAAAACAACGATTCACAGGATATTGTGAACACCCACAGCTACTCGCCCTGCGTTCATTTGACATTCATCAAGCAAGCGGCTCATCGGAATGACCCACCTTTGCGGAGTGAACGCTCACTCCGAGAACAATGGCAACAGCAGCAGTTACATCTGACAAGCGACAGGCCATCATGGAGGCCACGCTGGAACTCGTGTCCAAACATGGCTTCGAGGGCACCAGCACCGCCCTCATCGCTAAGGAGGCCAACGTGGGCATGGGCACGCTCTACCGCTACTTCGAGACCAAGGAGGATCTCTTCAAGGAGATGTTCATCCAGCAGCGCGAGAAGCTCATCGGCATCATCATATCGGGCATTGCCGGAGGTGAGACCACCATCTACGGGCAGTTTGCCGCCATCGTGCGAGCCCTGACGTCCTACTACGTGCATCACCGCGTGGAATTCGAGTTCCTGCAGCGCTACTCCGATTCCTCCTACATGAAGGAGAGTTATCTGGACGAGAGTGCGATTATCCTATCCCCCATTGCACACATCTTGAGCAGTGGTGGCGAGGACTTCCGTTTTCGGAGCCTGCCTACGCATGTCATTTTCGCCATGGTATATGGCCCGATGATCAGCATCATCCAGCTTGTACACCAGGAAAAAGTTAAGATGACGAACGATATGCTGGACAGCATAATACAATCTCTGTGGAGCAGCATCACCGAGAAAAAGCCTTAACAAATCATTGGAAGAGCGTTCCGCGGAACGCCCCAAGCAGCGTCCGCAACAATACCAAACCCTCCCATCAAACAAGTTATGATAGAGACCACCACCATCGAGAAGACCATCTCCAAGCCAAAAGCTGCTGAGTTCGCAGATGCGTTCACCAAGCGCAGGCCTTATGCCCATATCAGCAATGGCCGGATGGAAGGCGGGAAGTTCCGTTTTGACATCGAGCGTTCGGAGGTGGAAAGCGAGGATGTGTTCGAGGAGGACATGGTGCTGCTCTCCTTTCACATCACCTACATGCCGCACATCAGCAGCATAATGAAGGAGTTCGGGCTGTATGCCGACAAGGAGTTCTTCATCACCGAGGCCAAGGATGTCATCGCTGTGAGTGAGAACCATCAGAACGAGCAGGGTGGCGGCAAGATGAGCTTCCAGAGCTGGTTCCACAACATCCCAGAAAGCATTCTGGCAGTGAACGACCGTGCAGAGATCGTGCTGGCCATCCATCCCGAGAAGGAGGACAAGACGGGCTTAGGCCGCAAATACACCATCGCGGGCTACATCCACGCCAATAACTTCGATTTCCAACCTTATGGTGACGAGCGCATTGAGAAGGGCTACTACTATAACATTCTCCGCGTTAGTGAGAAGATTGTCAATGGCGACAAGATCTATCGCAGGAAGAAGATCTTCTCGTTGATGTTCTCCATCCTGCACCATCTGGTGTATAAGAACGGGGTGAATTTCTGCTTTGCCTGCATGGGCAAGGAGAATCAGAGCATCAAAGAGGCGTTGCACCGCAGTTCGGTGTTCCATGGCGAGCATTACGAGCGATTGCCGTTCACCGTCTATTCAAAGGTGAACCGTTTCTATGGCAGCAAGAGCGAGTTCGCCCATTGTGTGGACATTACCGATGACGAGGCCAAGCTGCGCGAGTACTACAGGCTGATGCACGAGAAGCATCACAAGTTCCTGTTCTACCACCTGCTCACGGTGGACATCTTCCTCGACTTCGTACGGAAACTCACAGCTTACAGCAAAAGCAGCCGTGTATTCGCTATTCTCAACTCAGATGGCAGTGTCAAGGCCGCGTGTCTGGCGATGAACTGGGGCGATTGGCTCAAGTTCGAGATAAAGAACCCGAAAGGCATTTTCAAGATCGTGCAGGCCAGCGGGGTGATGGAGAAATTCTTCCGTCCGATGTTGGGCGTTGGTGACCCGAAAACCTTCTCAAAAATGTTGAAGGGCCTGTGTTTCCATTACCGCGATGCACATGGCGTGGGTGTCACCTTCCTCAGCACCTACGATGGCGATCCCTACAAGCAGATTTACAAGAGCATCCTCGATGACCAGTATGCCTACTTCATCATCTGTAATGACAAGGAGAAATTGCAGCAGTTCAAGCAGCGTTCCGCTACAGCGGAAGGGCATCCGAGGTTGTTCTTGGATCAGCCGATAATCTGAAGGGCTCGAGGTTTCATGTTCAAGGTTGAAAGACTTGCCTTAGCTGGACATGAACCCGTTTCCTCACCAACATTAATCCTTAAACATTGAACTTGAAACAAGGAACAATGAGTAACAACACCCCCATTGCACCTACCCGCGAACCAATCGCCATCATTGGCATCGGATGCCGTTTCCCTGGCGGGGCGCACAATCCTGAGCAATTCTGGAACGTACTGGCCGAAGGCG
>CAZATP010000054.1:0-18740 GCA_964488095.1 uncultured Chryseobacterium sp.
CGACAGGGGCCAATGGTCTGGACGGTGCAGCAGGAGCCACAGGCCCACAGGGGCCCACAGGGGCCGATGGTGCACAAGGCATTCAAGGCGTGACAGGCCCGCAAGGCCCGACAGGTGCCAATGGTCTGGATGGTGCAGCGGGTGCAACAGGCCCACAAGGCCCGACAGGGGCCAATGGTCTGGACGGTGCAGCAGGAGCCACAGGCCCACAGGGGCCGACAGGGGCCGATGGTGCCCAAGGCATTCAAGGGGTGACAGGCCCACAAGGCCCCACAGGGGCCAATGGCCTGAACGGTGCCACAGGCCCACAAGGGCCAACAGGTGCCGATGGTGCACAAGGCATTCAAGGGGTGACAGGCCCACAGGGCCCCACGGGTGCAAATGGCTTGGACGGTGCAGCAGGTGCCGCAGGCCCGCAGGGCCCAACGGGTGCTGATGGCGCACAGGGCTTGCAAGGTGTGACAGGCCCACAGGGCCCAACAGGTGCGAATGGTCTGGACGGTGCAGCAGGAGCCACAGGCCCGCAAGGCCCCACAGGGGCCGATGGCGCGCAAGGTATTCAGGGGGTGACAGGCCCGCAAGGCCCAACGGGTGCCAACGGCCTGGACGGTACAACCGGAGCACAGGGCCCGCAGGGAGCACAAGGCACTGCTGGCCCGCAAGGGCCGCAGGGTGTGCAGGGGCCACAGGGACCACAGGGTTCTGCTGTGAACATCACTGGCTCCCTCAACGACCCATCTGAACTGCCCTCAACAGGCAACAGTGGAGACAGCTACCTCATCAATAACGAACTCTACGTGTGGGACGGCACCCAGTACGTGAACGTGGGCAACATACAGGGCATACAAGGGCCGACCGGCCCACAGGGTCCCGTAGGGCCACAAGGGGCGCAAGGGCCGCAGGGCACAGCCGTGAACATTACCGGCTCCCTCACCGACCCTGCCCAACTGCCTGCCAGCGGCAACAGTGGCGATAGCTACCTAATTAACGAGGAACTCTACGTGTGGGACGGCACCCAGTGGGTGAACGTAGGCAACATACAGGGGCCGCAGGGCATAGCAGGCGCCACCGGCCCACAGGGCCCAACGGGTGCGCAGGGAGCGCAAGGCCCCACAGGTGCCGATGGCGCACAGGGCCCAACAGGCCCACAGGGTGAAGTTGGCCCAACAGGCCCACAAGGCCCAACAGGAGCCAATGGCTTGGACGGTGCAACAGGCCCAACGGGGCTTCTACCTGATGGGGTAGCCGCTGGGAATACCCCATACTGGGATGGTAATCAATGGGTAACCAATAGCAGCAACATCTACAACAACGGTGGAAGTATCGGTATCGGGACAACCACCCCCAGCAGCTCTGCTGTTTTAGACCTGTCCTCCACCTCCAAGGGGATTCTCATACCGCGCATGTCTGATGGGCAGAGAAATGCAATAACCTCACCTGAGGCGGGACTTCTGGTTTTTCAGACCAATGCACCCGTTGGTTTTTACTACTTCGATGGCACCGATTGGCTTCAGCTTGGTGCAGCAGGTTCTGGTGGTGGCAGCGGTTCAAGCGACAAAACACTCATTTACACTACCAGAGGCTTCTGATTCTTCATTTACCAAACATGCAAACAACATGAGACATAAATCAAAACAACCGAACATCATGAAAACGATGATACCGCTCGTCATGCTTCTACTCTCGTATGCAGCAAATTCATTTGCACAAGGCGATTTACAATTTAATCAGGTGATAAATATTACCCCAGGGCAAACATATACCGTGCCGGAAGGTAAAGTTCTTAAAGTGGAATCGATACCCTTTAACAATGCCATTATTACAGCAAATTTCGCTGGCCTTATTTCATCGGGCGGCAGTTTAGCATGCACTTATTCCTCTTCTGTATTCCTGACTATTGGCAATGTTCAAATCACAGGCACCGCGCCCAACACCGGAATCTTTGCTGGCGGGCAGTGTGATTCGGGTTGCCAATGTACAAGGACCGCGCCAGCCACAATCCCAGCGTTAGATTTCCCAATCTGGTTAAATGCAGGGAAAGTGATCAGTGTGGGCAGCAACGTATCTGGCGTGTTTGTAAGTGGCATCGAATTCAATGTGATACCTTAACGCTTTACCTTGTTGTGAGAATGTGGCCAATTTTTCGGTCGACCATCCTCGCAGTCTTGTTGTTGTCTCATTTAGAGCGTTATAGCCAAAGATAGAATAACACCCTTATCAGCACTTCGCAGAACCAACATTTCCAGTAGTCAACCACCCTTCACTAAACAACATGAAACACCAATTCCTACAAACTGAAATCATGAAAAAAATTGTCCCAATCCTTTTTCTTTTGCTCACACAGGGTGCAAGCGCAGTAGCACAGACCGACAGCGAGCTGAAATTCAGCAGAGTGGTGCTGGTTGAAAATGTCGCTCAGACAGTGCCAGCAGGCAAGGTGTGGAAAGTAGAATCCGCTCTCTACAACGGTGGTGCGCCATTTTGTCTTGCAACATCTGCGATTTATTTGTGCTCACAGCAGAATGGTGTACGTGCTGTCGAGGGTATCATGACATTCTTAATTAACGGTCTCGGGGTGTCTATTCCCATCTCGTATTCTATCAGTAATGTCGTCTATAATACAGCACCAAATATTAACAATTTCCCTTTTTGGCTACCTGCGGGCTCAACACTGCAAGCCTCCACCAACGTCAGGTACCTCAGCGTGTTAGAGTTCAGTGTGGTGCCGTGAGTTTGGAGGGTGACGCCCGATGTAAGACAACTTCATGCCTTCCGCCTGCGCGAGGCCGTACCTCCCCGAAAAAGGTGGGGCAGGCAGTGCGATCTATTCGGAACCGTCCGCGGTTCCTTATTGCTGCACCACCATAACTTCAACTGATAAAACTTCTGAAAAAAATGAACATCCTCAAACTCAACAGTGGCAAAGTAGAAGTGCGCAAAGACAACGGCAGCCTTATCCGCACCATTGGTAATGGCGATGCCGTGTTTGCCGATTTCAATGCGGCACAAACCCAAGTGCTCATCACCACCAGCAAAGGCAAGGTGGAAATACGCAAAGAGAACGGCAGCCTGGAGCGCACCATAGGCAATGGCGATGCTACCAGTGCCCGCTGGATGGGCGAGGAGGTGGCCATCACCACCACCAAAGGCAAGACCGAGATTCGGAAAGCCAACGGCAGTCTGATAAGAACCATTTGAAAAAGGCCCTCATCGTCATTGGTGCCGAATGGATGTGCCGCCACCCCGCAATGCAATACCTTATCCACATGCCTGTGTGAGCCGCTTCTTTTCCCTTTATGCCATGGCCTGCGGTGTGGCTGCAGTGTGCCTGCTGGGGCCGGTGGGCGCAGTGCGGGCGCAGCAGCCGCTGCACGATTGGCTGGGCCGTGCAGAGGGGCTGCCGGACGGGTTTGTGCTGTCCATAACGGAAGACCGTGCCGGCCACATCTGGTTCGGCACCAATGATGGCGGGGCCGTGCGCTATGATGGCATGCACATGCGCACCTACACCGTGCATGACGGCCTTCCCTACAATGATGTGCGCACCGTGTTCGAGGACCGCGATGGCCACCTGTGGTTCGCTACTTGTGGCGGAGGGGTGGCCCGCATGGTGCCGGGCGGCTTCGAGGTGTTTAACACCGACTCGGGTCTCAGCAACAATTGTGTGTTTGATATCGCCCAGACGCCCGATGGGCATATGTGGTTCGCCACGTGGAGAAAGGGACTGTGCAGGTTCGATGGTAATCGTTTCGAAGTGTTTGACAGAGAACATGGGCTGTTTGATATGGTCATCTCCCTGCACACCGATGCGCATGGCCGGCTGTGGGTGGGTGGCCACGGTGGGCTGGCGGTGATCACAGGCGACTCGGTGCGGGTGTTCGGCCCCGAAGACGGGTATGACCAGCAGCCCGTGTGGGGCCTGGCCGAGGAGGCGGGCGGGCGAATGCTCTTCGCCACGATGCACGGGGTCTATGCCATGGACACGGCCACCATGACCATAAGCACCGTGCTGGCCTGCACACCCGAGATGAACTCGCTGCTGCGCATGGCCGTGGCCCCGAATGGTGACATCTGGGTGGGCACCGTGCCCGACCGCGGTGTGGTGCGCATAAGGGATGGCCAAGTGACGCACTATGACGACCGCGTGGGTCTGCCGAGGTTCTCTGTATGGGCCGTGCACGCGGACAGGAACGGCACCGTGTGGGTGGGGTCGGGCGGGCTCGGGGTCCTTCGCATGCGCGAGCCCGACCTTGTGCAGTTTCCACAGACCGCATCTTCCGGGCCCATCGGCCCGGTGATGGCCGTGCTGCCGGACGGCAGGCTGCTGGTATCGCGCCTCGAACCCGTGGACATGCAGGTGCTGCAGGGCGACAGCGTTACCCCTGTGCCGCTGCCCAAGGGCGCGCCAAAGGTGTTCATGGGCGGCATGGCGGCCAGTGGGAAGGGCATGGTGCTGTGCCAGTTCAAGGCCACGGCCTCCCCAGCCCCGCCCGAGGCCGGCTATTACCTCCTGCTGCCCGATGGGGGCCACAGGCTGCTGGCACGCGCGGGCGATGGGTTCTCTTGCGAACCCGTGTGCACGTTCAGCGATTCGCGGGGCAGGGCGTGGTTCGGCCATTGGTACAGCGGAGGCGCCACATGGACCGATGGCACGACCGTACACACTTTCAAGGGCATAACGGGCCATGACGTGATGTCCATCGCAGAGGACGCACAGGGCCGCATGTATTTTGCCAGTCACCAGCGGGTGTGGGTGTTCGATGGCGACTCGCTGCAGTGCGTCATCACCAAGGCCGATGGGCTTGCTGATGTGAGCACGCGGGCGCTGCTCATAGACCGCTCTGGGCTGCAGTGGTTCGGTCATGGCAAGGGGTTCGGCATATCGGTGCACGACCCCGTGTCAGGCCGGTGGCGCTACCTCACCACCGCAGATGGCCTCATGAGCATGGGGGTGGAATACCTGCACCAGACGGCCGATGGCACCGTTTGGGTGGCCACCGCCAACGGCATCAACCGCATCAGGGCACAGGGCATCGACAGCATAAGCGTGATTCCCACGCCCTCCACCTTCTCGCTCGAGGGCATGCACTGTGATAGAATCGTGAGTGACAGCACAGGGCACCTCTTCATATCCACGCGGTCGTCCGGGGTGATCCGTTTCCGCATGGCCGACATCAGACAGCAGGAGACCCCGCCCCGGCTCATGCTCACCGGTCTCACGGTGAACTATGAGGACAGGCCGCTCGGAGCTATCGATGCCGACTTCACCTACCTGGAGAACATCCTGTGGTTCCACTTCATGGGCATAGACCATTATGCCCCTCACAAGGTGCGCTACAGCACATATCTGGAGGGGCTCGACACCGATTGGTCGCCCTTCTCGTCAGAGACGGTGGCCAAGTACTCGGGCCTTCGTCCCGGACGTTACACCCTACGCATCAGGGCCATGAACGAGATGGGGGTGCTGGCCGAGCCTCTTGAGCTGCGCTTCACCGTGCATCCGCCCTGGTGGCTCACATGGTGGGCCTATGCGGCCTATGCGCTGCTGCTGGTGGCATCGGTGGTATTCATCGTGTGGTACAACCGCAGGCGGCTCGTGGCGCGGGCCATAGAGCTGCAGACGCAGGTGGACAGGGCCACGGTGGTCATCCGCGACCAGCGCGACAAGGTGGAGAAACAGAACCGCGAGATACTGGAGAGCATCAACTACGCCAAGCGCATACAGGAGAGCATACTGGTGCCCGAGCCCTCCATCCGCGAGCATGTGCCCGATTTCTTCCTGCTCTACCGCCCGCGCGACATTGTGAGCGGAGACTTCTATTGGTTCCACCGCGAGGAGGGGCTCACGGTGTTCGTCTGTGCCGACTGCACGGGCCATGGTGTGCCGGGGGCATTCCTCAGCATGGTGGGCAGCACCCTGCTCAATGAGATCGTGAAGGGCCGCGGGGTGCACGACCCTGCCCAGATCATGCGCGAACTGTCCGTTGGTCTGTCCAACGCATTGAGTAAGAGCGAGCAAGAGCGGCTCAACACGGACGGTATGGACATCGGTATCTGCACATTGGGCAGTGGCAACCTGCGTTTTGCAGGCGCCAACACTTCCATGTATGTGGTGGACAGCGAGGGCCTGCGTGAGATAGAGTCGCAGGTCGTCTCCATCAACGGCATCTTCGGGCTGGATGAGGAGGAGCACATCACGAGCATCGAAGTGCCCATCGCATCGGGCGGCATCTTCTATATGAGTACGGACGGCTACGTGGACCAGGTGGGCGAGCAGACGGGCAAGAAGCTATTCCCCGCCCGCTTTGAGAAACTGCTGGAGGAGATACACGGCCTTGCTGCCGATGCGCAGAAGCAGCGGATGGAGGAGTATTTCCTGACGTGGAAAGGAGCGGTCAAGCAGTTTGACGATGTGCTTGTCATAGGGGTGAGGGTATGACACAAAATAGACTTTTAAGAAAATGAAAGACACACAGGAATTTCTTGCCGAGCTGTTCGGCCGCTTGGGCGAATGCCGCATGAGCTATGCCCACCGGGGTATTTTCTCAGATAGGCTGAACGAACAGATCATGCAGTTCAGCGAGGGCAGCATGGAGGTGGATGAGGAGGCCAGGCCCACGAGACGGAAAGTGTATTTCGTCATGCTCGAATCGTTGCAGAACATCACACGCCATGAGGAGTCCACTGCGGATGAAGGCGAAGGAGCATTCTTCACCATGAACCGTTTTCCCCATGGATTCATGCTGGCCACTGGCAATGTGGTGAGCGACAGGGAAGTTCCCAGTCTCCGGGCCAAGCTTGAGCGGGTGAACTCCATGAGTGGGACCGAGCTGGCAGAATATTGTCGCAAAGTGCTGTCTGAAGGGCACATATCGGCCAAAGGAGGCGCAGGGCTCGGGCTTATCGAGATGTCCAAAAGAACCGGCAGCAAACTGGTTTACGATTTCAAACCTCTTGAGAATGGCGAGCAGTACTTCTACTTTCAGTGCAATGTCCAGGATAAGGACTCTGACCATGCCTTGCCAGCAACGGCCGCAGATACCGGCCTCACCAAGGACATTCACCAGTTGACCTGTGAACGAAATCTTGAACTTTTCTACTTCGGAAGTTTTGAACACGAGAACCTGAAGGGCCTGTTGCGCATCATGGAGGGAGGTGACCCGTCAGGCAGAGTGCTCGTATCGGTAATGGTGGAACTGCTGCAGAACATCTGTTATCACGGAGTTGCCATCCGGGGCGAGGGGACTTCCAAACCGGGCCTTTTCATGGTCGAAAGGCATGAGGGTCATACCACCTTGGTCACAGGGAACTATGTGAGGAACAATCTCATCCCGAAGCTCACCACCCGCGTGAATCAGGTGAACGGTCTGGATACCGATGGGCTTGAGGACCTCTTCCTCATGCAGGTGGCTTCCGAGAAAACGGGGCACACCCCGGGCGCATTCCTCGGATTCGTGGATATGCGCATCAAGACCGGAAATCTCATCAGGTACAGCACCAAGCTTGTCTCAGGGCAGTACTCCTTTCTCACCGTAAGCATAGACATCAACCACTGAAAACGCCATGAACGATATCAGGTTATCTCCAACGGAGGACACACCGGAAGTCCTTTTCACATCCTCATCCACCACGCAGCACGTGAAGGGCCGCAGCATGCCCGAGGATGCTTTCGCATTCTATGGGCCGCTCATCGACTGGCTCTCGTCAGATGCAGTGCCGTCCGGCTCTGTCTTCGAGTTCCACTTCGAGTACCTCAACACCGCATCGACCAAGCAGGTGATGGCCCTGCTCAAGGCCATAGACGCAAGAACCCCACAGCTCGGCCTGCGCATTGTTTGGGCCTATGATGAGGGCGACCGGGGCATGCTCAAGACAGGCCAATTGCTGGGCAAACTGCTGCAGCACCCCGTGGAATACAGCGAGCGGGGATGACCAATTCTGACGATATGCATACTGTGACCATAGAGATTTTGAGGGTAAGCCTGCGAAGCGTTGCTTTCATGGCCGTGCTATGCCTATCCGCACTTTCACCTCTGGCTCAGACCTGGTCAGAAGACTTCGAATCGGGCACGCTTTCGAATTGGACACAACAAGTGGGCACAGCCACCGTGGTTACAGCCCCAGTGAGCGCTGGACTCTATTCCGTTCAGATGCAAGCGCAAGGTGTTGGTTACATGACGGCCAACAACTTCTCCCGTTCCTCTGGGGTCTATGCTTTCGATACCCGAGTAAGTCTTGTTGATTTCGATGCCGATTCATATTTCTGGTTTCAGTTTCAGGATTTCAATAACAATTACCTGTTCGCAGTAATGCCGGGCAATTCAGACAATCCCGGCTACTACCTCTATCGCAGAGTGAATGGTGTTTACACACTTCTCGCGGTTGAGAATTCAAATCCGGTTGCACCTGACCAATGGAATCGTTTTGAGATTTTACGAGACACATGTACAGGCCTGATTGAAGTATCCAGATTGGGTTCTGTTGTTCTTACTGCGACCGATTTCTCATTCCTGCAGCCCGGCACTATTGCTATCGGAAGCCAGAGCCGCTTTGCGTATTTTGATAACATATCTTTCAACGAATTAACTCAGGCAGTTGTAACGGTAGGCCCGCCCCAAACCGTCTGTATCGGCCAGCCCATCAATCTGAGCGCTTCGTTCACAGGAGCAACATCCTATAGTTGGACGGGGCCGAACGGCTTCACCAGCAACCAGCAGAATCCCGTTATCGCCTCTGCCACTGCTGCCGCTTCTGGCACTTACACGGTTACCGCCAGCGTTGGCACTTGTCAGAGCGCACCGACCAATGTGAATGTGACGGTGAACACTTGTCCTTCCACTGTTTCAGGAATCATCAACCAATACACCCCTGTCACCGCCTTCAACCCCTGCAACAACTCTGTTTCTGTAGGAAATGCCACACCTTTCGCAGTGGGTGACCGCGCCCTCATCATCCAGATGAAAGGCGCGACCATTGACCTGAGCAACACGGCTGCCTTCGGCAACATCACTGACCTTGGCGATGCGGGCAACTATGAGTTCGTAGAGATAGCCGCTGTCAATGGCAACGATATACAGTTCACCAACACGCTGCTGAACAGCTACACCGTGAGCGGACTGGTGCAGCTCATCACCGTTCCGCAATACACTGATATGACCGTGACAGGCACACTCACCTGCGCGCCATGGAACGGCACCACTGGTGGGGTTTTGGTGTTCGAGGCGAGTGGAACGGTGACACTGAATGGCGATATTGATGTCAAGGGTAAGGGATTCAGACTAGGCAATGTCTCGCAGACTGGATACAACTGTCCGGGACATTTCGGTTATTTCTATGATATCTCCAGTTATTTCGGTGGGGCGAAAGGGGAGGGTATTGTGAACGCGGCTGCTGGTCAGACTCATGGCATGGGCAAATCTGCAAATGGTGGAGGAGGAGGAAATAATGTGAACGCAGGAGGAGGTGGTGGAGGCAACTCCGGGCAGGGGGGCAATGGGGGCTACAGTTGGGAGGGATGCCCCATTATGGACATAGGAGGGCGGGGCGGGTTGCAATTACCCTATTCAAATACCGACCGAAAGATTTTTATGGGTGGTGGTGGAGGCGGTGGTCAACAGAATCAACAACAAGCTACACCCGGCACCTCTGGGGGCGGCATTGTGATAGTTCGTGCCAACGCGCTGAATGGAAACAGTAGGCTCATTGACGCAAGCGCTCCCCATGCGGTTAATGCTGGGTGTGACGGTGCCGGGGGAGGCGGTGCCGGGGGCTCGGTTTTGCTTTGTGTGAGCACCGTTTCGGGCCCATTATCCGTCTTGGCTAATGGAGGTAACGGGGCCATCACCACCTGCTATCAGCAAGGGGCGTCAGGCGGAGGAGGTGGGGGTGCGGTTTGGTCTGTGTCGCCCCTATCTGGAGCAGTGACTCCTAATGTGAGCGGAGGGGTCAGGGGGGTGCATGGCATTGGCTCTCAAAATGGACAAACCGGTATAACTCTCACAGGCCTCACCCTCAACGAAAGTACCACCCCGTGGTCTCCTATCGACACTCCCTCCTTCAACTTCAACACCCCATGCCCGGGCGAAACCCTAACGCTGTCTGGGGTCTGGGCATCGCCCGACCCTGTCACTTTCTCGTGGGCCGGGCCGGACGGCTTCAATGCCACCGGGCAGAATGCAAGTATTCCCAACGCCACGGCCGCCAACAACGGGACATACACCCTCACAGTGACCGATGCCATAGGCTGTACTGCATCCTGGGATACGGTGGTCACCATTCTGCCACTGCCTTTGGTTAGCGCGGGGGCCGATGCCTCCGTCTGTCCGGTCGGGACGGTACAGCTCAGTGCCACAGGCGCGCAGACCTACCAGTGGTCGCCCGCCATAGGGCTGGACGATGCCAGTACTGCCGCCCCCACTTTCACAGCGGGCAATACCACTACTTTCACCGTAACTGGAACAGATGCCAACGGCTGCATGGCAACGGACGATGTCATGGTGACCGTGCTGACCACCCCCACCTCGCAGCAGTCTATCAACATCTGCGAGGGCGTCCCTTACACCCTGCCTGATGGCTTGGTGGTGACCCAAGGAGGCACCTATCAGAGCATGCTCGTCTCCGCACAGGGATGCGACAGCACCGTGACGACCATCGTCACAGCCATTGACTGCACGCCCGACATCGGCTGCGATCTCATTTGCAACACCGATTTTGAGGACACACAGGTGATTGCCCCCGGCAATTTCACAATAGTCAACCAAAGTGCCATACCCTGTTGGAGTACCACAGCCAGTGATCAAAGAATAGAGGTCTGGGGTTCAGGATTCAGTGGTGTGCCGGCCTATTCGGGCAATCAGTTCATTGAGCTGAATGCCAACATGGTGAGTACAATCTTTCAGGATTTTGTGGCCATTCCGGGTAGCACAGTGGATGTAGCCTTTGCTCATCGCGGTAGGTCGGGCGTGGACGTGCTAAATGTGAGCATCGGGCCGCCCGGTGGGCCTTATACAGACCTTGGCACCTTCTCCACAGGCAACACCGCCTGGCAGTACTACACTGTCAGCTACACCTTCCCCGCCATCCCGCAGGTGAACTACAGCCTACGCTTCAACTCGGTGTCGGCAGCGGGCGGTAACCCGGCCGTAGGCAATTTCCTCGATGCCATATCGATCACCTTGCCGTCCATGACGGTCGTAGTGCAGGTGATGCATCCCGGCTGCCCCGGTGCTACAGATGGCAGTGCTGAGTTGAACGTAACAGGTGGACTGCCTCCCTACAATGTCTCGTGGGACGCGCCCATATCCTCCTCAGACCTTTCGGTGTACAACCTCGGCCAAGGGAGTTACGCCTATTCTGTCACGGATAACTATGGCTGCGAGGATGCGGGCACAGCTGTGCTCATCGAGCTTTTCACTGCAGAGCAGTCCTCAGCTACTGTGGAGATATGCGAGGGGGAAACGCTCACGCTGCCGAGCGGTGTTGTCACAGGTACGGCAGGCAATTATATAGATACCGTGCAGACTGTGAATGGCTGCGACAGCGTCATCACAACCACAGTGACTATTCTTCCTGTATATGACATCATGGTGGATGCTGTCATCTGCGATGGAGAGACGCACACTTTGCCAAGTGGCACTCTTGTGACACTGGCAGGGAGCTACCCCGAGACATTCCAGACCGTTCACGGTTGCGACAGCACTATTACCACCGTGCTCACGGTCAACCCCTCGCCCGTTATCACCATTCCTGTGTCCATCTGCTTTGGCCAGAGCTATTTCGCGCAGGGTGCGGCACAGAACATGGCGGGCCTTTATTACGATACCCTTGCCACCGTGCTGGGCTGTGACAGCGTCATCATAACCCAGCTCGTTATCGAACCCATCATCACGCATACGCTGCAGGAGACAATATGTCCTGAAGATTCGGTGTTCACGGGCGGTTACTGGAAGTCGGTGCCCGGGACGTACAACGACACGCTGGTGACCCCCGAGGGCTGCGACAGCCTGCTCATCACCGTCCTCTCCCACTACCCATCGCCAGTGGCGGACATAGCGGTCACGAACACCTGCCTTGACGAGCCGCTTGCCTTGAGTGATGCGTCAACGGTTAGCAGTGGGCAAGTCGCGGCATGGCAGTGGAGCTTCGGGAACGGGGAGACTTCGGACCTTCAGCAGCCACCGTCCCAGACCTATCTGTCAGCAGGGATTTACGACATCACGCTCACCGTATGGAGCAACAACGGCTGCATAGATTCCACCGCATCAACGGTGGTCATCCATCCGCTGCCCACGGCCGATTTCACTGCCGACAGCGTTTGTCTGGGGGCCATTGTCCAGTTCACCGACCTTTCGACCTTCGATGCGGCCTACCCGCTCACCCAATGGGGATGGGTGTTCGGTGACGGGCAGACCTCCGCCCAGCAGAGCCCGCAGGTGCTTTTCGCACAGCCGGGGCCGCAGGACGCGCTGCTTACTGTGACCAACATGGCGGGCTGCAAGGCAGATACGTTCATCACTGTCGCGATGGTGCATCCGCTGCCCGAGGCCGTCATCGTCACTCCTGATGACCACTGTTTCACTGACACTGCGTTCTTCTCCCAGACATCAGCGGTACAGCAGCAGTGGGGAGATGTGATTGTACAGCATAGCTGGGAGATGGGTGACGGAACTGCTTACGCATCACCGGAGGCCTCCCACGTTTACAGCACGCAAGGGATGCAGACAGTAACGCTCACGGTATTGACCAATAACGGGTGCAGCGATGCGGCCACAGTACAGGTGGAGGTTTTCGCCCTGCCGCAGCCTGCCTTCAGCGTTCTTCCGGCAGCAGGCTGCGAGCCGCTGGAGGTGGTGTTCTGGGATGCGAGCACCATTGCACCTCCCTACGCTGTGAACCAATGGGACTGGACATTGGGTGAGGATATTTCAGCCACGGAACAGTCGCCCGTGAGGACTTTCGCCTACAACGGTGCGGACGGCATCACGCCCGACACGCTGCAAGTGAGCCTCCATGTGACCTCGGCTCAGGGCTGTTCCTCACCCGACACGGCCTTTTCTCAGGTGGTGGTGTTCCCGTTGCCCGAGGCTGCCTTTACCGTGACGCCCGACAAAGTGGACATGGTGAACCCCACCGTTGCTCTCACCGATCTTTCATCGGATAACGTGACCACACACGACTGGCAGCTCGGTGACGGCCAACGCACTGCTGATATCGATTTCTTATACACCTACCGCGACACGGGGACATATAACATCACCCTGCTTGTGACCACCGAGTATGGTTGCACTGACATCGCGATGGGCAAAGTGACGGTCAGCCCGGCATTCACGTTCTACATCCCCAACACCTTTACACCCAACAGCAACGGTCGCAACGATGTGTTCCGAGGGTTGGGAGAGGGTTATACCGACCACCGCCTATTCATTTTCAACCGCTGGGGCGAGCAGATATTCGAGGGCGAAGGTGACATGGGCTGGGATGGCACCTACAAGGGAATGCAGTCGCAGCTCGGTGTGTATTCCTACATCATCACACTGAGGACATGGGAAGGCGAGGAGAAACAGTTTGTGGGGCATGTGAATCTGACACGGTAAGTAAGGTAAAACACTCCCCAATCGTGGTAGCGCGATCATGCTTCTTTCCTTAGTTGTGGTTGTCTGGTCACTTAGCGTTCATCGGGTAGAACAAAGTCACATGTACGGTTGTGATTCCGCCTGGTGAGCTGTGAGTCGACTCTTTTTCATCTTGACAGTTTATGGTTTGAAATTAATCTACTTTCCATCTGTCATTTTCTTGAAATACTAACGGTTCGAGACAGCTGTCAAGTGCGAAGATGAAGGCCTCCCGCTGGACAACCATCCTTCACATTCACCAGTTATGCATTAAAATCGCATCAGGAAATTTTGATGCCCGCATGTCCTCTGCGGCAACCCGGGCATTCCCATAACGTCAACAACAAGCGTGCAGGCCAAAGAGGACAACCATGAAGAGCTGATAGCCGGTTGTCTGCGGAAAGACCGCAGAAGTCAGCAGCGCATGTATGAGATCTTCTACGGAAAGATGTTGGCCATCTGCATGAGATACACCAAGAACGTGGACCAGGCACAAGACCTTGTGCAGGAGGGTTTCATCAAGGTGTTCGACAACCTCGGTAAATACAAGCACGATGGCTCGTTCGAAGGATGGGTGCGCAGGATCTTCGTGAACAACGCCATCGATTCGTTCCGCAGAAAGAAGCATGATCACATTCTGCCCGACAGTGATCTGCAGCTCATCAATCTTGCGGACGACACCGATGAGCACGCATTCTTTGAGGAACAACTCCAAGAGATACGGCCCGAGGACGTTATGGCCGCCATGCAACAGCTCACCCCCGCCTATCAGATGGTGTTCAACCTCTATGTGATGGAGAACATGTCGCATCAGGACATTGCAGACAAACTGGGCATAAACGTGGGCACATCCAAGTCGAATCTCAGCAAAGCGAGGGTGAACATGAAGAAGATCCTCGCCAAACAATTCAAGCATCTACAGTGAGAGACATCAACCCCGACAACAGCTTTGACAGTCTGGTGCGCAAGAGCCTGGAAGGCTTTGAGATGCCCTATGACCCGAATGCTTGGGCGCGTTTCGAGTCGCAAATGCCTAGACCGGCACCGACCAAAGGCTCCTATCTGGTCAAAGGCCTTGGCGCTGTCGCCCTCATAGGGGGCATTGCCGTGAGCGCATTTCTGCTGTGGCCGTCAGACCATGATACTGCTGCGGTGCATGATCCTGAAACCAAGGAGGCCCTGTTACAGACCGATGCGGCCGGAACCGATCAGGCAATTGGAATCGTATCGTCCGAAAAACCGGATTCTGACCACGACCAGAACACTTTGACCATGCCTCCGCAGCGCCCTGCTGAACCCGGGAAGAACGATTCCGAAGTTGTTGCAGCCTCCGCAGTCGATGAGGAAAGACGTATCACATCCGCCAGCGCAAGCGAGCTACAGGACAATACAAGAACAAACGCCCAAGAGCCAAAGGAAAGACCCGACCAATCGAAAAAACCCCTTGACCTGAACCTGCAACTGAAGATGAGCCGCAGCTCTGTCTGTGCAGGTGAAGAAGTGCGCCTGATGGCTGTCACGGGAACGGGAGGGCTGGAATTCGAATGGCATTTCAGCGATGGGGAGCAACGCTCGCGCTCAGAGGCCTCAAGACTATTTGACGTTCCGGGCAACTATGAGGTGACCCTTGTGGCCAAGCGCGATGGGCAGACCTGGGAGCGGCAGGCCAGCATAGAGGTGAGACCTGTGCCGAAGGCCGAGTTCGAGATGGAAAGGCCGTATGCCGGCATTCCGCTCTATGTTCTGAGCGCCACGGTGCAGACTGGTGAGGTGTGCCGATGGGCGTTCTCGGACGGCAGAATGGCCGATGGCAGTGAGACCCGCCAACTGTTCCGCAGAAAAGGCGATGCTGTGGCAGAGCTCATGGTCACCAACGCCCAAGGATGCACCGCAACGGCCAAAAAGTCTGAGCAGGTGAACGATGACTTCCGTCTCTTCGCTGTGAACACCTTCACGCCCAACGGTGATGGGAAGAACGATGACTTCCTGCCCAAGGCCCTTGAGGTGATGGACTGCACGTTCGAAATGGTAATCCGCGACATGAACGGGCGCGAGGTTCACAGGACCACAAGCCTCGATTCGCCTTGGAACGGAAGGGAGAACAACATCGGGGATCTGCTGCCTGCCGGTCCTTACATTTGGACGGTGGTACTGAACAACAGCGTAGTGAACGACCCTGTGTTCAGAGGAGAGATAACACTTCAGCCATAATGGCTTAACAGATCGGAAATACCCAGTTCCGTAGCGTAATGAAAAACAACCAAAGCTTGCCCGGGCCGACCTTGATGATGCGATTCCTCGCCTTGTCGTTGGTGATGCTCATAGCACTATGCAATGCTGCACAGGCACAGTCCGTAGATGTCGGACCACCGGACACCTCGGTGTGCAATGGTTTTCCCATCACGCTGACGGCCATCACATCAGGTGTGGGCACAGACCCTGTGTTTACAGATCTGGCCTTTAATCAGGATGATATGCATGGAGCCGTAATCGACATAGGATTTGATTTCGATTTCTTCGGCAACACCTACAATCAATGCTTAGTTTCTACCAACGGATACATCACTTTCAATCTTGCAGCGGCAAATGCATTCTCGCCTTGGAACATCACTTCTGCCAGTCCTACACCTGCTGCCCCTCCTGATAACGCCATCATGTTCCCATGGCAGGACACCAATCCTGGTGCCGGTTCCGGAGGCACGAACGCTGCCGATTGCGGTGACGGGACCTTTGTGGTGGACTTCGTGGACATTGCCATGTTCAGCTGCACAGATCTTAGTTTTTCCATGCAGGTGGTGCTTTACGAACAGGGCAACATCATTGACACCTACATCACCAACAAACCTCTTTGCACCTCTTGGAACGGTGGTGCCGCCATTCACGGGCTGGAGAATATCAATGGCACGCAATCGGTGATCGTTCCTGGAAGGAATTATCCGACCCAATGGCAGGCCACCAACGATGCAGTGCGGTTCACGCCCAACGGGGCCGGAAGCTACACCATCGATCAGACCATCCCCTTCAACCCCATTCCGGTGGGTACGGAGAACATCCAATGGACGGACGGTGCGGGCAACATACTCGGTTCGACCAACAGCATCACTGTTACACCGAGTGCACCTACGTGGTACTACTGCACCTTTCAATCGGCCTGCTCCGCCATCACGGTGAAAGACTCCATCCTGGTCACCTTGGGCAATGTGAACATCACGACCAGCAAGCAGGATGTCACCTGCTTCGGTCTTGCCACAGGAACCATCACGGTAGACCCTGTGGGCAGCAATTTCCCAGTAAGCATAGCGCTTGAGGATGCTGCCGGTCAGACTGTTGCTGTGCAGTCGAACGTGAACACGGCCGTCACATTTGAAGGCCTAATCGCAGGAACCTACTCGGCCACCGTTACGGATGCTGTGGGCTGCGAGACCAGCCTGACAGTGACCATCACAGAGCCGACAGTGCTGGAATTGTCAGCATCGCACACCGACATCCTCTGCACGGGCGACAACAACGGTACCGCAACGGCCACGGCCACAGGCGGCACCACGCCCTACAACCTTGTGTGGAGCGACCAGTTCCAGCAGACCACCAACACGATCGAGAACCTGGGACCCGGGCCGTACCGGGTCACGGTCACGGATGCGAAGGGCTGCACCTTGGACACGACCATCGTGGTCATTCAGCCACTGCCCATCATGATGCAGTTCACTGTGGGCGCGGATACTTGCATGCGCCATGACGGGGCCATTCGCACCACAACCCTCGGTGGAACCCCGCCATTCACCTACGTGTGGAATTCGATTCCCGACTCGGCCGACTATGAAGTGGACGACATTGCCAACACGAACCTCATTTCCCAACTGACCCATGGCGAGTATTCCGTTACCATCGTGGATGACAACGGGTGCACCAAGGAAGGAACCGTGAATGTGCCCCTGATCGTGCCGCCCAGCGCCTCGTTCAGCACCATCTCGAAACCTGAGGACATGATAGACCCGGAGGTGGAGTTCCTGAACGAGTCCACGGCCGCAGAGACCTATCAATGGCACTTCGGTGATGGCAGTGTGAGCAGTCAGCGCCATGGGACGCACGTCTATGATGCCCCGGGCAACTATCTTGTCATGCTGATCGCCTACAACGACCCCATTTACGGTTGTGCCGACACGACCTTCAGCTACATTTTCGTGGAGCCGCTTTTCACGTTCTATGTTCCCAACAGCTTCACCCCGGACGGTGATGGCATCAATGACGAGTTCAAACCGATGGGCGAGAACTTCGACTATGAGACCTACAACCTGAAAATCTATGACCGTTGGGGATCATTGATCTGGCAGACCGACAATCCTGAAAAAGGATGGAACGGACGCCACCCCAGCAGCCTTGAGCCCGTTAAGGACGGAGTGTACATCTACATTTTCACCCTGAAGAAGTTCAACAACTTCGAGCCGAAGGTCATCAAGGGCTCCTTCTCACTTTACAGGAACAAGGGGTGATCACCGATTGTAGATTCCGTCTGACCGCCCTGTTGACGCTCCGTTTCCTGACGGCTTGGTCAGCCATTCTACTACCGAACCTCGTCTTTGGGCAGATCAGTTCGCCAACGGCCAGCTCTTCACAGCCTACTCAGTATACAAATGGGCAGCCGAATGACGTGATTCATGTGTTCTGCTCACCCGACATCAACGGGAATGCGATCACCGGCAGCCTCACGGCCACACCGACCATTCCAGGCCCCGGATTCAATTTTCAGTGGGGTCTGTATGACGATGTCACCCACACTTACCCCACTTTCAGCACGCAGAACGGGGTCGCGACCTCCACCGTGAACAACCTTGCCTCGGGAGGCTACAAGGTGACCATCACCAACAATGCGGGTGTTTCACAATCGTTCATCGCATGGGTCTATGTGAGCGAACTGGAGGTGGATATCGACATGGTGCCCAACGCCACGCATCCCGGTTGCGAACCGTTCGACCTGAATGGCACCATCAGTGCCACGGGCTTCACCTATTGGGACCCTGTTCCGCCCGGATCGGCCCCCTTCATCGTGGATGCCAACACTACCGTGACCGTTTGCTTCAATGCCACACACACCTATGTGTCGGACGTGGGCTTTGTGCTCATCGGCCCACC
>CAZATP010000055.1:0-18629 GCA_964488095.1 uncultured Chryseobacterium sp.
AAAAGGGGGAAGGGCGTCCCGTGCCATGACGGGCGTCTGTGGTTCCCAAGCAAGTTCGGGATGTCGCTTTGTTCCAGCTAGTTTCTGATTTCTCATTTCCGATTTCTCATTTCTGAAATCGCTCGTCACTCGTCAAAAAGAATCCCCCGCCCTTCGGGCACCCCCCTAAAAGGGGGAAGGCGTGCACGCCCGTGCCTCAGCACTGGTCACTCATCGCTCGTCACTCGTCAAAAAGAATCCCCCGCCTCGTTTCTCGGCACCCCTTAAAAGGGGGAAGGCGTGCACGCCCGTGCCTCATCGCTCATCGCTCATCACTCGCCACTGGCCCAAAAAAAATCCCCCGCCCTGCGCGCCACGAGGCGCATAGGACGGGGGGAACCATGCCACGGAATCAACCCCTCAATTCCGAGGGTGGTAAAAATAAAAAGCCTCAAGCACACATGCAACTGGCCGAAGCGCTGAAGGGACTGACGCCCTGCGCGTTGATGGCCACATAGGTGATGAAGTAGGTGGTGCCGGGGGTGAGGCCCATGAACTTCTTCTTGCGGTTCTTATTGAGGTCGATGATGAAATCGACCTGCGCGGAGGCATTGCTGCCCTGGGCCCCCTGCGGGCCCTGCATGCCCGAGGTGACCACCAGCTGCCCTGTGCCCGAGATGCTGATGTTGAGCGGGATGGGCGCATTGGGCGTGAGAAAAGCGAGGTAGGTGTCCACCACGGTCTGGTTGTCGCACTCGCTGAGCAGCTCGCCCGTGTTGGACCGCGTGAGGCGCACGCCTGTGGGCTGCACAGGGGGCTGCACCGTGCTTTGGTTGCTCTTGGTGGGCGTGAAGCCGGCCAGGATGATGAGCAGCTCATTGCCGTTGGCCACCCCGTCCACATACTCGGCCGTGCTGTCGAGGGCTTTCATCAGGTTGATCTTGGCCTGTTCGAAGGCAGGCTTCTGGGCCTTGCCGCCCATCTTGTAGGCCCCGCGGGTATTCACGTAGGCATCTATGAGTGCTTGGAAGGCGGTCTGATTGACGGGCGGTGCGGAGAACGTGACCGGATTGTTGAAGATGCCATCGCGTACTCCGATGGCGAACACATCGATGAGGTCGAGCTTCAAGCGATGGTAAGCGAAACTGCTGCGTGATTTTGCCATGATTTCCGTGTGTTTATGGGTGAATGAAGGATGATGTGATGTTGACAGGGTGCCGCATGCTTGCGCGGAGGTATCGCATGGATGCAAGAAGTGATCGCGTGGATGCAAGACCTGATCGCGTGGATGCAAGAGGTGATCGCATGGATGCACGGGCCGATCGCCTGGATGCACGGGCCGATCGCATGGATGCAAGAGCGTTCTGCATGGATGCAAGAGCCGATCGTGTGGATGCACGGGCCGATTGCGTGGATGCAAGACCTGACCGCATGGATGTAAGACCTGATCGCATGGATGCAAAAACCGATCGCATGGATGCACGGGCGTTCTGCGTGGATGCACGGGCCGATCGCGTGGTTGCAGCACCTTTTTGAAAGGAAGTTTGCCCGGATGTCAAAGAACGTTGGTCAGCGCTGACGGGTGCAAACATATATAGGTATAATCACATGATAAAGAACAACTTAGGTGTATGCCTTTTGGAGTATGCCGAAAGGGGTATGCCGAAAGGGGTAAGGGAAACACGTATTTCGATTAATGATTGATGAGTGATGAGCGATGAGTGATGAGCGATGAGGGACGGGCATGTGCGCCTTCTCCCTTTTAAAGGGGGTGCCCGAAGGGCGGGGGATTTTTTTTAGTTGAGTGACGAGCGATGAGTGACAAGTGATGAGGGACGATAGTCTATGGTCTGTGGTCTATGGACTATGGTCTGTTTGGTCACCATCCTTCCATTTGTTAAGAAACTATTAGTTTAGTGTCACGATTTACGTAGCCCATAGCCGATGTGTCATCCTATTCAACCCCTTATGCCATGCCCAAAACCCACTATGATTTCAAGGGCCAGCGCCTTACGCTGCGCCAGATGCAGGTGCTTTCGCTCAACCTCCACGGACTGACCCAACGGCAGATAGCGGGCTATCTTGACTGTTCGGAGGGCACGGTGAAGACGCATCTGAAGGACATCGCCAACATTCTTCACACCGGCCCCAACAGGAGCCGCGTGCTCATCGGTCTGGCCCTGGAGAACGGTTTTGACCGCGAAGGCCGATACATGGACGAGTACCTGTTTGACGACATCCATACCGGCCTGCCCTGGGAGGCCAGTGGTGGCAAAGGCGCTGCTCAGGCGCTGAGCGGGGGATAGGACGGTCAGGTGTCAGGCGCGGTTCGCTCATCCATAGGGAATCAGAGACCTGACATCTGAGATCGGTCCGCCCAATGCGGACAGCTCACTGCTTTTCACAGTAGTGATAAACCGATCTGCCCGAGGCGGTTATCTTCACCGCTCGGAAACGCGACCATGTCCGCCTCTATCGCACTTAGACACATCCGTCCTTGCCTGCTGACCCTCACGCTGCTGCTGGTGGGACAGGGGGCCATGGCACAGGTGCAGGTGGGCGTGGGGGCTTCCGGGGCCTACAACTTTCAGACAAAGGGATTCGGGGCCGGGCTGCGGGTGGAGACCTACGTGCTGCGGAGCCTCTCGGTGCTGGTGCTGGGCACCTATTATCCTTCGCCCAATCAGGTGCACGAGGTGTATGGCGGCATCGACCTGCACTACGCCCCGTTCTACCATCGCATCGTGAGGGGATACATCCTTGCCGGGGGCAGCGTCAACTACTGGTTCAACCACACGGAGTCGAACTACAAGCTGGCCAAGCCGCTCAACTTCATAGCCGAGGTGGGCGGTGGGCTGGTGTTCCTCGACAAGCAGCTCCGACCGTTCATAGAATACCGCTACAACCCCTTCTATCTGGAGGGCAGCCTCCATGTGGGGCTGCTGTATTTTCCTAACTTCACACCTCGCAACCGTTACGATTGCCCCGCCTATCAGTGAAACCTCATCCCATCGACATGAACAACCGTCCTTTCCGCCCACTCGCACTCCTCATGGGCCTGATGTCCATGGTCATCGGTCTGAGCAACTGCTCTGAGCAGCGTGTGGATGCCAACCAGTACACCTCTCCCGACCAGTTCATGATGGACAACCGGCCCGAGGAGCAGGTGTTCGTTATCGACACCGGTGGGCAGGGAGGTCCCATCATCGGCAATCAGGGCACGCATCTGTGGGGCGACAGCTCCATCTTCATGTTCCCCGATGGCGGGGCGGTGTCCTATCCCATCATCATCAAGCTGGTGGAACTCTACACGCCCAAGGACATGATCCTCTACGAGATGCCCACCGTGGCGCAGGGCAACCTGCTCGTTACCGGGGGCGAGATACGGGTGCGCGCCTTCAAGGACGAGGTGGAACTGGTGCTGCGCCCCGGCCGCTACTACCAGGCATGGTTCCCCACCGACAGCATCGACCCGGAGATGGGCTTGTTCGGAGGGGTGGAGACGGGCGATATCGTGGACTGGGAGCAGCTGGTGGATACAAGCATGTTCCCGGTGAACTATCTGGACAGCCTGTTCTACGGGGCACTGGTAGGGCAGATGGGGTGGATCAACTGCGACTACTTCTACGGGGTGAGTCCCGATTCGCTCACCACCGTGACCTTCACCTCTGAGGACGACAATCTGGACAATGTGGTCAAGTTCCTGTATTTCGATGACATCCATTCGCTGATGCAGGTCTACGGCACGGTATCGGGCAGTGTGCCTATCGGTGCATCGGTCAAGACCATCTGCTTCGCAATGGGCGAATCAGGGGCCATGTACCACTACTACGAGGAGTTCACCGTGACCCCCGACCACGTGGTGCAGGTGACCATGCAGGAGATATCAGAGACCGATCTGCTGACCCTACTCGGAGGGCTGTGACCTGTTCCGCAGCGAAAGGTGAACAGCGACTGCCTCGTGCCTCGCAGTGACGTGCGAACAGCTAAGGGCTGAAAGCCATGGACCATGGACCATCGTCAGTCCTCAATCGATGATCCTCCGGATGAGCCGCAGCTTGTGGGAATAGCGGCCCGTGTCCACGTTGAAGATGCCCTGATGGTCGAGCTTATCGACCCGCACCTTGCCCGAGGCATGGAGGATGGAGTTGCCCCCCAGCATCATGCCCACATGGATGATGTGGCCCTCGTCATTGTCGAAGAAGGCGAGGTCACCGATGTCCGATTCCTCCACGAAACTGAGCGTGTGGCCCTGCTCGGCCTGCTGATAGGCATCACGCCTGATGGCGATGCCCACCATCTTGTAGAGCACCTGTGTGAGGCCCGAACAGTCGATGCCGAAGGGCGAGCGTCCGCCCCAGAGATAGGGCGCGTTGCGATAGACCATGGCCAGCTCCAACAGCTGTCTGCGGATGTCGTCCGCATCAGGCAGATGATTGATCTCGCCATCGAATGTGTACGCTTCGGTTCCGAACGCGATATGCCCCTGATGATAGTTGGGCAATGAACTGCCGGCCACGATAGGTGTCATGGCCCCGGTGGCATCGTTCTTCACCAGTTGCACCAGGTCGGAGGCGCAGACGGGCATCCGCTTCTCAAAGGTCTGGAAGGCCGATTCCTCCAAGGGGAGGAACTGCTTCACGTCTATCCAGCTCTCGTAGCCGTCCAGTCCGTTGCGGATCTGCCGCCAGTTGCCCTTCTTACCGATCACCCGGAAGCTCTCCCCGAACAGCAGTTGCGTCACCATCTGACTCTTGTCAGAAGGCTCCTCCCTGCAAGGGATCACGCTCAGGTTGCAGATTCCGTATTCAGCCACGGGGGTCAGTTGATTAGGTGGTCAGGTGGTCAGGCATTCAGGCATTCAGCAATCGAAAATCGTCAATTATCAATTAGCAATTATCAATGGGCAATATGCTGATTCGGTTGTTTGTACAGCAAAATCCCCCGCCCTTCGGGCACCCCCTTTCCAAGGGGGAAGGACGTCCGTCCTCCTTTCCAAAGGAGGTGCCGAGGAACGAGGCGGAGGATTCTCAACGTTTTTATTTCAGAACCTTAGAAGTTTCATCGAATACTAGATGCAGACAAGCGGTGGCTTAATTAGCAATGACGGACGGTATGTTGGCGCAGCACTCAGTAATCAATCAACAATCATCAATTTTCAATGAACAATGGGCAATGATGGATAGAGATTGCTTCGTTCCTCGCAATGACGCTCCGGACCCCCGTCATTGCGAGGGAGGAACGACCGAAGCAATCTGCTATTTGGACATCAACAAACATCTCTGCAATTCCTTCCCTTATCCCTTACGCCTTCCTTAAAACCAACGCACTCGCGCCACCGCCCCCGTTGCAGATGCCGGCTGCGCCTGTGGTGAGGTTGCGGTTGTGCAGGGCGTGGATGAGGGTGACGATGATGCGCGCACCGCTGCATCCCAGCGGATGGCCAAGGGATACCGCGCCACCGTTCACATTCACCTTGGACGGGTCGAGCTTCATCTCCCTGTTATTGGCGATGGCCACCACGCTGAAGGCCTCGTTGATCTCGAAGAGGTCGATGTCGTCAAACCCGATGCCCGCCTTGGCGACAGCCTTGGGCAGTGCCTTGCTGGGTGCCGTGGTGAACCATTCGGGGGCCTGAGCCGCATCGGCAAAGGAGAGAATGGTGGCGAGGGGCTTCAGTCCGAGCTCATTGGCCTTCTCCCTGCTCATGAGCACCACGGCCGCTGCGCCATCGTTCATGGTCGAGGCATTGGCAGCGGTCACCGTCCCGTCCTTGATGAACGCAGGGCGCAGCGAAGCGATCTTGTCCATCTTCACGTTGGTGAACTCCTCATCGGTGTCCACCATCAGCGGGTCGCCACTGCGCTGCGGCACCGCCACAGGCACAATCTCGTTCTTGAAGGCACCGGCAGCCCAGGCCTTGGCACTGCGGGTGTAGCTCTCGATGGCATAGGCATCCTGCTCCTCGCGGCTGATGTTGCACTCCTTGGCACACAGCTCGGCCGCGTTGCCCATCGGATACTGATGATACACATCGGTGAGGCCGTCCAAAGAAAGACCGTCCTGCATGGTGATGTTGCCATACTTCACCCCTGTGCGCGAATTGGGCAGATAGTGCGGCACAAGGCTCATGTTCTCCATACCGCCCGCCACAACGATGTCGTTATCGCCCAGCATAATGCTCTGTGCGGCCAGCATGATGGCCTTCATGCCCGAGGCGCACACTTTGTTGACCGTGGTGGCGGGAACGTGGTCGCCCAGCCCTGCGAACTTGGCCGCCTGCCGTGCAGGTGCCTGCCCGAGACCGGCCTGGATCACACAGCCCATGTACACCTCCTGCACCAGCATCGGGTCGATGCCGGCCTTCTCCACTGCGCCCTTGATGGCGGTGGCACCAAGTCTGGTGGCAGGAACGGTGCTCAGTTTACCGTTGAAACTTCCGAGGGGTGTGCGCACGGCACTCACGATCACTACTTCTTTCATGGAATGGGGTATGGGTTGGATTTCGCGCGAAATTACTCATTGAGCGGGGTTGGCACCGGCAGGCGGGGCCAAGCAGCAGGGCAAACGCATGATGAGAAATGAACACGGATCAAACTGATCGGACAGAAAAAATCGGATCTCAAGGGTAAGGGAATCAGTGAGAATCAGTTTCACCGGTCCGATCAGCGTCCTACTGTAGTTCCGAAGCATCGAACCGAACCGCCTATGGCGGGGAACTTCGTGTGCCTTTGTGAAAGCCTTCCTGCGACTTTGTGGTAAAGACAAGGGCTTCAGAAGTCAGCGCCTTTCATGTCAGGCGGGCCCGTGGATGGCAGCAGGGTCTGCGACCACCACTTCGGGCAATGCAGAGAACAGACTGCGCACCCGCTCGCCATCGACCAAAGGAACCTCCACCTCCCAAAGACAGTCGGTGCTGAAGGCCTGCCCTGTGACCACGATATGCTGTTGGCGGATGACACGTTCCACCTCTCCGATGGCTGTATGCGGAAAGCGGAGCATCCATCGCACGGTCAGCTCCTTCTCCACCACCGTTGCCGCGTCCAAGGCGGCCTTGGCGCTCTGCTTGTAGGCGTTGATGAGGCCCGGCACGCCCAGCTTCGTCCCTCCGAAATAGCGCACCACGGCCACCAGCACCTGTGTGACCCCCTTGCTGCGTATCTGATTGAGGATGGGCAGTCCTGCGCTGCCTCCGGGCTCACCATCATCGTTGGCGTGGTGCACGGAGCCATCCGGGCCCATCACACGCGCATGGCACACGTGGCGTGCCTTCGGGTGTTCGGTGCGCAGCTTGGCCAGCAGGGTCTTCACCTCCGTCTCATCGGCCACGGGAAAGGCAAAGGCGATGAAACGGCTTCCCCGGTCCTTGTATTCCGCCTCGGTAGGGCCGGTGATGGTCAGGTAGCGCTGGTCCATGGCATGCGTGCAGCGGCCGAAGTTATCATGCCTTGTGCCCTCGCGGGGCCTGTTGCCCATTCCCCGCATCCGCGTTTCTTTGTAGCCCTTTTTCAGCATACCATGGAAATCACCCAAGAGGAGGTCATCTCCCAATTCGAAGCCCTGATGCAGCGCCCCATCGAGGAGGTGACTCAGGAGGCCACCGACCTGAAGGCCCTGTTCTACCGCCTTCACAACGAGACACGGGAGGCCGAACGCGAACAGCTCCGTGCAGATGGGGTGAACCTCAAGGAAGTGGAGCCAGCGGCCAGTCCGCTCGAACTGCGGTTCAAGGACCTCTATGCCAAATACCGGGACGCCAAGTCCAAATTGGTACAGCGCAGACAGGATGAGCAGCAGAAGAACCTCGCAGCCAAGGAGCAGGTCATCGCAGAGCTGAAGAACTTGAT
Source organism: uncultured Chryseobacterium sp. (assembly GCA_964488095.1). GTDB lineage: Bacteria > Bacteroidota > Bacteroidia > UBA10329 > UBA10329 > UBA10329. The sequence goes on from CAZATP010000055.1 coordinate 7,827, forward strand.
CGACAACGAGGAGAACATCGGTAAGAGCTTCGACCATTTCCGCGACCTGCAGGACAAGTGGAGGTCCATCGGCAGTGTGCCGCCCGACCGGCTCACCGACCTCCGTGCCGCCTACATGAGCGAGGTGGACCGCTTCTATTACAACATCAAGATCAACAAGGAGCTCAAGGAATATGACCTTGCCAAGAACCTGGAGATCCGCACGTCCATCGTGGCGAAGCTGGAGGAACTGCGCAGCGAGGAGAAGATCAAGGATATTGAGCTGATCCTGAATGCCGCCAAGGAGGAGTGGGAAGAGACCGGACCTGTGCACAAGGAGGCCTACCCTGAGTTGCGCGAACGTTACTACGGTGCCCTGCGCGAACTGCACAAGAAGATCCAGGACCATTACAGCGCCCTCAAAGAGGAACTCAACGCCCATCTGGAGGCCAAGCGCGCTCTGGTGAACGAGGTGAAGGGGCTGGTGGAGAGCTCTGGCGATTCCCTGCCCAAGTTCAATGCCGCCACGCAGCGCATCGAAGAGATAAAGGAGCTCTGGAAGCAGATCGGGCAGGTGGAGAAGAAGGCCGGTATCAAGGTGTGGAACGAGTTCAAAGAGGCCCAGAACGAATTCTTCGAGGCCAAACGTGCCATCATGGGGCAGGCCCGCGAAGGCTTCAAGGAGAACAAGGTGGCCAAGGAGGCCCTTGTGGCCAAGGCACTGTCTTTCAAGGACAGCACCGACTGGAAAGAGACCACCGAAGAGCTCAAGAGGCTTCAGAACAAGTGGAAGACCATCGGGCCGGCAGGTCCGCGCGATGATCAGAAACTCTGGGCCAAGTTCAGAGAGGCCTGTGACGGCTTCTTCACAGCCAAAAAGAACTTCTTCGACACGTTGGACGACCGTCAGGCCGACAACCTCAAGGCCAAGGAGGCCATGCTCACCGAACTGGCCTCTATCAAACTGGAAGGCGACAAGGAGGCGAAGCGCACCGCTATCAAGGCCCTCATGGACCGTTGGAACAGCCTCGGCCATGTGCCCAAGGCGGACATCGACCGCATGGAGGCCGCATTCAAAAAGGCGCTGGACGGCCTTTACGCACAACTGGGCATGGACAGGACCCAATCGCAGAACATCCGCATGAAGGACCGCTTGGAGCGCTTGGCCACCGACAAGGAGGGCAGCCGACAGGTGGAGCGGGAGATGCGCCAGGTGCAGGACAAGCTCAAAGAGAAGGAGGCCGAGCTCTTCCGCTATGAGAACAACCTCGCGTTCTTCTCCAAGGCGAAGAGCAACAATCCGTTGCTGTTGGCTGCTCAGGAGAACATCGCCAAGCTGAAAGTGGAGGTGGAGGAGCTGAGACGCAAGATCAAGGTGTTCAAGCAGTTCGCCTGACCCTCAGGCCGTTCATAGGTCAGGGCATAACCCTCACTCATCCCTTATCAAAGCGCACGAACATGCTCAGGAATGCCATGCTTACCGTCAGTCTATTGCTCTGCGCGTGGGTCGTAACCGCTCAGGAGGTGAAGCTGAAGAAGGGCAAGGTGCTGATAGACGGGGTCGAGTCGTTCGACTACACCGTGGACATGCTCTTGGCAGAGACCCACGTGTACAAATTGGGCAGTCGGGATGAGATCGTGCTCATCACTTTCAAGAACAACGGCACACGGGAGTACAAGGGAGATGACTACATGACGGTGTATCTCACACCGACCAACACCAAGCTGACCACCGGGGCACTCTACTATGGCCTGAGAGGGGAGATCATGGTGAAGAAACTCATCACCGAGGGAGTGATTCACGGTGATGGCTCCATCAACCCGCAACGGCTGGAGACCTTTATAGGGAAGTACGCTGAGAATTGAGCGTCACCTTAATCGGTGAACGGATCAGCGTCCACACCCAGCTCCATCAACGTCTGTGCTGCCCCCACATCCTTGATGGCGATGTCGAACACTGGACTGGCATGCATGGTAGATAGCCATGCACCGGTAGGAATCTGCTGCCAGCCGTCCCATGAGAATTCCACCCCGCCAACAGGCAGGATCTTCACCCACATCTTCCATGCCTTGGGACGATGGTCGGCATCCAGTATCCAGAGATAGCTGTCGCCAGGGGTCACACCGCCCTCCATGTAGGTGACTTTGAGCGCCTCGCTGCCGTCCTCCAGTGTCACGATGCTGCGCACCGTGCCCGGGTCGAACACCTTGAACGGGGCATAGAGCCAGAAACCGTCATTGCAGAAGTTGCGCCAGGCCACTGCCACGGACGCCTCCAGATCGGCACCCTCCAAGGGTGCTCCGTTGCTTCCGAAAGCTCGCCCGGTGACCGTGTTGGCATCGAGAATGACGCTGTCGCTCCCTGAGGCCACGACCACCTTGTTCGTCACCTTGTCCCACAGATACCTGTTGTTGTTCACGAAGGTCCATTGCACATAGCGCGTGGTGTCCCATGCGGCCACGTCCATTGCCTCCAACATCCGCTCCGCAAGCCTGTCCGCCTGTGGGCCCGTCTTACCCTCGGGTTCGGACTCATTCACCAGCAGAAAGGCCGACACCACCATCATGGCGAAGACGGCCCCCACCACAAGGATGATCTTCAGTGCCTTCATATTCGTATCACTGTCAGTTGTATGCGAGCTTCAACTTCTTGAAGGTCTTGTCCTGGATGGCTTCCAGCGCGGCCTTCACAGCGGTGTCCTCATCGTTGAACACACGGAAGAACTCCTCGGTGCCCCATAGTCCGCGTGCAGTGAGTGCACGCAGGCGCAGACGGATCACATTTCCTGATGTGGCGAGTCCCTCCTGATCGGTCTTCACGCCTTCCTTTTCGCTGTAGGCCAGGAATCCGTCAAAGAATGGGCCTTCCACCGTGAAGCCCTTGTCAAACGCCTCATAGTTGGGGTAGGAGGCCATGAGGCTGTCGCGTTTGGCGTCCACATACTCGTTCACATAACTGTAGAAGACGCCTTTGGTGAGCAGGTCGCGCAGATAGGTGGAGTTCTCTGTGGTATCTACGGGGATGAACACATCGGGCATGATGCCACCTCCGCCATAGACCACCCGTTTGTTGGCCGTGAAGTATTTCTCACTCTCGTTGAACCGGATACTGTCCGCGGTGAAGAGCTCCCCGTGTTCCTCGCGCCTCATGTTCTCTTTGCGGTATTCCTCCTGTCCGGCCTCATAGGGGCGTTGGATGCATCTTCCGGAAGGTGTGTGATAGCGGGCGGTGGTGAGTTTCAGGGTGCTGCCATCGCGCAGGCGGAACGGACGCTGCACGAGTCCCTTGCCGAACGACCTGCGACCGATGATCAGTCCGCGGTCGTGGTCCTGCACAGCACCTGCCACGATCTCGCTGGCCGATGCCGACCCCTCGTCTATCAGTACCACAAGCTTGCCTTTCTGAAAGCGGCCGCGTGAGGTGGCGTTGTTGTCCTTGCGTTCGCTGGTGGCCCCTTCGGTGTAGACGATGAGCGCATTGTTGTCGAGGAACTCGTCTGCCAGCTCAATGGCCGTGTTGAGGTAGCCGCCCGAGTTGCCACGCAGGTCAAGCACCAGGTTCTTCATGCCCTTGGGCTCCAGTTTGCTCATGGAGGTATAGAACTCGTCCATGGTGCTCTGAGCAAAACGGTTGATCTTGATGTAGCCGGTCTCGGGGTTCAGCATGTAGCCCGCATCCACACTGAAGATGGGGATCTTGTCCCTGACGATGGTGTAGGCGATGGGCTCATTCACGCCTCTGCGCAGGATTTTCACGCGCACCTTGGTGCCTTTGTCACCGCGCAGCTTCTTGATCACATCGTCATTCTTGATGCCGATGCCGGCCACTACGGTGTCCTCGATCTCCACGATGCGGTCGCCAGAGCGGATGCCCAGTTTCTCAGACGGCCCACCGGAGATGGGCGAGACCACCGTGATGGTGTCCTTGAGGATGTTGAACTGCACCCCGATACCCTCAAAGTTGCCTTGCAGGGGTTCGTTCATCCGCTTGTACTCGTCCGCGGTCATGTATTCGGAGTGCGGGTCGAGCTCGGCCACCAGACCCACAATCGCCTTGTCGATGAGCTTGTCGAAGTCGGGCTTCTCCACATACTTGTCCTGCACCAATGAGAGCACATCATCGAATTTCAGCTTGTGCTCCTCTGAAATGACCCTCTGTCCGAATGCCCCTTGGGACATGGCCAAGAACGCCAACCACACTATTGCGCTATTCCATCTCATGTTCTTCTTATTTCACCAGTTAACGCGAAGTTCGCGAAAGTGTGCTGCCCCAGGCAGTAAATCAACGCCAAAAGATGCAAAGCGTCCTATTGGACGATGGCCTGAGCTCAGCGGATGATGTTGAACAACCGGCTCCACCTTATTTTCTCAGAGAAGGAAGTGGCGGCATTGTCCAAGGAGAGCCAGATGAACACGGCCTTGCCCACGATGTGATCCTCGGGAACGAAACCCCAGAAGCGGCTGTCGGCCGAGTTGTGGCGGTTATCACCCATCATGAAGTAGTAGTCCATCTGGAAGGTGTATTCCGTGGTCTCCACACCGTTGATGAACACCTTGCCTTCCTCCATGCGCAGTTCATTGCCCTCATAGAGCGTGATGGCCCGTTCGTAGACGGGCAGATTCTCGGGGGTGAGGGTGATGGTGGCTCCTTTCTTCGGAATCCAGATGGGGCCGAAGTTGTCCACGTTCCAGAAGAACTTCTTGCCCTTGTTGCTTTGCAGGGTGAGGTCGGAGTTCGGGAAGATGTATTCCGCATAATCGCCCTTACGCGCCATGGCGGGTTCCAGCTCTTTCACGTTGTTGAACTTGCTCACGCTCTCCGCGGCCTCCTGCGTCATGGTGAGGGAGAAGTCGCCATCGTTGGAGACACGGCCGCCCTCGGTGATGTCAAGTTTGCGCAGCACCTTGGGGTTGAACCCGCTGCCATCAGTCTTCACGTTGTAGCCGAACTGCATCTTGGGCGGCATCTCGGCCTGTTGGCCGTTGATAAAAAGCACCCGTTGGCGCACTTCAAGGGTGTCGCCCGGAATGCCCACGCAGCGCTTGATGTAGTTCTCGCGCTTGTCCACAGGACGGAAATCCTCCATCGGATAGTTGAACACCACCACATCATTGTTCTTGATGCTGCCGAATCCGGGAAGACGGTAATAGGGAAGTTGCACGGCCTCAGAATAGCTCTTGCCACCGGTGATGGGCATGGTATGGTGGGCGAACGGGAAGGCGATCGGGGTGTTGGGAAGGCGCGGGCCGTAGCTCACCTTGCTCACGAAGAGGAAGTCACCGATGAGCAGCGACTTCTCCATGGACGAGGTCGGGATGGTGTAGGCCTCGATGAGGAACAGGCGGATGATGGTAGCGGCCACCACAGCGAAGATGATGGCATCGAACCACTCGCGGAAGAATCCCTTCTTCACTGCGGGTTTCTTGCTCTTCTCCCAGAATTTCAGATTCATGCAGATGTGTATTAGGCCGGTCGGGTTCGCAATGGTTTACGGCCGACCGCAAAGTTGTGGGGCATTAACCCGGAAATACCCCGTTTATTTCACGAAGCCATCGAATTTAACGTCCCTTATGATATCGGCCATGGTGTAGATGCCCGGTCCACGCTTGTGGAGCCATTCGGCCGCGATCACGGCACCGAGGGCGAAACCCTTTCGGCTTTTGGCGGTGTGACGCAGCTCGATGGTGTCAATGTCAGAATCGTAGGTGACCACGTGCGTGCCGGGGCTGGCATCGTCCCGGTGCGAGATGACCTCCAACTCCCAGTCCTTCGTGGCTTCCTGATTCACCCATTTGTCCTTGCGGTCGATCTTGTCGAGGATGTCCATGGCCAGATGGATGGCGGTGCCGCTGGGCGCATCGATCTTGCTTTTATGATGGGTCTCCTCCACACGGATGCCATATTCGAGATGGTCGTTCATCAGGGCGGCCAACTGCTTGTTCACCTCGAAGAAAAGATTGACCCCGATGCTGAAGTTGCTGGCATAGAACAGGCGCTGACGGTGCTCATGGCACACCTCGCGCACGTGGTCCAGCTGACCCGACCAGCCTGTGGTGCCCACTACCACCGGCACCCCTTCGTCAAAACACTTGAAGATATTGCTCACCACGCTGTGAGGCATGGAGAATTCTATGGCGACATCGGCCTTGGCCAACAGCTCTTCCTTTCCGGTCCAATCGTCCGGGTCGTTGAAGGTGACAATGATCTCATGTCCGCGTTCAAGGGCGATCTGTTCGATCTCCTTGCCCATGCGGCCATATCCTGACAGAGCTATCTTCATCGGTGTTGGAGGGTTGGTCTGCGGGCAAATTTAGACTTTTATGGACGGGGTGTCCGGAGAATGCGCACACAGTCTGCCGATGTTGCGATAACGGAGTGGGGAAGTCTTGCATATAACTTCTCCGGCCGCTCACTTGCAGGCGGGCGCCACGCCCTCCACGTAGCGGAGCACCTCGCTGAAAGGCAGGGCATCGGCCCCATCGAAACCAGTGATGTGCTCGGGGCGCACCTGCTGGCGGTAGAGGTCGAGGAACCGCGAGGACAAAGGCCTGTAGCTCCAGTGCCACGCCTCCTCCTCATAGCCATGTGGACGGTCGCTGCTTTTCGGAGTATAGGACTGGCAGAAGCCGTAGTCTGAGGCATGCTTGAGCATCCATTCGTAGATGCGTTTCCCCTCGCCCGAGCGGTAGTAGGCCGGACTCAGCGAGTTGATGTCAAAATCGGTGCCCCAATGGTGGCGTGAGGTGCCGGGCATGGAACTGTAGCGCAGGATCTCCCTTGCCCGTGCGGCCGGGTCGGGGATGGCGGTGTTGAGGCTTTGGCCGTTCACCTTTCTCGACCCGTTCCATTTGCCCTCCCAGATGGCCTTCTGACGGGCGAAACCCCGCGTGGCCGAGATCACCACCAGTCTTATCCCGTCCTTGGCAGCGGCCTCGCGCATGCGCTGGAAGGCCTCCAGGGTCTCCCTGCGCAGGTACATGCCCTCTACCGAGGCCATGGAGGTGGGCACCTGAACAAAATCGGGGTGTTTGGTGGCATCGAATCTGCCGAGGAGGTAGGCGAGCGTGTCTACCTGCGCCATGGCCGGGGCCGAGAGCAGCAGTAGGATGGAGAACAGAAAATGGAAAATGGAAAATGGGGTTGGGGAAATCGTCCTGTCCATGTGGTCGCTCAAGGTGTTCAACGCTTTTCCGATCGGAGCACTGCCACATAGAAGGGCAGCACCTTGGTGAACTGTTCCTCATTCTCGGGCACGAATCCTTCCTGCTTCAGCATGTCCGGGGTCTCGCGGGTGAGGTTACAGCCCTCGGCAAGCACTTTCCATGCCGGATTGAGCAACGCATGGAGCATTCTTCGCGGCTGATTGTGGGCATGCACGTGTTCCAGCACGATGAGCTGTCCACCGGGCCTGAGCCATCGCTTGAAGCTGCGCACCGCTGCCACAGGATCGGGAATGGTGCAGAGCACCAGTGTGCAAACGATGGCATCGAATCCTCCGGCAGGGACCTGTGTTTCCAATTCCGCGCTGCCCACCCCGGCCCGAATGACCCGCACTTCAGCCTTCACATCCATGGAATGCAGTCTGCGTTCGGCAAAACGCAGCATCTGTGCAGATGGCTCGCTGGCCAGCACGGAGCAGCCTTTCGGATAGAGCGGAAAGTTGATGCCTGTGCCCGAACCTATTTCCAGAATGTTGCCACTCAGCGTGGAAAGCAGCCTCTTGCGATGCTTGGACAGCACCCGCTGCTCCATCTTTTCCATGACGGGGTCATAGACCCGCGCGAATACCTTGGTGTACCACGAGTCGTGCACCGATGCGTTGGGATGCGGCTGTCGGTCGGTCATGCCGCAAAGGAACGCACAGCGGCCTCAAGCACGCACCCGAACGGGTGTGAGCGGTCGGCCCAGCACATAGAGGGCCTTGGCATGGTTCCACAGCGCATTCATGAAATTGCCGTGCACGTGATAGGGGATGCCATATTCCTCGGCCGTCTGGCGCACGATGCGGCTCAGGTGGCGGTAGTGCACATGGCTCACATTGGGGAACAGATGATGCTCGATCTGGTAATTGAGACCGCCCACGAACCACGAGAAGATGCGGCTCTTCGGGCTGAAATTGCAGGTGGTCTGCAGCTGATGCACGAACCAGTTGGTCTCCATGCGACCGTTCTCGGGTGCGGTGGGGAAATCGACCTGTGGCATCACGTGGGCCGACTGGAAGATGCTGGAAAGGATGATGCCTGCGATGAAATGCATGCTGAGGAAGAACAGCAACGTGACCCACCAGGCCACGGGCGAGAGCAGCATGGGCAGCACCAGCATCATGGTGTAATACACCAGTTTGGCCATGGTGAGGCGGGAGAACTGCCAAACGAAGCGGCCCTTGCCCTTGGCCGTGAGGCCTTTGGCGCGGAACTCGAGAAACTGCTTGAAATCCTTGACGGTGGCCCAGTTCAGCGTCATCAGTCCATAGAGGAACCACGCGTAGATGAACTGGATGCGGTGGTAGAACCGCTGCCTTGTGCTGGGCGACAGGCGCAGGATGCCGCCCGTGTCGATGTCTCCATCGTGGCCGTGGATGTTGGTGAAGCTGTGGTGCAGCACATTGTGCTGGATCTTCCACACATAGGAGCTGCCGCCCACGATGTTGATGAGGTAGCCGATCCACTGGTTCACTCTGGCATGGGGTGAATAGGAACCGTGGTTGGCATCGTGCATGATGCTCATGCCGATGCCCGCCATGCCGAACGCCATGAACACCCACAGCACGAACAGCAGCGCAGGATGGGCCACCACGCCCGTGAGCATCAGGCCATAGGGGAGGAGGTAGATGGTCAGAAGGGTGATGGTCTTGAGCACCATGTTGGCATTGCCATAGCGCGAGATGTCCTTCTGCTTGAAATACTCCGCCACGCGTTCGCGCAGCGTGTTCACGAATTCCATGTCGGCCGTGGTGGAGAATTTGACGCGTTTCGCAGTCATCGTATGCAATGGTGTTATCAGAGTGGAAAGAGGGGCTGTAAAGACCGGAAAGTGCTATTGCCCAAAGTTACCCTGATGGCAGCGCTTGAAGTATTATCAATTGTCAATCGGATGGAGCGCTTGCGGTTGGGAGCTGTGGGCAGAAGAGAAGCCCGGGCCAAATCCTAACTTTCGGCCATGACGAGAACACTGGCTGTTTTTCTGCTCTTGCCCGTGATGTTGGCCGCACAGCCGGTGGACTGGCACTCCGAGACGGTCTATCAGATCTATCCGCGCTCGTTCCAGGATTCGGACGGGGATGGCATCGGTGACCTCAATGGCATCATCAGCCGTCTGGACCACGTGCGCGACCTCGGCCATGGGGCCATCTGGTTCTCGCCCTTCTTCAGCAGTCCGCAGCAGGATTTCGGGTATGACATCAGTGATTATCGTGGCATCGCCCCCGAGTATGGCGACATGGCCACCTGCGAACGGCTCATCGCAGCGGTGCACGGACGCGGCATGAAGGTGGTCTTCGACCTGGTGATGAACCACACCAGCGAGCAGCATGCGTGGTTCAGGGAGTCGGCCTCTTCGCGCAGCAATCCGAAGGCCGACTGGTATGTGTGGCGTGATGGCAAGGGACCCGATGGACGCAGGCCGCCCAACAACTGGAAGGCCATGATCGGTGGCAGCGGCTGGCACTGGCACGAGGGTCGGCAGCAGTTCTACTGGGCATCGTTCCTGCCGTTCCAGCCGGACCTCAACTATCACCATCCCGAGGTGAAGGCCGCGATGCTCGATGTGGCGCGCTTCTGGCTGCGCAAGGGCGTGGACGGTTTCCGTCTGGACATCTTCAACTCCATCTATGAGGACACGGCCATGGCCGACAATCCCTTCGGTTGGCGCATCATCCCCAATGAGGAGAATCCCGATGGGTTCTTGCAGAAGGCGCGCTACACGGTCAATCAGGAGCAGAGTTTCGTGTTTGCCACAGAGCTGCGTGCGCTGCTCGATTCTTTCCCGTCACCGGCACGGTTCACGGTGGGCGAGGTGTTCGGCAACACGGCCACCATCAAGAAGTTCTGCACGTTCGAGGGCAAGCAGGGCCTCCACACGGTGTTTCTGTTCAAATCCCTCGGCACGCGGTTCGATGCGCGGGCGTGGAAACGTACCATCGCGGAGTTCGAACATGACTTCGCGGAGCCATATGTTCCCACATATGTCTTCAGCAACCACGACCGCAGGCGCAGCATGGCGCTGGTGGGCAACGATGTGCGGAAGATGAAGCTGCTGGTGCTGCTGCAGATGACCGTGCGCGGCATTCCGTTCACCTACTATGGCGAGGAGCTGGGCATTCCCAAGCCCACACTGCCCATGCGCACAGGCCTGGACCCGCTGGCGCAGCGCTACAAGGCCATACCGCAGTTCATGGTCAACTGGTCGGGGCAGTCGCTGAACCGCGATGAGTGCCGCACCCCGATGCTGTGGGACAGCACGGCCCATGCCGGGTTCTCCACTGCGAGGCCCTGGCTGCCTGTGTCGGAGGGGTATTCGGAACTGAATGCTGCACGGCAGCGCACCGACAGCACCTCGCTGCTGCGGTTCTACGGGGATGTGCTGCGTCTGCGCAAGGCCCATGCGGCCCTGCATGCGGGCACCTTGCAGATCGCGGATGTGCGCTGCGACCGCGATGTGCTGGCCTACTACCGCAACGCAGGCGATGCCAGCTTTCTGGTGCTGCTCAACTTCTCGAAGCGCGAGAAGCCTTTTGTGGTTCCTCCGGGAATGCTGGAACTAAGCACAGTGCAAGCCCCGCAGCGCGGTGTGCTGGGGCCCTATGAGGGGCGGGTGATGCGGTT
>CAZATP010000056.1:0-18155 GCA_964488095.1 uncultured Chryseobacterium sp.
GTGCCGTCCATCTTGGGCATCTTGATGTCGCAGAGGATGACGTCATACTTGCCGCTCTTCACCTTGACCACGCCCTGCAGGCCGTCCTCGGCCTCATCGACCTCTATCTTCTCGTATTCGAGTATCTCGCGTATCGCGCTGCGGATGGCGCGTTCGTCATCTATGATGAGGGCCTTTGGCATTGAAGATTGTTGATTGATTACAGGTGATGGGGCCTTCCCAACGGATCGGGATTCAAGAAGCGCAAGTTCGTGGTTTCCCGCTAATGGCGATTCTTGAAAACAGAAAGACCGCACGGGAACTTCCCTATGCGGTCTTCCTATGGAATGCCCAGGCCCTTCGGCCGTTCAAAGCGCGTTCCAACCCACGATGTCGGCCTTCACGGTCTCACCGCTGCGCATCTGCGCCTCAAAGTACACGAGTCCGAACTTGTGATTCACACGGTAGATGACGCGCTCCATGAGTTCATCCTCAGGTTGCATCTCCTGCTCGATCTTGCTTGTCTTGATGTTCAGGAAAACGAAAGGCCATTCGTCCTGCCCGGTCTTCTCAGTCACCGTGCGGGTATGAATCTCTCCGGGCAAACGCTCCAGTTCATACTTCGCGCCCACTTCGTCACTGTAGCGGGCAATGATCCAAGGCTTCTCGCCAAAGAAGTAGTCCACGATGCCCTCTGAGGTGAATTTCATGTCGAAGGTCGTGTTGATGCGGCCGTTGGCATCCACATGCTCAGCAGGCACCATGCCCATGACAAATGCCGAGTCGGGATGGCCGGTCATGTCAAGTTCTGCGCGGAAGGTCACCCTGCCATCCGGGGTGCGGTTGATCACGGTCATCTCCAATGTGGGAAGGTCTGTTTCGCCAAGTTGCACATAGGCCGAGAATTCGCTACCAACTTCCGTGAGTGCGATGTTGGCATCTCCACCGATGTCATTCGCATCGAGGTGCTCCTCGTCCTTACAGGATGGGGAAGAAAGCGTTGCTGCTGCAACGAACAGCCCAGCGATGAATTTTGAAGTTGATGTTCTCATGGGAAGTGGTTTTGAGGTTGATGGCGAGAAAATGTCCCTCCACCAGAAGTCCAATCGTGACCTCCGTCAACTTGCGAGGGGACTTTGGTCACGTATTCCATACGCTCATAACCTGTTCGGACTAACCCGTGATAGCCGAACCATTCCGAGATAAGTTCACGATGCAATCACTGGCGCACCAGCTTCCCTGTGCTGATGCCATCGGGCGTGGTGATGCGCACTGGGTACATGCCCTGCGAAAGCCCAGAGACATCCACCGCCTGTCCTCGGTAGTTGCTGATGCTGATGACACTGCGGCCGCTGATGTCCAAGACCTCCACCCGCATGTCGTGATAATCGGTGGCAATGATGCGGAACTCGGTGTTGGCCGGGTTGGGCACAAGGGCGAACAGGGCATTCTGCTCATCGATGCCCACCAGCCCCATGATGGTGCTCTCGGAGGTGTTGGTGATGATCGGCTCGTTGTTGTCGAAATAAATGGCGGCAGCATTGGGAATGACCGTTCCCATCGGATTGCCCGGAATCTGAGAGATGGTGAACTGTACCCACCCTTGACTGCCCAAGGGATCGCTGGCCGAGTCGGGCAGAAAGATGGATGGGAAATGGAACGTGAGCACATTGCCCTGTAGTTGGGCCGTGTAGAAATGGCTGGATGCTCCGGGTGTGATGCTCTGCGGGTCCAGGGTGGAAGCGATGGTGTCCACCACGGTGATGTTGTAGGCCGGGGCCGTGCCTGTATTCTGAAAGCGGATGAGGTACTCCAGCCGGTGGTCGGCCGCGATGTCGTTCGTTGGGGCGTAGGCCACACTTTGAAGCCCTGCTATGCGCACCTGCTTGTCGTTGGGGTCGTAGGAAGCCAAGATGGTGCGGCAGGTCTGTGCGGAGTTGTTCGCAGGCTCGGTATCGGTGCTGTCCATGCTCACCCAGGCATGGAAACACACCACCTCGTTGAGAAGGGCCGGGTCGCACGGCACGGAATCGAGCAGCGTGAACGTGCGGCACTCCCCGGGATCCATCCAGTCGATGAGCCATTCCAATGTGTCGCCATTCTGCGTGAACGGATGGTTGGATGTCGGGTCGGCAAAGATTGCGGGCAGCATGGCCTGCACCGTCACGTCCTGCGCAGGGATGTTCCCATTGTTGCACACCTGCAGTTGCACATTGGTGTTGAAACAGGTGGCCACCGCTGAGGAACCGATGGTCACACTCAGGTCCTGGAACGGGATGATGGTATCGCCCCAGAGATAGGGGCCAACGGTGCTGTCCTGATAGACCGTGATGTCCACCGGCACCATCGGACAGATGTTGGTGAGATACCACGGGTTGACTGGGCTGTGCTCCATAGTGAAGCTCTGCGGCTCGGCCATGAAGGCGATGTTGCCCTGTTGGCCGCTCCAAACGATGCCATCATTGGGCTGAATGTCGAAGCGAACGTTGGGGATGCCCGGTTCGCCCGGATCATGGTTGCAGTCCTGGTTGTAATCCCAGAACACCTTGCCCTTCACATTACCCATCACCGGCGCTACTGGCGATTCGCAATAGCACTGCGGAATGAAACGGTAGCTGTCGCCTGTGCTGGTCCATTGATCGGGATAGTTCCTTCCAGGAACAATGTACGCTTCGGTACCATCCGCATTCTCAATGCCCTGAATGGCCGCGCCATTGTTCCAAGTGGCGCAAAGCGGTTTGCTGGCAATGTTGATGTCGATGATGTTCAGCGTCTCATACAACACTATCTGGTTGGAAAATCTCAGGTCGGTACACGAGTACATCATGATATCCTTGTAAGAGACCACGAATCTTCTGTAGGGAGCGATACCGTAGGTGTGGTAATGTATGCTTGATATTCCATCAGAGGGGAAAGCCGAAGTGCTCGGATTAAGATCTTGATAAGGGGCCATGATGGCATTATCCGGCACACCGGGACGCGGAGCTGTGGCACCGATACTCCATGGAGAACCTGTGTTGGCAGTGGCGACATTGAAGGTCACATACCCATTGGTTGAGATGACGAGTTTAGAATACGAATTGCCAAAAAAGCAGAAGTCAAAACCAATCTGGATTGTATCACTATGCCTGTCATCATTAACAAGTTCGGAATTGTTCCCATCCATAAAAGGGAAAGGATAGTAAGGCAACTGAACGATCTCGTAGCAGTTCTGCGCGGTGGCAACAGTGGCCGAAAGCATCAGGCCGAGCATAAGGGAATAGAGCTTCTTCATGTTGTACAGGCGTTGGAGGGAGAATATATTCTGAAGTGCTTGGAAAGTGGAAAGTTACAACTCCTGTGGTTGCAGTCCGGAATCACCTCTCACTCATTTAGAATGCATGCATTCCTTTTTCCTATTTTCGCCCTCCCAAAACAACACACCCATGACACTCAAAGGCGGCTCATTCCTTATCGGACAGGGAAATCCGAAGGACATTTTCATCAATGAGGAGTTCACCGAGGAGCAGCGCATGATCGCCTCCATGGTGCGCGAGTTCTGCATCAAGGAGATTCAGGAACCCACCATGAAGCGTGGCCGCGAACTGGAGGCCGACAAGGACCGCGATGAGATAGTCGCCCTGCTGGAGAAGTCGGCCGAACTGGGCTTCTGCGGGGTCAGCATTGCACAGGAGTTCGGGGGCATGGACCTCGACTTCAACACTGGGTTGGTGTTCGGTGAGCAGATAGCACTGGGGTTCAGTTTCGCCACCACCATCGGGGCGCAGACCAGCATCGGGTCGCTGCCCATCGTCTATTACGGCACACCCGAACAGCAGGCCAAGTACCTGCCGGGCGTGGCATCGGGGCAGCTCAAGGCCAGCTACTGCCTCACCGAACCCACAGCGGGCAGCGATGCCAACAGCGGCAAAACGCAGGTGAAGCTCAATCCGGAAGGCACGCACTGGATCATGAACGGCCAGAAGATGTGGATCACCAACGGGGGCTTTGCAGACATCTTCATCGTCTTCGCCAAGGTGGAGGACGACAAGAACCTTACGGCCTTCATCGTGGAGAAGGCGTTCGGGGGCGTCACCATCGGGGCCGAAGAAAAGAAGCTCGGCATCAAGGGCAGCAGCACCGTGCAGGTGTTCTTCAACGACTGCCCCATTCCTTTGGACAACATGCTCGGTAAGCGCGGGGAGGGCTTCCTGATGGCGCTCAACATCCTCAACACAGGCCGCATAAAGCTGGCTGCGGGCACCAACGGAGGCTGCAAGTTCGGCATCGACAAGGCGGTGGCCTATGCCACGGAGCGCAAGCAGTTTGAAACGCCCATCATCGAGTTTGGGGCCATGCAGCACAAGCTGGGCGAGATGGCCAGCCGCGTGTTCTGCGTGGATGCCGGCATCTGGCGCGTGGGTCGCAACATCGACCTCAAGGCCGAGGAACTGAAGAGGGCAGGAAAATCCGTTCAGGAATCCAAGTTGGAATCCATCCGCGAGTATGCCATCGAGTGTGCCATCCTCAAGGTGAAAGGCTCGGAGAATGCCGACTTCACCATTGATGAGGTGCTTCAGATCTACGGTGGCATGGGCTACTCAGCCGAGACGGGCATCGAGATGGCCTACCGCGATGCGCGCATCACCCGCATCTATGAGGGCACCAACGAGATCAACCGCTTACTCAGCGTGGCCGAGCTCACCAAGCGGGCTATCAAGACCAAGGAGATCGACCTCGTGGGCGAGGGGAAGAACGTGCAGCGCAGGCTCATCGCGGCCCTCATCCCACGCCTATCGCCCCCCGTCCCCCGTCCCTCGTCCCCACTGTCGAAGGAGGAGGCGCGCATCGTACAGGCCCTTAAGGACACCTTCATGTTCCTCTCAGGCGCAGCAGGCAAGAAGCTGGGCAAGGCCATGGTGGATGAGCAGGAGATGGTGATGAACCTGGCCGACATCCTGGCCGATGCCTACGTGTGCGACTCGGCCTATCTCAAGGTGCGCAAGCTCGAAACCATGGGCACCGACCCCGCCAAGCTCGACATCCAGCGCAAGATGCTGCAGGTCTATCTCTACGAAGCTTTGGAGCGCACCCGCAAGAACGCCCTCGACCTCATCACGGCCTACACCACAGGCTTCGAGCGCAGCATGATGCGCTTCCTCGTGGGCCGCATCCTCAAATCCTACAGCATCAACCCCAAGCAGCTCCTCAGGGACATCACGCAGTATATGCGGCAGGAAGGGGGGTATGTGTTTTGAAGCTCAAAGCCAGCGTTTCCTCCTGAAGAACACCAGCATCATTGCTGCCAGACCGGCCATCACTCCCAAGGTGACGAAATAGCCGTTGTGCCACCTCAGTTCGGGCATGTGTTCGAAGTTCATCCCATAGATGCCCGCGATGAACGTGAGCGGAATGAAGATGGTGGAGACGATGGTGAGCACCTTCATAACATTGTTCATGCGGTTGCTCATGTTGGCCAGATAGAGGTCCATGAGCATGGCGATGACCTCGCGGTTGCTTTCGAGACTGTCTGAAAGTTGTACCAAGTGATCGTGTACATCCTTGAAATACTTCTGGTTGTTCTTGAGCACGAGGCCCGAAATGCCCTTTTCCATTGCCCCGACCGCCTCGCGCAACGGTAACAACGACCTCCGCAGGCGCAGCATCTCGCGCTTCACTTCCTGAATCTCGGCCATGTGGTCGCTTTCGGTATCTCCAGTGATGCGCTCCTCCAGGTCATCCAACTTGTCATCGAACCGCTCCATGATGGCGAAGTAGTTGTCCACCACGATGTCGATGAGGCGATAGACAAGAAAATCTGCGCCCTTCTTGCGCACCACGCCCGTGTTCTGCCGGATGCGCTGACGCGTGGGTTCGAACAGGTCGCCTTTGCGCTCCTGAAAGCTGATGACGTAATGGTCTCCGAAGATGATGCTCACCTGCTCGGCCTCCAGCACGCCATCCTCCCCGAACCACATCATCTTCATGGTGAAGAACACATGGTCTTCAAATGGCTCCACCTTGGGCCTGTGATCGGTGTTGAGCACATCCTCCAGCACCAGGCCATGAATTCCGAAGACCTCGCCTACATTGCGGATGACCTCCGGGTCATGAATACCGTTGACATTGACCCACGACACGAAGCCCGGATCTTTGCACAAGTGAAGGTCCTTGATGTCATTCACCAAGGTTTCGCGCACCTCGGCCTCCGAGAACTCGATGAGGTCGATGGTCACCGCCTCCTCGCGCTGCCTCCCGATGTGGATGAGCGCACCGGGCGGCAGTCCGGCCTTATCCGACCGCTTCTTCCCTCTGTGGTTCGGTCTTTTGGACATTGGCTTTCTGGTCGCTCTTGTAAACGATGGTGCGGTATGGATAAGGAATCTCAATACCCTCTCGGTCAAAGCGTTCCTTCACGCTCTTGTTGAGGTCGCAGCGCAGCTCAAAGGCTTCTGGTGGGTTGGCAGCCCACACATCGGCACGCAATCTCACACCTGAGTCCTGAAAATCGACCACGCGGCACTTGACCTTGGGCCAGCCTTCCTTCTTCTCCTCCTCAGAGCGGTTGTCGAGGAAAAGCGGGTGTTTCTCAGCCTCCTCTGCAATGATCTTGAATGCAAGGTCGATGTTGCTGTCATAGCTGATGCTGAAGAACATCTGCCGCTTTATCTTCTCGTCAGAGATGTTGGCGTTGATGATGGTCTGCCCGCTGATGACCGTGTTGGGGATGATGATGCGTTGGTTCTGAAAGTCCTTGATGATGGTATGGCGCAGGGTGATGTCCTCCACCACTCCCGACCTTCCGGCATCGGTCTCGATGATGTCGCCCACACGGAACGGTTTGAAGATGACGATGAAGATGCCGCTGATGATGTTACTCATCGCCTGTTGCGAGGCGAATGCCAGCACAGCGGCCACCACCCCGGCACTGGCGAATAGCGTTGCGCCCAATGACCGCAGCTCGGGCACGGAATAGATGATGAGGAAGGCTGCCAACGAGAAGATGATGAACGTGCTGGCGTTCTTCAGAAAACTATAGCGCGTGGGGTCCACTTTCAGCAACACAGAGCTGCTGGTCACATAGGAGTGGATGAGTCTGCGGACCCAAAGGGCAAAGATCAGAGCGAGCACACTTATGAGCAGCGCACGCACCGGTTTGGGAATATCTGCGAGATGAAAGTCCATGGCTGTTAGGGGTGGTCAAAATTGCTCATTTTCGCTGCACTCATGCGGATTCTCATTCTCGCCTACGATTTCCCACCCAACGGATCGATCGGTGGACAACGGCCATACAGCTGGTTCAAATATTTCAAGGAGTTCGGAATCCACCCCGTGGTGGTAACAAGGCATTGGGATACGGTCATCACAACACAGGACACCATCAGAAGCTGCGGAACCGAAGTAAGCGTTACTGAAACGGACGAGGGCACGTTGATTCGCGTACCATACCTACCCAACCTGCGCGACCTGATGCTATTGAGGTACGGAAAACGATTTGGACTCGTAAGGAAACTTCTAAGTCTGTGGTTCATGCTGGCGCAGTACTTCATACCGTGGGCCGACAACAAGAGGAACATGCTGCGTGCCGCAAGAGAGCACCTGCGCATTCATCCCTGTGATGCCATCATCGCCACAGGTGAACCGTTCATCCTGTTCCGCTATGCCCAGCTTCTGGCCAAGGAGTTCGACATTCCATGGGTGGCAGATTACCGGGATGGTTGGAGTACGAACTATCATGCCGAGATCGGTGGGAAGATTGACCGCTTCATCAACCGCCATTTCCACAGTCCGATTGAAAGGCTGCTGCTCGGCTCATGTGCTCAAGTAACCGTTGCCGCCCCCGCCATGCAAAGCGAACTAAAAGCACTGGCCTCAGAGGTGCCCGTTGCCACTGTCTACAACGGCTATTTTCACGAGCTGTTCGAAAACCTGTCCTTGCAAAAGTCACTCCATCGTCCATTCACTATCGTCCATTCAGGAACGCTGTATCCCTACCAGAAGGCGGAACTTTTCCTGCAAGGCCTGCGGCTCTTCATCGAAAAGAACGTGCTCTCGCCTGCTCAACTACAGGTGATTTTTCTTGGATTGAACTACCAGCCACAGCAGGTAGAACGGGTGATGACTTCCGATTCGTTCCTTACCCCGTTCATAGGCGCAACCGAACGGATGACGCATAGTGAAGCACTTGAGCAGCTTGCGGAAGCCGATGTGCTATTGATGCTCGCCAACCGCGATTACAAACAGGTCTATGCCAAGGTGTTCGACTATATCGCACTCGGAAAACCAGTGCTTGTGTGCGAAAATGACCACGGCCCCATCGCATCTATACTCACCGATTCGGGAACCGGCCTGTTAACGGAGACGGCCGAAGAAGTGGCCGAAAAACTGGGACTTTTGATGAATAATGCTGTCCACCTGACTACCAACCCTGAGCGCATCCAGAACTTCTCCAGAAGACACCAGGCTTCCATTCTTGCCGACTTGCTCAAAGACATCATAAAAAGATGACCATACCCTTCCTGGACCTCAAACGCCAATACCTCGCCCATCAGCAGGAGTTGGATGCCGCCATGCGGGATGTAGTGGAATCGACAGCCTTCATCGGTGGCGAGAAGGTGGCGCAGTTTGAGATGGCCTTTGCCAAGGCTATAGGTGTGAAACACTGCATAGGGGTGGGCAATGGCACCGATGCTATCTACATATCTCTTAAGATGCTGGGCATCGGACCTGGCGATGAGGTCATCGTGCCCTGCAACAGCTGGATTGCCACCTCTGAGACCATCACCCAGGCGGGCGCCAAAGTAGTATTTGCCGATGTGGAGGCGGATCATTTCACCATCGACCCAGCGGACATTGAGCGGAAGATCACCTCACGTACCAAGGCAATCATTCCGGTGCATTTCCATGGGAATGTGGCAGACATGAGAGCCATCACGGCCATCTGTCAGCGACATGGTCTGCTCTTGATTGAAGACTGCGCACAGGCCCATTTCGCACAGCACAATGGAAAAAACGTGGGCACCTTCGGCCAAGCGGCCACCTTCTCGTTCTATCCCGGCAAGAACCTCGGTGCCTTTGGCGATGGCGGGGCGGTGGTCACCAACGATGATGCGCTGGCCAAGAACATGCTGCGCTTCGCCCGGCATGGTGCTCTGAACAAGTACGACCACACTATCGAGGGCATCAACAGCCGATTGGATGCCATTCAAGCGGCCGTGCTCAGCATAAAACTTCGGCACATTCAGGATTGGACTGAATCAAGAAGGCACAATGCCGCTCTTTATGGACAATGGCTGAGCGATGTACCACAGGTGAAGCTACCAGTTGAGCGCACTGGTGGCAGCCATGTGTATCACCTATATGTCATCCGCTGCCTCGAAGACCGTGACGGGCTGAAGACCTATCTGCTCGCTAAAGGCATTGACAGCATGCTGCACTATCCGGTGATGCTCCCGTTGTTGGATGCCTACGGCCACCTCGGCCACTCGTCATCAGATTTTCCGATGGCCTTCGCCCATCAGCAGCAGATACTCTCCCTGCCGATGTTCCCGGAGTTACGTGAGGACGAGGTCCGGACCATCTGTTCGGCCATCCGCGAATTCTACAAAACCTGACCGTTGCTGAACACAGCCGCCACCCAATTCTTCTCCACTGTGCTATCAACGAGGGAAAGGCCGCATTCCTCGGCCTTGGCTGAGATGACGGGCAGGTCTTCGGTGTAGAAGCCGCTGAGGAAAAGTGAGCCTCCCTTTTCCAGCACGGCCACATATTTCGGGATATCCTCCAGCAGCACGTTACGGTTGATATTGGCGAGGATGGTGCCGAAGGTCTTACCTCCCAGCAGCGAGGCATCACCCATCAGCACGGTGATGTCGCTGATGTCGTTGAGGGCGCAGTTGTCGGGGGCGTTGTCGAAGGCCCATTCGTCAATATCAATAGCGGTCACATCCTCCACGCCCAGTTTGCGGGCCACGATGGCCAGCACGGCCGTACCACTTCCCATATCGAGCAGGGGTGATTGCAGCGGATGCGTCATCATCAGCCGGATCATACCTGCCGTAGTGGAGTGATGCCCCGTGCCGAACGACATGCGGGGCATGATGGTGATCTCGAGCCTGAAACCGCTCTCATGCGGATGGAACGGGGCGCGGATGCGGCACAAATCACCTATCACCACCGGGTCGAAGTTCTTCTCCCATTCCTCGTTCCAGTTGCGGTCGGCCTCTTGGCGTTCGGTGATGGTGATAGAGAAGCCCGCCTCTCGGAAACGGTCCATGAGTGCATCCAATTGCACACGGTCGAGCTGGTCTGAGGGAATGCTGGCATCGAAGCTGTGCTCTTCCTCCAGGAAACCATCGAAACCGATGTCGCCCAGTTCGGCAATGAGGAGGTCCTGCCCTATCTCAGCAGGGGCGATGGTGATGCTTAGTACAAGGAAAGTCATTGTCGTCTGTTTGATTTAACATGGAAAATCCCCCGTCCGCCTGTTGCGGACACCCCCTTTAGAAAGGGGGACGGAGCCCCGTGCATCCTTCAAGGTTTGGGGGCTGTGACTACGGTGGAAGTCCCACCGCGCACCTTTCTCCGCCTGAGGCGGATGCCGAGGAACGAGGCGGGGGATTTGGCTCACGCGTTCACAATGGCCAGAAAATCCTCTGCCACCAGCGATGCGCCACCGATGAGGCCACCGTTGATGTCGGGCTGGGAGAAGAGCTCGGCCGCGTTGGAGGGTTTCACGCTGCCACCATAGAGCAATGGCACACCGTCTGCGGCCTCTTGCCCGAACTTCTCGGCAAGCACATGGCGGATGAGGCGGTGCATGTCCTGCGCCTGTTCGGGGGTGGCGGTGTCGCCTGTGCCGATGGCCCACACGGGCTCATAGGCGATGAGTATGCCTTCCAGACTGTCGAGTTGAAGGATGCTCTGCTCCAACTGCTGCCGAACGATGGCGTGGTGCTGCCCCGCATCGCGCTGGGCCTTCTGCTCCCCACAACAGTAGATGGGTTTCAGGCCGTGGCTGATGGCCGCTCTCATCTTCTGGAGAATGAGCGCATCATCCTCCCCGAAATAGGCTCTGCGCTCCGAATGGCCGAGGATGACATACTCCGCACCGAACGACCGAAGCATAGCGGCAGAGACCTCGCCCGTGAATGCTCCGTTCTCGCGGTGCGAGCAGTCCTGTGCGGCAAGGTGGACATTGTCCTTCCCTTCCATCAGGTGGGATATCTCTCCCATGAACGGGTACGGGACCCCGAAAATGACCTTCGGATGGCCGTCTTCACCAAGTCCTTCCACAATCTCAAGGGCAAGGTCACTTCCCTCCAAGCGGGTGAGGTTCATCTTCCAGTTGGCGGCAACTACTCTCATACAGCTCTGTTTTTCACGCAAAGGAATGGCGCAAAGAACGCAAAGACGGTGCTTAGGAGGTTCAATAATGTTTCATGCGGAGAAGGAGAGCGCACAGAGACGTTGCACCGCAACTGAAAAAATGGGTTCACGCAGAATCCAACTTCGTCAAACTTTGGAAGTTTGACGAAGTTCCCCACGCAGACCGCCTAGGAAGCCCTCACCCTCGGATCAAACACCCCATAAAGCACATCCACCACCATGTTGATGACCACGAAGATCACCGACACGAGGATGATGCTGCCCATGACCACAGGCAGGTCGTAGGTGTTGAGGGCGTTGAGGATGACCTGACCGAGGCCCTGCCATCCGAACACGATCTCTACGAACACCGCCCCGGCCAAGAGGCTCGCCAGCCAGCCGCTCACGGCCGTGATGACGGGGTTCAGCGCGTTGCGCAGCGCGTGTTTCAGCACCACGGTGCGGAAGTGCAGCCCCTTGGCTGTGGCCGTGCGCACATAGTCCATGCTCATCACCTCCAGCATCGAGTTGCGGGTGAGCTGCATGAACACCGCCAGCGGCCTCATCCCCAGCGTGATGGCGGGCAGAATGAGGTTGCGCAGCACCAGCCTGCGGCCCTCGAACTCGTCTATCTCATAGAGGCTGCCCGTGACGGGGAGGCCCGTCCACTCGCCCAGCAGGAAGGCGAACACCCACATGACGAGGATGGCAGCCACGAAGCTCGGCAGGCTCATGCCGAAGATGGAGAGCACCATCAGCGCGCGGTCGAGGAAGAGGCCCTTGTTCAACGCCCCGATGATGCCGAAGACGATGCCCAGCAGCGTGGCGATGCTGATGGCCGACACCGCCAGCACGGCCGTGCCGGGCAGGGCATCGAGCACGATGTCTGCCACGGGCCGCTGGTTCTGGTAGCTCCTGCGCAGGTAGGGCGCCTTCAGATGCACGGGGCCGAGCACATGCACAGGCGCACCGTACTTGCTGGCATCCATATAGAACGGGCTGCCGCTGTCCGTGGTGTTGAAGTAGGAGACGGGCGAGAGGTCGTTGAGATAGACGAGGTACTGCGTGGCGATGGGCAGGTCGAGGCCCAGGTCCTTGCGGATCATCTGCACCTCCTCTGCACTGGCGCGCTGGCCAAGCATCAACTGGGCGGGATCGCCCGGCAGGGCGGTGAACAGCAGGAACACCACCGTGACGATGCCCAAGAGCACTGCGAGGCTGTAGAGGAGTTTGGAGAACAAGGTGGAAAGGGGAAATAGGAGATTTGAAATAGGAAAATTGAAAATGATTCTTCGACCGAGCTTAGGATGACAGGGGTTGCCAAGGCCTCAATCCCATAACAGTCTGATGTCGTAAAGTGAGAACATTCTGTCTTTGCTGACGATGGTGAGGTCTTCATACTGCGCCTGAGCAATGAGCAGACGGTCGAACGGATCCTGATGATGCAGTGCAAGCCGCGTCATGCCAAGGATGTGGGCCGACTCGATGGGCAGCAGACTGAAACCCGACTCCTCTACCAGATCAAAGAACCGTTCAGGCTCAGCATGCAGCTCCAATCTTCCCAATGAGTGTTTCAGGGCTACCTCCCATAGTGAGACCATGCTCACAAAGGTGGGATTGGTCAGGTCTTTCATCACATCACGTGTGCCGATGGGCAGTTTGGGGCTGTCGGTCAGAAACCACAGCAGTGCGTGCGTGTCGAGCAGGAGGTTCATTCCACAGGAGCATCAAAGCCCTCGATGGGATCGTCAAAATCATCCTTGATGATGATGAGCCCTTTGGCAAGGCCAGGCTTACGGAAAGCAGTCTGCGCTTTCGTCTGGGCGGGCCTGTCCTGCTCTTCGCTCACCCTGATGAGCTTGAGCTCCTGCAATCCCTTGAGAAACTGCATGGCCTTACTGTCCAGTATGTCTATCCTGATGGAATGCATGATGCGAAGGTAAAGCAATCCGCTAAACCCGTGTCGGCAGTCTGAGTCCTTGAGCGTATACTCTGATGTGTGTTCCGAACAAACGAGAGATGAAAGCCCCACACATCTTGAGGGAGGTATTGCGTGGCGATGGGCAGGTCGAGGCCTAGGTCCTTGCGGAGGGGTATAAGGTGCGGAATTTAGCTATTCGTATATAGCTTCGGGTCATTCGCCACTACTTTTGATAGACGATGTGCGAAATACAGTCAATAGACGTAAAACACGCTATGAAGACCGTCTTCTCCTTAGGGGACAAGCAAGGTCATGCTGTAGGCAATTTGCTTTTGGTATTCATGTGCTCACTGATATCATTCACTGCGACTGCACAGGTGGATTACTCAGTACAAGATCAATTCAAACAAAATCTGCTCTGTGTGCATGATGGTGGGAAAGGAGTTCGATTTGTATTCAATGAAAAGAGCTTGGATACACTGGGAAACAGGGTCGATTCCATTGCCAAGTTCGGAAGTGGTAACAGGTACGACTTCAAGTCATTTGACCAGAACAAACGCCTCAGGGGAGAGGGGGGTTTTCATCTACACGAACCGCTGGGAACACGGTTTGAGCTGGGCGAGGGCGAAGATCTGGTAAGGCAACCAAATTATAAAACATTGGTGTGTGTCACTTCACTCAGATATTTCGACCAGTATGATTGTTTAGAGGTAGCATGGCTAAAACGGTGTCATTACAATTGGCTCATACCGAGCAGGTCTTATTGGGGGGCGAATGGATGCACCTACACTTATGAGGAGATAAGGAGAATGCCTGTCAGGTAGTTGTTGGCGCAGAAGATGAGGCAGAGCCTCTTAGCGGGCGTGAGGCTAAATCTCGGCCATCCATCCCCCCTTCCCGTCCATCAACCCAAATCAGCGCGCTCCGATGATGTCACCCAAGGTGGCGCGGGCCTTGGCGGTCGGGGAGGCTTTGGGTTCCCGTCATCTCCCTACTTCGACTCGAAGGAGATTCACTGGAATCTTAAATTTCAACAGCTTTCCATACATCCATAGTGGAAAACGGAGCAAGAGTACGATGGGAATTTCCCGCACAGCACCTCCTGAAAGCATGATGGATGTTGATGCGCAGCATCGAATGTCATAGACTTTGCCGCTGAAGGGGGGGGTGGGGTACCCGAATTAGTTCGCCTCCGGAGCGAATGAGTTCGGCTGAACGGAGAATTAATTCGGGTGAACGGAGCATGCATTCGGGTGCAAGGTGAGTTCATTCGGTCGTGGGGCCACCTCATTTGGTTCCGGAACGGGTTCATTGGGCGTGGCACCGCATTCATTGGCCCTGGAGGCGGGCCTGTTCGGGTGTGGGCCGCTTGAATTCGGTCGTTATCCGAATGAACTCACCGCAGGGGCCAATGCATTCGGCCCCGGACCGAATATGCCGGGCCATGACGGTCTTCGATACGCCCGCGAAAAGCGGGGCTACTCAGACACACCAGATGAAGCATGGCACCACCCTGACCGAATTCTCCTACATTTGCCCCGCTCTTGGTTCCTGACCCTCCCCTTCGGAGGTGACGGATTAAAATGGGAATCCCGTGAGAATCGGGGACTGTTCCCGCAGCTGTGAGCTCTTTGCCCGGATGCGTCCGGGACTGTCCGATAAACCAGTGCCACTGACCCGATACCTCGGGATGGGAAGGCCAGACGGACAGCAGAGCGAGTCAGAAGACCTGCCAGCGGCATCATGTTTCCACCCCCTTCGGGAAGAAAGGGCGGAAATGAGAAGAGTTCATGACAAGAGTGTCCCTCTTATGCACGGCCCTGAGCCTGTGGTGTGCCTTGGCATTCCCACAAGCGGTCGATTCGGTGTCCTACCCCGAGGTGCGGGTAGAGGCCTACCGCATCGCCCAGGCGGTGGGCACCCGACATACGGACACGGACACCGCCCTGCTGCACCTTATGACCCACCGCGACCTGAGCGCGCTGCTGCAACTGCAGGGCAACATACAGGTGCGCAGCTACGGCCTGGGCGGCATAGCCACCTTCTCTATGCGCGGCACCACGGCCGGCCACACGCAGGTGATGTGGATGGGCATGCCGGTGAACGACCCGATGCTGGGCGTGAGCGACCTCGGCACCATGCCCCTGAACGGGTTGGGCGGGGTGCGGCTGCTGCATGGGGCTGCGGCCATGCCCCACCACTCGGGCGGCATAGGCGGCACCATCGAACTGGTGGAAGAAGGCCCACTCTCCAAGGACGGCATCGCTGTGGGGGTGCAGGGCGAGGCGGCCGCTTTCGGCACCTACTCGGGCGGACTGAACCTGAAACTTCGCCATAGGAGGCTTTGGGCCAACACGGCATTCAACTATCTGACGGCCTCGAACGATTTCACCTACAACGACCTCGCCACCATAGGCCGACCGGAGAAGCGGATGAAACATGCCGAGGTGCGGCAGATGGGCGTGGCGCAGGCCATCGGCTTTGACATCGACCCGAGGAACAGCCTCTCGGCCCACCTGCGCCATGCCGAGACCGACCGCCTGCTGCCCGCCACCATGCTGATGAGCACCACGAAGGAGACGCTCTTCGACCGCGATGTATGGCTGGCCCTGCGCTACGCCCGCACAGGGAGGGTGTCCGCGCTGGAGGTGACCTCCTCCTACATCTATGGCAAGCAGGAGTATCTGGGCAACGATGACTACCTGTATGACTATCTGTATCAGGCGAACAGGAACATCATCCGCTATGGGCTGCGGCCGCACAGAAAGGTGCAGTTGAAGTTCGGGGCGGACATCACCTCCGAGCATGCAAGGTCGGACACGGCCTACCGCAACACCACGGGCGTATGGCGGCATTGGCAAGCGCTGTTCGCCTCGGTCACCTACTCCCCTGCCCCATGGCTGCGCGGGCAGGCACTGGTGCGCGAAGACCTGATAGACGGACGTTTCAGCCCGGTGCAGGCCTTGGGCGGAGTGGAGGCCGATGCGCTGAAATGGCTGCGGCTGTCGGCCAACGTGTCAAGGAATTTCCGTGCGCCCACGCTCAACGACCTGCACTGGAACCCGGGCGGCAATCCCGACCTGCGCAGCGAGACGGGCTTCTCGATAGAGGCCGGACTGAAACTGCACCGCCACTGGAAATCATTCGGGGGCAGCCTACAGGCCGACTGGTACAGGAACGATGTGGACAACTGGATACTCTGGACGCCCGGAGAGGGCAACATCTGGTCGCCCCGCAACATGCGCAGAGTGCTGGCGCAAGGTGTGGAAACGGCCCTGCACCTGTGGGCGCAGGCGGGCCCGGTGCGGATGGGGCTGCATGCCGAGTACCAGTATACGGCATCGGTGGTGCAGCAGAGCGACCTTGCGAATGACAATGCCGTGGGCCGACAGCTCATCTACGTGCCGCTGAACAGCGTGCGTGGGCACCTCACCGCCCAGTGGAAAGGCCTTACGCTGATGTATGGGGCCTACTGGACCGGAGCGCGGTTCACAGCCTCCGACAACTCTGCCAGCCTTCCCGCCTTCGATGTGCACTGGATGTCGGCCTCCTACCGCCTTCCCATACGGAAACACGCGCTGCAAGTGGGCGGAACCATAGACAACCTTTTCAACCAACAGTATCAGATGATCGCGTGGCGCCCCATGCCCGGGAGGGCGTGGCGGGTATCGTTGGCGTACACTTTTGGGAGCTGAGAAGATTGAAAATGGTATTGACGAAGAACGATTAACGATTTGCGATTTGCATGAACCTGACCTCCAACCTCATATCCGTAACCTTAAACCAAAAACCAATCATGAAAAAAGTACTCTTCTTCTCCTTGCTCGCCTCTGTGGCACTTACCTCGTGCGAACCGGAAACGGACGGCCCACAGGTGAATGTGAATGCGTTCACCAACGGGGTGTTCATCCTCAACGAGGGCAACTTCCTGGCGGGCAATGCCTCTCTGTCGTTCTACAACAAGTACAACGACACGGTGACGCACGATGTGTTCACCACGGTGAATGATATCCCGCTGGGCGATGTGGCCCAATCGATGGTGACGCGTGGCGACCGGGGCTATATCGTGGTGAACAACTCGGGCAAGATCGAGGTGGTGAATCTGGAGGATCTGCGTTCGGTGGCGGTGCTCACGGGCCTCACCTCGCCCCGCTTCATGGCGTTCGCCAGCAACACCAAGGCCTATGTGACCGACCTCTACTCAAACGCCATCACCGTGTTCAACCCCGAGACCATGACCGCCACGGGCACCATAGCCACCAATGGTTGGACCGAGGAGATTGTGGTGATGGACGGCAGCGCCTATGTGGCCGGAGCGGGAAGCGGTTATCTCTACCGCATCAACACCGCCAGCGACCAGATCACCGACAGCGTGCTGATAGGTGAGGAGCCCAGCAGTCTCGCGGTCGATGCGAACAACAAACTCTGGGTGCTCACCACAGGCGGCTGGCAGATCGAGCAGCCGAAACTGGTGCGTGTGAACCCGGCCACCATGGCCATAGAGCAGACCCTCACCTTCGCCAGCACGGACAGTTATCCGGGCAACCTGAGCACCAACGCTGCGGGCGATATGCTCTATTATGTGGATGGCGGGGTTTACGCGGTGAGCATCAACGCCACAGCGCTCCCCTCCTCCCCCACCATTGCCGGATACTTCTACAAACTGGGGATAGACAAGTCTGCGGAGCGCATCTACGCCACCGATCCGCTGGACTACAACTCCAACGGCAAGGTATACCGCTACACGATGACAGGAACCGCCATCGACACGCTGAGCGCAGGCCTCATCCCAGGAAACATGTGCTTCACGGGGCAGTGATCGGCACCGCCTACAAATTCTTTGAACTGTTGTTTATGGGGGTTTGGTGGACGGACAGTTCACCACCCCCATTTGTTTAGCTGTCAATGG
>CAZATP010000057.1:0-17763 GCA_964488095.1 uncultured Chryseobacterium sp.
AAGGAGTCTCAAAACTGTATGGCGAGCAGAAGGCGCTGGACAACGTGACCTTCAGTGTAGGGGCCAATGAGGTGGTCGGGTTTCTCGGGCCCAACGGTGCCGGCAAATCGACCATGATGAAGATCATCACCTGCTTCATTCCCCCGAGTTCGGGCAAGGTGGAAGTGTGCGGGTATGACACGGCCACGCAGTCTTTGGAGGTGAGGCGCCAGGTGGGCTATCTGCCCGAGAGCAACCCGCTCTACTATGACATGTATGTGAAAGAGTATCTCACGTTCGTAGCGGGCATATATGGTATTGGCAACGTGCCGCGGAGGATTGCGGAGATGATCGAGGCCACCGGGCTCGGGGTGGAACAGCACAAGAAGATCGGTCAGCTCTCCAAGGGCTACAAGCAGCGCGTGGGACTGGCACAGGCCATGCTGCACGACCCCAAGGTGCTGATCCTGGACGAGCCCACATCGGGGCTGGATCCCAATCAACTCATCGGCATCCGCCAGCTCATCCGCCAGTTGGGCAAGGAGAAGACGGTGCTCTTCTCCTCGCACATCATGCAGGAGGTGGAGGCCATCTGCGACCGGGTGATCATCATTGACCGCGGCCGCATTGTCACCGACCGCAAGGCGTCTGAGATCAGCGGGGCGCTGGGGAAACAGACTGTTCTGGTGGAATTCAGTGCCGAGGTGGACATCCGCACCCTGCGTGGCATCACCACCGTGAAACATGCGGCCCGACTGGACGGGATGACCTATTCCATCAGTGGGAGTGGCGAGCAGGACCTGCGCAAGATCGTGGCACAATGGGCGCAGCAGAACGGCCATCTGGTGCTCTCCATGCGCGTAGAGGAAGAACGTTTGGAGACCGTGTTCCAACGGCTCACCTCGTCCAATAAGTGAACATCCCGATTTCGTAAGTTGCCGTTGGAGCGCTGAAGGCGGATAACGAAAAGTTCTACCTTGCGCGGCCATTTTAACCAGAGAAACATCCAAGAACAGTTCAAGAAATGAGTTACCTCTTCACTTCCGAATCAGTTTCCGAAGGGCACCCGGACAAGGTTGCCGATCAGGTGTCTGACGCCATGCTGGACGCCTACCTCAGTCACGACCCCAATTCAAAAGTGGCCTGTGAGACCTTCTGCACCACCGGACTTGTGCTGGTGGGCGGTGAGATCACCTCAAAAGGCAAAGGCAAAGTGGATGCAGAGGAAGTGGTGCGCGGTGTCGTGCGTAAAATCGGTTACACCAAGGCCAGTTACCGCTTTGATGCCGACAGCTGTGCTGTGCTGAACACCATGCACGGCCAAAGCCCTGACATCCTTCAGGGTGTGGAGGACGGAAAAGGACTCCACAAGGAGCAGGGCGCTGGCGACCAGGGCATGATGTTCGGCTACGCCAATGAGGAGACCGACAATCTGATGCCGCTCCCGTTGATGCTGTCGCACGAGATCCTGAAGGAGCTGGCCGCCATTCGCAGAGAGGGCAAGACGATGACCTATCTCGGTCCTGACAGCAAGTCGCAGGTGACCATAGAGTACAACGACCGTGGTAGGCCACTTTCTGTGCACACCATCGTAGTGAGCACGCAGCACGATGAGTTCATCCTTCCCAAGGGCGATAGCGAACAGGCCAAGGAAGAGGCCGAGCGCGCCATGTTGGAGAAGATCCGCAAGGACGTTCGCGACATTCTCCTCAAGCGCATCATCAAGAAGTCTGGTCCGTTGGTGCGCAAACTCTTCGGCCGTGGATGGCAGGAGCGCATCAAACTGCATGTGAATCCTACCGGCAAGTTTGTCATCGGTGGTCCACATGGTGATGTGGGTCTCACTGGCCGCAAGATCATTGTGGACACCTACGGTGGTTTCGGTGCGCACGGTGGAGGCGCCTTCTCCGGCAAGGACTCCTCCAAGGTGGACAGGAGTGCGGCCTATGCTGCGCGCCACATTGCCAAGAACATCGTGGCCTCTGGCCTTTGCTCGCAGGCGTTGGTGCAGGTGGCCTATGCCATCGGCATGGCCCAGCCGGTGAGCATCAACGTGAACACCTTCCGCACCTGCAGACACACGTTGGACGGGGATAAACTCACCGACAGCCGCATCTCAGAGATCATTGGTGGGCTGTTCGATATGCGCCCTGCGGCCATTGTGGAACGTTTCGGCCTCAAGAATCCGATCTTCTCCGAAACAGCTGCGTATGGTCACTTTGGCCGCAGCCCGGAGAAGAAGGAGGTGGAAGTATTCTATGAGGGCAAAGACGTGACCAAGCGCACCAAGGGCGGTGAAACCAAGTATTTCAAGACTGTGGAGATCTTCGGCTGGGAGCGTTTGGACCGTGTGGACGATATCCGTAAGGCGTTCAAACTGAACCTTGCTGAGATTGCCTTCCAGAAATCACTTTGATTCTTGAGGACTTAATGAAAAGACCCGTGTCCTTCTTAGGGCGCGGGTCTTTTTCTTGGCATCAACCTCCGGTCCGCTTGGCCTTGTAGCCGTCCTTGAGGAGGATATCGAGCACGCGCGCCACATGGTCGCCCTGAATGATGATCTCGCCATCCTTGGCGGCACCGCCCACTCCGCATTTAGTTTTCAGCATCTTGCCGAGTTCGGCCAGAGCGGTCTCCGAACCTTGGAATCCGGTGACGATGGTGGCCACTTTGCCCTTCCGGTTCTTGCGGTCGAGCATCACTCGGAGGTCCTGCTGTTTCGGGGCAGGGGTCTCCACATCCTCCTCATCGCTGTGGAGCGGCAGGTCGCGGTTGGTGCTGAACACCAGTCCGCCAAGGCTTTCAAGCCCTTTGAGCGTATTCTTTGCCATCGGGAACAATCACTTTTAATGACATGGGGCGTACCTCATACCGAATCACCTGACCGAGTTCGAACGGATCGCCATCAAGATGGGATGAGTCGTTCCTTTCCTGAGTGATGGTCAGTTGGCGGCAACGCACAGTATCCACCAGAGGGCTCTTGTGAATATTGTGGAGGAACAATCGGATAATCAGCCCCAAGCTGTTGATCATTGTGGTGTCGTTGCATATCACGAGATCCAACATGCCATCATCCACCTTGGCGTTGGGTGCGATGAGTGCATTGTTGCCATACTGAGGCGAGTTGGCGATACTGATCACGTTGGCCGTGCGCTCGAACCGTTTACCATCCGCCTCAAAAACGTACTTCTGTGGGTTGTACTCCCCAAGTGACCGAATGCCGACCAGGAAGTACTTCCAGAGCCCGCGCATCTTCGCCTTGTGGAACTTGTTGGCCACATAGGCATCAAAGCCCACTCCGGCCACATTCATGAATGGGATGCCGTTGGCCGTGCCGGTGTCGATGGTCCGCAGCCTGAAGGTGTTGATGTTGGCCACCGCCTTGGCAATGTTCAAGGGTACGCCCAATGATCCGGCAAGTCCGTTGCCCGAACCGGCAGGGATGATGCCCAGCGCCACATCGGTCCCGGCAAGGGCCGAACCGACCTCGTTGATGCTGCCGTCACCGCCCACAATGACCACAGCGTGATATCCGTTCGCCACAGCTTCCTGAGCGAGAAGATGGGCATGACGGTGATACTCGGTATAAACGATGTCCGCATCGAAGCGGTGCCTGTCCAGTCCTGTCTCCAGCAGTTTGGCCGCTTTCCGCTGTTTGCCTGTTCCCGCTACCGGATTGATGATGATGCGCAATTTTACCTTCATTCTTCCTTCTCTCCCCAAGCTCTGGCGGTCATCCGGTTGCGGAGCAGCGCCTCGGTATAATTCTGCAAATATCCCTTAAGGATGCGCTCCCTGCGGGCCGCCTCCTCGGGATGCACGTCTTTTACCTCATTATGCAACATGGGGTCGGTACCGAGGTCGCGCATACCGAGCACCTGTTCGCCATCAAACGTCACCAGCATGTTGTCGTAGAGCATCTGATAGCGATCGAACTTGAAAGCGATGGCCATGTGGTGGGCTGCACTGTCGAAGAGGTTCTGACCGAGGCAGAAGTACGGCTCCGAATATCCCAGTAACGAAAGTACCGAGGGCATGATGTCGATCTGCTGTGCGGTTGTCGATGAGCTTCCTTTCAGCAGCGTGTCCTCGGGATGGAAGAACAGAATGGGAACAGAAAGCGACCCCAGCGTGGTCTGAAATCCGGGGTGTTCGGAGAGGGAGGTGTGGTCGGCCGTAATGACGAAGAGTGTGTTCTCATACCAATCGGTCTTCTTGGCCTCTTGGAAGAACAGCCGCAACGAGTGGTCGGCATAGCCGATGCTCTCGTGGATGGGTAGCGTGCCCTTGGGGAATTTCCCCTTCACATCATCAGGCACCGTGTAGGGATGATGGCTGGAAAGCGTGAAGATGCCTGCCATGAAGGGCTTGGGCGATGCACTGAACACCCTTGTGGCATACGTCAGGAAATGATGGTCGAAGATGCCCCAGTTGCCATCATAGTGCGCCTTTTCGGGATATTCCTTCCTGCCGATGTAATGGTCGAACCCTGCCTGGTTGGCAAATGGCAGCAGGCCCATCGTTCCATTCTCACCTCCGTGTAGGAAATAGGTCGTGTAGCCCAAGGGCGAAAGCAGGTTGGGCAGACTGCTGAAATTGTTCTGCGCATAGCGCGATGTGATGAAAGGCTCATACATGAGCGTGGGCAGTGAGGCCAGCACCGCAGGAACACCCTCAATGGACCGGTGGCCATTGGCATACGCGTGTTCGAACAATAGGCCTTCGTTGCACAGCGAATCCATAAACGGGGTGTAGGTGTGACCGAGTCCGTTCAGCCTTCCCATGTATTCACTGCCCAGACTCTCCACAATAAGAATGACCACATTATGTCCTCGGAGATGACCGTGCAACGGACCTGAAGGGCGGGCAATAGGATTCACAGGATTCTCATTCTCAGTGTAATAGGCCAGAGCCTTCAGGTCGGGCTTTCCGAAGGTCTTCAGCACCGTGAACGCGGAGTTGAGTTCGAGCACGCTCAGATGGGGTGCATCCGACTGCCCCGCATCGATGATTCCGATAGGGATGCGCTGCAGACCGCCCCGCATACCGATGACCGTCAGCACAAGAAAAACCATCATGCTCAACAAGGTGGGCCAAACGCGCACCGTCTGTTCTGGATGCTCCTTAGGGTGAATGCTCCGGTTGTAGAGCCAAAGCACCAACAGCATCACCACGGCCCAGAGGGCTAACAGGTACCAGAAATCCAGCATCAGATTGGGGCCGATGTGGAATATGTCATCGCTGAGGAATGCGAAACGGAACAGGTCGTCCGTTGACCGTCTGCTGATGAATCGGAAGAACTCCGCATCAATGCAATTGAGCATGTTCATGGCGCCCACTGCCGCAAGGAAGTACAGTCGGATCCACTGGTTCCATCGGTCGATGAAGGGAAGAGCGAGCGTGAAGGGGGGTAGGAGGTAGGCGGTGCTTACCGCATCGAACCGCACACCATGCACGAACGACAGGGCAATATTGCCGAACGCGCCCTGAAAGGTGTCAAGGTTGTTCAGATAGAAGACCAGTCGCGTGAGCGAGAGCGAAAGAAGGGCTATGGCCCAACCAGCAAGGAACCGTTTCCACAGAGCAAGGCCCATGAGCGCAAATTACGCAGGGCTCAGTCCAAGGGGGTGGCAAAAATCACACAGTCGCGCAGCACGGGATCCCCATTAGGCAACCAAGTGGAATAGATGATGGTCAGATAGCCCGTGTCGTCTATATGGCCCTCTCCACGGAAGGTGAACGGAATGCCGCGCACACTGAGATCCTGGCGTGGAATGACCAGTTTCTGCCGACTGATAAGGGCGCGAACGGTGATGCTGTCCGTTCCGAAATTCAGGATCTTCACATCATCCTCTTCCTCCGTGCGGAGATCGTCCTCAGCAATGGTCATGAAACGGGGCTGCGGCAGCATCGTGTCTGGCCAGCAGATGTGCAGCACATTGTAGACCCCCAAGAACTTGTCCCGCGCATTGATGCATGTTCCATTGTCGCGGACTGCATCAGGATTGTAATTATCTGCCCTGCGATTGGTGCAGCCCACTTCTTCCTCACAACCTTGGAATCCAAGGCCGATCAGCACCATGGCGGCCACCCCGACAAGTGACCTCAGTATATGAACAGATGAAGAAGCTCTCATTTTGTGATCAGTCCAGGTCCTGAATACCATACAGATTCAGATACAGTGTGTCGAACTCGAAAACGCCAGGTTCGGTCTCAATCTTCTCAATGCGCATATAGTTCAGTTCAAGAACCCTTCCATTGATGTTCCCATCCCCATTGAAGGTGAATGCCCCGATGGTCTGATTCGGGATGAGCAGACCATACTGGGAAACGATGCGCAGGTCCAGTGAATAGATGGGCATATCGAAATTGGTGATACCCATGATGAGCTCCTCCGGGTCATCTACTGTTTCATCGGTGATACTCAGTTGAATCTGTTCGTAGGAGGTCAGCGCATTGTCACCTGTGTGGGAGGTGCCGTTGCAGTCGTATTCGCCCACGAACTTCATCCGTGTTGGAATGCAAGTGTCATCGTCCTCTCCGGCCTCGGGGTCATAGTTGTCCGAATAAGGATCGGTGCACCCGCGCCTTGGGTCACATCCGCTATGGAGCAGGCTCAGCACCCCGACCACAGCGAATAAAGGGAGAAGCTTCTTGATCATCAATCCTATGAACTTTGAACTGTAGAATGGAACGGTGAAAGTAAAGAAATGTGGTCAGGTCAGTTTTTTCGGCAATTCTCCAAACAGTTGGTGATAACCATGGTGCCTGTGCGACTATCCCTGATACGTATCGATAGGTTCAATTCATTGAGTTCGGAGTCGTAAACCCCTGCGCCTTCAACGGTTATGCCATTGCGTACGGCCTGTTGTTCGATAACAAGGTTCTGTGCAGATACTGTGGCCAGCACTGAACCGAGCGTGTCATTGATTCCCGACACCTCAACCACAAAGCGGTCGCTGGTCTCACTTATATTTCTCAGGAATCCATTGCTGAAGCAATTCGAATACACACTGTATGCCCCGATGAATTTGTCTCTTGACTCTATACAGGACCCATCGTCTATCAAAGCATCAGGGTCGTAGTTCTCTGCTCCGAAATCATTGCATCCCCGTTGCTTATCACACGATTGTAAAAAGAGCCCAGATACAAGGAATGCGATTCCCGTTGCAATAGTCCCTTTTGGAATGCATCTCAACATGGGCCGTGCGATACGCTTGCCAAGTCCAAAAGTTACCTGCTTCAACGCTTGGTGAGGTAGTAATCGAATGGCTGATTGTATTCGGTGAGAGCGGGCGGTGTGCCGCTCACCACCGGAACCTTGGCGGTGATATTCAGCACTGCGTCCACCGTGTCATTCTGCAGCCACACACCTGTTCCGGATGCGGTCATAGTGAAAGGGAATCCCTGATAGGTCTCCTGTTTGGAATACGGGTCGAGAATGATGTCAAATGCGGTGATCACCCCGCGGAGGACCAACTGACCGTCAAGATTCATCACAAAGGCATTGTTGGCCACGTTCGACTCGGTGATCTGCATCGTACCGAAAGAGACAGTGTCCCTAGTGGTCACAATGTCCGTCCATTTGCGGGTGTAAGTGAATTCCCCGATCAGCTTGTCGCGGGAAGGGATGCATGAACCGTCCCATTCCTCGGCCTCGGGGTCATAGTTCTCAGCCGTGTTGTCGGTGCAGCCCGCCTTTGGCAGACATCCGCTGAGCAGCAGGAACACTGCCGAAAAGACAAGAGATAAACCTGTGATCTTCATGATCGCTACAATGATGCCCAAACGTACGTCTTTTTCACGTTTGCGATAGAATCGAGCTCACGTGTACACTTCTCAATCCAAGCGCTTATTATCGACTTTTGTAGCATGACTTCACGATTCCTTCTCTGCCTCATCATCATTTCCATGGCCGCAGGCTGCAGCCAAGAGACCTTTCAGAGCAAATGGCACGCTCCCAAAGCCGATGACGGCACGTTCCGGTTCTACCATGCCGATAGCAGAATCCGCTATAACGTGAGCAACGACAGCACCCATCTATATCTGAAAATGGATGTGACAGACAAGCTCACGATGATGAAGATCCTGCAGACCGGCCTGCGCATATTCTTGGGGGCAGAAGGCAAGAAGAAGGAGCGCAACGAAATTCAGTTCCCCATTTATGTGGACAAGTATGAGCTCACGAAGGATGACATGAATCCTGCCATGACTCCCTTGGAGCGCAGCGGCCAGCTCGAGCGGTTGCTGCCCACGGAAGGCTATCGGAAATTCAATGGCTCGGTTGTCCAGGTGTTCAATGGTGCCCCGTTGGTTGATGGCACCCAGGTGCTCATCCGATTCGATACCGACCGCGCACTGGTCTACGAGGCCGTGATTCCTCTGGCACTGCTCAATCCTTCGGACGGACAGGTGGCAATCGGCATAGAGACCGGGGCATTCAAGTTGCCGAGCGGAGAGGTGATCCAGCAGACCGATATCACCTCTCAGCAGCAACTGACCTCTGGAGACCGCGCCATGGGCCGCGGACAAGGCTTGGACCCCTTCAGCGCCAACAATCCCAATGGCATGAATCCCACGTCAAGTGCCAATATGGGCATGAATCAGCGGGCGCTGACACGCTACAACGTGGTGGAGGACCCCGTGCGTTTTTGGGTCAATGTGCAGTTGGCCAAGGTTCAATAGATCCGCATACCGGAGAACACGCGGTCATATTCCGCGGCCTTCACGCTCCAGTCGTAATGCTTCACGAAACTGCGAGTCTGTTGCCTGCGCAGCACCTTGATGTCTTTTATCCATCGGTGCAGACGGTCTGTGAAATCATCCTCCTCATAG
This sequence comes from uncultured Chryseobacterium sp., assembly GCA_964488095.1. Taxonomy (GTDB): domain Bacteria; phylum Bacteroidota; class Bacteroidia; order UBA10329; family UBA10329; genus UBA10329. The sequence goes on from CAZATP010000057.1 coordinate 8,815, forward strand.
AAATAGGCGGGATGAACGAAGGATGGCAGATGCTCCGGATAGGCCAACCGCTTCGGCAGCAGGGGCTTCACATTGCAATGCATGGCCTCCACCACGCTGCCCCCGAAGAAGTCCTGATGGCCAGTGACGGGTAGAATGTCCGACCTCCAGAGCCATTGCACATATTCCTCACGCGATTCGGCATACCCCCAGTGCAGGATGCGCTCAGCGAGCCGCTCTTTCGCCTCATCGAAGATCGGGGGTGAGCCCCGGAAACGTTCGCCCAGCACCACCAGTTTGAAATCCCAGCCGCGGTCCTGAATGGTGAACAGGGCTCGGAAGAACTGATCCGGATTCTTGTCATACTCCCATCGGTGGTTCCAAAGTACAACGGCCCGCTGCTGCCAGTCCGTCTCTTCGGGGCGATGAACGTCCATGGCTGCGAGGTCGAGGCCGAGATGGAGCACTTCGCTCTTGTCCTCGATGACTCCCACAGTTGAGAGTCCATGATGGTCTGGGAACGCTTTGAGGAATGCCGGCAGTGCCGACAGGAACGAATCGCGGTGGTAGGCCGAGTTGAAGAAAACGCGGTCGGCCGCAAGGGCAGAGGTGTAATTGATGAAGGCGTAGTGCTGATCGCGCTTCAGGGTCACATCCGCATCTGTGGCCGACCAAGGGTAGGTGAGCTGGTTCTCGTGGAAGTAGACCGCGGTCGGGATGCCTGCCGTCCGATTGCGGGTGAGAGCCAGAAAAGTGCTCAGGTCGAGCATGTCGGTGGCAAGGATCAGGTCTGGCCTTGATTCGCTGGCGTTGAACCGCTCCGCCAATGCCACCGCGCCCCCGTGCATGCGCCATTTCCAGTGGCGGCCTTCGAGCGTAAGCAGTTCTATACGGTGCGCACTGTGCTGCTGATAGCCCAACGCCCATTGGCGGTGAGAACCGATGAAGAAAGGTTCGATGAGCAGAATATCCACGGACGCTGGAATCTATGGCTCCAATTCGAATTTCCCCTCGGTCTCCTCCTCGTCCTCTTTCAGCAGGCCTTTCCGTGGTTTCTTCGGTTTGGTGGTTCTCAGTTCCTCGGTCGATGGGGTGGGAGATGGGTTCTCCAAACGGAGTTGGGCCGGGTTCTCCACTTCCTCTTCACGCCTTTCTTTCCGTCCACCGAACTCCTCTTTGAAGAGCTGCTTGATGGCCGAACCCTCCTTCTTCAGGTCTTCTTTCACTTTCAGACGCACCTCCTTCTTATCGAAACCGACCTTGATATCGCCCGGCTTGCCACGAATCCACAGGAACAGACGGGTGGTCCCGCGCTCGTCCACGATTTCGTGGCCCTCGAAAAACTCCTGTTTCTTGGCCTTTCTGCGGATGAGGTCGTTGAGCAGCAGGTTCACGTGGTAGTCCAACTCCTGGTTGAAGCCGTGCTCGCCATACACATCCACGTTCAGGATGTTGCTCTTCACCCGCATGTAGGGGATGATGAGCCGCTCGTTGCGAATGCTGAAGTGATTGACGATGGTGTCGAAGCGTACATGCTCCAGTTCCTCTACCGAGATGAACTTGGACAGTGCTTTCAGCGGCTCGAAACCGATGAGCTCCCCACCGGAGATACGCAGGTCGGCCTCCACCTGCATTCCATTGACTTTCAGATTGTCATCCTTGCCAATTGGAAGTTTCAATTGCACATCGGCATCAGCAAGGCCACGCAGGTGCTTGGACGTGACAGTGGTCTGCCCGAAGTCATTCCATTCGCGCAGCAGGCGAGAGATGTCGATCTGCTGAAGCGCTGCATCCACATAGAGCTCGGCCCCATCGGCAGCAGGGGCATACTGCAGGTCGGCCGAAACAGTGCCGCCCAAGGCCTCGAAACTCAGGTCGCGGGCCTTGAAGCTGCTGCCGGCCAGATCGATGCGGCCTTTCACGCGTTGGGCGGTGAATCCGTGGTGCTTCACACGGCCCACATTGACCGTGGCAGCGAGCGATACCGCCCTTTGGCTACCCTGTTTCCCATCGGCCAGCACGGTCCATTCCTTCGCCAATTTCTGCACATCGATCTCGTTGATGGAGACATCGGCCCGGAGCACGAGCGGTTGCAGCGAGTCGGCCAGCACCTCTCGCAACTGCTGCACGTCCATGCTACCATCGAACACCAGATGGCCCAGTTCGCCCGAGAATTCCGTGATGCGTGTCTCTGCCGCTTCCATCGCCACCTGCCCGTGCAGGTCGCGGAGCGGGGGCAGGCCATTGCCCAAGGCCAGTTGCACGTCAGAGAATTGCAGGCTGCCGGTCCAGCGCATCCTGCGCAGTTCGACCTTCGTGGTACGGAAACGCTCGCCCAGAGGACCTTCGAACACAATGTCCCACGTGATGGCCCCTTTGCCCTGCAGTTGCTCCTGCTGCCCGATGAGGGTCAGCAGTTCCTCCAGCCGCGTTCTTCCTTTGCTGCGCAGGGTGAGGTAGGGATTCTCCAGGTCTTTCAGCTGACCGTCACCGCTCACCTGTCCGCTGGGCGTGCTCAGGGTGAGGCTCTTGAAGGTGAATACGGCCTCCTGCGGGCGGTTCAGGTCCTGCAGGTCTATGTCGGCCACGAATCCGATCTTCTTCACCGGCAGTTCCCTGAAATTGAGTTCTCCGTCCGTCATGGCCCACGTGGCATGCAGGGTAGGGCCCTGCCGTCCGGAAACGGGTCCCTCGATGCTGAGCGTGATGCCGCTGCGGCCGCGGATGCCCAGATTGCGCACCGGTTCGGGCATGTTGGGCCAAATGTGGGGCAGCAGTTGCTCAGGCAGGATGCTCTCACCCTGAAGTTCGAGTTTCAGGTGCGAATCACCTTCATCTGAACGCCACAGCAGATTCCAGACGAACTCATTGCCCGCAAGAAAGGCGTTGCCCATCTCCACCCCGATCATCGCTCCCTTGTCCTTGATGGACAGCACGGTGCTCAGTTCCATCGGAAGCTGCTGCACCCGTACTACACCGTTGGTGCGCAGCTCCTCCATTCGGCCTTTGATGGTCAGGTCCAGATGCTGGTCGGCATCGGTGAAACGCCCGTTCATCTTCGTCTTCTCCGAGTTCATTGTGAAACTCAGGCCCGAACGCACGGATGCGAAATCCACCAGCATCCCGTCCAGCGCCAGCAAGTCGATGTTGAGGTCGGTCTTCGCATTTCGGTCATCCGACTTCCGCCAAACCGTGTAGTTCCATTCGCCCTTCGCATTCTGCCGTATCCGTGCGAAACCGTCCGTCACGCGGATTCCATCAATGGAGAGCCGGTCGGTGAGCACCTTGATCACATCGATCTGCACGAACACGCGCTCTGCGCGCAGCAGGGTGTCGGTCAGAAAGGCATCCTGAACCGTCACATTGCGCAGTTCCACCGCCAGACGAGGAAATTCCCTCCAGAGCGAGACCTCCATCCGGTCATCGAAATGAACCTCGGTGATGATGTTCTCGTGCACCGCCTTCCGCACGAACTCCTTGACGCGGGGCCCATACTGCCACACGATGAGGATGCCGCCCAACAGGAGCAGCACTGCCACCACAGACAGCACGATCACGATTCTTCGCAGGAGGAGCATGGGCGGTTGTTCGGGTCAAAGTTCGTCACACACCGCCAACGGCAATCGCAGCATCTTATTGGGACGAGATGCCTCTGTGCGGCAACAAAGAAGCTGTGCGCGATATCACACGCCACGTTTTCATCAGACCTTACCTTCGCGACCGATCCACAAACGTTCACCGAAACACCGGACCGATGCCCAAAGGAATCTACCAAGTGCCCGCAGCCAAGAACGAACCCGTGCTCAGCTATGCCCCCGGCAGTGCCGAGAAGGCCGCGCTGAAGGCCGCCCTTGCAGAGATGCGTGGCAAGGAACTGGACGTGCCGATGTACATCGGGGCAGAGGAGGTGCGCACAGGAAAGAAGGTGCGTATGGCCCCGCCTCACGACCACGCGCACACGCTCGGTCATTTCCATCGGGGCGATGCCTCGCATGTGAAGCAGGCCATTGATGCGGCCCTCGCGGCCAAGGAGGCCTGGGAAAATCTATCGTGGGAGCACCGCGCCAGCATCTTCCTCAAGGCGGCCGACCTCATCAGCGGTCCCTACCGTGCACGGATGAATGCGGCCACCATGCTGGCCCAGAGCAAGAACGCCTATCAGGCCGAGATCGATGCCGTTTGCGAACTGGCCGATTTCCTGCGCTTCAACGTGCAGTACATGACCGAGATCTATGCCCAGCAGCCCGCCTCGTCCCCGCAGGTTTGGAACAGGGTGGAGCAGCGGCCGCTTGAAGGGTTTGTCTTCGCACTTACGCCCTTCAACTTCACCGCCATCGCGGGCAATCTGCCTTCCGCACCCGCCATGATGGGCAACACCGTGGTCTGGAAACCTGCCGACAGCCAGGTCTATTCCGCCAACCTCATCATGCAGATATTCAAGGAGGCCGGCCTGCCCGATGGGGTCATCAATCTCGTCTATGTGAGCGGACCTGTGGCCGGTGATGTCATCTTCCACCACCCCGATTTCGCAGGCATCCACTTCACAGGGTCCACAGGCGTGTTCCAAGGCATCTGGAAGACCATCGGTGACAACATCCACAACTACCGCAGCTATCCGCGCATCGTGGGCGAGACGGGAGGGAAGGACTTCATCCTCGCCCATCCATCGGCCATCCCTGCCCAGGTGAGCACCGCCATGAGCCGGGGCGCCTTCGAGTTCCAAGGGCAGAAGTGCTCGGCCGCATCGCGGGCCTACATCCCCAGCAACCTCTGGCCGCAGGTCAAGGAGCTGCTGCTGGCCGATCTGAAGTCCTTCCGCATGGGCGGCACCGAGGACTTCCGCAACTTCATCAATGCCGTGATCGATGAGAAGGCCTTCGACCGCATCGCCACCTACATCGACCACACCAAGGCCGATGGACAGCAGATCATTGCCGGGGGCAACTACGACAAGAGCAAAGGATATTTCATTGAACCTACGGTGATTGTGGTCGATGACCCGAAGTATGTGACCATGTGCGAGGAGATCTTCGGACCAGTGCTCACCATATATGTCTATGACGAGCACCACTTCGAGGAGACCCTGCAATTGGTGGACACCACCTCGCCCTATGCCCTCACCGGGGCCATCCTTGCGCAGGACCGCTATGCCATCGAGCGCGCAACCCGTGTGCTGCGCAACGCTGCGGGCAATTTCTACATCAACGATAAGCCCACGGGGGCCGTGGTGGGCCAGCAGCCCTTCGGAGGCGCGCGCGGGTCGGGTACCAACGACAAGGCCGGCTCGGCCATCAACCTGCTGCGCTGGGTCTCTCCTCGCACCATCAAAGAGAACTTCGTCACGCCCACAGATTACCGCTATCCCTTCCTTGGGGAGGAGTAGGGGGCACGCGAGGGTGAGCCTTGGCCTGTAGGATGATTTCATAGGCGAGCCCGGACGCTCGCAAATAACAGGCGCGAGGGAAAGACCCTACGCGCCAGCTATGGACAGCTTAGCGCGGGCGGGCTACTGCACCACCACCTGTTCGGACAGCACTCCTCGGCCATCCACAACAAGGCTCATCACATACATGCCCGAAGAAAGCATGCTCACATCTATGTCCTGTTGGGCATGGAGGGCGTGCAGTTTCATGTCGCGCACCCTGCGGCCACTCATATCGGTGAAGTACACACGCACATCGCTGCCTGCCTTAAGGCTGTACTCCAGCTTTACCCACCCATTGATCGTGGGGTTGGGATAGACATTGCTGCTCACCAGCGGGCTCTCTTCTATGCCGATGCTGTTGTCCTCATACAGTTCAACCACATCTATGTAGTAGGAACTGGATTCCCAGTTGTAAACTATCTGGGGGAAACTGTCCACACGCTCAAACCACAGTTCGTCATCCCGTTTGAAGGTTCCGATGGTCAGATACTTCTCGCCCCCCTCGGCCACGAAAGTGCCTGAAACGGTCATCCAACCCTCTTTGTCATCCAGCAATGTAAGCGGGTCGCTCTCCACCTGAGTCTCGACCTCGAAGAAATCGGCCTTCTCCCAATAGCGCGTGTCATCTTTTGTGAGCAGGCCACCGATACTGTTGATGGCGAAGTTGGCACTGTCCTTCAGACTTACCCGGAAAGACAGTCTGTAACCTTGACCGCCATGCAGCACCAGTGGCAACTCCTGCCACAGATATTCACGGGCATTCTCAAACACAGGAGTGTAGGATGCAAGCATGGCATAGGCGTCACCATCATTAGCCATCTGATACCCATACATGTTCTGAGGCACCCCGAAACTGGGCCAGATGTCATTGCTACAGGCATTGAAGTAGTCACAGGTTCCCCTAGCATTGCCCCAATACTTGGCAATATAAATTTGCCCCCCCCCCCCCCGGACAAAGGGTATCACCATTATTCTGAGGTTTGATTTCCTCAAAACTTCCATTCCTCACAAGGTTCTGGCCGTTCTGGGCCATGCCCGACAGGGCGGCAAGGGTGAGCGCGATGATGAGCCGATATGTCAAAGTGACTGTTTTCAAGGGTGCCAAGCTACACAAATCGAGCAACCCTCATTCGCTAATTGGCTCTGTGCCTCCGTGGCCAATCCATGTTCTTCATTTTCCCGTCCCACACGTCCCTGCTGTCCCTCATTCGCTAATTGGCTAATTCGCTAATTGGCTCTGTACCTCCGTGGCCAACCCCATGTTCTCACCCTACTTTTTCCGCAACCCCTCTTGCAGTGTCACATAACATGCATACATTAGCACCACTCAATCCTAAAACCTCAATCCACAAACCAGTAAAACCTTAGAAATCATGGCTTCAACATCAGAAACAGGGCACTACAAGAACATCGCGAACTTCCATCAGCTCTACACCGTCTGCAACACCTTGGGGCCGTCCTACAACCCCTCCAACCCCCTGCTGTCCATCACAAGCCTCAACACGCTGCACAACAATGCACTCTTGGCCTACAACACCAGCATCACCACAAAGCAGCCCTACACCCAGGCCGTCAATGCAAGGCAGGCCGACTTCGCAGGTATGAGGCAGACAGCAACAAGGGTCTTCCACGCATTCAAGATCACCCCTACGGTCGATGCGGCCCTTCTGGCCGACCTCAAATCCATCCTCGACCGCATCCGGGGCGAGCGCACCACCAAGGCAGTCCCCGAGTCTGAGAATGCCATTTCCGTCTCGCAGCAGTCCTTCGATATGCTCTACTCGCACTACTCCAAGTTCATCGCATTGGTCATGCAGGTGCCTGCATACAGCCCCAACGAGCCGGAGCTGCAGCCCGCCCAACTTGTAACTCTTCAGAACCTGCTCCTCTCCCGCAATCAGAGTGTCGTGCAGGCTTCCATGCAGTATAAGGCCACCGTTATCGGTCGCAACGACCTCCTCTACCGCGAGCCCGATGGCATCGTACCTGTGGCAAAGGCCGTCAAAAGCTACATCGGCTCGGCCTTTGGCACAAGCTCAGAGCCCTATCGCATCATCAAGGGCATCCGCTTCACGCTCCCATAGAACCGCGCTTTGTGGCATCCCTATCCCTTTCGCCCCGGCCGTCTCCACGGTCGGGGCTTTTCTATGTCCACACCGACACAGCCACAGCATTCCCCCACCGCAACCCCCGTACATCTCAGAATAGCCATCCCAATTCCCAGAATAGCCATCCCAATTCCCAGAATAGCCGTCCCAATTCCCAGAATAGCCGTCCCAATTCCCAGAATGGCCATCCCAATTCCCAGAATGGCCATCCTAATTCCCAGAATGGCCGTCCAAATTCCCGAAATGGCCATCCCATTTCCCATAATAGCCATCTAATTTCCCATAATGGCCTTCCCATTTGTCAGAATGGCATACCTGCAAGTCAGAATTATATTCCCAATTGTCAGAATGGCAAACCTGTTTATCAGAATAGCCATCCCATTTTTCAGAATGGTCGTTCCCACGCACCCCGCTGTCAACACCCGCCCGTTCATTAAACGCATCCAAGCCCACTGGCATGGTCATCGCTCCACCTACATTCTCCCATCATGAAGCGTTTTCGGCAGACATTGGCATGGGCCTATCCGCACCTGCGGAACAAGTTCATATTCACCGGCCTGCTGTTCATCATCTGGGTCGGGTTCATAGACGACAACAACATCATCGCCCAGGTGGAGGCGCGCATGAAACTGGCCGAGGTGAACCGCGAGCGCGAGTTCTACCTGCGCGAGACCCAACAGAGCATGGAAGACCTCAAACCGCTGCACTACGCCCGCGAACGCTACCTGATCGATTGAGAGTCTGTTGTTCTTTGGGAACGGTGCCAAGAGCAACCATTTCCCCAAACCTGTACATTTAGTGCCATCAACAGAATGGAGATGAAGCATTACAGCGCAGAGGCCGTTATCGTGGGCGGTGGCATTGCAGGCATAGTGGCGGCCTATGAACTGCTGAACGAGGGCCGCAAGGTCATCCTCATAGACCGCGACACCGAGGACCAATTGGGCGGACTTGCGAAATGGAGTTTCGGGGGCATGTTCTTCGTGGACACCCCGCTGCAACGCAGGGCCGGCATGAAGGACAGTGTGGACATTGCGCTGCGCGACTGGCACTCCGTGGCCGATTTCGGGCCTGAGGACGAGCTGCCCCGCCAGTGGGCCGAGCAGTACGTCCACAACTGCACCGAGCACATCTACCGCTGGGTGACCAAGGAACTGGGCACGCGCTTCTTCCCCGTGGTGCATTGGGTGGAGCGCGGACTGCACGGCCCTGGCAACAGCTTCCCGCGCTTCCACATGGTATGGGGCACAGGCAAGGGCCTGACGGACGACTGCATCCGCGCCCTGTTCTCGCATCCGAAAGCAAAATCGCAACTCACCTGCCTCTATCGCTGCAAGGCCGAGGAGATCCTGATGGAGAACGGTGCAGCGGTCGGCATCACTGGGCTGAATGAGCTGACCAACGAGCCGTTCACCGCCAAGGGCGAGCACATCATCA
>CAZATP010000058.1:0-17542 GCA_964488095.1 uncultured Chryseobacterium sp.
GAATCGTTCGGTCATTCGAAGAACAAGTCATTGGCCATACGATCGGCATGGGAGGTGCTTCGGCCTGGTGGCAAGCTTTACATCAAGGACCTGTTCAGGCGTGAGAGCAGCGATGAGTGGGAGCAACTGCACATTGACCATATCTGCGGCCAGATCAACAACGCTTACGCCTATGAGATCGGGGATGTGAATAAGGTGCTCTCTGCCATCCGGAAACAAGGGTTCATTCTAGAGTTCCTGCGCCCTCCGCAGGTGAATATGGACCAATTCGAACACCTTACCATATCGAACGACTTTCAGAATCTTTTCGACATCGGCAAAATCGATTCATGGGATAACTATGTGTTCCCGATCGATTTTTACGAGATACTGGCAGTGAAACCAGCCTTCGACCTTCAGAGAGACCTTCATCTGTATCATATGAACAAGTAATCGGCAGCTGGACACTTACTGAAGTGGGCAAGGTGCTCGCGCCCAAAACGCCTTCCGTGCCATTGACTTTCCTTTCTGAAGAACAGGCCGACTCACTTCAACAGTCTAATACAATCTGGCTCGTTGGCCAATGCTACAATATCAACCCAGTTCACCTGATTGTAGCTTGCTACTTTTGACCATCGTGCACTCCTTTCATCCAGAACATCAGCAAACTCGATGAACACTTTTCTACAGCGGGCCTCCTCCGCACCCTACAGGAAGGTGATTCTGTTCAGTTTAGGTCTGCTAATGTTCCTGAATACGCTGCCGAACGGCTACAACGTGGACGATACACTGGTCACCGTGGACCACCAGCTCACGTCAAAGGGATTCAAAGCGATCCCCGAAATTTTCTCATCCCCATACTATGAGGATGACATGGGGTACCGCTACGAGTACCGACCTGTGGCTTTGACCTCGTTTGCCATCGAGCACCAGCTCATGGGCGAGAGCCCCAAGACCAGTCATCTGATCAACGCTCTTCTTTTCGCACTTACCTCTATGTTGGTTGGCAGTTTGGCCGCCATGCTGTCACCCGCGGGCTGGACGCTTTTCCCTCTGCTGGCTGGGTTGCTTTTCGCAGTTCATCCCATGCACGTGGAGGCAGTGGCGAGCATCAAGAACCGCGATGAGATGCTGGCGCTTCTGTTTGCTCTTGGATCGTTTCATCAGGCCATACGTTTTTCCAAGGGTGGCGGGGCGGTTCTGATCATCAGCACGTCTTTGCTGATGCTGCTCTCTTTGCTCTCTAAGACTTCCGCTATCCCCTTGGTGCTGGTGATTCCCGTTGCCCTTGTGGCACGGCGGGTCACGTGGCAAAAAATGGTAGCAGTCGGGATTGGGCTTTTCGTCTCGCTCGGGGCCTTTATGCTAATGGGTGATTGGCCGTTAGAACGTTTGATTATTGCGGCAGCAATGATGCTCGCCACGATTGCAACCGGCCTGGCCCTCATTGACCTCCGATGGTTGAAAACTGCTTCGGACATCTTCAAAAATGCGGGAATGCCTGGCCCAGACCAGAAATGGGAGGAAAGCCCAACGGACCTGTTGAGAACAGGGTGGCCAGTTCACCTGCTGGTTGGAGTGTCGATTGTTCTTACGATTCATCAATACGACATCAGACTGTTGTCCTTGCCTGTCGCAGTCCTGACTTTGAGGGTATGGTTGACCCGGAAACTGGGTTTTGATACCCTATTGCTTTTTATAGCGGTAGTGATTTCCGGTGCATTCGTTCATGACACGGAAGCTTGCCTTTATGCCGCTTTCGGAGTGATTCTGGCAATCGCACATTATTCGAAGATGCCCTCGAGAATGATGTGGGCCCTGCTCACCCCGATAATGTTGACTCACTCTGTATCAAACATGTTTCTTGGTGAAAGTTTCACCATCAATGAGGGGCCCTATCTGCCGCTGTTGGTTTCCATACCTCTCAGAAGATTCGGTCTGAAAGCCGTTCATGCCTCTTTTGCAGTAAGCACGGTCATTCAGTTAGTGGCCACCTTCTATAGCCTCACTTACCTGAACTTGACAATCTCCCTCTTCATTCCACTCACGTGGTATATCTCCTCGCTGAAGTCAACTCCCCCGAACAGTAGACCGATACTGATAGCTTCCCTATTGTGGTTGACAACCGCAGTCATCACAATTACAGGTCCAGTTGAGCCCCGTGAGCTCTTGCGCCCCAATCCTATCTCCCATTCCAATCCCGCATCGGAGACAGACCCGACAGCTCCCGAACAGACAACAAGCCCCCGAAAGGAGAGGCCGACCAGACCACTCACCCACATCGAGTTCCCATTGGGGCAGGATGCCGACTGGGATCATCGCATCGGAACAGCGTCCATCGTGCTTGGTCACTACATGAAAATGATGTTCGTAGCCTACCCACAGGCCTTCTACTATGGGTTTGATGAAGTACACATTGTGCGGAGCAATCACCCATGGGCCATCTTCTCCATCATCCTGCATATGTCGCTTCTGCTATTGGCCCTGCTACTGGCGCGCAATCACCCGGTGCTTTCCATCGGGATCATCGCCTATCTGGCATGCATCTTTCTCTTCTCCAATCTGGTGAGTCCGGTGGCGGGCATGATCGGTGACCGCCTCACCTACGTGGCCTCTTTCGGATTCTGTCTGGCTGTGGCTTACGGCATCCAATGGGCCTATGAGCGCTGGCAGGGTGGCCGAAGGGCGATCTCCGGGGCAACTCTTGCCCTTCTTCTGTCATGGTCGGGCATGACCTTGGCACGCAACACCGATTGGAAAGACCGGGTTACCCTGATGACGACTGACCTCGAGCATGTTCCCAGATCGGCCCAGGCGCACTACCTGCTCGGCTTCGCGCTTATGGAGAAGGCCGCACAGCAAAGGGACCCATCGGCCATGAGGGAGCTTCAGAAACAGGGGCTCCAGCATCTCAAAACTGCCCCATCCATCTACCCTGAATACCTGAACTACTGGTACGACCTCGGAAGGGCCTATCGCGATATGGGCGACCTGCGCAGCGCACTTCCCTGCTACAAGGAGGCTCACCGCCTGGACTCGACCTACGTGGACGCCATCATGCAGGTGGCCATGCTGTCTGAGGAACTGAACGACCCCGCCAACGCCCAATTCTATTATGAACGATGCATCCGCATCAATCCAAGACACCTGCAGGCCTATACGAATCTCAGTTTTCTCCTGTTCAAAGCGGGCAAATTGCAGGAGTCCATAACTGTGAATGAGAAGGCCATAGCGGTGAACCCCTCGTGGCGCGACCCCTATGACAACATTGCGCGCACTTATCAGGTGATGCAACAGCCCGAAATGGGCCAGATTTATCTGGACAGATTGAAGAATCTGCGCTGATGTGTGGCATCGCTGGTTGGGTGGAACGGACGGGACCTGTTGACAGAATTCTGTTCAACACCATGCGTGATACCCTTGCGCATAGGGGGCCAGACGGTGCCGGAAGTCACTTTTCCGAAGATGGTCGCGTGGCAATCGGTCATCGCAGACTGGCGTTCATCGACCTCTCTGATGCCGGCCTTCAGCCGATGGGGCTGTTGGCACATGACTTATGGGTTACCCTGAACGGGGAGATTTACAACTACCGCGAACTGCGTTCAGAGCTCCAGCAGCTCGGACATCAGTTCTCTACGAACACGGACACTGAGGTACTGTTGCATGGACACCTGCAATGGGGCATCAACGGACTGCTCTATCGCCTCAAAGGCATGTTCGCCTTTGCGCTCTTCGATGGCCGCAATGAGCGTCTACACCTTGTGCGCGACCGTTTCGGCATCAAGCCCCTCTACTACCACCTTTGTGAGGACCGCATCATCTTCGCCAGCGAGCTGAAGGCCATTATCGCCTCAGATTTGGTTCCCAAACAGGTCAATATGAACGCGTTCGCAGACTATTTCGTCTACCGCTATGTGCCCTCGCCCAACACCATCTGGAGCTCGGTGAGCAAATTGCCACCGGCCCATCGCATGGAGCTGGACACCAGGAATTGGAGCATTTTCATAGAGGAATATTGGATCCTCGAACATGGCAGGCACACGACCGACCCGAACAAATTGGCCCAAGAGGTAGGGGAAATGCTGACGACCTCTGTGAAAGAGCATTCGCGGAGCGATGTGGAGATCGGCTCATTCCTCAGCGGTGGATACGACAGCAGCGCCATCGTTCTCGAAATGGCCAAGATTCAAGAGCACGTAAAGACCTTCTCCATCGGATTCCAAGACTGGGAGCACAGCGAGGATGCCTACGCCCGGCTGGTGAGTGACCATGTTGGTGCGGAGCTTCATGCCATAAAGGCAGGGGCCGAGCTTTTCGACCTGCTGCCGTGCATGGCCGATGTGTTTGACGAGCCCATTGCCGATATCTCCATCCTTCCCACCTACATGGTGAGCCGACTGGCCGTTGAAAAGGTTAAAGCCGTGATGAGCGGAGAGGGCGCTGACGAACTTTTCGGAGGATACAACTGGCAGAAACAGTACTACTCCCGCTGGCATCCCTCGGGTTGGAAGCAGCGTTTACAGAATCTGTGGAAGGATCGCAACGTAACAGCCGTGGAAGACTACGCAGGCTTCATGGCCATGGGACGGTTCGATACAGATGAACTTCGGAAGATGCTTACCGTGGAGCATCATTCGTCCGTAAGGCGGGATGTGGACTGGTTCTACAGGAAGCACTACGATGCCAGTCTTTCACCATTGCGTTCGTTTCAGCAGATGGATATCAAGTGCTTCATGGGCGAACTGGTGCTCACCAAGATCGACCGCGCCAGCATGGCGTGCTCGCTCGAAGTGCGGGTGCCTTTCTTGGACCACGAACTCTTCGAGAAAGTGTTCCATTTCAAGGAAGAGTGCGGTTTCAGAACCGAGGAGACCAAGTTCCTGCTGCGGGAGAACATCAAACACAGACTGCCCAAGCAGATCATTGACCGTAGCAAGCAAGGCTTTGTGGGGCCGGACCGCTTCTACATGGACATTGACCTTTACAGAGACCTGCTCGTGAACGGGCGCTTGGTGACCGATGGCGTGGTGCAGGCAGATTATGTGTCAGCCCTCATCAGCAATTCCGACCATTGGCGACTCTGGAAACTGGCTGTGATGGAGCACTGGTGGAGAAGATGGATTTCCAGTGAGAAAATTTCACCCCTTTGACAAACCCTCTCAACACTGATGAGTTTTCCTTCCGAGAATACTTTTGAACCACTTGATAATGGTTGTGGTGATGATGGATTATCCATTCATCTCAGGGGCCCCGCTGCACATTCTACTAATCCTATTGACCCCGAATCAGCATGAACAACAACTTGAAGGAAGAGGTCACTGTTTTCACCAGTGAGCCCGACTCAATCACGGATTATCTGCGAAAGCTGAATCGCTTCAAGGGTCTTATTTGGGCCTTCGCCATCCGCGACCTGAAAGTCAAGTATGCGCAGACCACGTTGGGCGTTTCATGGAGCATTATCCAACCGCTGACGGCCCTGCTCATCTTCACTTTTTTCTTCGGCCATGTGCTCGACTGGAAGGCTGGTGACCTTCCGTACTCGCTACACGTGTTGAGCGGGCTGCTCGGATGGAACTTCTTCTCCTACATCGTGTATTCGGGTGCCAACAGCATTCAGGAGTCGTCTGCCCTGATCAGGAAAATCTACTTTCCAAAGAGCATCCTCCCATTCTCAAAGGTGCTGGTGGCCGGAGCTGAGCTGGGGCTGAGTCTTGTGCTGCTCGTGCCGCTTATGCTCTATCACGGCCAGTCACTTTCGTGGAAGGTCATTCTTCTGCCGATAGTGTTGCTCTTCAACGCTATGTGCGGCCTCACGGTGGTGTTCTGGGTGTCGGCATTCGCCTACAAGAGGAGAGACCTTTTCCATTTGCTGCCCTTCATCGTTTACTTCGGGATATGGGTGACCCCTGTGTTCTTCACAGACAACTTTCTGCCGCAGAGCCTCCGTTTCATCACAGATCTGAACCCTGTGGCCAGTGCAGTGAATCTGTGGCGATGGGTACTTTTCGGTACCACCGAATTCAGATGGATGTGGCCCGTGATGATGGCAGTGATGACTACACTGTGCCTCGGTGGCATGTACTTCTTCCACCGCAAGGAAGATGAGTTCAGCGACTACGCCTGAACCTTTCATCAGTCTTTTTCGAGCACGTAGGCGATAAGTCCGTTCGGACTGCCCGAGTCAAGTTCCGTGTTGCCATCGGCAGCGTAAAGCGGTTTTACACGCAGCGAGAGTCCATGTTGGATGTTAAAGTATTCTGTCACTCGCCTTGCTCTAAACCTGCTAGACAACAGCAAACAACTATCGCTATAAGTGGAAAGCTGCGCCATTATCCCGCCAGTATCTGCCGTTCCGAAAAGCCGCAGTGCACGAGCCTCATAACCTGGATAGAGGAAAAGAATACCATTATCAATGGAGAAGTACTCCCTTCCTTCCGGGAGACTGAGAGAACGGAATGGCGCATAATGCAATTGTGTCATCATTTTCGCATCAATTACAACCAACTGGCCCGTGTCGATGGAAACGTATTCCATCAGTTGATTCACTGACCTCTCAATCACCCGTTTTTCTGCAATCGTGCTTTTCAAAACCCAAGCCTCAGCACTGACCGACACCGTTACGAGCAGGGCCACAGCAGAACTAAACGCCTTTCCGGCCTTTCCATCTCTATTGCATAAAACAAGTGCGGTCGCAGCCCAGGTGAGCACCATCGGATTGAAAACTCGATCCTCGATTTTGATATAGCCGGCAATGAGAATGGCAAGAACAGCATAGGAAAGAAAAAGCAGCAACAGACTTCTTCTGTCCAAAGCAGAATTCGGGAACATCATGGCATACATGAAGCAGCAGAGAACGAACAGAAGAAGACCCCAGTGTCGGTCAACATAATGCGGCACATATCTGCGCACTCTCTGTCCGAACCTCTCCAACCCTCCGAAATGGCTTGCAATGGCACCTGCCGAGGTCATCGGCCTGATTCCGGCCCGTTTCACGAGACCATCATTGATGTGGAGCGGGTCGTTCATAAAATAACTCAGCGTGACTTCGTAGGCCAAAGAGTCTGATCGGTCGGTGATGCCAAGCTGGGCAGGCTCATAACGGAGGCCATCAGCGTTGTGAAGGAATCGATTGTGAAGGCGGATGCTGTCATCCAACTCTGATGGATAAAGCATCAGCGCGGACACTCCGGCCACCACTGCCAACGGAAGAAGTAGCATTCTGATTCCTGTGGAGATGAAGCCCATGCCTTTGGGTCTGACAAAGACAAGCAGCGGTGCCATCATGAAAATCGCCAAAGCGGCAGCTTCCATACGAATCAAGGCTCCGATAATGAAACACGCCCCCCCGGCCAGAAGCTGAACACGGGTTGGCACAATTCCATTCCTCAGGCGAATGAATGTCAGGATCATCGGTAAAAAACAGATGAAGTAGGCCACCCGTGTGTACTGCATCAGCACCAGGTTCTCCAAAAAAAGCAATGCTGCCCCGAAAACAAGAAGTTGAAATGGGGCACCCTTCCGCTCTGTATTCGCTGAAGCAGAAATCCCGAACACTCGCAACAACATCGCTGCTACGACCCCCGAAAGCAGGAACATCACCACGCCATACCAGTCCACATTGGGAAATACCACGCCCAGAAAGATCAGCAAGCGGTCAATCAGCAGCCATTTGCCTGTGGCAAAAGAGGTGACCGGAGCACCGTCCACCAATAGACCGGAGAGAAAGGTCTGAGCGATGGAGTCCATCCCATCCTCATAGAACTGGAATCCTGTGACCGTAAGTAATGCGCATATCAACCACACCACCGCGGCTGTGGCTGTACCCGTCAAGGTGCTGTGAATTCCAGTTAAGGTCATTTTTTGTCTGTCGCGTAAAAACCATGATGCGTAATTCCACTCGCTCACCGCCAAAAGTATTATCGGGTAAGTTTGTCCTCCTCTGTAAAGAGACATTAAACCATGGTAAAGACGAAATTAAGGGATGGAGAGTTGGACTGCCTGCTGATATGGCCTCCCTTTGACTTCCCTGACGGGTTTTACTCCAATTTGCGCTCTTACGACCCCCCATTGGGCCTGCTCGCCTTGGCCGCATTCGTGCGTGAGTATGGTTACGGGGTCAGCATTCTCGATTGCAACCTTCGATTCAAAGACACGGATGCCGAGTTTGAGGATTATCTGAAGCAGGAGATACTGCCCATCGCCTCTGGGCTAAAAATCATCGGATTCACCACCACCACTCCATCTGTGAATGCCTGCTATCGCATGGCGGCCATCTGCAAACAGGTGCTTCCTGATGTAAAAGTCATCTTTGGCGGAGCGCACGCTTCGTTCGTGCCCGATGAGGCCTTGGACAAGGGAACCATTGACGCAGTGGTGATCGGTGAAGGCGAGGAGACACTGAAAGAACTTCTGGACAGAATTCCATTCGCAGAGATAAAAGGACTCGCCTACCGGAACGAATCGGCCGATGGCGTGACCTTCGAGCGCACAGGTGCACGGGGCCGCATCAAGGCCCTTGACGCACTTCCGATGCCCGCCTACGACCTTATCGAGATGGAGAAGTACAGGCCCATACTCGGTTCTTTCAAGCGGTTGCCGGCCATGATGATGGTCTCCTCACGGGGCTGCCCTTGGTCGTGCAGCTTCTGCCGCAGGCCGGTGGGCAAGATGCTCACTGTGCGCTCGGCCGAGAAGATCTACGAGGAGATGAGATTCCTCTCCGAGACCTATGGCATAAAGGACATTGCTTTTCAGGACGATGTTTTCACTGTGAGTCACGATAACGTGAGGCGACTATGCGACCTTCTGCTTGAAAAGCCTTTGGACATTAACTGGCTGTGTTTTGCACGCGTGGACATTGTGAATGCCGACCTGCTCAAGCACATGGCCAAAGCGGGCTGTTGGCAGATCATGTTCGGAGTGGAGAACTTCGACCAAGGGGTGCTCAACAACATCAACAAGGGTGTGGAGGTAGAGCAGATATTCAAGGCCATACAATGGACCAAGGACGCGGGCATCGAGGTCAGGATCTGCATGATGGTCGGCAATCCGGGGGATACCGAGGAGATAATCAACGAGAACATCCGGCTGATCAAACAACTCGACCCGGACTACCTGAGCATGGGCATCCTCACCCCTTTTCCGGGGCACGACATGTACAACTGGGCCATAAAGGAGGGCCGCATCATGACCTACGACTGGGACATGTACTACGGCTCCACACCAATCGTTCGCATTGATACGCTGTCACCGGAGGACATCGTGCGCCTCTATAGGAAAATGTCGTTCGATGTTTATTTCCGTCCCCGCTACATTTGGAAAAAGTTCATCAGCATCCGCAACCCCACCGAGCTGCTGAACTACACCAAAGGCTTCTTCGGGCTGCTACATTTCGCACTCGAGAAAGCCATCTACAAACTGAAACCGCGCAGGTCTGTGGACAAAACAATACTCTCAGAAAGGGCTGCGATGACCTCCGAGCAGGAGGCGCACATCATTAACCTTACTTCGACTGCCACGAAACAGACAGCCGTGACATGAAGGTTAGATGACCCTTCATTCAATACAGGCTTTACCCAAAAAAAGAAATTTACGGGGCATGAAAGGAAATAGATATCTGATTCTGTTTGTTGTAATCGTTATCGTAATGTGGAATCCTCTGATTTTCCTATTACTATTCCATGACTATCCTCCCATTCTCTCTTCAAACATTTGGATTTTTCATATTGCCATTTCTGTTTCAGCTCTGATAGCCCTGCGGCATATAGTTGCTCCAAAAAAAACAAATAACATATTTAGTAACGTTGTCATTTCTATATCGACTTCGTTAATTGTATTAGGTTCGTTGATATTGGCTAATTTCTTAATGCGATTGAGCTTCAACTCCCAGAGCGCATCGAAGGCTTCCACTGAAAACCTTGATGGTCTTGTTTTCCAGCCGAACAGCCTTGCGCGTTATCAAACGGTAGAGTTCAATTATACTGTCGAAACAAACAGCTTGGGCCTTCGTGACATCGAAATAGACATTGATAAAGAATCCAGATACAGAATCCTGTGTTTTGGCGATAGTTGGACGAATGGTTACGGTGTTAATCTTGAAGATACCTATCCGAAACAGTTAGAGAAAAATCTTCACGATCGCGGATTCACCAACGTTGAGGTTATCAATTGCGGCCGAGGAGGACAATATAGTTCTACCTACTTGGAGGCCATGAAGAGAATCATTCCAATCCTAAATCCTGATTTGGTTATTGTCGGGTTGTTGCAGCTTGAAGACTTCATTCAGCTATTCCTGTATTCCGCTGATGAAAGTGCTCCTGTGCGCTCTTCTGAGGGAAATGCGGACAATCTTCTAAGCTTGGTAATTGAAGCGTCATTCGGCCAAATTCGAAAAGCCTTAACATCACAGTTCAAAACAGCACCGATTAATGTGAGGACTGAATGGGAACAAAGTGCCCAAGAGATGATACGGAATCTGAATCCCGCCGAGCGCATGCGCTTTCTAATGTTACCAGACTCCGTCAAATCCTTAACGGTTAGCGGTGACTTAAATCCTCACATGGTCAATCATTACGTGAAATTCCCTGATTTGCCCGTACTTCTCAACAACTCAGAGATGGACGCTACCAAACAGACATCACGCCTGCTGTATGAAGACCTCAAGGAAATGAGGCTCCTGTGCGACATGAGCGCCACAGACCTTATTGTTGTGAACATGCCATTGGCTGTTTTCACGGGACATCAAGTTGTTCGGACTCCAATAATCGAAACCCTTCGGGACCATCTACAACGAAACAACCATATTGACAGCATTTACCGAGCTGTCTCAGAGCGTAATAACATTTTGTATTTCGAATTGACGTCACACTTTAGAGATCTTCCAGAGAAAGACCGATACTTCTATAGATTTGACGGACACCCTAACAAGAATGGCTACTCTGAAATCGCCTCATCAATCGGAGACCAATTAGTCCGTGAGATGAGTACACTGACTTTCTCCTGCGTAAATGATGCCTCCAGCATGAGAAATTAGCTTATCAGGTGTACTTTCGACCATCTCCAATTTGGAG
Organism: uncultured Chryseobacterium sp.; assembly: GCA_964488095.1. Classification (GTDB taxonomy): domain Bacteria; phylum Bacteroidota; class Bacteroidia; order UBA10329; family UBA10329; genus UBA10329. Next base: position 11,049 of record CAZATP010000058.1, read on the forward strand.
GATAGCAAACCAAGAATTAGGATCTATCTACTAAATCGTACCAAAGCATCCTTCGGATCTCTGCAATTCGCAATCGGCAAAGCCTTTAAAACCTGAAAACAAGAAAGTCGGTGTACAGCAATCCTCTTTGTGTATGCTCTAGTGCAACCCCGAACAGAAGGGGCACATTATCAACCGCAACATCGCAGACGGCCTATTCATGACAAGTATCACACGGACAATTACGAAGACTAATACTCAGGCCATGGATGCGACTGCATCGAAAAATCGTCAGGACGTTCTCAGATACTACGACACCTGTTGGCTCAACCGCTTTCAGGAGGGGCACAACCCCAAGTCATTCGCCATGCATTTCGGCATTTTTGATAGGGAGGACGCGGACAACGATGAGGCGAAGTTGGAGACCAACCGATTCATCGCAAGACAACTCTGTCTTGACGAAAAAGAACATGGCACCGTGGTCGACCTGGGCTGTGGTATAGGCGGCACGTGCCTTTACATGGCCAAGAACTTCCCAATGCTTGATGTGATCGGGGTGAATCTATCGGCCACACAATTGGTCTTCGCACAGCGATTGATGAATGAGAACGGTGTGGAGAACAGAGTATCCCTGCGCGAAGAGGACTACTGCAACACAGGTCTGACGGGCGGCACGGCATCGCATACGTACGCAGTGGAAAGTCTCTGGCACGCCACAGACAAGGGGGCGCTATTTTCTGAGGCGCATCGCATTCTGCGGCCGGGAGGCCTCTTTCTCGTCATTGACTATTTCCAAATGAGACCGACCGCCTCGGCAGAGGAGGAAGCCATGCTGCGCACTTTCAACATCGGCTGGGGGGCATACGAACACGGCACTGGCCCCATAGCGGCTCACGCTTACGACCATGACAAGGACATGCGCACCATCGGGTTCAGCGAAGTGCATACGGCATCACTGCTTCACTCAGTTATGCCCGGTATCGTCAACTCCTACCACAAGGCTATGCGTAATCTTGAGGGAGAACTGACCGCAGACCTCAAGCGCCACTACGAGGCCTGCGTGGTGTTGAAACTGCTTGCCGACCGAGGACTGGTGGGTTACGGCATGATTAAGGCGGTCAAGTAAGCACAGCACTGAGGCGGTCAATCAGGATGACTGTCCCGGCCGAGAGGAACAGCCCTCTCGACACCCATTGAAAAGTCCTGACACCTTGAGCATCTGACAGCATGGATGACACAGTCATCATGCCACTGGCGAGCACCAATGCAATGAAGGGAACCACAGCTATCATCTGCCAGAGATAAAGAAGGGCCACCCAGATCACCGACACCGCGCTGAAAGCCGTGCGCAGCCATCTGCCCGCACCTATGCCCCAACGCACAGTGGTGGTCTTGGAACCACTGGAGCGGTCGGCATCATGGTCCATCATCTCATGGTTGAAGTGCCCGGCAGCGAGGATGAGGGCAAAGAAGACGGATATGCACAAGCCATCCATATCGGTCATCCCGAATCCTATGTAGCCCATCTGAAAATGAAGTACACCCCCGGTCAGATGTGCGAAAGTGCCGCCCAAAAGCCTAGATTTCAGTCGAACAGGCTTGAGATAATAAAGACACCATAGCAGCAGTGACATCGCCATCGTGGCAAGCAACCGGCTTCCGTTCGGCCAGGATAAAGCCATGACAGTCAAAGCCGCTGCAACGAAAAGAAACCGATATATCCGCCTCGGAATGTGTGCAACATGGCCCAAACGTTCGGACAATGCATCGGCCTCATGATCAGCATAAGAATTCAGGAAGAACACCGCCATCACATAGAACACGATAGCAAGCGATGAACATGCCACAGGCCAGAGCGACCATCCACTCGGCTCGGTGAAGAGTGCCCCAATGAACGAGAAACCTGTCATGAGAAGTATCTCCCGCAGCCGGATAGCATGAGAGAATTGTGACCACGACCTCAAAACGTAAATCATAGCAGTCATCGCCTTGTGAACCGAGCAAATGTAGGATACCGCGTTTCCATGCCCCAGACCGGTGCCGCGAAGTTTCTGCGGGTGCGTGTCAATTGAGTTCCTTTGCAGTTCACTTGCCCCGTTGCAGCAATTGCAAAGGGTGAAAACCAAGGCATCATGGGCGAGAATAGGAAAATGAGCAGAAGAGAATCGCTCATGTTGGCAGGGGGCACACTTGCAGGGATTCCGATCGGGGCCGTGGCATCCCAACTTGCTACAGGCAAAGCGCCTGCTCATGGCACTCTTAGCGGAAAGGTGGCACTCATTACAGGTGGCGCGCGGGGAATTGGCCGGGCAGTGGCGCAGCAGATGGCCGCCAATGGTGCCACAGTGATCATCTGCGACATCGCCTCGCAGATAGACTCTGTCAAATATCCATTGGCATCACCCGAAGAATTGGCCGCAACAGCCAAGGACATTTCCTCTTCTGGAGGACATTGCATCCCCATTCAGGCAGATGTGCGCGACCGAGACGCAATGGGCCGGCTGGCAGCGCGCATCAAGGCTGAATTCGGAAAACTTGATATCCTCGTGGCCAATGCAGGCATCGCATCCATGGAACGCTTTGACAATGAAAGCGCAGATGCTTGGGATGACGTGATTGACGTGAACCTCATCGGTACGGTCAATTCCATCAGGGCCTTGCTGCCACTGCTGAGGGAGGCAGGAACTGCCAACATCGTATGCGTAGCATCCCAACTCGCCCGAAAGGGCGCATCCAACAGTACAGCCTATGTAGCATCGAAATGGGGAATGGTGGGATTCGCGAAGTCACTTGCCCTTGAAGAGGGGCGGAACGGCATCACCTGCAACGTGGTATGTCCAACCGCCACTGACACGGGTATGCTGAACAACCCGCACGTGCTCGGCAGACTGAGTCCCGACAACCCAACCATAGAGGCACTGAACGACCGCTGGGGCAAGGCCGCACAGATACCGGGGGCCATCCTGAGGCCAGAGCAGGTGGCCGACATGATCACTTTTCTTTGTGACGACCGCTCTTCCCACATCTCTGGGGCCGTGTTTGATGTGGCCTCCAACGAGCCTGCCACCAATCTGGGCTGAGAACACCATTTTCCGAGAAAATTCTCATGAGTCAAGCTGTCATAATCGTCAAAGATGTGTCCAAGTTGTTCCGGCTTCGGAACCCCAAGACGCACGAGGACGGTGAAACCGACTCGAATCTCTGGGCACTGCGCAATGTGAGCTTCTCTGTAGAAAGAGGGATGAGTGTCGGCATCATCGGCCCCAACGGGAGCGGCAAGAGCACATTGCTAAAAATCCTGTCGGGGGTAACAAAACCGTCTGCGGGCAGGGTGGAGATAAAAGGGCGCATTGGCAGCATCCTCGATATCGGGGCGGGTTTCCATCAGGAACTGAGTGGGCGCGACAACATCTTCCTGCATGGTCAGACCCTCGGTTTCAGCAAAGCGGAGATTGCCCCGCACGTCTCCGAGATCATCGCCTTCAGCGAACTCGGCACTTCCATAGATGAACCGGTGAAGAACTACTCCAACGGAATGTTCCTCCGATTGGCCTTCAGCGTCATCGCGCATCTGCCTTTTGATGTTTACCTCTTTGACGAGGTGCTCAGTGTGGGCGATGCGCGTTTCATGGCCAAGTCCAAAGAGCGAATCAAGGAACTCGGTGCCATGGGTCGTACCATCGTGCATGTAAGTCACAGCCTATCGGAGCTGAACGAAAAGGACATGTACATCATGTTGGAGAAAGGGAGATTGGCGGATGTAGACCGCAGCTCCAAGCTACTGATGGACTATCAGGAATCCGGTTTTCTAAGGGGCGGGAATCATATTATCAAATCACCCATTAGCCTTGATTCAGAGACTCTTGTCTCATCCCCGAGATTGTGCATTCATTCTTTCTCGCTTTATCACAGAACGGCACCGGAAGAGCTGAATCTGAGAACCGACCTCCCATTAACCATTGATCTGACGTATAGCCAGAAAGACCTCTCTGACCCGGTGGAAGTCATTCTCTTGTTCAGCGATGTTGCTGCAAACCCAGTGTTCCAAACAGGGGCCTTTCTGAACGGCAGGTTCAATCCAGGGGGTGCTGAATCGGTACGCTGCTCCTGCACCGTTCCTTCAGGCACCTTTCATGGCCAGGTTTATCGGTTGTCCCTGCTTTTCCTGAGCAATGTCCATACTGTGCTCTCAGAGGCTCAGCGGAACTTTGGGAAGGATTCGGCTGGGGAATCTACTACCGTTGATACCGTCCTGAGATATGACGACATAGTGGTCTTCCGTCCAGAATTCCGGATAGCTGGTGCTAAAGTCTCTCTTGATAGATTCAATGTTGCCGGAAGCCTTTTCGTAAACTGTCACTGGTGTATCAACAATTCAAAAAACGAGGATGACTGAAAAGGATAACATATTGAACAGAGTGCTTTCGGAAAAGCATCTCGTCCACATGTTCCGTTCATATCAATTGGCTTGGGCACAAGCCCCCGAATACCCGTTCCTAACGTATTTAGGCATCAATTTCGACCCTGACGGAGTTCATTCGGTCAAATTCTACTTCCATCTGTTCCATCACTTGGTTCCAGAGACCGTAAACGCGTTTCTTCCTCGTACAGAAGACTTCTTCCGTTACTATCACTTCCATGAGCATTCTAAGGTCAATACCCCTTATCACTCAGGGTGTGCATTCACATTGAAGTACTACGAGGGCAGGAACGATGGCCCTGATGTCGGGTTCCACTATCGCTTGCATCATACTCAAGAGGCTTATGAGGCCACACGACAGGGCTCACTGCTTCCATTCAACCCTTTCCCTGTTGCGCACTCTATCGGAATCAGTCATGAGTATCGACCCGATGGTGCTCAACGAGTAAAGAGATATCTGTATTTCTCTGGGCCTGAGGAAAAGGGTTTTTTCGCTAGACATTTCGGTTACACATTCCTTAACCGTGCAGTCTTCATCGAATTTGCAGAGACAGCCACGGATTGGAAAGTGAACAGCTGGTACGGAAAGGCCCTTGACACCTTGAGGCAGGCCGACCAGTTGAGTTCGGAACAACGAAGGATCGTGGGGCAAGTGGGCAGCGATTTTGGGCTTGCGGTCAAGGCTTATGGATATTATGATGGCAGTCCCATCAAGTCCGTCTATCTTTTCAAGCCCGACAATCAGATTCCAGAGACCGGAATAACTCGCATGACCAATCAATATGTGGATACATTGGGCCACATGCTCAGGACGATTGGTGTGCACACTACTGAACTACCTTCGCACATAGTAGCCAATCACCTCAAAATTGGAGCCGCTCAGTGAGAACCTTCAACCCTATTTTGCTGAATGATAGTAATCTGCATCAGAAGCTGGTCCAGGAAGGTTTCTTCATAACTGAACTGTTCACTGGCGAGGAGATTGCACTCCTGAATGAGGGCTATCAGGACTTTCTATCCCATACGGACCGAAGTCGATTCACGCACTTCGCAGCCTCTTGCGCGGTGCCTGAAATCAAGGCCAAAATCGTTGCACGAGAACACCTCGACAGGGTGTGCCGGATAGCCTTCAAGAGGATGTTCCGTGAGGAAGCGACAGATTTGGTGGGGGGTACATATCTTATCAAAACATCTGGGGAAGGAACAAAACCGAACGCTCTTCATCAGGATATACCCATGGTGGACGAGACAAGCACTTTCGCCTTGTACTCATGGACACCTATTACTGTTACTGGCCTTAATACTGGCAGATTGTTCGTGGTACCCGGAAGTCATCGGCATGGAATTCGGCAGCGGACTAGACCTGAGTCGCTGAACCTATCGGAGAATGATCTGGCAAGATTGGGGTTCTCCCTTCAGGTACTTGATATTGCACAAGGTCAAACGCTTTTCTTTGATACTGCCCTGATGCATGGTTCTCACCCCAACACTTCGGGCAGAGACCGTGTTTCCGTCAATTACTACGTGAAGTCATTGGAATCCCCATATCTCTTTTTTGCCGAGAACAGTGCCTCAGCAGGCCATGTTGATGTCTACGAAGCGGACAGGAATCACTACTACCTCAATCAGCTCGATCCGTTGGGTTCAGATCCTGAACGAAAGTTCATGCGTCATCGGAGAACCGAGCCACAGATTGAGGCACCCCTTCGTCAAAAGTGTTGAGTCGCCTTTAACGACAATGAGACGGGTAATGCAATTAGTTTTGGCCTGTTGATCATACAACCAATGGAGAAGACAGTCGATTCCATGCGTATCTACGAACAACATCTATTTGGGAGTGAGGCCCATCACAACACCCTCGTGACCGATGGCTATTTCGTGGCGCAGGTGCTCAGCGAACAGGAACTACAGGCTCTACAAGCGGGTTATCAGCACTTCCTGTCGATGATTGAGGGAGAAAAGCTCAACTATTTCGCGGCATCGTGCAACGTGGCCAACCGCGATGCGGTGCGTTATTCAAAAGACCTCATCGACCGCATTTTCACCAAGGCATTCAACCGGATATTCATCGAAGGAAGCTTCGAGCACACGGGCG
>CAZATP010000059.1:0-17264 GCA_964488095.1 uncultured Chryseobacterium sp.
AACGACACCATTCTGACCATTACACACATTCCATTACCTTGCCCCTTGCAAACGCTCCCCTATGCCCACGCCCTGTAAGCCCGCAGACATGAACGGACTGCCTGTCCCGCAAGTGCGGGAAGCGAAGGACGCCTGTATGGGGAACGGCACAGCCTGGCTCGGACAGTATGGCAACTGAAACGAACAACAACTACAGACAAAATGAATCCAATATATACCGACCTTCATATTCATACTTCTGACAATCCAGACAAACCAAATGAAGGTTACGACTTGGAATTGTTAGTAAAAAAAATATTAGAATTCAACAAGAATTCGGATTTTTTAATCTCATTGACCGACCATAATTTCATAAACACGAAGGTTTATTTAAAAGCAAAAAATCTAGGAATAAATATTATCCCTGGTGTGGAACTACATATAAAAAATTACGCGGGCTGTCCGGCTTATCACTGTCATATATATTTTGACATTGAAGAAATTACCGAAACGATTTTAGACGATTTAAATGAAAAATTAAACCAGTTATATCCTAAAAAGGTGGTTGAAAAACTTGACCCGTCAATACCATCAATACAGGACATCATAAATAAATTTGACGCCTACGAGTTCATGTTACTTCCTCATGGTGGACAGTCACACGCTACTTTTGACACGTCAATACCAGCGGGAGTGAAGTTTGATACAACACTTGAAAAGAGTATTTACTACAACCAGTTTGACGGCTTTACCGCCAGAGGAGATGTGAAACTTGAAAAAACTCAAGACTATTTTAAGCGACTAGGCATAAATGAATTTGTTAATCTTATTACTTGTAGTGATAATTACTTTCCAGATAACTACCCAAATGGAAAAGACCAAAATCCATTTAAACCAACTTGGATATTGGCAAAGCCGACATTCAATGGGTTGCGTCTTTCCCTATCGGAACAGTCAAGACTCATTTATTCAGAGGAGAAGCCAAAAATTTGGTCTGAAAACATTAGGTCAATTAAACATAGTAAAAGCAATATTGAAATTGACATTGAGCTGACGTCTGGGCTCAATGTAATTATTGGAGGTTCTTCTAGTGGGAAAACTTTACTAGTTGATTCGATTGTTAAGCACCTTACAAAAACCACAGCTGCCTCAATCTATGCACAGTATGAAATAGACAAGATACAAATAGACAACCCTTCAGGAATGATTCCGCATTTCTTGCATCAAAACTATATAATGGGAATTGTGAATAATGTTTCTGAGGATAAAATTGAAGATATTGATATTATTAAGCGGGTATTTCCTGGAGATGAAGAAATCAAAGAAAGCATCAACAGCGGATTGCGATTATTTAGAAGAAACGTTCAAGACTTAGTCAAAAATGTGAAAATTCTGGAGGAAGAAACTGAAACTTTAAGTAAGATTCCCAAGCTATCAAGATTGCTAATTAAGAATGACGTTGAGAATAATATTTTTGAAAAATTACAGCCCACGGAAACTGAGATTGAAAAACTCAGATTTTCAATAGTTCAACATGCTCAATTCACTTCTAATCTTGAAGAAATAGAGACGTTCCTGACAACATTTCCTTTTGTAAATCATAATTCCACATTAACTCAAGACCTGAAAGGGGAACTTGATTTATCTCTAGAGTACTCCCAAAAGGAGAAACAGACAAGAGGAATTGTAGCTGAAGAAAAAGAAAACTATGATACTCTATTGAAAGTAAATGATTCGGAAGAGCAAACGAAAAAACAAAATTTTGAAAAGCTGTTGGAATCATTAAAACGATATTCAAAGGCCTATAAGGAATTTTTCAAAACGATAGGGCTTATTTCAAGTTACGCACTTAAATTTGATTCAGAGGAAATTGAGTCCATGGGGCATAAATTGTACATAGAGAATGATTTCGTACTGAACAAAGAGAAATTTTTAGAAACTGTAAATCACTATTTGAAACAAGGAATAGCTGATTTTCATAGTATTACCCCTAGTTCTTTTTTCGATGCAAATTTTAAAAAGAAATCCCCAAAAGTGCAAGATTATGATGACTTTGAGCAAAAGATATTCAATAGTTTTGAAGCATTGAATAAAAAGAAATACAAAATAATAACAGACGATGGTCGAGAGTTTGACAAGCTAAGTCCTGGGTGGAAAACTTCTGTGATTCTTGACATCATATTAGGATACGATAAAGATATTTCTCCTATTATTATTGATCAGCCAGAAGATAATTTGGCAACTAATTATATCAATAAAGGTTTGGTTACAGCTATTAAGAAGATAAAGTCTAAAAAGCAAATTATCCTAGTGTCCCACAATGCAACAATACCGATGCTTGCGGATGCTCAAAACATTGTTTTGTGCAGAAACGAGAACAACAAACTCATAATAAAATCAAGTCCCTTGGAAGGGGAGATTGATGGTAAGGATGTCGTTGATCATATTGCAGAAATCACTGATGGTGGAAAGCCATCGATTAAGAAACGAGTAAAGAAGTATAACCTCAAAAAATTCAGCGAATAAGATGAAGTTAATTTTCACAAAAGACGCCAGCAACGAGATCGATGTTCAGCTTCAGAGAGGGACAATTGTCGATGAGTTCTCATATACTGAGATGGTTAGGCAGCTATTACTAGGTAGCGTTTTCGATGATACCGAATTTGTCAACCTTTCAGTTGAGGAGCAAGCAAAAATTCAAATGATGCTTGATAAAATCAGCGCTGTATTTCATGAAGAGAAGACAGCAGACAATAAGGAAGAATGACCTCGCGCCTCGAGCAAACTATTGGGAACCGCCCCGCCTGCGCGAGGCTCCTGCATTGAGCCTCCTATTCGGAACCCTCCCCGGTTCCAAGAGATGCCCCCCCTATAGCCCGCTCCCATGCCCCCCCTTCTCCACGTAGCCCTCATGCCCCCCCCCCCCCCTCCACTTACCATATACCTACACCACCATGCCCACAGACTTCAAACCGAAAGATTACAGCTCCGTCTCCCCCTATTTCATCGTCAATGGGGCGCAGCGGTTCATAGACCTGATGAAGGCCCTGTTCGATGCCCAGGAGCTGAGGCGCTATGAAGGCCCGGAGGGCCGCATCATGCACGCAGAGCTGCGGGTGGACGATTCGGTCATCATGCTCAGCGAGGCCACGGAGCAATACCCGCCCGTGCCCTGCGTGATGCACGTCTATGTGCCCGATGCGGACGCCACCTACCGCAAGGCCATGGCCGCAGGCTGCACCAGCATAGAACCCCCCAGGCAGCAGGACGGTGACTCCGACAGGCGGGCCACCTTCACCGACTTTGCCGGCAACATGTGGTCTGTAGGCACCCAGATGCCCACGCCCGCAACCCCATGACCGCCACCACTGGGGGCCACCGCTGAGGACGCCTGCAACAGGCGCTCGTAGCTCATTGAGCGGATATTCATTACCTTCCGCATGTCAAAAAACAGCAATGACAACTGACGGCACCCCGACATATATACAACTAAATGTCACGGCCCGCCTGCAGTCGGTGCTCGGCATTTCTGTGCTGCTGATCGGCCTTACGTGCTGGGCAGGTTGGCTGCTGGACATCGAATGGCTGAGGCGCCCCCTGGGCGGGCCAGTGGCCATGAACCCCTTGAGCGCCCTCTGTTTCGTGCTCTGTGCAGGCGCACTGCTGGCCCACCGCGCCCCGGCACGGCCGGCCCGATGGGCGGGCGTGGCGGCCTGGGCCACCATAGGCATAGGCGCGGCCAAGGTGCTGCTGGTGCTGCTGGGTGCGCCCGAGGCCATGGAGACCCTGCTCTTCCACGACCGGCTCACCCTGCCCATCTACGGGGGGCGCCCCAATGTGATGGCGCCCAACACCGCCCTGTGCTTCATGCTGGCGGGCGCAGCGCTGGTGCTGGCCCGCAGGCCTCGGGGCAATGGCCCGGGTGCGGCACGGTGGGCCGAGGTGCTGGCTCTGGTCATGTTCATGCTGGCCACCGTGGCCATCTTGGGCCATATCTATGAGGTGCCCGAGCTCTATGGCATAGGCGGTCACATGCCCATGGCGCTGCACACCGCCATAGGCTTCTTCCTGCTCTCGGCCTCCAGCGCCCTGCTGGCCCGTGGGCCACTGGTGCGGCACATGGATGCGGACGGACCGGGCAGCGCCATGCTGCGCCTGCTGGTGCCCATGGCGGTGGCCGCACCCATGGTGTTCGGTTTCATGCGGGTGAGCGGGCAGCAGCTGGGGCTGTTCTCGCCCGAGCTGGGCACCCTGATGGCCGTGCTGGCCGAGATGGTGCTGCTGGTGGCGCTGCTCTTCCGCGTGGCCGCAGAGGCCGACCATGGAGACCGCCAGCAGAAGGAGAACGAGGCCCTGCTCACCGGGGCCAACGCCCGCCTTGAGGAGGCCGTGCAGTGGCGCACAGCGGCCCTCACCGAGGCCCGCACAGCTCTGGAGGCCAAGGTGCGCGAACTGGAGGAATACCGCTTTGCCGTGGATCAGGGCGCCATAGTGGCCGTGACGGACGTGAAAGGCATCATCACCAAGGTGAACGCGAACTTCTGCCGGATCTCCGGCTACACGGAGCAGGAACTCATAGGGCAGGACCACCGCATCGTCAACTCCGGCCACCACCCCAAGGAATTCATCCGCGAACTGTGGCGCACCATAGCCGCGGGTCAGGTGTGGCGTGGCGAATTGAAGAACCGCGCCAAGGACGGCAGCCACTATTGGGTGGACACCACGATCGTCCCCTTCCTGAGGCCCGATGGCCGCCCAGACCACTATCTGGCCATCCGGTCCGACATCACCGAACGCAAACTGGCAGAGGAGCAGCTCTCGGAGAGCGAGGAGCGGTTCAGACGCACGCTCGACAACATGATGGAGGGCGTCCAGATCATAGGCCCCGACATGCGCTACCGCTATGTGAACGGGGCCGTGACCCGCCACGGGGGCCGCACGGCCCAAGAACTGATGGGCCGCACCATGGCCGAATGCTATCCCGGCATTGAGCATACCGAAGTGTACCGCTGCATGGTCGAGTGCATGCACACCCGCAGGAATATCCACATGGAGAACGAGTTCACCTATCCGGACGGCTCCAAGGCATGTTTCGAGCTCAGCATACAGTCGGTGCCCGAAGGGATCTTCATCCTTTCCATAGACATCACAGAACGCAAGGCGGCCGAGCTGGAGGTGACCCGCCTCACCGAGGGACTGGAACGTACCGTGAAGGAGCGCACCGCCCAGCTCACCGAGGCCCTTGCCAAGGTGACCGACCTCTATGACCACGCCCCATGCGGCTATCACAGCATAGATGCCCATGGCAGGTTCATACAGGTGAATGCCACCGAGCAGGAGTGGCTGGGATACACCGAGGCCGAAATGAGGGCAATGAACGGCATAGGCGATGTGCTCACGCCCGAGAGCAGGGAGGTCTTCGCGGCCAATTTCCCGGTCTTCAAGGCCACCGGGCGTCTGGTGGACCTCGAAATGGAAATGGTGCGCAAGGATGGCACCCTGCTCCCGGTGCTCATCAATGCCACGGCCGTGCTCGATGCCGATGGGAACTATCTGCATAGTCGCAGCACCGTGCTGGACAAGACACGCCTCAAGGCCGCCCGCGAGCAGATACAGACCCTCAACAAGGAGCTGGAGGCCTTCTCCTACTCCGTGAGCCACGACCTGCGCGCCCCACTGCGGGCCATGAACGGATTCGCAGAGATGATGCAGCAACAGTATGGCAGCGTTCTGGACGACAACGGACTGCGCCTGCTGGGCATCATCCGCAGCAATGCGGTGAACATGGGCCGCCTGATAGACGACCTGCTGCAACTCTCGCGCACCGGGCGCAAGGAGGTGGAATGGACCCAGACCGACATGGCCGCCATCGTGGCCCATGCGGTGCGCGAGTGTACCACGGACCTCACCGGGCCGCAGCCCACCGTCACGGTAGAACCCCTGCCGCAGGTGCGCTGCGATGCCCGCATGATGGAGCAGGTATGGAAGAACCTCATAGGCAATGCCGTGAAGTACAGCGCAAAGACCGCATCGCCCACGGTGCGCATCTGGGCCGAGACCGGGCCTGCCATGGTCACCTATCACGTGGCCGACAACGGGACGGGATTCGACATGACCTACGCCCACAAACTGTTCGGGGTGTTTCAGCGCCTGCACAGCTCCAAGGAATTTGAAGGCACCGGGGTCGGACTGGCCATCGTGCACCGCATAGTGACCAAGCACGGGGGCACCGTGAGTGCCATGGGCGAACTGGGCAAAGGGGCCACGTTCAGCTTCACGGTGCCGCTCGGTGCCCACCACATCCCATCTGCCTGAGAACAACACCGAACCCGACCCACTCACCGATCACCGAACCCATGAAAACACTGATGCACGACCTACTACTGGTGGAAGACAGCCCCTACGATGCCGAACTGACCCTCGGTGCACTGCGACAGAACAATCTGGCCAACAACCTCTACCATGTGGAGGACGGGGTCGAAGCCCTCGATTTCCTCCATGCCAGGGGCGCCTTCGCAGACCGGGCCGACCGTCCGCTGCCATCCGTCATCCTGCTCGACCTCAAGATGCCCCGCATGAACGGTCTGGAGGTGCTGGAAAAGATAAGGGCCGATGAGCGCACCAGAACCGTCCCGGTGATAGTGCTCACCAGCTCCAGTGAGGACCCCGACATCATCAAATGCTACGAGCTCGGGGTCAACAGCTACATCGTCAAACCGGTCGACTTCTCCGATTTCATGCGTGTGGTGAAGGATATAGGCCTGTACTGGATGCTGCTCAACACCTACGTGCGCTGACCCTTCCCTGCCGTTGCCACCAAATGCCGACCCCACATGACAACCTCTGACCACCTCCGTATCCTGATGCTGGAAGACCGTGAAGATGACAAGGAGCTGATCCTTGCCGTTCTCGGTCGCTCCGGCATCGGTTTTCAACATCGCTGGGTAGAGACCCAGACCGACTTTCTGGATCAGCTGAGCGCCTACCACCCGGATATCGTGCTCTCGGACTACGGGCTCATCGGCTACGATGGCCTCACGGCACATGCCGATATGCGCAGCGCTGGCCATCAGCAGCCCTTCATAATGGTAACGGGTTCGTTGCCGGACGATGTGGCCGTGGAATGTCTCAAGTCGGGCATGGACGACTACGTGCTGAAAGACCGCATGAGCCGCCTGCCCGAGGCCATAGCGCAGGTGATGGAGAAACGCAGGCTGCAAGCAGAGAAGCGCAATGCCGACCAGAGCCTGCTGGACAGTCAGAGACGTCTGGAAGCGGCAGAGCGCCTTGCCAGGATCGGCAACTGGGAATGGGAGGTGGCCACGGGCAAGGTCAAATGGTCCGACCAGATGTACGAGATCTTCAACATGATACCGGGACAGTACACGCCCTCCATGGATTCATTCTCAGAACTCATCCATCCTGATGACCGGAACGATGCGGCTGCGATGGTCGGTGGCATCATTGCCGGGGCTGATAGCAGCTCAGATGGCAACATACGTATCCTCTGTGCCGATGGGGAGACCAAGATGACCCACTGCATCTATCAGTCCAATGGGGAGACAGTGGCCTCGGGCCGGATGGTCCTGTTCGGCACCATGCAGGACATCACCCTGCAACACCTCACCCAGAAGGCCCTCAAAGACCTGACGGCCGAACTCGAACAGCGGGTCTCAGACCGCACCCGGGAACTGCAGGCGGCCAACAGGCTCCTCGAGATCCGTAATCAGGAGATGGTGGACAGCATCAACTATGCCCAGATGCTGCAACGGGCCATACTCTCCGATGACCTGCGTTTTCAGGTCCATTTCCGCGATTCGTTCATCCTGCTCAGACCCAAGGACATTGTGAGCGGAGACTTCTACTGGCTGTCGGTGCAGGGCGATCAGACCTATGTTGCGGCCGTGGACTGCACGGGACATGGCGTTCCGGGCGCCCTCATGTCCGTACTCGCACAGCAACTGCTCAACAGCATTGTGCACGATGGCATCCGCGAACCCTCTGACATTCTCATAGAACTGGACTGGCGCTTGAAAGAGAACCTGAAAGGCTCGCAAAAGGTGGAAATGAAGGACGGGATGGACCTTGCCCTTTGCCGTATCGACAGGTCCAACGGACAAGTGTGTTTCGCGGGGGCAGTGAGACCTCTCTTTGTTTACCAGGATGGAGTGGTGCACGAGGTGGCGGGAAGCCGAATGGCCATCGGGGCGAATAGAAGGTCGGAGTATGAGCAAGGGTTCAGCCAGACCTGCATCACATGCCTCAAGGGGAGTACCATCTACCTCACCTCAGACGGGATCTACTCCCAGTTCGGTGGCCCTTTCGGCAAGAAGCTGATGAAGAGCCGATTCAAGGACATACTGGCCGAGGCGGGGGCATTGCCCATTGAAAAGCAGCAGGCCCTTATCTCTGCCCGGCTTGCCGCTTGGCAGGGCAACACGGATCAGGTGGACGACATCATTGTGCTGGGCATCCAATTCTGAAACTGAGGAAAAAGCCGGATGCACCATGTGAGCCTTCCACAGCACCCCATTGCATTCCTATTACATGCCTTTGCTGGTTCCGTCCGGCCGAGTGTTCCAACATCGCGCTTGCGCAAGTCTTCCTCTTCCCTGCTAAGATGAGCGCTTCGGGAAACGGTCCCTGAACCACCCGATGGCGCATGTGGATGGGCAGGGTCAACACAGTGGGCTTCACCGCCACGGATCCCCGATATGGTGTCTCTATTTTCTGATGTCCGGTGTCCGCAGATTCCTATTAGAATGCACCTCTTGGAAGAATTCCCAACAGAAGGCGCGTCTTCCCTCGTTCGCGCCATGGGTGGACTGTCCGCTTTGTCAGACTTCGGAAGTTTGACAAAGCTCCCCGGCCCGGCCCAGCGTGGGTCACTCCCCCCTGAACACCGGCCTCCTTTTCTCCAGGAATGCCGCGATGCCCTCGGCATTGTCGGCCGTGCGGCCCGCCACGCCCTGCAATTCCATCTCCACGGCCAGCTGCTGGTCGAGGTCGTTGGTGAGGGAGTAGTTGAGCGCCCGCTTGGTGAGCCCGAGGCCGCGGGTGGGCATCTGCGCCATGCGCAGGGCAAGGGCCATGGCGCCTTCCATCAGCTGGTCGTCCGCGAACACCTGATACACGAGGCCAAGGTCCTTCGCCTCCTGTGCCGTCACCTTGTCGCCCAGCATCATGAGGGCCGTGGCGCGGTGAAAGCCCACCAGACGCGGCAGGAAATAGGTGCCGCCCGTGTCGGGTATCAGCCCGATGTTGATGAACGACTGGATGAAACGGGCACTCTCTGAGGCCAGCACGATGTCGCAGCAGAAGGCGAGGTTGGCCCCCGCCCCTGCCGCCACGCCATTCACCGCAGCGATCACGGGTTTCTCCAGCCCGCGGATCTTGCGCACCATGGGGTTGTACTTGGTCTCCACGTGCTCCTCAATCTGCGCGGCACCGGGGGCGATGGCCTCGGCCAGGTCCTGCCCCGCGCAGAAACCGCGCCCGGCCCCGGTGATGAGCACCGCGCGCACCGCATCGCTGTCCATGCAGAAATCGAGGGCGTCCTGCACATCCATGGCCATCTCCTGGTTGAAGCTGTTGAGCTTGTCGGGCCGGTTGAGGGTGATGATGGCGACCCCTTCGGTCACCTTGAAGTCTATGACGTTGAATTCCATGATGTGCTGGTGTGGATGATGAGGTCAGTTCAGGGCGAAGCTCACCTCCAGTTTGAACTCGGGTATGGGTGCCTTGAAGGTGGTGCCGGTGTCGGTGCGCAGCATCACGTAGTGGCCCGACATGCGCCCCATG
Source organism: uncultured Chryseobacterium sp. (assembly GCA_964488095.1). GTDB lineage: Bacteria > Bacteroidota > Bacteroidia > UBA10329 > UBA10329 > UBA10329. Next base: position 9,781 of record CAZATP010000059.1, read on the forward strand.
CCGGTGGAGAGATTGCAGGCGCTCTGGTAGGTGAAGACCTCGCCCGGGCCAAGCACAGGCTGCTCGCCCACCACGCCATCGCCATCCACCGTGGTGCGGATGCCAGTGCTGTCGAGAATGTCCCAATGGCGGGCCATCAGCTTCACCTCGAAGGCATTGTGGTTCTCTATCGTGATGGTGTAGAAGAACACGAAATAGTTGCGCACGGGGTCGGAATATTCCTGCTGATAGGTGACCCTTGCCGCGATGCGCATGCCCTGTTTCAACTGTGCCATGACCGATGGTTTTGGGCAAATAAACGGGTTTTTCGCGCTTGGGGCTGTCAGTTGCCCAGATAGATGCGTCCTTGCCGCCAGAGGTCCACGGCCCGGAACCAGTCGCTCTTGTACATCTGCGAGCGCTCCAACCTGAAATCGTTCTCACTGAACGGATTGGTGGCCCTGCGGAAGATGTAGGTGACGGAGCGCGGGCTGTTCGGGTCGCCATAGGTCCACTGCTCGGCATTCGAGCTCTTGTAGAGCACCTCGGGCGGACCATAGATGATGTAAACGAGGCCGCGGTCCGTGCGCCACCCCTCGGTCACAGAGGTGAAATGCGTGTTGGCCGCCTGCACACGGGAGTAGTATTTCTCAATGAGAATGCGCGCGCGCTCGGGGTTGCCGGCCACGGAGAGCCAGAAGCGGTCCACCTCGGCCTTGGGGAAATCGGCAGAGATGAGTTTCTTGTATTCCTGACTGCTGTTGATGTAGCGCAGCGGGTCGATGAGGTCCTTCACCTCCTTGACCCTCGGAAATCCCTCGCGGAACCGCAGCAGGGTGAGCCCCTGGCGGGTGCTGTCGTTCAGCTGGATGTGATAGATGCCCTCGGCCGGGAAGCTCACAGGCACGCCCAGCGGAAGGGTGAAGACGCTGTCGGGCGTGAAGTTGAACGGGCGCGCCTCGCCCATGGAGAAGGGCGGGATGGGCAACGGGATTTCCTGCCTGTAGTGGCTCACCTTCGCCTGCTTGGCACCGCCCACATGCGAAATGACCACCCGCTGCGCAGCGGTGAGCACATTGTTGAACACGGGGATGTCGCCCTCGGGTTCGGTCACGTTGAAGAACTGGCGGCAGTTGGCCTCGCTGCGGTCGATGGTGAGGTAGTGCACCGCACGGGAATTGCGCTTGAGGTCCACCAGATTCACTTTGAGCATGCCCACGGCCGAACGGGAAGGCTTCAAACGCAGCGTTCCCTCGATGGACCTCGGTTCCAATTTCAGGACGCTGTCCTTGAACAGCACCACGGAACTGTCGAGCAGCACCCGGCTCTCCACCTGCCCATAGACATCATAGCGCATGCGGAACTCTGCGGAATAGTAGCCGCTCTCCTCATTGCGCACATAGAGCAGTTCGTTGCTGGAGATGCGGAAGTCGAGCAGCGAGACGGAATCATTCTCGTGGCGCACGCGGAACTCGGGCCTGAGGTCCTCGGCCTTGCGGTCGTAGATGAAGGCGAGGTTCTGATTGGAGGTGCGTTCGGTGGAGACGCAGCCCGCCAGCAGCCCGAGGACCGCCACAAGGGCCACGGCACCGGGAATGCAATTACTCCTCATCACTGTCCGCATCGGCATCAAAGGTATCGTTCAGCAGTTCCTGCGGAATGCGCTTGCTGGCCTTGGCCCCCAGTTTGCGGAGCTCCTCGGTCCTGCGCACGAGGTTGCCGGTTCCCTCGGAGAGTTTGCGTTTGGCCTCGGTATAGGCGGTCTGGGTCTGACCCAGATGCTTCTCCACCTTGAGCAGGTCTTCCGCGAAGCCCACGAACTTATCGTAGAGCTGACCGCTCTTCTGGGCGATGTCGATGGCATTGCGGGTCTGCTGCTCCTGCCTCCAGATGGCCGAGATGGTGCGCAGGGTGGCCAGCAGCGTGCTGGGCCCCACGATGACGATGTTGCGCTCCCAAGCGAAGTTGAAGAGTTCGTCATCGGCCTTGATGGCCTGGCTGAACGAGCTCTCGATGGGCATGAACAGCAGCACGAAATCGGGCGAGTTGATGCCCTTGGCCACATGGTAGTTCTTCTCGCTCAGTCCCTTGATGTGTGATTTGACGGAGTTCACATGCAGCATGAGCTCGCGCTGCTGCTGCTCGTCCGTCTCGGCATTCACCATGCGCTCGTAGGCCGTGAGACTCACCTTCGAGTCGATGATGATGTGCTTGCCCTCGGGCAGTTTCACCACCACATCGGGCTGCACGCGGTTGCCCTCCGCGCCCTCTGTGCTGTACTGCATCTCAAACTGCACCCCCTTCTCCAGCCCTGAGCTCTCCAATATCTTCTCCAGGATCATCTCGCCCCAGTTGCCCTGCTTCTTGTTGTCGCTGCGCAGGGCGTTGGTCAGATTGTTGGCCTCGGTGCTGATCTGCTGGTTCAGCTCCATCAGCTTCTTGATCTCGCCCCGCAGCTCGGCCTTGTCCTTCTTCTCCTCGCCATAGCTGCGCTCCACCTTCTCCTCAAAATCCTTGATCCGGTCGCGCAGCGGCCCCAGGATGGCGTCCAGATTCTCCCTGTTCTTCTCGGTGAAGGTCTTCGACTTCTCGTCCAGGATGCGGTTGGCGAGGTTCTCAAACTCGGTGTTGAAACGCTTGTTCAGCTCCTCGAACTCCTGTTTCTGTCCGGCCAGCCGCTCTTCCTGATTCTTGAATTTCTCGATGGAGGCTTCGAGGCGGCCCTGCAGCGCCCGCACATCGTCCTGCGCGGCCTTGAGGTCGGCCAACAGGCGGTCGCGCTCCTCGCGTATGCCTGCTCTTCCGGCCTCGGCTCCGGCCAGGTCGACCCGCGTGGCCTGCAGCTCGCGGCTCAGTTGCTCGCGCTCCGACCGCAGCTGTTCCAATTCCTGACCATCGGCCCCATTACCCGACAGCAGCCGTTTGGCCAATATGAAACCGATGATCGCACCGGCCATGATGCCTGCCAGCGCCCCAATGATGAATGAACCTGTCTCCATGGCCGATGAAGGTATGGCGTTCTTCCAGTGCCGTCCGCACGGGAACAGGTCAAGTTTTCAGAAAGGATCCAACGGAAGGGTCACTGCGCAGCGCGATACACCTCCAGAAGCGCGTCCAAATGTCCGTTCAGGGAATACCTGCCCCTATTGGATGTTGCAATGGTGTAATGGTCGAACTCCTGCCGCGCGGCCTGCAGGATGCCGTCCTTCCAAAGCGAGAGTTTATTGCCCACCAGAAATCCGTTGGCATCGCTGCCCAGCAGTTCGGCCATGCCCTCCACATCGGAGGCCACCACAGGGATGCCGCATCGCAGCGCCTGCAACATGGGTTCGGGAAAGATGGCGAAGTCGGCCGCGTGGAGGAATAGGTCTGCCCGCTGCAGCTCGCGGAACACGGCCTCCGTGTCCAACGCACCGTGGAAATGCGCTTGCAGGCCCAGTCCCTTGGCATAGGCGGCCAATTCTGCAAGCCTAGTCCCTCCTCCCATGACCGAGAGGATCACAGGCCTGCCCACCTCCGCCTCCACCTGCGCCAAGGCCTTCATGGCCAGTTTCGGACGGAGATTGACCGGTAGCTCGTTCTCCCACGCTCCGTGCATCACCACATGGAAACTGCTGCCCATGGGCCTCGGTCGGAAACCCGGTCCATCGCTCTGCAGGAAAGGTGCAATGACCTGCACGGGCAGTGTATCGGGAATCCGCGCCTTCAGGAAATCCGACTCCACGATCACTGGGCGGGCCACCTGCATGGCCGCTTCGGACCATTGCGCATAGGGCCGCTCCGCATGTTCGCTGAGGAGTTCTTGGGCTAATGGGGAGAGCACAAGGCGCACCTTCATCTCCTGCGCCAACCGCCAGGCGATGGCCCCCCACGGATGCAGACCGAAGGCATGGATCACCGTGACGTCCTTCAACGCTGCGGTCAATCGCTTTCTGAGCATACGCAACAGGATCGGATAGCGTCTGCCGGCCCACCTGGCCAAACGGCCGTGCACGTTTATGGCCAATTGTCCCTCCGTACGCACCTGCCGCACGCGCAGCCAACCGCTGCCACCAACGGTCTGCACATGGATAACGACCACCTCCACCCCCCTTTCGCGGAGTCCGTTGGCAAGCATGGCCAAACGGTCCTTGCATTCCGGGCCGGAGATCAGGGCTATCCTCATCACTTCCTGAAACGGTCCATGAAAGCGCGCACAGGTCCTTCCTCCACCAACTCCGGGGCGATGCGCAAGACATAGGCCCCCGCCAGATAGACCGCGCTGATGAGCGCAGAGCGCAGCACGATGCGCACCACGGCCGAACCATCACCCATCGGAAGGAAGAAGATGAGGAGACACAGCAGGATGAGCAGGGCATTGCGCACGGTGCGGCCATCGAAGGGCTGCATGTCCATCCTCTTCCAGATGTAGCCGAACTTCATAAGGTTATAGAGCAACATGGATGCCACCGTGGCCAAGGCCGCTCCTTCCAGACCGAACATGGGAATGAGCAACAGGTTGGTACCGAAGGCCAGCACGATGAGTCCGAAAAGCATGACGAGCCCTGCCCTGTAATGCTCGGAGTAGAAAAGCACCGAGGTGTTGGAACCCGTGGCCATGTTGAAGAGCACCCCGGCCGAGAGGATGTAGACCACATTGCGCCCGGCAGCGAACGCCTCCGGAAGCAGGGAAATGAGGTCGTGCACATTGAGATTGATGCCCAAGAAGAACAGCCCTCCGATGAGTAGCAGATAGCGCGAGGAAAGGGCATACATCCTGCGAACCTCGTCCCAGCGCCTGTGCTGAATGGCATCGCTCATGGTGGCACTGAGAATCTTCTCCAGGGCCACGATCGGACCCTCGATGACGGCCGGGATGGTAGCCACCACACCATAAACGCCCACCAGAGCAAGGTCCACCTCACGCCCCAACATCACCACATCGAGCTGCTTGAGCCCCAGCGAGGCGAGGGCCGCAAAGGAGAACAGGAAGGCATACTGCACGATCTCGGTGCGCTTCTGGCGGGTCAGCACCTGCCGGTCGAAACGGAGGGCGGGCCGGTCGAAGCGCAGCATGTAGGCGGTGAGAAGCAGCAATTGGAGGCCGTAGGTACCCACCATGCACATCACCAGCATATCGAGATCGATGAGCTGCACGAAATAGGCCGACACGATGAGGATGCTGCACACCCGCGTGAACACGTCCTGCAGCAGCACCGGCACGGCCGTTCGGAAATGGGCGAAGCAGTAGACATTGAACACGCTGATGAGGTTCATGGCCAACGACAGCGGGAAAACGTAGTTGAAATACTCCGCGAAAAGGGGCGACTTGACGGCATACTCATTGATGAAGAAATCGCTGAACAGGTAGATGCCCCCGCCCAGGAGCAGATAGCCCACCACGGGGAAGAGCAGCATGAAACCGAAAAAGCCTCCGTGACGGTTGTCGGGGTCGCGGAAAACGGGGAAAAAGCGCGTGGTGGCATTGGTAATTCCCAATGGCATGAGCGAGGCCATGAGCACGGAGAACGAGTAGAGCACCCGCACCAGCCCGATCTCCTCGGTGCTGAGGAACATGGGCTGCACCACGAGGATGTTCACAAACCCGATGACCACCCCCACATAGGAGAGCACCGTGTTGTAAATGCCCTGTCGTTTAACTATCCCCATCAGCCGGAGGCCTGCGCGCGGCCAAAGTTAGGTCGGTTGGGTGGGCCTTGTCTTTACCTGCAGTACAGAGAGCAATTTCCGTCCGCGCTGCTCCATCGGATAGCGTTCGGCTATGCGCTGCCGGGCGCGCACGCCCAAGGCATCCAAGTCGGGGGAGGCCAATGCGGAGCGCAGAAGCTGTTCGAGCAGTTCGGAATCGCGTTTCCTCAGGATAAAACCCGTACCACCGATGATTTCGGGAATGGCTGCCACATCCGACCCGATGGGCACGCAACCGGAAAGCATCGCCTCGCAGATGGCATTGGGAAAGCCCTCGCTGATGGAAAGCTGCATGTAGAACCGATGCGAGGCGAAGAGTCCGCAGAGCTCGGCATGTGTCACCTTGCCCACTGCACGGAGATTGGGCAGCTCAGGCAGCAGCCCCTTCTGCCCTACCCCGACCACTGTGAAACTGCAATCTGGGAATCTTCGGGCCATCTCCACCATCAGGTCCACGCCCTTGAGTTTCAAGCGGTCCGCGGAATCGAAATAACCAACGGTGATGAACGAGCGCGTGATTTTCTCGCCCACCGTCCACCTGTCGGCCTCAAATCCGTTCACGATCTCCACAAAAGGCGTGCTCAGCCCGGGAACGAACGCCTTGCAGCCCTGCTGCTCGCCATCCACGGTGTAATAACTGTTCCGTTGCTCGATGAGAGATCGGTGCACAGGCAGCAATGTGCGGCACAGCTTGTAGGAGCGCGCAGTGAACCACGCCTGCACCGGTTTTCGGAATGTGCCATAGTGGATGGAAGGATAACTGGTGCAGTCCGTTCCTCCCAGAATGATGTGGCATTCTCGACCGAGCATCCGCGCCACAAGGGCCGGAAGGAAAGAATGGTAGCCCCCGAACATCACCAGCAGCACATCGGCCGATGGCGCATGGCGCAGCAGAAAGAGCAACTGCCGCACGAACATGAGGGGCAAGAGGGCCTTGCCCTGCATCAGAAAACCATGCTCCACCACCCTGAAGTGGCCCGACAGGAACTCCACGTCCCTGCGGATGAACGTGGAGGGCTGTGGGCTGAGGTAGAGCAGTTTAGGGAGCATCAGAGGCAATGATACCACCAGAAGACCCTGCGCCAGAACTTCTGCCAGATAATCTTGGGCTGCGGCTGCAGGGTGTAGGATTCATAAGGCCTGTTCCTTCTGAAAACGATGACCTCATAATCCTCAAAGCTGCGCGAAAGTGCCCGCGACTCCAGCCGAACGAGGTAGAACCCATTCCTGTAGGCCCTCTGCAACATGCGGTCGGAACTCAGCGCCTGATCGATGATCTGCAGGGTGTCCGGCTCGTGCTTTCGGATGTAGTCGATGCAGAGCGGGTGCGGAATATGGATGAAAATGAAGCCATCTGGCTTTAGAAAACGGGCAAATGCCTCGAAGAGACGGTCGTGATCCTCTTCGGGAATGTGTTCCAGCACATCGGGCAGCACGATGGCATCGAATTTCCGGTCGGTCTGGAAATCGGCCACATCCACCACCTCAAAGTCCACATTGCGGTGCTTGCTGAGCAACTGCTTGGCGGCCGTGATGCGCCCTTGGCTGATGTCGGTGGCCAAGACCCGCCCTTTCTTCAGAAAAGATGCCATGAGATGGGTCACAGGGCCATAGCCGCTGCCGATCTCCAGCACATGGTGGTCCTTCCGCAGCCCAGAACGCACGAGCTCCTTGAATATGGTGAAATGACGTATGGAAAGATGCAGACCGATATCCTCGCTCTCAAACCTATCGTAGAATCCTTTGACCTCGGCCTTGTCTGCCAGTTGCGCCATTGCTCAGAGCGGATTGGTGGGGCGGCAAAAGTAAGGTGGGGC
>CAZATP010000060.1:0-17104 GCA_964488095.1 uncultured Chryseobacterium sp.
GGCATAGGGCCGGGCATCTACCTGCTGGAGGCCACAGACCGCACCGGCCGCGTGGTAGTGCAAAAAGTAGTGGTGCAATAGGTCCTGTTCGCCAACACAACATAGGCTCAATAAGGGCCGCATCGGTCAGCAGGAGGAAATTCCAGAGGGTGCTCTGAAAGCAGCCCCCATCTTTGCACCATGTACCCTGCGCTCCGCTTCCTGCTCGGCTCCATGGCCCGCTTGCCGTGGCGGGTGCTCTACATCATCAGCGACCTCCTCTTCCTGCTGCTCTTCCACGTCATCCGCTACCGCAGGAAGCTCGTCCACCGCAACATCACCGCGGCCTTCCCCGAGAAGAGCCCCGAAGATGTGCACCGCATCGCCAGCGCCTTCTACCGCAACCTCTGCGACCAGATGGTCGAGACCGTCAAACTCCTCCGCGCCACCCCCGAGGACATCTCCGCACGCTTCGAGGTCGACACCACGGTGTATGACCGTCTGCATGCCGAAGGCCGCCATGTGCTGCAGGCCACGGCTCATCAGTTCAACTGGGAATGGGGCAACTGGGTGCTCAATCGCCACACCCCCTTCACCGTGCGCATCATCTACATGATGGTGGGCAGCAGCGCGGTGGAACGCATCATCAACGGGTTCCGCACCCGCCACGGCAGCATCCTCATCCCCGCCAACGACCTCCGTGCCCTTCTGGACACGCCATCACAGCCTTCCATCTCCGTTTTCCTTGCCGATCAGAACCCGTCCGACCGCAGACGCGCGCAGTGGGAACCGTTCCTCGGCCGAGAGGCCCCGTTCCATCGGGGTCTGGAGATACTGGCCCGAAGAAAGGGCCATGCCGTCATCTTCGATGAGATGATCAAGGTGAAACGCGGGCACTACCGCAGCCTATCGCACCTGGCCTTCGAGGATGGCAGCACCACGGCCGAGGGCGAGATCACCCGTGCCTACGTGTGTTTCCTCGAAGCGAGCATCCGCAGACAGCCCGAGAACTGGCTCTGGACCCACAACCGATGGAAGCACGCCCGACACCCACGGGCCTGACCACCGCCTACCTTCGCGCCATGACCAGATTCCTCAATTCCTCCATCGGCCGACTGCGCGCGGTAGCCTTTCTCGAAGGCCTCTCCCTCCTCCTGTTGCTCTTTGTGGCCATGCCTGTGAAATACGGCCTCGGTGAGCCCATCCTGGTGAAATACATCGGCATGGCCCACGGTATCCTGTTCATCCTGTTCATCCTGCTGGCCCTCGTGCAGCATGTGGAGCAGCAGTGGTCCTTCTTCCGCACCACTTGGAAAGTGCTGCTGAGCAGCCTCGTTCCCTTCGGCACCTTTTATGTGGACCACAAGGTGCTGGCACCGCTCCACGCCCCCCATTGAACAGGTCGTTCCCTTTTGCACCGATGCCTACATTTGCTTCCCATCATTCCCCAAGCCGATGAGACGGAACCTTACGATTGCACTGCTTCTGATGATGGTCGCACAGACCGCCCTGGCAGGTGGGCCATGGCCCCGCGCCAAAGGCAGCGGATATGCCCAGCTGAGCGGCACCTACCTCGGCTACAGCAAGATGTTCGGCCCCAACAGCGACATCGTGGACCTGCGCAGGGACATGACCGATGTGACCATACAGGCCTATCTCGAATACGGCATCTCCGACCGCCTCACCTTCCTCGTCAACCTGCCCTTCAAATACGTGGCCTCCGCCTCGGGCATCAACCAGACCGACTTCTTCAACGATACCCTCACCAGCGGTGACCTCTTCGGGCTCAACACCGTGATGATGGGCTTCAAGTACAACATCGTCAACAAGAAGGTGCTCTTCTCTGCCGGACTGAACGGTGAGTCCAACGTGGCGCGTTTCGATTCGCTCAGCACATTGCGCACTGGCCCGCTGGCATTCGTCATTCATCCCTACCTGAGTGCGGGCACCACCTTCGGCAAGTTCTACACCCAGTTGGATGCCGGCTACCGCGTGCGCCTGAGCGGCTACAGCCACGAGGTGGACCTCGCCTATGAGCTGGGCTACTCCTGGAACCAGAAGACCTATTTCATCCTCAACGTGCGTGGCCGCATCTCCATGCAGAACGGCTCGTTCGACAACAACGTATCGCCCGACCATCCCTTCGGCCGCGACCTCCACACCCTCATCGACCCCAACAATCAGCAGTACATCGGCTACGGACTCAAGTTCATTCAGAAGATCAAGAAGGTGCACATCAATGCAGGCGTGTACAGCGGCTATGGCCAATTGGTGGCCGCAGCCCCGGTGTTCAACCTCGGTGTGGCCTACGAGTGGTGAGCACGTCATTGCGAGGGGAGCGAAGCAATCTTCTTCGGAACCACTGCGGATGACGGAATGAGATTACTTCGTCCTGCGTCCATGTGATTATTGGCGACAGGCTAAAGGCACATCATGGAACTGACCTTCAATCCGCTGTACATAAAGGCCCTGCACATCATCTTCGTGGTGACGTGGTTCGCGGGCCTCTTCTACATGGTGCGCCTGTTCATCTACCATGCCGAGGCACGTGAAAAGGCAGAACCGGCAAAGAGCATACTTCAGGAACAGTACAAGTTGATGGAATGGCGCCTGTGGTACATCATCACCTGGCCCTCGCTCGTCCTCACATGGGTCTTCGGCCTCTGGCTGGTCTATCTCTTCAACTGGTGGCTGGCCCCGTGGCTGTGGCTCAAGCTGAGCATGGTGGTGGGGCTCACGGCCTATCACCTGTACTGCCACCGCATCTTCAACCGCTTTCAGCACGACCTGCCCACGTGGGGCTCCATGGGTCTGCGGATGTGGAATGAGGTGGCCACCCTGTTCCTCTTCGCCATCGTCTTCACCGTGGTGCTCAAGGACACCATCGGCTGGATATGGGGTCTGCTGGGTCTGCTGCTTTTGGCAGCCGCCATGATGCTCGGCATCCGATTCTACAGGAAGAGAAGGGAGAACTGAATCAGTTGGCGGGGATGATGCGCGCCTCCGCATTGGAGAGCCGCACACTGGCCAGCATCGCCTCAGCCTTTTCCATGCCATCATAGGTGCCATAGGACACGGCAAAGCGGCCTTGGGCATCCATCCCGGCCATTTCGGCACCGAAACCCCTGCTCACCAGACGGTCGCGATGGGCCTCGGCCTCTGCGCGTCTGGCGAACGTGGCCGCCACCACATGGAAACGCGTGGGATAATGCGCCATGGCCACCTCCTCGGGGGCCGTTTCCGTCACTTCCATCTCTACAACAGGCGACTCATCGGCCACGGCCATCTCTGCCACGGCCTCAGCCTCCCACAGCGGTCGGAACTCACGGGGGTTGTAGAGTGCCTCGGAGGATTTCGGCATGAGGCCCATCTCGGCCACAAGCTGCCTGCCGCCATCCACCACGCCCTGCCGGAAGGGCAACCACGCCAAAAGCCCAACGGCCATGGCAGCGGCCGCATAGCCTAAAATGCGCTTGGCAGGCAGTGCACGGGCGGCCCCGATGGCCTTCGTACGCAGACTGTCGGACTGCTCCACCTCGGAGACCTGCAATGGGCGGAGACCGAACAGGTCGGCCGATGCTGCTCGATCGACTGAAGGAACGAACCGGATGCGGCCCTCCACGTCCGTGGACAGGGTGCCCAGCTGCGGCCATTCCACGCGACCACCTCCTTTGAGTTCGAAACGCAGCTCGGTGATGGCATCGGTGACCCACAGGTCGGCCTCCTTGAGGGAGAAGCCCCAGATGGCGGCCACGGCCTCCACCAGAAGACCATCGTTATGATGGAGCCGGGTGTTGAAGATCAGCTCATCCGAAGGCGGCAGCAGCCGTCCGCGCTGCGCGTCCAAACGGGCAGGCAAACGCTCCAGCACCAGTCCTCCGAAACCCGGCAGGATGACCATGGAATGCTTGCGCAGCAGTCCGCCTACGATATGTCCGAGCTGTTGGGTGTACATTCTTTTGAGAGGGGCTCAAAGATAGTTCCGCCCTCGCTTGCGCCAAGCCGAATTATTGGGGCCCGATGAAGATTCAGCCCATCTGGGCAACGGCCTCGGCCACATGTTCTGTGGGCATCTGGCATGCACGGTCCACGCAGACATAGATCCTGGTGCTGCCCTCCACAGCGCGGTCGCGCAGCAGCGGCAGGCCATTGTCGCGCTCACCGCCCACGAGCAGGGCATTGGGCCGATAATGGGCGTCCAGCTCGGCCCGCCTGTCGGTGGCCTTCGGGCCCACGATAGCCACCTCATGGAACGGATGGACATGATGCAGCAGCAGTGAACACCAGTTGGCATGCCAAGCGCCCTGCTCCGGGAGGAACTGCACAATGCCGGCCAGCATGGACGAACTCATTTGGAGATAAGTGTCATTGCCCAGCAGGTGCCCAAGCAGGAAAAGCCCTTTGGCCATGCTGGAATTGGAGGACGGAATCACATTGTCGCTCAGTTCCTTTTTCTGGGCAAAGAGCTGACGGTCGAGGTCGGAGGCCACGAAGAACATGCCCGTCTCCCTGTCGCGGAAATGATCGATGGCATACTTAGCCAGCATATCGGCCTCGTCCAACCATGTGCGGTCGAAGGTGACCTGATAGAGCGCGATGAGGGCCTCGATGGTGAAGCAGTAATCCTCCAGGAAACCGTTGATGGAGCTGCGCCCTTCCTTGTAGCTGTGCCAAAGTCCACCATCAGGTCTGCGCTGTCTGTCCAGCAGGAACCGGGCATTGCGCACAGCCGCCTCCAACCATTCCGCCCTTCCGAAAGCGCGGAAGGCATCGGCATAGCCCTTGAGCATGAGGGCGTTCCAGGAGGTGAGCTGCTTGTCGTCCAGTCCGGGCCGAGTTCGCTTTGCCCTTGCGGAAAGCAGGCGGGCGTTCACTTCGTCCACCCGACCGCGCAACTGCTCCAAGGTCCAGCCCTGCGCTGTGGCAAATTCCGCATCGTCCGTTGTGCGCAGCAGGATGTGATTCCCATGCTCCCAATGACCACGACTGTTGACGTTGTAGTAGCTCCGCACCCACTTAAGGTCCTTCTTCAGCACGGATTGCAGCTCATCCTCGGTCCAGACATAGAATTTGCCCTCCTCGCCCTCGCTGTCGGCATCGAGGGCTGAGTAGAACGCGCCTTCGGCAGAGGTCATCTCCCGCGCCACGAAACCGAGGGTCTGCTCCGCTATCTCGCGGTAAAGGGGCTTTCCACTGGCCCGGAATGCCTCACTGTAGAGCGACACGAGCTGCCCGTTGTCGTAGAGCATCTTCTCGAAATGCGGCACCTTCCACTCGGCATCCACACTGTAGCGGGCAAAACCTCCCCTGATCTGATCGTAGATGCCTCCGAAGGCCATCTTGCGCAGGGTGAGATGCACATGTTCCATCAGCTCGGCATCGGCCGTGAGCGAGGCCTGCCTGAGCAGGAAGACATAGTTGGCGGGCATGGGGAACTTGGGCGCACGGTTGGCCCCTCCCTCTGTATAGTCCAATTGGGTCTCCCAACGGTCCATCACCTGTCGGACCAGTTGGGCAGTGAACGGCCGGTGCTCCGTTGACTCCGGCATGATATCGGCCTGCTGAACGCCCCGGGTGAGCTCCGTGGCATATTCAAGGGCGCGCCCGGGGTCCGCATCCCAGAGGTGGGCCACGTCCTTGAGCACCCTCAACCATTGGGCCTTAGGGAAATAGGTGCCACCATAGAGGGGCCGGCCATCGGGCAGCGCAATGCAGTTGAGCGGCCATCCGCCCCGTCCGGTCATCAGCTGCACGGCCGTCATGTAGGCGTGGTCCACATCGGGCCGCTCCTCGCGGTCCACCTTCACGTTCACGAAGTGCTCGTTCATCAGCGCAGCCACCTCGGCATCCTCAAAGCTCTCACGCTCCATCACATGACACCAGTGGCATGCACTGTAGCCGATGCTGATGAGCAACAACCGATTGGAATCGCGGGCCTTCTGCAGCGCCTCATCGCCCCATGGGTGCCACGCTACCGGATTGTAGGCGTGCTGTATCAGATACGGACTGGACTCATGGACCAATGCGTTGGGAGTGCGATCATCCGGGTTGTCTATCGACATGGAACTGGCTTTCGGGCGGACGAAAATAGTCACGGCCCAAGCACGCTGACAGGCGCGATATGCCCCGCTATCTTTGCCACATGCAGGACAGCCTTGCCCTTGTCTCAGACACTCCGAGCCTCGCGCTGCAGGACACTGCATTCTTCACCGGAACGCTTGCAGACACCACACCCGTGGAGCTGCCCCGATCGCTCTTCCAAGGCCATCTGCTGCGCCCATCAGACCCCGGGCTGAGGCCCGATGCCGGTGGTGGCGATGCCGGTTGGTCGTTCATGGTGGCGCTGCTGTGCGTGGTACTCTTCTCCATTGCCCAGCGGGGTGGCGACTCCCGCCCGTCCACCATGGTCAGGGCGGCCTTTGACCGTGCCACTTCCAACCACCTGCTGCGCTACGGTGCGGGGGCGGACGGCCTGCTCTCGCTGGTCATGATCGTGGCCAGCGTGCTTTCCATGGCGCTGTTCGCTGCGGCCTTGGCAGACTACTGGTCCGATGGTCAGGCCTCGGGGCTTCAGATGTTCCTCTCTGCAACTGTGGTCATCGCGGTGCTAGGCGTGGTCGCAAGGGTCATGTACGTGGTGCTGGGCAGTGTTTTCAGGGTGCATCACCTCATCCGTGCCTATGAGATTGACCGCACCTCGATGTTCGTGAGCACAGGGCTTTTCCTGCTGCCCTGCTCCATGATCCATTTTTTCGGTCCCGGTTCGATCTCCATGCCCGCACTGGTGGTTGGGGCAGGGGTCATCGCGCTTTTCTATCTCAAGGATCTGCTGCGTGCGATGACCCTGCTATGGTCTGATTCTCAGGTCAGTGCCACACACATCTTTTACTACTTTTGCGCGCTGAAAATCCTGCCCCTCTCTGCGGCCTTTCGCTTAGTGATGGCATGGTGAGCCCCAACCGACCGTAGGATGGACAAAGTGAAGAGCATTCTGGTTTCTCAGCCTAGGCCTGAGGGTGAAAAATCTCCTTACTTCGACCTCGCGGAAAAACACAATCTGAAGATAGATTTCCGCCCCTTCATTCAGGTTCAGGGGGTAGATGTCAAGGATTTCAGGGCACAGCGCGTCAACATCCTTGAGCACAGTGCGGTGATTTTCACCAGCAAGAACTCGGCCGACCATTTCTTCCGTATCTGCGAGGAAGCCCGCATCACCGTTCCAGAGAGCATGAAGTATTTCTGTGTGACGGAGGCCATCGCCTTTTACCTGCAGAATTATGTGGTCTATCGCAAGCGCAAGATCTTCGCAGGCAAGACCGACTTTGCCAGTCTGGTCGAAGTGATACGCAAGCACAAGAGCGAGTACTACTACCTGCCCTGCAGCGACCAGATGAAGGCCGATGTGCCGGCACTGCTGGAGAAGTACAACATCCGCTATACCCGCTCTGAGATCTATCGCACCGTGAGCAGCGACCTCTCTGACCTTGCCGATGTGAACTACGATGTGCTGGCCTTCTTCAGCCCGTGGGGCATACGTTCGCTGTTCGAGAATTTCCCCGATTTCGTGCAGAACAAGACCCGTATTGCTGCATTCGGTGCGGCCACCATCAAAGCGGTGGAAGAACGTGGTCTCACCGTGAACATACCGGCCCCTGCGCCCAACGCTCCGTCCATGACCATGGCGCTGGACCAGTACATCACTCTATCTAATAAGAAGACCAAGTAATCGGGGCGTTCACCCGATTCGGCCTTTCGGGGTGATTTCCTGATAACTTCACCCACAGCATGGGACGATTCTCTTTCGGGAAAAAGGAAAAGCTCTGTTCCAAGATCCTATTAGAGCGGCTTTTTGCCGAGGGACAGTCATTCCGGGCCGATAATGTCCGTGTGCTCTATCTCGAACTTACAACCGCTGAGGCCACCGCCCAAGTGGTGATCAGCGTGCCCAAGAAACGGGTTAAGAAGGCCCACGACCGCAACCGCATCAAGCGGCACATCCGCGAAGCGTATCGCCTCAATAAGCCCGAACTGCTGGAGAAATGGGCCGCAGAGCAGCGCAGTTTCGCCCTCGCGCTCATCTATCTGTCAGACAAGGAATCGGAGTTCAGTGCCATGAACCGCACCTTGGCCGAGGTGGTGAGAACGCTTGGCATCAAATAAAAAGGGGCACGCTCAGAATGAACGTAACCCCTTGATTATCAAGAGCGGGAAACGGGACTCGAACCCGCGACCCTCAGCTTGGGAAGCTGATGCTCTACCAACTGAGCTACTCCCGCCTTGGGCCGCGAATGTACGAAGCCGACCCGTGCCGCAAGCTGCGAAAGGCCACCAATCCACCACCAGATCGCCCGAGCGTTAATTGCGATATTTGGCGACCATGGCCGAGCATCGGGAACAGAAGGAGCGACTGGGCAAACGCCTGCGGGTGAAGTACCGCATGGTGATCATGAACGATGAGACCTTTCAGGAGAAGTTCAGCCTTTTGCTGTCGCCCATGAACGTGATCGTGCTGACCGGGTCGCTGGCCATCTTCCTGGTCGTGGCGGTGACCTACATCATCGCCTTCACCTCCTTGCGAGAGTACATCCCCGGCTATGCGGACATCAACATGAGACGGCAGGTGTATGAGACCGCCATGCGCCTCGACTCACTGGAGAAGGCCGCGGTGCTCAAGGACCGCTATCTGGAGAACCTGCAGATGGTGATCGCTGGAGAGCTTCCGCAGACCGAACTGCAGACACCGGACACCACCAAGGACTACTCCACGGTTGAATTCAGCCGCTCGAAACAGGATTCGCTGCTCCGCGCCCTGGTGGAGGAAGAGGAACGGTACAATCTGCGCACGCTTCAACTCAGCACGGCCCCGTCCGCGGAAAGCAACATCCACAATCTCTTCTTCTTCGCCCCGCTGAAAGGGGAGATCTCATCGCCCTTCAACCCGAAGAGCGGCCATGTGGGCATCGATGTGGTGAGCAAGGAGAACGAGGCGGTGAAATCGACCTTGGACGGCACCGTAGTCATCGCCACATGGACCTACGATGCAGGCTATGTGATAGCCGTGCAGCACAACAGCAACCTGATGTCGTTCTACAAGCACAACTCCGTGCTGCTCAAGAAACAGGGCGATGCCGTGAAGGCGGGCGAGGTGCTGGCCATCGTGGGCAACTCTGGCGAACTGACCACCGGCCCTCACCTCCATTTCGAGCTTTGGCTGGGCGGACGGCCCGTGAACCCGCAGGAATACATTGTGTTCTGAGCAATGAAATCGGGGCGTGGGGCGAGGGACGTGGGACAAGGGTATCCCTTCATTCGCGCCCTGACCATCTTCCATTTTCTACTTTCCATTTTCCTCCTCCCCCTGTCGGGCAACGCCCAGATAACCCAGACCATCCGTGGCCGCGTTACCGATGCCGCCAACCAGCGTGGTCTGCCGGGGGCGAATGTGGTACTAACGGACACCACCACCTTCCGTGGCGCGGCCACCGACCTTGACGGCAACTTCCGCATCGACAACGTGCCCATCGGCAAGGTGACGCTTAAGGTCAGTTTTCTGGGGTTTGAAGAACGGGTGATTGAGAACCTAATCCTTACACCGTCCAAGCAGCTTATTCTGGATGTCGCCCTAACGGAGAGCATCAACCGTGTAGATGAGGTGGTCGTCTCCGCTGGGCGAGACAAGGGACAGGCCATGAACGAGATGGGCCTCATCAGTGCGCGCACTTTTTCTGTTGAGGAAACAAGGCGTTTCGCGGGCTCATGGCAGGATCCCGCACGGGCGGCAGCGGCCTTCGCTGGGGTCAATGGCGGCTCGGACGAGCGGAACGACATCATCATCCGTGGCAATTCGCCCACCTCGGTGCTGTGGCGGTTGGAGGGCATCAACATCCCCAATCCGAACCACCTCAGTTTCTCGGGGGCGACAGGCGGCCCCGTCAGCATCCTGAACAACAACATGCTGGACGACAGCGACTTTTTCACTGGGGCCTTCCCATCCGAATATGGCAATGCCAACGCAGGCGCCTTCGACCTCAGCCTCCGCAAAGGCAACAACGAGAAGCGCGAATACTACCTGCAGATCGGTCTCAACGGGCTGGAAGCGGGCATCGAAGGGCCGTTCTCCAAGAAACACCGGGCGTCCTATCTGGCCAGTTATCGCTACAGCACCATGGCCATCATCAGCGCGATGGGCATCAACATCGGCATCTCGGCCGTGCCGTTCTATCAGGACCTCACGTTTGTCATCGATGTGCCCGTGAACCAAAAGGTGGGGCGGTTCACGCTCTGGGGCATCGGTGGACTCAGTTCCATCCACATCACCGACAATCCGGGCTTCAACAGCGCAGGCGAGGAGGAGCGCGACCAGAAACTGGGGTCGGACATGGGCGCGGTGGGCCTCACGCATTTCAAATACCTACGCGAAAAGAGCAGCATCCGCACCACCGTGGCCATCAGCGGGTTGCGCCAATGGCAGGAGAACCTCAGCATCTTCCGCACCGACAGCACCGTGACCGAGCTGCTGGAAGACCGCAACCTGAACATCACCACCACGGCATCGGTGCATTCGCGCATCAACACCAAACTGAGCGCGCGGAGCAATCTCCGCAGCGGCATCATCTACGACCATCGGTTCGTTTCCTTCCTCGACAGCACTTGGGTTCCCTCATTGGAGTCCCACAGAGTGCGTCTCAACGTGCAGGCCAACGTGGGTCTGGCACAGGGCTACATCCAACTCCACCATCGTTTCACAGAGAAATGGACCGGCACGATCGGGGCATACGGTCAGGTGAGCACCCTCAATCTCGCCTATTCCATCGAGCCGCGCCTCGGCCTCACATGGAAACCGCACCCCCGCCACGGCTTCAGCTTCGGGGCGGGCATGCACAGCCAGATGCTGCCGCTGCTCACCTATTTCTATGAGACCTACGACCCGACCACCGGCAACTACCTCCGCACCAACAACGCCCTCGGTTTCAGCCGCAGCATCCACACCATTCTGGGCTACGACTGGACCATCATTCCCAAGCTGCGTCTCAAGTTGGAGGGCTACTACCAGCATGTGTATGCCATGCCGGTGCAGCAGCGGCCCTCGCATTTCAGCCTAGCCAACGCGGGCGAGAGCATTGGCGACATTCAGGTGGCCGATAGCCTGGCGCACAACGGCATCGGGCGCAACATGGGTGTGGAACTGACCGTGGAGAAGTTCTTCAGCCGTGGGTATTATTTCCTGTTCTCCGGCTCGCTCTACAATAGCACCTACCGCGCCAGTGACGGACTGTGGCGCAACACGGCCTTCAATGGCAACCACGGCATCAGCGCCTTGGGCGGCTACGAACTGAAGCTGAGCAAGAAGAACACCTTGGCCTTCGACAGCCGCATTACATGGCGCGGTGGAATGCGTTACGTCCCCATCAATCTCGATGCCTCCATTGCCGCAGGCCAACGGGTGCTGGACACCGACCGCGCCTATGAGGATAAGCTGCCCGATTACTTCCGTGCCGATTTCAAGGTCAGTTTCGCCTTCAACGGCAAGCGCGCCTCCCACAGCCTCGCCCTCGACTTCCAGAACATCTTCAACACCAAGAACGTGTTCAGCCGCACCTACAATGCCGCTACCGAGAGCATCGAGACCAAGTATCAGTTGGGTTTCCTTCCTTTGATGAACTATCGCGTTGAATTCTGACCCAAAACCCCAAGCATGTCCATCTGGCGCGTACTCCTCTGTATCATCTTCCCGCCACTTGCCGTGATCGACAAGGGATGCGGGTCGTTCCTCATCGTCTTCCTGCTCACGCTGGCGGGGTGGATTCCGGGTGTCATCGGGGCGTTGGTCATCAACAATAAGTGACAGGCTCCATAGGGCTGCCCTTGACACGCCACCCCATGATCGGCCCGTAAATGACCGAATCGTGAGCCGAATAATCCGACTAATCGGCTCACGACTTCTTCAAAGCCCTTCCACCGCCTCCATTTCTGAGGAATACCAGCGTTGGCCTACCCCAGCTTCACCCTTCTCCTTATCGCCATCACCG
Source organism: uncultured Chryseobacterium sp. (assembly GCA_964488095.1). GTDB lineage: Bacteria > Bacteroidota > Bacteroidia > UBA10329 > UBA10329 > UBA10329. The sequence goes on from CAZATP010000060.1 coordinate 12,009, forward strand.
TGCCGATGACCATGATGACGCAGCCCGCCCACAGGATGTTTATCCATGGGAAGACGAGGGCCTTAAGCACGATGAACTCGCGGTAGTTGTCGGCCCGCTCGAAGAGCTCGATCTCCACCTTGCTCTCCTCCGGGATGAGCCGCTTGATGCGGAACCGCAGTCCGAGCTGCTCCACCTCGGCCTCAACCGGGATGGCATACGCCCCGCGCAGCGCATAGACGGGCAGGGCGGTGTAGCGCATGCTGTTGATGTCCACAGCGGTGAGCTTCGCGCCCACCGCGATGTCGGTCTCCTGCAGACCGAGCGAGGCATTGTCAACATTGCGGTCGAAGCCATCGAAGGTGATGATGGCATTGCCCGCAAAGAGCGTGTCGCCCACGGCAAGGGCCTTGGAGGTGGTGCTCTTGAAGTCCTCGGGCTTCACATCGGGCTTCTCGATCTCCGCGTAGGTCACGAAGGTGTAGATGTCCTTGTGCAGGAAATGGCGCGTGTCGGGCTCGGCCACGTTGCCCATGCGCGGGTTGGTCTGCACACGCGGGAAGAGCGTGAAGGCCGTCTCGTAATTGCCAGGGCTGGGCTGCGTCATGTATTCCACCTCGTAGAAGATGTTCACGCCCTCCTTCTTCCGTCCCTTGTAGGTGACGAAATACTCGGCCATGCGCAGCGTGTCGCCCTGCATCAGCAGGATGTTCTCGCGGTTGGAATAATCCTCACCCAGGCTGGTCACGTCCATGCCCGAGGTGTTCATGCTGATGGTCTGTGTTTTCGATGTGCTAAGGAATGCGCCCAACAGGATTAGCCCGAAGCCCACGTGCGCCACAGATGCGCCCGCCACGGCCATTTTCCCTTTGAGTATCTGTATCCAGTAACCGAGGTTGGCCGTCACGGTGAAGAGCGTGGCGAACAGCATGAGCAGGTACATGAAATGCGTGTATTTCATCGCCACCGCGATCGCCACCGTGAGCAACAACGCCACTGCCGTTGGCATCATGAGGGACGTGAAGAACTGCTTCGGGTCGGTCTTCCTGTACTTAAGGAACTGCGTCACCGCGATAAGCAGCGCCACGATGATGGCCAGCGGCAACTGCCAACTGTTGTAGTGCGCAATGGGGTCGAGCGGTGGGGCGATGTTCGTGCCCAGCACCTTGTTGATGACCGGGATGCTGGTGCTGAAGCTGATCTGGAAGGCCGAGATGCTGAGCACCATCGCACCCACGAACATCCAGAACTCGCGGCTGTAGAGACTCTCCTCACCCTCGGTCTTGGGCAGGTCTTTCCAGCGCACCGCCAACAGCAGCATGGCGAGGAACAGGAACGCCAGCAGATAGGCCAGCAACTGCCCCGACATGCCGAGGTCGGTGAAGGCGTGGACAGATGTCTCCCCGAGCACCCCGCTCCGCGTGAGGAATGTGGAGTAAAGGATGAGGATGAACGTGATGAGCGTCAGCACGAACGTGATGATGAGCGACTGCCCCTTGTTCTTCTGAATCACCATGACGTGGGCCGCGCCCACAAGCGTGATCCACGGCACGAGGCTGGCGTTCTCCACGGGGTCCCAGGCCCAGAACCCTCCGAAACTCAACGCCTCATAGGCCCACGCACCGCCCATCAGGATGCCCGTGCCAAGTATCATGATGCCGAAGTAGGTCCACGGAAGGGCGGGCTTCAGCCATTCGGTATACTGCTTTTTCCAGAGGCCTGCTATAGCGAAGGCGAACGGCACAAGCGTACTTGCGAAACCGAGGAACAATGTGGGCGGATGGATGGTCATCCAATAGTTCTGCAGCAGCGGATTGAGGCCGCGCCCGTCCAGATTGGTGAGATAGCTCGCGTTCTGAAGGAAGGGCAGATTCATGAAATCGGGATGCTCGCGCAGCAGCACGAACGGGTTGCTGCCGAGGCGGAAATCTCCAAGTTGCGTGCCCAACAGCATCGACACGAGAAATGCTTGCACAAGCGCGAACACCGCCATCACGGGCGATTCCCATTTCTTGGCCGAGAACATCAGGATGAGACCCAGCACCACATGCCAGAACAACCACAGCAAGAAACTGCCCTCCTGCCCTTCCCAGAAGCTGGAAAGAATATATTCCATGGGCATCTCGGTATTCGAGTGCTGCCAGATGTAATGGTATTCGAAGCGATGGTTGGCCAATAGTCCGAGCAATATGCCTACCACACTGAGCACAGAGAACGAATGGATGCCGAACGCCACACGGCCCATCTTGCGCCAGCCATTCGACTCGGCATCATCCTTCGCCCCGAAATAGTAAGCGATGGCCGCCACCAGTGCCGACACGAAGCCCAGCACGATAAAGAAATGCCCGAGCTTCCCGGGCATCAATTGTTCACCTATGTAGTTGATTTCCATTGAAAAGATTTAACCCTTGATGGGTTGTTAAGTTCAGCTCTCAGCCGTGAATTCCTTCATCTCGCCCGGCTGTCCGTCCTCGTATTTCGAGGGGCATTTCATCAGGATCTTGTTGGCCTCAAAGATCTCCCCGTTGTAGCGGCCCACCAGCACCACCTGCTCCGAGCGTTCGAAATCCTGCGGCTTGCTTCCGTGGAAATGCACCTGCTCTTCGCGGCCAGCATTGTCCACCATGTAGAACGAGAACAGATTGGCGTCCACCTCTGGGTCATAGGTCATTTCGGCCTCCTTGTTCAGTTGGCCCACCACGTGGTATTCCTTCCCCGGATTGTCGATGGCCTCTGCAAATGAGGCATAGGTGCTGCTGTTGGCCACTGTGCTCATGATGGCCCCGATGGCGATGGCGATGACGATGATGCCGATGATGTGGGTGCGTTTCATTTCAATGATCAATTAGCGATGAACAATTGGCAATCCGCCAGCGGACTACTTCCGATTCTCCATTTTCGATATTCTCCTATCCAGCGAGATGAGATAGACCACAAGGCCGATGAAGATGATTGCGATGACGCCCACCACCACATAGATCTTGCCTTCGCTGCGCATGGTTTCGGCCATGTCAACGCCCTGCGCCAGCAAAGAAGTAGGCAACAGCAGGGCCATCAACGCCCAAATCATTTTCAATTTTCTATTTTCCATTTTCATCTTTCAGGTTTACAAGCCTCAACCTGATGTTCACCAGCCACACCCCCAACAGCGTCCAGCCGATGATGGCGGGGTAGAACACCAGTTTCATATTGTCATTCAAATCGTAGCCCCCGAAGCCGGGATTGCCCCCGTTGCCAGGGTGCAGACTGTCCGTGAGCCTTGGTAGCACCATGATGAACACCATGAACATCACGTAAGCGAAGATGTTGTAGACGGCCGCCACGCGGGCGCGCTTCTGCTCCTCGTCCATGCTGCCGCGCAGCACGATGTACGCCAGATAGACGAGCATTCCCATCGCCACCCCGTTGAGCTTGGGGTCGTTGGTCCACCATCCACCCCAAGTGAACTTGGCCCACAGGCTGCCCGTGAGGATGCCCAGCACGCCCATGAACAGGGCCACATTGATGCTCTCTGCTGCGATGCGGTCGCTGCGCATGTCGCCCTTCACCAGGTGGATGACGCTATAGACCAATGATGCCGTCAGGATGATCATCATCCCGAACCACTGCGTGACGTGGTAGAACAGGTTACGGATGCTCTCGTTGAGGATGGGAAGTTCAGGCACATCAATGAGCATCCCCGCTGTCAGCGAGAAGAGGATGAGGAGAATGGCAAGCCATTTCCACCAATGAAGGCCGAGGATTCTTGCGTTGAACAAAACTCAGTGAATGGAAAATTGAAAATTGAAAATGGTTCGTACCGCGCACTCTCGTCCTTCGTCCCTCGTCCCCCGTCCCATTTCCTTCATCCTTAAATGCTAAAAAATCACTTCACAATCAATCCCGCCAAAGGTACGGGAACAACAGCAGGCTGAGGGTGATGATGATCACCAGCAGCAGCGCAAGGATCCCGATGAGCGGGTAGCTGACAGAAGGTTCGAGGCCATCGACCGCGTTCTTCGAGAGTTTGATGAGGGTGAGCAGGAACGGCAGCTGCACAGGGAAGCTGAGAATGGCCATCAGGCTGAGGTTGTTGTCCGTCTTGGCCGCGATGGCCGACATGAGCGTGAGGATCCCCGCGAAGCCCACGCTGCCCAACACCAGCGCGAGGACGAACATGCCGTGGTCCTGCACCATGTCGCCTATCCACCACGCATAGATGACGTAGGCCAGCACCCCGATGACAGCCATCAGCAGGGCATTGTAGAGCATCTTGGCCAGCACGAACGCCTGCGGCCCGATGACCGAAAAGTAGTAGAGCATCCGCCCACGGCTCTCCTGCAGGAACGAACGCCCCACCGCGTTCAGCGCAGCGAACAGCATGATGACCCAGAACAGCGCATTCCAAACGGGCGCGCTCACCACCTGTTTGAAACTGAGATAGCAAACGAAAACCGTGCTCACCACATAGAGCAATATGCCGTTGAGCGCATAGCGGTTGCGCAGTTCCAAACGAAACTCCTTGAGGAAGAGCGTGCGCACCTGCTGCCACATGGGGTGCAAAGGTAGCCTCCCCCACCTTCTTATATTTGCCCACCGCCTCTTTCAGCAAAGAGACGGAAGCGGATGAATCATCATCCTCAAAGACGGAAAGCCCATGACCGAGAACGCCACAGCCCCTGCCATCACCAAGGACGAATTTGCCAAGGAAGTCCTCAACGATTTCCGCATCGCCAACGAGAGCCGTCAGGCCAGTCTCTTGGGACGCAAGGAGGTGCTGACAGGCAAGGCCAAGTTCGGCATCTTCGGGGACGGCAAGGAAGTGGCGCAGATCGCATTGGCCAAGGCATTCCGCAATGGCGACTGGCGCTCAGGCTACTACCGCGACCAGACCTTCATGATGGCCGCAGGGCTGCTCACCGTGCAGGAATTCTTCGCGCAACTCTACGCCCATCCCGATCTCGCAGCGGACCCATCGAGCGCGGGCCGCAGCATGAACGGGCATTTCAGCACACGCAGCATCAATGCGGACGGAAGCTGGAAGAATCTCGTGGAGCAGAAGAACAGTGCGGCCGATCTCTCGCCTACCGCAGGGCAGGTGCCGCGTTTGCTGGGGCTGGCACAGGCCAGCAAGTTCT
>CAZATP010000061.1:0-16197 GCA_964488095.1 uncultured Chryseobacterium sp.
ACAATGGGCATCTCGGTGTCCATAGGCTTGCTCGGAGCCGTGTAGTCCTTGTTCCACTCCTTCACCTTGCCCTTGGTGCTTACCACCAGCTCGCCCTTCTCCACGAAGAGGTTGCTCAGCTTCACCGCCTCGTGAAGCAGTCCGCCCGGATTGCCACGCAGATCCAGCACCAGCTTCTTCATTCCCTTGCCCTTGAGCTCCGTTATGGCATCGGCCACTTCCTTGGTGCAGTTGTCTGTGAAACTGCTCAGGTTCACATAGCCCACCTGGGCATCCAGCATCCCATGGTAGGGCACACTCTTGATGGTTACCTCCTCGCGGATCAGGGTCTTCATGACCGGCTTGTCCTGCCCGAAGCGCTGGATCTTGAGCTTCACCTCCGTCTGCGGCTGCCCTTTCAGTACACTGCTCACCTCCTCGGTGTTCTTGCCCTCCGTGCTCTTTCCATTGATCTCCAGGATGATGTCGCCCGCGATGAGCCCCGCCTTATCGGCCGGAAAACCCTGATACGGTTCTGCTACCACCACGTATTTGTCCTTTTTTCGAATCAGCGCCCCGATGCCGCCATACTGGCCCGTGGTCATGAAGCGGTAATCCTCGATGTCGCTCTCCGGGATATAGTTCGTGTACGGGTCCAGAGACTCCAGCATCCCCTTGATGCCCTCTTCCATAAGTTGGCCGGGCTGCGTCTCGTCCACATAGTAGAGGTGCAGTTCCTTGAACAGGGTGATGAAGATGTCGAGGTTCTTGCTGATCTCGAAGTAGCTGTCCACATAGCTCGTGGTGAACAGCGTGATGGCCGCCAGCGGCAGTATGATGAAGATGGCCTTGAAGCGTTTCAGCATGGCAGAAGTGTTATAGGCAAAGGAACGCAGACCCAGGGCCTTTCGTTCAGCAGGGGGCAAAGGTATTGTTCGAAGGGGGAGAGGGTTCTGTTCGGCAGCCAACAATCGTTAAGGGCGTGTCCCCAAGACCTCCTTTGGTCGCATGAGATCACTTTGAAAATCGCTCAGAAACGATGCTGCATAGCGGAGGAATCGTTGAATATATTTGCGCCCAAATCAGCACCGCCATGAACCTTCAGGAGATTCTTGCACCCGTAGAAGACCTTTTCCTCTTCACCTTCAGCCTTGCAGAGATTGGCAGCGATACGGTCAACTGGCTCCTGATTGTCACCATCTTCGGTGCACTGGTCTACTGGACCGTGCAACTCATGAAATTCGAGAGCAGCGAGGTTCCGAACCGCTGAGATTCCCTTCCTTTCCCGTTCGGCCCCGATGGCGGGCCACAGATGCTACTTCACCTGTTGTAGCGCCAAGAGGTCCGCACCGATATCGCTGCGGTAGTATTTCCCCTCATAACCGATGGTCTCGGCATTGGCGAACGAAAGTTCCAAGGCCTCTTCCAGCGTGTTGCCTATCGATGTGACGGTGAGCACGCGGCCCCCGTTGGTCACTACCAGTCCATCCTTCACCGCAGTGCCAGCATGGAACACTGTGCTGCCGTCCACCCGGTCGAGACCCTTGATGCGGTGTCCTTTCTCGTAATTGCCCGGATAGCCATCGGCCACCAGCATAACCGTGCAGGCCGTGCGCGGGTCCACCTTCAGGGCGTAGGATTCCAACTCGCGGTTGCCAACCGCCTCAAACAGTTCAAGCAGGTCGCTTTGGATGCGGGGAATAACCACCTCGGTCTCCGGGTCGCCCATACGAACATTGTATTCGATGACGAAGGGGTTGCCGTTCACGTTCATCAGTCCGATGAAGATGAAACCGGTGTAGTCGATGCTGTCCTTCACAAGGCCCGCAATGGTGGGTTTCACAACGCGTTCCTCCACCTTGGCGATGAAGGCCTCGTCCGCGAATGGAACGGGCGACACCGCGCCCATGCCGCCCGTGTTGAGGCCCGTGTCGCCCTCCCCGATGCGTTTGTAGTCCTTGGCGGCAGGCAGTATGCGGTAGCTTTTTCCGTCCGTGAGCACGAAGACCGATAGCTCAATTCCCCTGAGGAACTCCTCGATGACCACCTTCTTAGAGGCCTCACCGAATTTGGCATCCAGCAGCATGGAGGTGAGCTCCACCTTGGCCTCCACCAGTTCCTCGCAGATGAGCACCCCTTTGCCTGCAGCCAGACCATCGGCCTTGAGCACGTAGGGTGCCTCCAGTGTTTCGAGGAACTGCAGGCCCTGCTCCAGGGTCTCTGCGGTGAAGGTGTGGTATTGGGCCGTGGGGATGCCGTGACGCATCATGAACGCCTTGCTGAAATCCTTACTGCCCTCCAGCTGTGCCCCCTGTTGGCCTGGACCGATGACAGGGATGTAGCGCAGCGAGGCATCATTGCGGAAGAAATCTGTGATGCCCGCCACCAGAGGTGCTTCCGGCCCTACGATGACCAGATGGATGCCATTGCCTAGCACGAAGTCTCGCACCGCTTGGAAATTCAGCGGGTCGATGTCCACATTGATGCCCACCTCGCGGGTGCCGGCATTGCCCGGCGCCACATAGAGTCGGGTGAGCCGTGGGCTCTGGGCCATCTTCCAGGCAAAGGCGTGTTCTCTTCCTCCCGATCCGAGCAGCAGTACGTTCATGCGATTTTTTTCTTGTTCCAGATGGGCGGCAAAGGTAGCGGATAGGAGGGAGGTGAACCTCTGTTCGGCATCGGGGCCGATGTACCTTTGGAACCCCATGATCCCCAAGGAGACCATCGCTCAGATATTCGAGACCGCCCGCGTGGAGGAGGTGGTGGGCGATTATGTCCATCTGAAGAAGAAGGGTACCAATCTCTGGGGCCTCTGTCCTTTCCACAACGAGAAGTCGCCCTCGTTCAGCGTGTCGCCTGCCAAGGGCATTTACAAGTGCTTCGGATGTGGCAAGGGAGGCAATTCGGTCAATTTTATCATGGACCATGAGAAGCTGACCTATCCCGAGGCGCTGCGGCAGCTGGCCAAGAAGTACAACATCGAGATCAAGGAGGAGGAGCGCACCCCCGAACAGGAGGTCGAACAGAATGAGCGCGAGAGCCTGCTGCATGTGCTGGCCTTCGCGCAGCGCAATTTCACCGACAATCTGCTGAATACCGAGGAGGGGCAGACCATCGGCCTCAGCTATTTCAAGGAGCGCGGGTTCAGCATGGAGACCATAGACAAGTTTCAGCTCGGCTATGCGTTCGACCGCTATGATGCTTTCCACACGGCCGCCACAGAGGCACAGTATCAGCCGAAGTATCTCATAGAATCGGGCCTGTGCATCGACCGCGAGGGCAAGCTGCTCGACCGTTTCAAGGGGCGGGTGATGTTCCCCATCCACAACCTCTCGGGCAAGGTGATTGCTTTCGGGGGTCGCACGCTGCGCACCGATAAGAAGATTGCCAAGTACATCAATAGCCCCGAGACCGAGGTCTATCACAAGAGCAATGTGCTCTACGGCATCTTTCAGGCCAAGAAGGATATCATCAACTTGGATGAGTGCTACATGGTGGAGGGCTACACCGATGTGATCTCGCTCCATCAGGCGGGCATTCACAACGTGGTGGCCAGTTCGGGCACCAGCCTCACAGTGGAGCAGATCCGTCTCATAAGACGCTACACGCCCAACCTCACCATCATGTACGATGGCGATGCTGCGGGCATCAAGGCCAGTTTCCGGGGCATAGATTTAATGCTAAAGGAAGGAATGGCAATTAAGGCCGTCCTGTTCCCACATGGAGAAGACCCAGATTCATTTTCACGAAGCAGAGGAGGTGAAGAGTTAAAAGATTTCATTAGTACAAATGCGCAAGATTTTATTGGTTTCAAAAGCACACTTCTTTTAGGAGAGGCTGGAAATGACCCCCTCAAAAAGGCAGAGTGCATTCGGGAAATCATTCGCACAATCTCTGTTATCCCTAGTGTTTTTGACAGAAACAAATACGTTCACACATATCACAGGACGTTAGGGCTCACGGAAAGAGAGTTTGAAGGAGAGTTAAGGCTTTGGGAAAGAAAGACTCATGAGGAGCAACTCCTAGAAATTCAAAGAAGTAAGAAGGAAGAGGGTGAAACTATCGATGAGCAAGATGCAGTTTCTGAGGACTCATTAAAGAAAGTAGACAGCTATGTCTTTGGCAGAGATTCAGAAGGGCAGGAGCGCGACATCATCCGCATTCTCATGGTGTTCGGTGACCGCACCATCTGGTTCGATGAGTGGGACGAGGCGAACGAGAAGGTCATCGGGACGGTCGATGTCAATGTGGCCGACTATCTGCATGGCGAGATAACCGATGACGGTCTCACCTTCGACAATCCCGTGTACCAGCGGATTTTTGATGAGTTCGGGGCACTGTTGGATCGCCACGAGGTGCCCACCGAACACCATTTCACACAGCACTCCGACCCAGAAGTGGCGCAACTGGCCATCAATTTCTTCTCCACGCCTTACGCCCTCAGCGGGCAGTATGGCAAGCACAACATCGAGGTGCGAACAGAGGAGATGATGCTCAAGCGGTCGGTGGTCTCATCGCTCAACTCGCTGAAGCTGCGCAAATTGGAGAAAATGACGCTCGACCTGCAGGAGCAGTTGAAGACCGCCTCAGAGGACGACATGCTCATCATCCTGACCCGCATTCAGAAATTGCAGAAGGTGAGGCGTCAGTTGGCCGATCACATCGGAACAATTGTACTGAAGTAGGCTGACTCCTCAACTGTTCATCAGTTCCTCAATCTCCCCGGCCTCCTTCGGGATGTTCCGCATCAGGTTCACCGGTCCCTTCTTCGTCACGAGGATGTCGTCCTCAATCCTCACACCGATACCCTCGGACGGAATGTAGATGCCCGGTTCGCAAGTGAACACGTTGCCGTCTTCCATCGGAATGTCCCAGTTGCCCACATCGTGGGTGTCAAGGCCGAGGAAATGGCTGGTGCCGTGCATGAAGTATTTCTTATAGGCCGGATGCTTGGGGTCCTGCTTGGCGATGTCCGCCTTCGAGATGAGCTTCAGTCCGACCAGTTCGGCCTCCATAAGTGCGCCCACCTCGCGGTGGTAGTCCTTGAGCAGGGTTCCGGGCCTCAGCATGTCGATGGCGGCCTTCTGCACCCGCAGCACCGCATCATACACCTCGCGTTGCCGCTTGGAGTACCTGCCGCTCACAGGAATGGTGCGGCTCAGGTCGGCATCGTAGTTGGCATATTCGGCACCGATGTCCAATAGCAGGATATCGCCTTTCTGGCACTGCTTGTTGTTGTCGATGTAGTGCAGCACGCACGAGTTCTTCCCCGTAGCGATGATAGGCTCGTAGGCGAATCCCTGCGCACGGTTGCGGATGAACTCATGGATAAGCTCGGCCTCCAGTTCATATTCCCACACGCCCGGTCTCACCGTTTTCAACAGCCTTCGGAACCCTTTCTCTGTGATGTCGCAGGCCTCTTGCAGCAGTGCTACCTCAATCTTGGATTTCACGGCCCGCAGTTGCTGCATGATGGGCGCGCTCCGATGATAGTGATGCAGTGGGAACTGCTTCTTGCACCGTTTGAGGAACCTCCTGTCGCGGGTCTCCACCTGTATGGTGGCGCGGTTATGCTCGTTGGTGTTGAGGTAGACATTGGTGCTCCGCGTCATCAGATTCCCGAAGACCCGGTCGAAGTCGCGCAGCCAGTAGACGGTCTGAATGCCAGTCACCTTGCGGGCCTCTTCCACCGTCAGTTTCTCGCCTTCCCACACGGCAATGGTCTCATTGGTCTCGCGCAGGAACAGCATCTCGCGCTGTTCCTCATCAACGGCATCCGGTGCAAGTACCAGAATGGTCTCCTCCTGGTCCACCCCTGTCAGATGGAACAGGTCGCTGTTCTGTTTGAACTTCAGGGTGCCATCAGCATTGCCGGGCATGATATCGTTGGCATTGAAAACGGCCACGCTGTTGGGGAGCAGGGCCTTCATGAAACGTTTCCTGTTCTCAATGAACAGCTGACTGTCAATGCGTTGATATCTCATGCGGAGTGATTTTGAACGTGTTCAAACGTACAGGAAACAATGCAGATGGTGAATGGCCGCGCAGGGAGTCGTCAGCGTTTGGCGTTCTTTGTGAAGCTTCTCTTGGTCCGGTTCAGTTCCACCGCCTCCAGAACATATTGCCGCACTATTTCCAAGCGCTGCTCATTCAACGATTCCAGCACGATGTGGCGCACCTCTTTCCTATCGTGGCCTATGAAAATGCCATGATGGTCACCCATGTGCCGACCGAGACAGAAGGCCAGATACAGCGCCCCGTTCTTCTGCGGGCTGATGTAGAAGAGGAACCCGTTCATCACATAGAACGGAATGCTGAATTTGACGCTTTCTTGAATGGCCGGTGAGGCATCAAGGATGATGCCGCGGAGCACGTCCACAATGACCTGCTGCGATGGTGTCCAGTCTTCCAGAAGCCTGTCCACCGCTGCGGACCGAGTGTTCATCCCTTCAATCGCTTGGGGTTGTTCCATGTTCTCCCGATACTGATGCCCGCATGGGGGAGGAAATAGGGCATGCTCTTGAAAACATCCATACCGACCAGCGGGGTGAACATGACCCGAAGCAGGAACGATTCCCCATACTCATTGGGCTTGGCGTGAAAACGCCAGCCCAGCGATGGGGCCATGAAGATGCGGGTAGGAGGGTTGGTGAGGTAGAATCCCTGCCCGAACGCTGCCCCACCGAAATCGATGCGAAACAGGGCGCCCATGCCCGCCTCGAAGCGGTGTTTCTTCTGCCCGATGGTGAATGCGGCAGCGAGCGGGAGGTGGATGATGCGGTCTGCCTGCCGCACTGGCAGATACTCGAAGCCGATACGGCCGAACATCGCGAAGGCCGAGCGCTGCACCAGCTTGTGCTCGTAATTGACGGAATAGTAGTAGCCCGCGCCTCCGAGCTCCACATAGGCCACATGATTAGGGGTGGCCTTCGTGGCGCCTTTCACATAGAGATTCTGAGCAAGGGAAGCCTGCGAAAGGAACAGGACGGTCCAGATTGCTGTAGAGAGAAGCCGTAGCACCTCAGCTGGCCACGGCCGCCTTCGGTTCTGTGACCATGCGGAGCGCAGTGCGGACGAGGTCGTCCTTGTGGTAGCCGCACTCAATGAAGAGTTCCTTGGGAGAGCCATGGTCTACAAAGCGGTCCGGAATACCCATCCGTTCCACTTGCGCAAAGTAACCATTGTCTGCCATGAACTCCACTACAGCACTTCCGAACCCGCCCATGCGACAACCGTCCTCCAAGGTGATCACCTTGCTGAATTTCTGGAACACACGGTGCAGAAGCTCCTCGTCAATGGGTTTCACGAAGCGCATGTCATAATGGGCGGCTGAGACACCCTGCAGCTCCAGTTCGGCACAGGCCTCAAGAGCCGTGTGTCCCAAAGGACCAATAGTCAGCACGGCCACATCCGAACCATCGCGCATCTTGCGGCCCTTGCCCACCTCCAACTGCTGGAAGGGTGTTCTCCATTCGGGCATCACACCGTTGCCGCGGGGATAGCGGATGCTCCAAGTGCCGGCATCGGGCAGCTGGGCGGTGTACATCATATTGCGCAGCTCCTCCTCGTTCATGGGTGAGCACACGGTGATGTTCGGGATGCAGCGCATGTAGGCGATGTCAAACGCCCCGTGATGGGTCGCCCCATCGGCCCCGACAAGACCGCCACGGTCCAAGCAAAGGACCACATTGAGGTTCTGAAGCGCCACATCGTGAATGACCTGATCGTAGGCCCGCTGCATGAAAGTGCTGTAGATATTGCAGAAGGGCACCAGCCCCTGAGTGGCCAGACCCGCACTGAAAGTGACCGCGTGCTGCTCTGCGATTCCCACATCGAACGCGCGGTCGGGCATGGCCTTCATCATGATGTTGAGCGAGCAGCCGGAAGGCATGGCCGGGGTCACTCCCACCACTTTGTCATTCATCTGGGCAAGGTCGACCATTGTATGACCGAACACGTCCTGGAATTTGGGTGGTTCGGGCTGGGCCGGCTTCACCACTTTGATCTCTCCCGTGTCCTTGTTGAAGAGACCCGGGGCGTGCCACTTGGTCTGATCCTTCTCGGCAAGGTCATAGCCTTTGCCCTTCACAGTGAGGCAGTGCAGGATCTTCGGACCGGGAATGTCCTTCAGGTCGCGCATCACACGTACCATGTGATTCACATCGTGCCCGTCAATCGGACCGAAATACCGGAAGTTCAGCGACTCGAACATGTTGCTCTGCTTCAGCAACGTGCCTTTGATGCCATGTTCGATCTTGGAAGCGATCTCCTGTGCGTTGGGGCCGAATTTGCTCACCAGTCCCAACAGGTTCCATACCTCGTCACGCACCTTGTTGTAGGTCGGTGAGGTGGTGATGTCCGTAAGGTATTCCTTGAGCGCACCCACGTTGGGGTCGATACTCATGCAGTTGTCATTGAGCACCACCAGCAGATTGGTGTTCTCCACCCCCGCGTGGTTGAGGCCTTCGAAGGCCATGCCTCCTGTCATTGCACCATCACCGATGACAGCGATGTGCTGCCGGTTCCTGTCGCCCCTCAGCTTGCTCGCCACGCTCATGCCCAATGCTGCCGAGATGGACGTGCTGCTGTGACCTACCCCGAAGGTGTCGTACTTGCTTTCCTTCCGCTTAGGGAATCCACTGATGCCCTTATAGATGCGGTTGGTATGGAAAACGTCCCTGCGGCCGGTTATGATCTTATGACCATAGGCCTGATGACCCACGTCCCAGACCAACTGGTCGTTGGGAGTGTTGAAAACGTAGTGAAGTGCGGTGGTCATTTCTACCACTCCGAGACTTGCCCCGAAATGCCCTCCTTTCTGAGAGACGATGTCGATGATATACTGTCGGAGATCCGCACAGAATTCCACCAAATCCTCCTCGCTCAACTTTCTGAGGTCGGATGGGTCGTTCACCTTGGACAGCAAACGGCCCGGTTTGAAGGGATTTTCCTCCACCTGTGTGTTATCTGACGGTTAAGCGGCAAAGATAGCCAAATCGGGAACGCCCGTCCCTCACTTTTGTTCAGCGCGTCCGCAGAAAGCCGGGAGAGATTTTCAGTCCTTCAGTCCGAGGTGCACGCAGGCGTGTTTGGCAGCATCCTGCTCGGCCTCTTTCTTGGTGTTGCCTTTGCCCGCCCCACATTCACGCCCATCAACTAACAAACGGGATTCGAAATGGCTGTCCCCTCTGCGTCTCGGGGCCTGAGTGGTCTCGAACACGTATTTGAGCCGGTGTTTCTGGCAGTGCTCGATGATGTGGCTCTTGTGGTTGGCATCTTCCAACAGCAGTTGGTCCAGATCGATCAGGTTCTCAATCAGATGCGTGACCACGAACTTCTCCGTCAGTTCGAATCCCCGGTCGAGGAATGCCGCCCCGACCAATGCCTCCAAAGCGTCACCGCCCAAGGACGAGGTGCTCTTGTCGAGCGAGGTCTCTTTCTTCACCATTTCGCGAAGGCCGAGCTTCTTGGCCAGCGCACCGAGGTTCTTGCGGCTAACGATTTTGCTCCGAGTCTCGGTCAGAAAGCCCTCAGACTCGAACGGGAAGCGCTTGAACAGGTATTTGGCTGCAATTGCCCCGAGCACCGCATCGCCCAGGAATTCGAGCCGCTCGTTGCTCAAGGGCACTCCTTCCTTCACCACCAGTCCGGCAGAACTGTGCGTGAGGGCCAGATGATAGAGCGCCATGTTGTTGGGCCTGAAACCCAGAATGCCCTGCAGACGCTGACGAAGTTGCTTGTCCTGCGCAGAGAACCGCTTGAAGAACTGTTTGAGGTCTTTGAGTCCGAGCACGGTGTCAAACTGTGGTTGGGGTCATGGACCGGAATGGCGTTCAGCAGCCAGTGAACTTCTTCACGATCACCGAGGCATTGTGTCCCCCGAAACCGAAGGTGTTGCTCAGTGCGGCATTCACGGTGCGGTGTTGCGCGGTGTTGAACGTGAAGTTCAAGCGTGGGTCGAACTGCGGGTCGTCCGTGAAGTGGTTGATCGTGGGTGGCACGATGTCCTGATGAACGGCCATCACGCAGGCCAAGGCCTCAATGGCACCGGCCGCGCCCAGCAGGTGGCCGGTCATACTCTTGGTGGAGCTGATGTTGAGGTCATAAGCGCTTTCTCCGAAGACAGAGAGGATTGCCTTGCTCTCGGCCACATCGCCCAGCGGGGTGCTGGTGCCGTGCACGTTGATATAGTCGATGTCGGATGGAGTTAGACCTGCATCGGCCAATGCACTGCGCATCACGTTGGTTGCTCCGAGTCCTTCAGGGTGGGGTGCGGTGATGTGGTGTGCATCGGCACTCATTCCTCCTCCAACGATCTCGGCATAGATGGCGGCACCTCTTTTCAGTGCATGCTCCAATTCCTCAACAATCAGACAGCCTGCGCCTTCACCCAGCACGAACCCATCACGGTCGAGGTCGAACGGGCGGGAAGCTGTCTCAGGAGAATCGTTCCTTTCCGAAAGGGCCTTCATGGCGTTGAAACCGCCCACACCTGCCTGATTGACAGCAGCCTCAGAGCCTCCTGAAACGAAGATGTCGGCCTTGCCCAGACGGATGTAGTTGAATGCGTCAATGAGCGCATTGGTGCTGGAGGCACATGCCGAAACGGTGGTGAAATTGGGCCCTCGCAGGTTCCACTTCATAGAGATGTGACCCGAGGCGATGTCCGCGATCATCTTGGGGATGAAGAACGGATTGAACCTTGGCGTGCCATCGCCCTTGGCATACTCGGTGCATTCGTCATAGAACGTCTGGAGTCCACCGATTCCCGAACCCCAGATCACTCCGGCACGGTCCAGGTCTATGGCGTTCTCATCCAGACCGGAGTGCAGCCATGCCTCTGTGGCGGCCACCAACGCATACTGCGCATAGGGGTCCAGTTTGCGGCCCTCCTTGCGGTCAAAATGGTCATTGGGGTCAAACCCCTTCACCTCGCAGGCGAAACGGGTCTTGAATTTCTCGGCATCGAAATGGGTGATGGGGGCGGCACCGCTCTTTCCGGTGCGAAGGGCCTCCCAATACTCCGCCAGCGAATTGCCGATGGGAGTGAGGGCGCCCATGCCCGTTATCACCGCACGTTTAAGTTCCATGATGCTGCTTCAAAGAAATACCCGCTGCCTGCGTTCGTGTTCAACGGCAAGCAACGGGTACGACACGCTGTCCTTGTCGGACATGCTTATTTCACATTCGCCTCAATGTACTTGATGGCTTCGCCCACGGTGCTGATGTTCTCGGCCTGGTCGTCAGGGATGGCGATGTTGAATTCCTTCTCGAATTCCATGATGAGCTCTACGGTATCCAAGGAGTCTGCACCAAGGTCGTTGGTGAAGCTTGCCTCGGGGGTCACCTCGTTCTCGTCAACGCCCAGTTTATCAACGATGATGGCTTTGACGCGTGATGCGATATCAGACATGATGATCGGTTTTTAAGTCAGTTTTTTGGAGCTGCAAACATAAGAGAAAAACGATCGGGCAAACTTTAACCGTCCGTTGGCCTCGTCCGAGACCGTGTCTCCAAGGGCTGGTCGAAGCAGTTTCCGAACAATTCAGGGCGGTAGGGGTTGAGGGTGTGGCTGTTAGCATTCTTTGGCCCTACGCCCCCTCATCAATTGGTTACTTTTGCCCCTCCTCTCAATCTGCGAGTCTACATGCGCCCAGTTTTTTTTGCCGGCCTCTTGGGCCTGTTCTTCGTGTCAGGAACCGCATTGGCACAGGAGACTTGGTCGTTGCAGCGCTGCTTGGACCATGCCCGCGACAACAACATTCAGCTCAAGAAGTCGCTCATCAACAAGCAGTCCGCAGAGTACGGCCGCACACAGGCCTTGGCCGTGATGTTCCCCGATCTGAATGCCAACGCGGGGGGCAACATCAACTTTGGCCGCTCGATTGATCCTGGCACCAACTCCTTTGTCAATGAGCAGGTGAATGCCAACAACTTCGGCATAGGTTCGAGCGTGACGCTGTTCAATGGTCTGCGGCTGCTCAACTCCTTCAAGCAGGCACAGATTGATGTGCTTGCAGCCACATATGATGTGGAAGGGCTTGCCAACGACATCAGTATGAATATCGCTTCGGCCTTCCTACAGGTGATGTTCAACGAGGAATTGGTCATTGTTTCCAGCGAACAGTTGGCATCGACCAAGGAGCAGGTGAATCGCACGCGGAAGCTGGTAGATGCAGGTGCGCTGCCCATGGGCAACCAGTTGGATGTGGAATCGCAGCTGGCCGCTCAGGAGCTTCGGCTCATCAATGCCGAGAATGCGCTGCAGACATCCCTTGTGGCACTGCAGCAGCTGTTGAACCTACAGATGGAAAGTCCGTTCCGCATCGAACGCCCTGCGCTCGACCTCCCGCTCAACGACCTCAGTGCCGTGGGCGTGCAGGCGGTCTATGAGATGTCATTGAACAACTGGCCGCAGATCAAGGCACAGGAGACGAAGCTGGAGAGTGCGCGCAGGGGCGAACGCATCGCCTTTGCCGGCTACACGCCCTCTCTTCGCGCCAATGCCAATGCGAGCACCTTCTATTCCAGCGCCTTCCGTGATTTCAATTCCACCACGTTCGAATTTGAGGATGTCAGTTACAAGGATCAGATGGATCGCAACTTGAGCCAGTCCATCAGCCTGTCGCTCACCATTCCCATCTTCAATGGTCTGCAGGCGCGCACGGCCGTGAAGCGTTCACGCCTAAGCACAATCAATGCCGAGCTCCAGCTGCAGGATACCCGCAATCAGCTCTACCGCTCTGTTCAGCAGGCCCATAATGATGCGCTTGCGGCCAATAGGCAGTATGAGGCCGGACTGAAGAATGTGGCCGCCTCCGAACGGGCCTATGCCTATGCCGAGCAGCGTCATGCCGTTGGCGCAATCAACGACCTTGATCTCAACATCAGCAGGAACAATCTGGCCATCGCCCAGTCAGACCTGCTACGGGCCAAGTACGAATACATCTTCCGCACCAAGATCCTCGATTTCTACCAGGGCATCCCACTCGCTTTCCCATCTGAGAAATGAACAATAGACGCACGATTATTATTCTGGCCGTTGTGGCCGTCATTCTGGTGGTCGCGGCTGTGGTCGCCAAGAAGAAAGGGCTCGTGGGCGGTGCCCCGGCCACGAAGGTGACCACCGAGCTGGCCGCTTTACAGGACATCACCGAGACCGTCTCTGCCAGCGGCAAGATCCAGAGCGAGGTGGCAGTGAACATCAGCCCCGATGTAGCGGGCGAGATAACCATGCTCACCGTGAAGGAGGGCGACCGTGTGAAAGTCGGTCAGCTGTTGGTGAAAATCGATCCGGACATTCAACGTTCCAATGTGGAGCGGCTACAGGCCTCGCTGAACACCAGCAAGGCCAACCTCGCCAACTCGCAGTCGCGCCTCACGCAGGCCGAGGCCCGTCTCACCAACTCGAAGGCGGTTTTCGAGCGCACCCAGAAGCTCTTCAACGACAAGGTGGTGTCGCAGCAGGATTTTGACGCGGCCCGCAGTGAGTTTGATGTGGCCACGAGCGAGGTGGAAGCTGCCCGTCAGTCCGTTGAGGCCAATCGCTATACAGTGAAGAGCGCTGAGGCAGGACTTCGCGAAGCCGACAAGCAGCTTACACGCACCGAGATTTACTCGCCTGTGGAGGGCACGGTCTCCAAACTGAATTTCCGCAAGGGTGAGCGCGTGGTCGGAACATCGCAGATGGCCGGATCCGAGATCATGACCATCAGCAACCTCAACGAGATGGAAGTGCAGGTGGACGTGAATGAGAATGATATCATCCGCGTTGGTCTGGGCGATAGCTGCGACATCGAGGTGGACGCCTATCTCGGAGAGGTGTTCAAGGGCATTGTGACCAGCATTGCCAATTCGGCCAAGAGCGATGCCATGGGCACGGACCAAGTGACGAATTTTGCTGTGAAAGTGCGGTTGCTGCGCGAATCATATGAGCATCTCCAGAGTGGCAAGCAGAAGGGAATGTCACCGTTCAGGCCGGGGATGTCGGCCACGGTCGATATCCGTACGCGCACTGAGCGGGGTGTCCTCGCGGTGCCTGTGCAGGCCGTCACCACCCGAAGCGCCTCGGAACTGGAGGTGGAGACCGAGGAGAAGGAACTGAAGCGGAAGAGAGGCCAGGACCCTGGTCAGATTCCCGACCCCGCTGCAGAGGTGGTTATCGCTAAGGATGCCGTGGAAGTGGTGTTCGTGAACAAGGGCGGAGTGGCCGTGATGAAAAAGGTGAAGACCGGCATTCAGAACAGCCAGCACATCCAGATATTGGAGGGGTTGGAAAAGGATGAAGAGGTGATCACGGCTCCTTACCGTGCCATTTCCAAAGACCTGATGAACAACGACCCTGTTCAAGTGGTCACGCAGGACGAGCTCTTCACCACCGAGGAGAAAGACTGACGGGAGTTGCCCCGCATCCTTCACATAGAGAGTTCCACACTCACCTGTTCTGTGGGCCTTGCCACAGATGGACGTCTCACGGCCCTGCGTGAACTGCACGATTCCACCTATTCCCATGCCGAGAAGCTCACTGTGTACATGGCCGATGTACTGGCGGATGCGGGCCTTTTAACCTCTGATCTGGATGCTGTGTGTGTGGCGAGAGGTCCAGGGTCTTACACAGGTCTGCGCATCGGTGTTTCGGCAGCCAAGGGACTCTGCTATGCAATGGACATCCCGCTCCTTTCGGTCAATGCGCTTCAGAGTCTGGCCCATTTCGCCCTTGATACCGTTGATCCGAATGAGCTCGAAACGGTGCGTTGCATCCGCCCGATGATAGATGCCAGGAGAATGGAGGTCTACTCGGCCGCATTCGACCTTCAGGGCAATCCGGTCACAGGTGTCGCTGCCGTGGTGGTGGACGGTGACAGTTTCAGGGAAGAGCTCGACCGAGGTCCGGTGCTTTTCATTGGCGATGGGGCTGCGAAATGCCAGTCTGTGATCACTCATCCCAATGCCATTTTCCGGGCGGACATACTTCCGAGCGCACATGGCATGTTCGCATTGGCCGAAAGGAAACTTGCTACAGGTGAGATAGAGGATGTGGCCTATTTTGAGCCATACTATCTCAAGGATTTTGTGGCAGGCAAGGCGAAAAAACCGGATGGATAGAGGTGCCCGTTCAAATCCTTCTGCATCTCCAAAAATCTGTTTTGCAGAATTGGGAAACTTCCTACTTTTGCCGCCCGTTCTTGGCCCATGGTGTAACTGGCAACACGTCTGATTTTGGTTCAGAAGAGTCTAGGTTCGAGCCCTAGTGGGCCAACAGGAACACATCGAGCCCCGGCAGCACAGCGCTGACCGGGGTTTTTTGTTGGTCAATTTCCTGCTGGGTCACGCAAATTCCTGCCATGTCTTCTTACCTCCTGCCGCTACAGGCATTATTCGAACAGCACGCCAATCCGGCCGATGCCAAAGCGATGGAAGCCTATATGAAAGGGCATTTCCCATTCTTCGGCATCAAGGCCGCACCTCGTAGGCAACTTCTTGCCCATTTTCTGAAGGAGCAAGGGATGCCGGCCCCGTTCGACCCCGAAGTGCTGCGCAGCTTGTGGGCCGCACCTCAGCGCGAGTTTCACCATAGTGCTATCGACATCATGCAGAAACAGGTCCGCTCCATTGAAGAGAGCGACCTGTCACTGATTGAGGAACTCATCATCACCAAAAGCTGGTGGGACACCGTGGATGGCCTTGCCTCTTGGATCGTAGGGCCGTATTTCCTCAAATTCCCGAAACACAAGGCCGAGATAACAGACCAGTGGGCGGTTCACGACAACATGTGGCTACGCAGGGCAAGCATCATCTTCCAACTGGGCTACAAGGAAAAGACAGACACTGAATTGTTGTTCCGTCACATCCGGCTCAATCTCGGTAGCAAGGAATTCTTCATCAACAAGGCCATCGGCTGGGCGCTGCGCGAATACGCCAAGACCGATGCGGAAGCGGTGATGCAGTTTGTCAGTACAACGGAACTGAGTCCGCTATCGAGAAGGGAGGCGATGAAGCATCTGGGGTGAACTCAATACCCCAACGCAGGACTCAGCCACCTTTCCGCCTCCTCCATCGTCATGCCCTTGCGCTGCGCGTAATCCGCCACTTGGTCTTTGGAGATCTTGCCGAGGCCGAAATACTTGGATTCGGGGTGTCCGAAATACCAACCGCTGACGGCTGCTGCGGGCATCATCGCCATGGATTCGGTGAGGATGGTGCCTGTATGTTCCGTGG
>CAZATP010000062.1:0-15099 GCA_964488095.1 uncultured Chryseobacterium sp.
ACCTTGGCGATGATCTTCACGGCCTCGTTCAGGTCGGCCACACTGCCATCGTGGAAGTAAGGTGCGGTCTTGGTCACGTTGCGCAGCGAGGGCACCTTGAAGATGTACTTGTCGGTCTCCTGCTTGGTGACGGCAAAACGGCCTTCCTCCACTTTGGCGCTCTTGGTGTATTCCCAGTAGTCATGATGCACCCCGAACTTCTGGAACATGTTGCCGCCCAGCAGCTCTCCGCCATGGCATGAGGTGCAACCCACATTGATGAAGGTCTGAAGGCCTTTTTTCTCTTCAAGGGAGAGTGCATCGGCATTTCCACCCAGATAGCTGTCCCATTTGGACGGGGTTAGCAGTTGACGCTCAAATGCACCGATGGCCTTCGACAGATTCTTATAGGTGATCGGGTCCTTGTCGTTCGGGTAGGCGGCAGCGAAGAGTTTCTTGTAGAGGTCGATCTCCTTGAGGCGCTTCACGAGGAAGTCCTCACTGGGGATGGCCATTTCCACCGGGTTGGTGATGGGCATGCCGGCCTGCTCCTCCACGTCCTTGGCGCGGCCGTCCCAGAATTGGGCCGAGTGCAATGCGGCATTGAGTACGGTAGGCGAGTTGCGGTCACCGTTCTGCCCCTTGTCACCGGGCGATGTGGGCAGATTGTCCACCCCGAAGGTGGAGAGATTGTGGCAGGTGTTGCAGCTCTGGGTGCCGTCCATGCTCAGGCGCTTGTCGAAGTAGAGCACCTGTCCGAGCTTGATCTTCTCCTTGGTGACAGGGTTGTCGGGGTTGATGTCGGCACTGGCGCTCAGGGGCTTGAACATGCCACGGGCCATGTCACCCACCTCGGCCTCCAGTTTGTCATTCTCCAATTTCTCGGCCGCCAGACGGGCCTGTTCAATCTCCTCCGGGCTCTGTCCGCAGCTGGCGAGACCGAAGGCCAATAGGGCAACGGGTAGGAAGTATCTGTTCATGGGTGTGTGGTTTGAGGATGCAAAGTTCTGATTCCGGTCAAGAGTTGAAAGTGATTTCATGCACACAACAGACTTCGGCAAGGGATGTTCATGACGCGAAGGGCATAGGCCGTTTATTTGCGCCATGCTGCGACTCCTCTCCCTGCTGGTCACTCTTACTGTGGTGCTCAGTGGCTGTGTGCCCCTGCGGGCCCTGTTCTATGCACGGCCCGATGGGAAAGACATCCATCGTTTCCCTTCCTCGCGCATCGCGGCAGGGGAGGCCTGTTTCGACTTCGCACGCGACACGAGCGGGCTGGGCCAGCGCATCCGGGTGAACGAGTGGGGCAGTGGCACGCCCTATTTCGTCACGCTCAACGGATTCATGGAGAAGCACCGTGTGCGCAGCCTGGTGGTCATCCGCAACGACACGGTTCTTTTTGAGGGCTACGGACAGGGGAAGACCGCTGAAGATGTGCACGCCTCCTTTTCCGTGGCCAAATCGTTCGTCTCGGCCCTGGTGGGCATCGCCATCGCGGAGGGCCGTCTGGGCGGCATCAACGACCAGGTCATCGACCATCTGCCCGAGCTCCGGGGCATAGCGCAGGCCGAGCATCTGCGCATCTCGCATCTGCTCAACATGACCTCGGGCATCCGTCACATCCTGCGTCATGACGCACAGCTCTATTATGGCAACGATGTGACGCGCACGCTGCGCACCGTGGAGTTCGCCCACCGCCCCGGCACGTTTCAGGAATATCTGAACATCAACGTGCAGCTGCTGGGACTCATTCTGGAAAGAGCCACGGGCATGTCGCCCGCGCAGTATCTCTCCGAGCGGATATGGCAGCCGCTGGGCATGTGCTCTGATGCCCTCTGGACCACCGACCGCAAGGGCCACGACCTCACGTTCTGCTGCATGGGCGCCACTGCTTTGGACTATGCCAAGTTCGGGCGGCTGTATCTGAACATGGGCCGCTGGGACGGCAAGCAGATCGTGCCCGAGGAATGGGTGCGCAGCTCTGTGGCACGCGACACCACCGAGGGGAGCAGCTTCACCTACAACCGTCTTTGGCATCTGGGCGATGCGGCCTATGGCGACTTCATGGCCGATGGACTCTTCAAGCAGCACATCTACGTGGACCCCTCGAAGCGCATCATCATCGTGTCGATGTGCGACCGTGAGAACGCCCTCGATGCGGAGCGCACCATGTGGCGCAATGTGTTCCATCAGGTGGTGGACCAGCTCTGAGGCCGCCTCCACGAACGTTTCAACAAGGTTTCAGGATTTTTGCCACACGCATGACTGGCTCGGACAGTCTATACTGTTGTGCTTCACTGATGGTTCGATGACCTGTAGACCTGTCACGGTAACGTTTCAGGCCATGATAATCAGGTGTGCAAGAAGGTTGATCTTTTTGTACGAAGGGACAGTTTCTTCTCGTGTGCAGCGAGGTACTGAATCCTAGTGGGAAGTTTGTATGTTCGTATCCGAATCACTCAAACCTTTTGCAATGAAAATATTCAATGCTCTAATGAAGGTTGCGCCCTGCATGCTGTTATGGAGTAGTTTATCTCAGGGACAGAATGCCTTGCCTAAGCATGAAGTTGACTCACTTTGGTCTGTTTGGAGCAATCCGAAAGAGGCCGATACCAACCGATTGAACGCCATTGATAGAATCGCGTGGCACGGATTCATCAACACAAATCCGGATTCAGCCTATCACTTTGCTCAGCTACAATATGATTTTGCTAAGAAAAAGGAGTCCAAGAAGGGGATGGGAGTTGCCATTTATACCCAAGGAACGGTCAAACGCATTCAAGGTGATGTAGATGAGGCACTTAAGTTGTACAACCGAAGTCTTGAGTTGCACCTTGAATCCGATAACAAACGTGGTATTGTGAACTGTCTAAATGGTATCGGTAACATCCACCGTGATCAGGGCAACTATCGTGAGGCCCTCAGTAAGTATCAGGATTGCCTACGGATTCATGAGAAATTGGGTGATACAGGTGGACAGGCCGCATCTTTCTCCAATCTGGGGATTCTCTATTCGTTCTTAGGGGATAGGGACAAGGCTTTGGAATACCATTTTTAAAGCTTGACCATCAGGGAACAGTCAGGTGATAAACGGGGCATGAGCACCTGTCTCACAAACATTGGCGGTGTTTACAATGATGATAACCAATTCGAGGAGGCGCTTAAATATCTGAGTAGAGCGGTTGTTCTTCATGAGGAATTGAATAACAACAGAGGATTATCCTATGCCCTTTCTACTATGGGCAGTGCCTATATGAACAGAAGCGAGTTCGGACCGGCAATAGAGTCTTTTTCGCGCTCGTTGGCACTAAATGAGGTCAGAGGCGACAAACAAGGAATGCTCTTCGGTCTGAACGGATTGGGAGCCACCAGCATCAAACAGAAAGATTACCGTGCGGCATTGAAATGGTGTAACAAGGCATTGACCGTGGCCAAGGAGGTCTCATCCATTGAACAGGAGAAACTCGCCTGTCTCTGCCTCTATGATGGATTCAAGGGATTGGGCGACTTTGAAAGCGCGCTGCGGTATTACGAGGAGATGACCGTACTCAAGGACAGCATATTCAATGAGGCGAACACCAAGGAATTGACCAGAATTGAGGTCGAATATGAATTTGAGAAGAAAGAGACCATTGCTAAGGCCGAACAGGAGAAGAAGGACGCCATAGCCGCGGAACAGCTGCGCAGGAAGAACCAACAGCGCAACGCTTTCATCGGTGGATTCGTCCTCATGCTCGGCCTGGCAGGTGTGAGCTATCGCAGCTATCTCACCAAGAAGAAGGACAACGCTATCATCACCCAAGAGAAGGCCCGCAGCGAGGAACTCCTCTTGAACATCCTGCCGCACGAGGTGGCCGAGGAGCTGAAGGCCAAGGGCGCGGCCGATGCCCAACTGTTGGAGCATGTCACCGTGCTCTTCACGGATTTCAAGGGATTCACGCAGCTATCTGAGTCACTCAGTCCAAAAGAGCTGGTAGCAGATCTCAATGAGTGCTTTACAGCTTTTGACCGTATCTGCGAGAAGCATGGCATTGAGAAGATCAAGACCATCGGAGATGCTTATATGGCGGCTGGCGGACTGCCAACTCCCAACACTACTCACGCTCACGATGTGCTGAAAGCTGCCCTGGAGATGGTGGAGTTTGTGGAAAAAGGCAAGGCCCGCAAGCAGGCGGCCGCATTGCCCTTCTTTGAAATCCGCATAGGCATTCACACCGGGCCGGTGGTGGCGGGCATTGTAGGGGTGAAGAAGTTCCAGTACGACATCTGGGGCGATACGGTCAATACCGCCAGCCGCATGGAAAGCAGTGGTGAGGTGGGCCGGGTGAACATCAGCGAGGCCACCTACGCCTTGGTGAAGGATGAGTTCGTGTGCGAATACAGGGGCGAGGTAGAGGCCAAGGGCAAAGGGAAGTTGGGTATGTGGTTTGCTTCAGCAAGAATCGGATAGTCAGAATATTGCGACAACTCCAATGATTCGCATCAAGTGCGGGTGTGTGAACCATGTGTCCTATTAGGTGGTGAACCAGCTCTAAGGCCGCCTTTCTGCACGTTTCAACAGGCCATTATGGACAACTCGCAGGGCAGGTGCGGAACGCAAGGCGCCCTGTACCGCTAATTTGCCTTCGGGCCTCTGCGCAGACCGCAGGCCCGGGCAATGCGACCAAGGACAAGACGCAGATTCCGGAGAATGGTGGTGCTGGCGGGCTTTCTTGCGCTGCTGGTCGGTGCGGGCTACATGGTCTACGGCCTCTATTCCTTCATTGCCGAGGTGGTGATGGCCGAGGACACCACAGAGGAAGAGGAGGATGTGGCCGAGACGCCTGCCAAGAAGCAGCGGCCCAAAGAGGTGTGCGGCTGCACCAAACACCACATCCGCTTCAGGCGCGACAGGTATGAGGTGCACCGCGAACATGCGCAGCGCCTGAACCGCAACACGGTGCTCACCGACAAGCTGGTGCATTCCTCCCCTGTACTGACCAAGGTGAAGGACGGCACAGGCTATCGCATTGACCGCCACAAGCTGACCCACAGCGAGCCCTATCTGCACAAGCGCGCCTACAAGGTGCTGCAGGACATGGGCCGGAGCTACGCAGAGAAGGTGAAAGGCACCAAGGCCGAGGGCAGCGCCTTCCACATCAGTTCGCTTACGCGCACCACCGAGCAGCAGGAGCGTCTGCGCAGGTCACCGGCCGGACGCAATGCCTCGCCTAACATCTCAGCCCACAGCTATGGTGCCTCGTTCGACATCTACAAGCTCGACAATACCGACAGTTGCAGCGAGGCCCGCAAGGCCTTTGAGGCCGTTCTAAAAGAGTTTCAGAAGAACGGCAGCATACTGCTCTGCCCCGAGGGCAATTGCATCCATGTGACGGTGAAAGGGTAGGGTTGGTTCATCGCCAATCAAGCTTGGAAAACTGCGATGGGTTTTCGATGATTTCCGCAGTGCAGAAGCGCAATGGGTCGCATCTCAGGGATGCACCTATTGAAGTAAGCCTGTAGTGCTATATCATCCGTTGAAGAGATGCTTCCGCAGGCATTTCATAAGTCAGTATGTTATCTTTCTTTGAACTGCTTTCACCTCGCGTTTCGGCTGAAAAGAAAGAGCATCGTGCTAGCCTCAAGTAGTTCAGAACTGTAATTAATGGGGACAATTTGGTTTTGTCCCTGAAAATGGGGTGGGTACATTTGTTCAAGAGTCATTACCTGAAGCTGATAAGTGTATCAATTCCAATCCTATTCAAGGTTATTATGAGGTCATTTTTTATTTTCTTGTTGTCGTTGGCCGTTCTAAGTGCTCATGGCCAGTCTGCGTGGGTTCAGAGAGCAGATTATATTGGTGGTGAGCGATGGGAAACGGTGGGCTTTTCCATTGGCGATAAGGGTTATTTTGCGTTTGGTAGTCAACGGGCATTTCTGTTTGAGTATGATCCCGAGGAGGATCTCTGGACTGAAAAGGCCATGTTCCCTGATGGTGGCCGCAGCGAGCTGCCAAGCTTTGTTATCGGCACCAAGGCCTATATGGGTGGTGGAATGGCCACAGCAGGTGGCGTTCCATGGACTTTCTGGGAATACGATCAGACCACCGATCACTGGACGGAGCGAACGTGGTGGGGCGTTTGGGTTGAGGATCATGCGGCTTTCTCCATTGGCAATAAGGGCTACATCTGTGGAGGATGGGACGGAAACACCAATCGTAGCGATCTTTGGGAATACGATCCTGAAACAGACAGCTGGACAGATAAAGCACCTTTCGCCAATGGGCAGGGGCGTTGGGGCGCGGTGACTTTCACCATTGGAGATTACGCCTATATGGGCACCGGATACGACAGTATCGGTGTGCACAAGAAGGATTTCTGGAGGTACGACCCGGTTAGCGACAGTTGGACACAGGTAGCTGATTTCGGTGGTGTACCAAGGCGTGAGGCCGTGGCTTTCTCCATTAACAACAAGGGCTACGTAGGCACAGGTATAAGCGATGGACAAGTCTATGAGAATGACTTCTGGGAATATGACCCTGTCACCGATATATGGACCAGAGTGGATAATCTGCCTACCACAGGACGTGGGGTTGCAGCAAGCTTTTCAATCGGCAACAGAGGATTTGTCGGTACAGGTGGCAGCTACAACGAGACGTTCGATGATTTGTGGGAATTCAACCCTCGAGCTGTTGTAAATGATGTTGAAGAACACGGAACAGGTTTTTCAATTGCGGTGTACCCCAATCCTTCCACTGATCAGGTCAATTTTTCGGTACCAATGTCTCACGAGGGAGGGAACGTCCTGTTGTTCAATGCTCAAGGTCAGCGTGTGCGTGATTTGTACGTTCAGCCGAACTGTTCATTGTCGGTTGACCGGAAAGATATAGGCGCGGGGGTCTTTTTCTATCAGTTCATTCTGAACGGTATCACCGTTTCGTCAGGCAAGTTTCTGATAGTCGAGTAAGGGGTTTCAGGGGCCCTGCGGGCGCAGGCAGTCGTCCGATACGATTTCATAGGGGGCGGCCTTTAAGCTCACATGTCAACTTATGGTGGATGCCTATTACGAAGTCTGTCGAATGGGTTTCCCCAAAGTGGACTTGGTAAAAGCATCTGTGAAATGAGAGCGGCCCCATGCGAATACAGCGTTTCTTCTCCGATGGCGTGAAGACGTCCACAATTTCCTACCTGTCAAATTCCTTGAAATCCACGGAGGGGTCATAGTCATTGCCCGTGTGCAGGGAGTGCAGCTCGCTGCGCGGGTCGTCCGAACGCACTATGGGGAACAGCAGTTGCACGTGCCACGGTTCCTTGATGCGGTTCCATGCCCCGAAACGTTCCGGATATCTGCGCGTGATCCTGGCGGTGCCGAACAGCACATCCCACAGGAAGAGCAGGTTGCCATAGTTGCCGTTGGGATGCGAGATGCCGTCCTCGGCCGTGAGGCCATGATGCGCGAAGTGGGTGCTGGGCGTGGAGATGACCCGTTCCACCACCCAGGCCAGCGGGTGCAGCAGCTTGTAGCGGTAAAGCACGCGGTCCCATCTCGTCTCGCTGTGGGCCAGCAGGATAACGGTGAGTTTCACAGGCAGGTAGAACAGGTAGGCATAGCCCATGCCCAGATACACCAGCAGGGCCGATAGCCAGATGCCCGGCATCAGTGCATAGTAGAGCACCGCATTGCGATAGGTCACCAACACGCCCATCTCCTCCACCACATGGTGGGGACGGTGCAGTTTCCACATGGTACGGTTCACGTGCGACAGCCGATGCCAGAGATACTGCGTCAGGTCGTCACAGATGAGAAAGGCAAGGATATGCCACCAGAAGCCCCCTGCGATGAAAAGGTCCTTCCACTCAGACATCAGCATGGACATGCCATAGATCACCCCGAGAAAGATGCCCGGCTGGATGAGGACGGGCAGCGTCACCAGACTCACCAGCTCGATGGTGAGGTCGTTGCGCGTGCGCCTGTCGTTGAAGTAGAGCCCACCGAGTGCCTCCATCACACCCAGCACCAGCATCACAAGGGCGGGTACGAGTCGGCTGATGAATTCTCCCTGCATCGTAGCTGATCGGTCGCCCTATGGCAACAAGCGGAACAAATATAGCCTCACATGCCACGCGGTGAGCGATGCCTGCGGACATCACTGAGGGTAAAGTGCACTCAGCTCTTGGGCAGGGCTTCCAGGCGCAGCAGCACCTCATGGGCCTCTGCCGTCTTGAGGTCGCTTGCCCTGCGGTCAGTGTGCGAGAGGCGGTAAGCCTCTTCCTGCAACTGCTTGAGCTGTTGTTCCAGAAGCTCGCGTTCCGTCTTTTTCCTGAATAGTCCGAACATGGGGTGGGTTTTCAGTATCAAACCCGCGCAGGGCAAGGATGTTCGGTGAGAGCGAAGGCCGCCACCTGTTGAAAACGTACAGTCGGCTGTTCAGGGTCAGAATTGGGGCTGACCGCTGTCATGGAACTGGTCTACCGGTGCACCTACCGTGGCGAGGTGGAGGCCAATGGCAAGGGGCCGGCCAAGATATACTTCGTGGACCACGTGCTGCCCGTTGGGGGTTGAGGTGGGCGGAGCCTTCAGCAATAGGCCGCAGGCACTGTAGGGGGGCGAACTGAGCGGTCTGCGCGATGATCGCCAGTTGCTTTTGATGGTCTGTCAGTTGGGAAGGTGGAGGTGATAGCCGTCCGCGTCTTACACCGTATATCGGGTATGGGGCGGTGGGGCGGACTTCCCGTCCTTGTAGCAGGTGCAGTGCACGTAGGCGTCAAGACGGATGGTGTAGGCCTATTTATCCATGTCTCTGTGCACGCGATGCATCGCGTCTATACCGCAGGGTGCGGGTGTCGGTGTATAAAAAGACCGAAGGCGCAGCCTCTCGAAAGAAGCTACGCCTATCAGCGGGGGTCAAAGGGTTGAGCCGATGACCGAAGTAACAAAGGTAGGGGTTCATGTGAGCGGGACCCTTCGTCCAGCTCAGGACAGGCTGCCACCGAATAATAGGCACGAAGGAAAGACCCTCGCGTCAGCCTCGATGAGCGGGCCATTGAAGAGACCCTGCAGAACTCTTGAACGAGCCCAGCGCAAACACTTGCGCGATCGGGATGAATCGCTTACAGTGTGTGTATTGTTTAAGTTAATTGAATAATTCTGTAATAATTTAAGGAGGACAACATCGGAATATTGTATCAAATTCTATGTGCGAATTTTTACAACAATAAAAGATGAATAGAATAATGACAGGTTTGCTGATTTTGAAAATTGCATTGGGTTCTCTGCTTTTCCTTCCGACCTTATTATTTTCCCAGGGCGTTAGCATCAATGCCGATGGTGCATCGCCTGACCCCAAGGCGATTTTGGATATTTCTTCGACTATCAAGGGTGTGCTGATTCCTCGTATGACAGCAGTGCAGCGTGATGGTATTCCTACACCGCCCATTGGCTTGCATATATTTAATCTTACGACCAATACACTTGACATATACCAAAGTACTGGATGGGCGTCTGTGGCATATGTCCAACCCCAAACTAATTTGGTCTATGTTTCTTCGCTCGCAGACCTTCCTGCGCCCAGTGGAAATTCCATCCTGTTAGATCATGATAAAATGTACGTTTTTTTTGGGTTTGTAGATATTTCGCCCAACTATTTAAACTTGAACGGGGCAGGCCTGCGAGGCACCGATCCGGGAAAAGATGGGGTGATGTCAACGGTTGCCGGTGGAGTTCTGCGGAGTACGGCTGTCAGCGTATTTATTGAAAACCTTGCGGTCATCCCCGCAAGCGCCAGCACAAAAGCTTATGATTTTACCGATGCGACAAGTACTAGGTTCTGCAACCTATTTTCTGGTTGCTCCGTGGTGGAAATCGGCATCCCAAGTCTTGGGGTAGGGCAGATAAGTGGCTTTAAATCCGCTACTATGAATAAAAATTATTGGAGTTGTAAGGATGGGATTAAGATAACTGGAGACATGGGGAAATTTGCTTCATCCTATAATTATATCACAGGAATCAGTGCTGGAAGTGGCATAGAATTCTTAGCCGGATTGACCATTGATGATATTGACCTTTCCAATAATTATTTCATTTATACAGGCCAAACTGGAGTCAAGGTAAATATAGGTGCAGCTATCAGCAATGGCAGAATGACTACTAATATGTTTCGTGGGGTAACTACTTTATTAAATGGCTTTGATTCATATGCCTATGGATGGGAAATGCAACAAAATACATAAATTCCCAATACAAACTCGTTTGGGTATGCCTATATGGATGGTAATTCTACAACTACCACATTTCCCTCAGTTGGTACTTATGTGAAAGTATTGGGAACCACTACGCTGGTTACCGCTAAGAAATTCTCAGGAACAAACAATCGATTTACATATATCGGCAAGCGGAATATTACCAGCAGAGTATTTATTACAATTGGTGCTAAGGCACCAAGTAATGCCACAGACTATACAATTGTCATTGCTAAAAACGGTATAGTAATTCCTGCACCGACCTCCTCATTGGGGCCTCTAACCAATAATCAAGGTTTCCAAATTGTACTTGAATCAGAAGTAAGCCTAATTACCAATGATTATATAGAAGTGTTTATTAAGAGTAATTCAGGGGTCGGAGCACTAACTATTTCAGATCTGCAATTCCGAGTGGTTGAATAGTGCCATAGAACTTATAATTGCTATATCAAAGTGCTTTCTGACGATTTGATGTTGGCACTGTTGTTTGAGTAGGGTTACACGTGACGTTTGGAAAATATTCAACTGCCACCTTCCACAGAACTTCTGAAGAAGCTCCGAGTTTCCAAATTAAGCAGCAGCCTGTCGGACGCTTTCGCCCTGCTGCACGACCCCCAGGCCGAGACCAACGACCGGGACTACATCTTCATGGGCTTCGTGATGGACCATCTGCCCCTCGCTTCATCCTTGCGCGGGCGAGAGAAGACCCTCGCATGGGCTGCTGTCTGCGCGGTCACAGGATGTCATCTATCCGGGTGGAGCTGTTGCGGTCGGAATCCACATCGTGCACCAGGGTATTGCTGTCCTTGAGCATGGCATAGATCTCGCTCAGGGTAGCGGGACCCTTGAAATGATGCTTGATGCCCAATCGGGATGCCAGGATGTTGGCGTCCAGCTCGTTCAATGCCTTGAACTCCTTGCGGGCCAACAGACGGCCGGGGCGCAGCAGGGCGCTGTCGAGTTTGCGAAGGTCCACATTGAAGGTGCAGATGATCTGCAGGTTGAGCATGTCGTTGAGCAGCCCATCGGTCATATTGAGCAGGTTGGTGACGCCCTGAATGCGCACTCCTTCCTGCCGTTTGGCCAGCAGCGGCTCTGCGTCCTCGATGAGCAGCACACAGAATCGGCCCTCACGCGACCAACGCTTGATCGTGTCGATAAGGAAGGTCATGAAGGAGGGGTCGGTGAGGTGGTCCACCATGTTGGGCGGCATGTAGATGACGCGCTTCTTGCTGGCCGCCATCTGGCGCAGCAGGTGACGTATGTAGTAGGTCTTGCCGGTGCCGGGCAGCCCGTGAAAGAGCACAAGCCCCTTACTGCCGGCCTTGAAGCGGTCCATGAGCTCCGTGTGGAACTTGGCGAAACCCTCCCCATAGTTGATATCGAGGTCGCGGATGTTGAAGGAGTCGGACACGGGATGCTCGACCACGGCAAAGCTGTTGTTCCTCACCTCGATGACGTGGATGCGCGGTCTGGACGGCGGCTTGTCCACCGTGTAGCGGTCCATCATCTCGCTGAAGAGGGTCTCGAAACTCAGGTTGCGCCTTGCGCTGGTATTGCCCGGACGCAGCAGCATGATGGGACCGAAATGCAGCCCGTGACTGTAGGCATCGCGCAGATGGTCGGGCACCTTGTAGCTGTCAGCGTCATGCGAGGTGATGTTGTAGGCCTGCACCATATAGCCCTCATAGTAGGGCAGTTCGAGGGTGTAGCGGGTCATGGCGGTGTCGTAACCCGAATAGGCATGGTGGTAGCTGTGCACCTCGCGTGCATGATAACGCTCGGTCAGTTCCTTATAGACCCCTCTGTTCTCCAGCGTGCTCCATGCATAATTGACCGCGGTGGCGGGCTCGTTGAAGCGGGCGGCATAGTAGCGCAGCACGGGAAACTGGTCGGTGGTGGCGCTCGGATGCTCCATCACCCATCGGAGGGCCTTGGCCGAAAGCCGCCTCGTTTCCTCTATCGGCTCGCTGAGGGAGAATCCTCTGGCGGTCTCGCCCCGCTCCACTGGGTGCACCAGCTCTGTGTCGGGCTCATCTGCATAGACCATCGTGCGTTCCTGCACATAGAGGGGCACCTGTCGGTGATAGACCACCCGCGCTGTCCAGTTGCCATGCCGGTCGGTGTGCAGCACCTCTTCCCTGTACTCGGTCTGTTCCTTGGGCCGGGGCACGATGCGTTTGCCCTCGCTGTCGTATTCATGGGTGTAGCTGAACTCACGCTTCACCTGCCCCTGGCTGTCATAGATGGTCTGCAGCACAATGTCGCCCTGCGGGTTGTGCACATACACCGTCCTGGTGCTGTGCGACTGCAAGGGCGGCTTGAGGTAGGTGGTGGCATCCTCGGAACACCGGCCCTTGTCATCAAAGACATAGGTATGGGTGCGCTCCAGTTCGCCCGTGCCGTCAAATGCCTCTATGGCCACTCTGCGGCCCTGATCATCGTAGCGATGATGGATGCGCGAGGTGGTGCCGTTGTGCCCGTTGAACTGGCTCTGTTCCAGCATCTGTCCGTCCGGTCGGTAAACGCACTCCGAGCGATAGGTCACGTGGCCGTTGGCCTGTTCAATGGCGCTTGACAGCGATCGCCCGGCCGCATCGTAGTCCAGGCGCATCACCTGCTTGAGCTCCCCTTTCTCATATTCCTTCTGCACGGAGCACAGGCCCTGACCGTTATAGTCGCGCACTGTTTTCCGGCCTTTGGACAGATAGAGCACCTCATGGAGGCGGTGGCCCTGCGCATTGAGCCGCACGATGGCATTGGCGCTCTCGTCCACATCGTCCAGTGCTATGGTGTCGGGCAGCACGCGGCCGTCTTTCACCAGCACGGTGCGGGTGGTGGTCATCACTTTGCTCAAGGGGCCTTTGAGCTCGAAGGTTTCTGAGTAGGTCTGGCCCGGTTTCACCCATTTCTGTCTCATGGCATGTCGTTCTCAGTACAACGCTAATTTACAGACAACGCGAAAATAGAGCTTCTATTTTCTGGTGCACAGGGGTGGCCATGGGCCGTGGTGGAGAGACGTGGCATGCGACATGTAGAGACGTAGCATGCTACGTCTCTACCGCAGAGTGCGGGTGTCGTGGTCCCAAAAAAAGGTGGTGCGCTCGGTGGTCTTCTTCCAATAGGGGCGCACGTCCTCGAAGGTGAGGGAAGACCCTCATTTGGGTGGGAGGGAATGACAGTGGTACAGACGTTGCATGGGTACAGACGTTGCGTGAGGTAGAGACGTTGCATGCAACGTCTCTACGGGGCGGGACGACCCTATGCCGCCATCCTTCATCACTCATCCCTCGTCCCTCATCACTCATCAAAAAAATCCCCCGCCCGCCTCAGTCGGGCATCCGCCTCAGGCGGAGGAAGGGCGTCTGTGGTTCCCAAGCAACTACGGGACAGGCTCCACCAATGTATGGTCTTCACTTTATAGAAGCTTTCAGCCGAGGTTTCGGGTTCGCTAATGAAGGCTGAGCAGCAGGAGGAAGCTGAAACGGTAAAAAGCAAGAGATCTGAAACAGAATAAAAAAAGCCCAGCCGAAGGGGCTGGGCTTCTATTATTTCAAACACTTCATCTCAATCCAGAAGCACGGCAAAATTGGTTTCCAAGGCCTGGCCGTCTGCCGCGATCATATAGATGGTTCCTTCCAACGAACCAGTTGAACCGGCACCACCCCGCACTGACCCGGTCCAACGCGAAAGCCCGAGGTTCGTATTCTCATGTGATTTCTCCAAGTAGCTCGGCTCAGGATAGACCGCATAGGTTGGGTCGTCAGCATATGGATAGATAGGTTCTGGAACAAATTTCACCTGTGCCACCTGCTGCGCTGGATCATCCGCAACGATCAATCTGAGTTCATCGGTAAGGGTCGCATCCCATTCTGCCACTATCTGATCCTGAACATGAAATCTTCTTAACCTGACCACCTTCGGATCCTGCTCAACCGTTCTGCCCGAAGGATAAAGGAACAGCTGCGTTTCAATCCGTGACTCTTCCTGCAGTGTGCCGTCAGCGGCATTCCAATCAATCTTCACATCGACCAGAGAAAAATGGTCGGTCTGGCCGAACACGAACTCATTCTGCGCAGAACGATAAATCCTGGAGTTTCCAACTCTCAAGAGCTCCGCTTCCATGACCACCGTTTCCTCCATAGGGTTACCATCGGGGTCTTCCCCACCTGCTATGGTGTATGAGATTCTTGCACTTGGCCTGCAATTCTGCGGCAGAACTCCTCTTGCACTGAATTGAACCACCATGCGTCCCTGATTCTGATTGAACCAGATCTCTGGCATCGCATCCGTATTCCCGAGACGCGCATGTCCGTTCGTAGGTGTTGCAACGCTGCTTACGCCTTCGGAAACGTTCTCTGTAAGTTCATCCTTGCTGCAACCAACAAGCAATAGTGCCACTGAAGCAAGTGTTAAAAAGATGGATTTTCTCATGTGATGGTTAGTTGATTTCTGAGGCAAATGTAGGTTGAGATGGTCACCGTAGGCCAAAAGTGATGGTAGCTTTCCCCGAAAGTAAAGCCCTCCCTTTTTCAGGACCATGCCATAGGGGGAGCGTCAGGGAAACAGGGGGCCAGGGAATCAGCAGGGGCGGGGAGGGGCTTTGTCCGACTTCGGAAGTTCGGCAGGGCCGAACTGCGGCCGTCACGCAGGGCAGGCACACGGGAACAACCCTTGCACCAACGCATCAGCTGTGCTGGGGCGGGGTCGGGCGGGTTGCGGTACAGACGTTGCGTGGGTAGAGACGTAGCATGCTACGTCTCTACGGGGCGGGACGACCCTATGCCTCCATCCCTCCTCACTTGTCCCTCATCTAAAAAAATCCCCCGCCCTTCGGGCACCCCCTTAAAAAGGGGGAAGGGCGTCCCGTGCCATGACGGGCGTCTGTGGTTCCCAAGCAAGT
>CAZATP010000063.1:0-14578 GCA_964488095.1 uncultured Chryseobacterium sp.
GGCGCATGGCACTCACACTGCCCCCGAATCCGGAGCCGATGACGATGTGGTCGTAGGTCTTTTCCATGGTGATGGGGATTCAGAGGGTGAATGGCCCTTGGGCCGGAACAAAAAAGTGAGCGACCGTAAATATCGGTCGCCCACTTCTTTCAGAGGTTGTTATCGAGGACAGATCCCGTTATCAGTACACCTTGAACACCCGTTGACTTTCGGGGGTGGTGATGCGCAGCAGTTTGATGCCCGCATGGTCCGGAATGGGGAGCGTTAGCTGCACACCTTGGGCCACCTCGTCAAACACCTTGGCGGCAAGCACGCGGCCGCTGATGTCCAACCATTCGGCCTGCACATGGCGGTAGGCGTTGTTCACCTGCAACGAAACGGTACTCGTGTGCTGCAGCAGGGCGAAAGACGGTGCGTTCTCGGCCACGCCTGTTGGCGTGATCACGATGGTGTTGCTCAGCACAGGGCAGTTGCCCACGTTGATCGTGCCCACCTGATAATCGCCAGCACCGGTGTAGGTGTGCTGCTGCGCGGTCTCATTGGGAATCTCGTTGCCGTCCAGATACCACTGGTAGTTAGGGGCAGTGGTGCTCGATAGCGTGCTACCGTTCTCTGTGATCACTGGCGCATCGTTGGGGCAACCGTAGATGTTCGTGCCGAAACCGGGATTGGTCTGCATTTCGTTGGTGAACAGGTCGAACGATGGGCAGTGGTCGTAGAGGAAATACCTGAGGAATGGGGTGACCACATCATAGCTCATCTGCTGCTGCACCAACCGGTCCATGTCGAGCACAGCTGTATTGGTCTCGCCAATGGCACAAATAGCATTGTATACTCCGAAATAGCAATGTGCCCCACCGGTGATACGGACATACGATTTACAGGAAGACGCCACCGCATTGTGAATTAGCAGTGCATGGCCTGCCTCTGGAGTCACTTCGTCCTCTGTGCCATGAAGGATGAGCGAAGGCACAGTCACATTCACAGCGGCTGCCGAAGCCTCTGGGTTGGTCTGAGCAGGTGCCAGTCCGACCACACACTTAATGTTGGCATTGTTGGCCGCACCGAGGAACGATGCTCCGCCTCCCATGCTATGGCCCATCAACGCTGCCCTCTGCCTGACTTTTCCGAAGAATGGGGAAGAGGCATTGGTGTTTTCTGCCTGAAGCTTTGTAGCAAGGAAGGCTAGGTCGCCTCCGAAATTGCCGTGGTTGGGCGGTGGGAAAAGAGTGCCGCCTTCCGTGGTGGGCAATGCCACTATGTAGCCCAGTGGCACAAGATGCTCCCACCAATTCTGGTAGGCGCCTACCGTCATCGCAAAACCATGACCGAAGACAATGACGGGGAATTCCCCTTCTGCCACAGTAGCATTGGCACCAGCGGCCACCGCAGGATAGTAGACCTCGGTGGGGATGGAACGGTTGTTTCGTGCGGGGTCGGTGAAGGTGATGGTGCGGCTTCCGATGGGGAAATTCTGCGCCACGGAAACGAGCGGCAACAGGGCAATGAGTAGGAGCAGGAAAAGGTTTTTCATGTGTTTTCAGTTGTTCGCGACAAACTCGTTTTTATGCAGTTTTGTTCGGCATGAAAAGTAGGACTATTCTCATACTTGCGCTTTGCGCATCGTCAAGCGTTTTAGCGCAGCAATCCATCAACCGCATTGCCTTCGGGTCGTGCAGCGCGCACTTCGGCAAGCAGCGCATCTGGAACACGGTGGTCGACAAGAAGCCCGACCTCTGGATCTGGTTGGGCGATAACATCTATGCCGATACCGAGGACATGGAGAAGATGGCCTACCGCTACGCCCAGCTCGATTCCAACATGAATTATCAGCGGCTCAAGTCCACGGTGCCGATGATCGCCACGTGGGACGATCATGATTTCGGTGGAAACAACCTCGGCCGGCATTACCCGAAGAAGGCGGAGAGCCAGCAACTTTTCCTGAAGCATTTCAACGAGCCGAAGGACAGCCCGAGATGGAATCAGGAGGGCATCTACATAAGTTACACTTACGGTTCGGGCGACAGGAAGGTGAAGATCTACATGCTCGACACGCGCTACCACCGGGACGATCCGGGACCGGAGGCCGATATGCTCGGAGAGGCCCAATGGGCATGGCTGGAGCAGGAGTTCCGCAGTTCGGATGCCACTATCAACATCATCGCGTCAAGTGTTCAGTTCGTCAATGAGTTCAAGCCGTTCGAGAACTGGGTCAAGTTCCCGAGGTCGCAGCAGCGGCTGGTGGACCTCATCGCCAGCACAGGGCTCAAGGGTGCGTTCATCATCAGTGGCGATGTGCACTATGCGGATATCTCCAAGAACACCTACCCCCCTTTGGGCTACCCCATCTATGACTTCACTTCAAGCGGGCTGACGCATGGCAATCAGATCGCGGGGTTCAAGAATACCCACCGTATGCCGGGCACGCGCTTCGGCTTCCGCAATTTCGCCACCATCGAGTTCGACTGGGAGAAGCGTGAGCTGGAGTTCCGCATCCACGACCGACTGGGCACCCGCGTCTTCAAGCACGATGTGCCGTTCTCTGAGATCGGGCATTGAGTCAATAAGCGAATGGGCGAATCAGGAGATCATTCCCGAAGTGTCGGGAATTCGCTTCGCTCAACGAATGGGGCCTTCGATACGCGAAAAGCGCTACTCAGACTGACTGGACGAGGGATGAGTGAAGCAGTTATCATCCAACCATGAAAAAAGGCCGTTGTCCCAGTCGGGGCAACGGCCTTTTCTGAACATGGGAGGGAGGCTTACTTACCGAGCAGGCCTGTTTTCAGGTCAGCATCCACAGGGTCCGGTCCCAACCAGATGCCGAACAGCGCTTTCTTGAAGTCGAGTCCTTCAATGGTGGTGAGCAGCTTTCCGTTCTTGAAGGTCTGCACGCCTTTACTGGGGGTGTAGAACAGCTCGAACACGTTGCCCTCCGTGATCGGGTCCTTCTTGAATGCGGAGACGAACTCGTTGATTTTGCTCTGCAATGGGGCGGTTTTGCCGCCTGTGGACTTCGCGAAGCCCTCGGTGACGGCCTCGCTCATGTTGTCGCTGCTCACCATGCCCGAGGTGATCTGCAAGCGGATGCCGATAGGTTCATCGGCACTGATCAGCACCGCGGCATCATTGGTCTTCTTAGCGGTATAGAGTCCGGCCACATACAGCTTGAAGAAAGCCTTCTTACGGAGGCCAGCTCCGTTGAGGTTCAGCGTTTTGTCGCCCACTTTGGCCGTGGCGGGCACTTTCACATCATTGATGGTCACTTGGGCCAGCGCGGGGGTGGCCATGACAGCGATCAGAAGGGCAAACAGGGTTTTCATGTGTTGAAGGGTTTAAAGGTTTCTGTAAAATTCAATGGTGTCGTTCTACGGGTGCTTCAATCATCGTACCAATTGCGGGCCTTGCTGAGGTCCACCTTATAGAACTGGTTTGGCTGGCTCCAGATGATGAAATAGCCTTGGTTGTCCTGAATACCAAGTCCCACAGCACCCCGCAGGCCATCGTCCCAACCTTTGGCCTTGCCGGCCAGTGGGTCGAACTCCTCGGCCTGGGCGGGGTTCACCCATTTGATGCTTGCGATGAGAGCAGATGCGCTGAGCAGCAGTGCCGAACAGCCGAATGCCACTGCCAGAATGCGCTGGCTCCATTGGTCCTTGATGAACATGTTGTCTGGTTTTAAGTAGGTGGTAAATATAACTGCCATCCAAATGCCGTGCCGTGCATGCACAGCGCCTCTAACCCAGGTTTAATTTTGAGGCGCCATCCCTTCCCTCTTCAGACCATGCTGGGCCTCAGACTCCCCACCGACCCCCGTTGGGCCGATATTGCCTCGAAAGACATCGCAGAGATTCTTACCGACCATGCGTTCTGCGAGCAGAAGGCCGCTTCCAGTGCCATCTCGTTCATTGTGGCCTATCCCGAGAAGGAAGAACTGGTGCAGGCGATGAGCGAGTTGTGCCGCGAAGAGATGGGCCACTTTCAGATGGTGCACGAGCGCATCACCGCCCTTGGGCTGAAGCTGGGCAAGCAGCGCAGGGATGACTATGTGCTGCGCATCAGCGGATTCTTCGACAAGGGCGGATCGAAGGAGAAGCGGCTCATCCACCAACTGCTCATAGCGGCCCTCATCGAGGCACGCAGCTGCGAGCGTTTCCGGGTGCTGTCTGAACACCTGACCGATCCCGACCTGGCAACCTTCTATCGCGACCTGATGGTGAGCGAGGCCAACCACTACACCATGTTCCTGCGCTTCGCCCGGAACTATGGCGAACGCACCTATGTGGACCGCCAGTGGCAGGCCTTGCTCGATTTTGAGGCGCAGGTGATGGCCGAACTCGGCACCAGAGGCCTTATTCACGGCTGAGGACGGTTCAACCCTGCATGGTGGCCAGCCAACTTTCGGGCAGGTTCATGCTGCGGTTCTCCATATAGTCGAACGCAACGATGATGTTTAGTCCCTTGGCGGCAGGGCGTTCGCCCTTGCCATCATCTTTCGTGATCACACATTCCAGATGCACACTCTTGGTGCCCACTTTTCCGGCCCGCATGTACACCTTCACCCGGTCGGTGAGGAAAACGGGTTCCATGTAGTCGATGGACACATGCGCCAGGATGAAGCCTTCCTTCTTCCAGTCGATGTATGGAAGCATCTTGTCGGAGAAGGCCATGCGGCCCAGTTCCATCCAGCTCAGATACACGGCATTGTTCACATGGCCAAGCATGTCGCAGTCGCGGAAACGCAGCTGCACATCCACGCTGACCTGAAAATCGTTCGGGTTGAATTCCATGCCGCGAAGATGCATCCCGCAGGTGGAATTCAGTCCATGCCGCCCGACCGAGGTGCATCAATGTTGTAACATTGTCAAGTGAACGTGCTTTTATGCAGGGATCGGCAGGTATATTCGCGGCCTACCAAATGAAAAAACCATGAAAAGAACCATGCTCCGCATCACCTTCGCCACCGTAACGGCCTTTGCCCTCACCGCCAGCGCCTATGCGCAGATCGTCACCCCACGGCCCAGCCCGCTCGCCACATTGAAGCAGCAGGTGGCCCTCACCGATGTGGAGGTGGTCTATTCCCGTCCGGGTGCCAAGGGGCGCAAAGTGTTCGGAGACCTCGTGCCTTTCGGTGAGATGTGGCGCACAGGGGCCAACTCCATCACCACCATCAGCTTTGCCGATGCGGTGAAGGTGAACGGCCAGGCGGTTCCGGCAGGGAAATATGCCCTACTCACTATACCGGGCGAGAAGGAATGGACGGTGATTCTGTCCAAGGATGCAGAGATGGAGGGCGTGAGCGATTACCGTCAGGAGAGTGATGCGGCCCGCTTCCTCATGCGTCCGCGCATGTTGAGAGACAACGTGGAGAGTTTCACCATAGATGTGGTCAACTTCAAGGACGAAGGGGCCACCATCACCCTGCAATGGGAGACCACAGCCATTGACCTTGACCTCACCATGGACATCGACAGCAAGATCGAGGCGGCCATAAAGACCACATTGGCAAAGGATCCATCAGAGGTGAAGGCCAGCGACTACCACAGCGCGGCCGTTTACTACATGGGCAAAGGCAAGGACCTGGGTCAGGCCCTCACATGGATGCAGAAGTCTGTGGAGATGCGCCCAGAGGCTTTCTGGTATGTGCACCGCCATGCCGAGCTTCTCGGTCAGATGGGCAAAAAGGATGAGGCCATCGCCACAGCCGAGAAGTCGATGAAGATGGCCAAGGAGAACAAGGAGGGCGACTATGGCTATGTGAAGCGCAACGAGCAGCTCATTGCCAAGCTGAAGGGGAACTGATAGAGGTCTGAAACAGTGGAGCGCAGCCCGCGAAAGTTTCGCAGGCTGCGCTCCTTTTTTAAGTTGTTCAGCGTAGTTCAAGCGTTTGGGCCGCAGGTACATTCGCTGCCCGAAAAGCCTGAACCACCGATGAGAAAACTAATCCCGATTTCAGCCGTTATCGCCATCTTAATCGGGTGCGATGAAGATTTCACCAAAGACCACAGTGGCTCTTTTCTGGCTGATGGAGTGAGCCACGTGGCTGATGCGGACAATGTATCGGCCAGCTATGTGAATGATAGCACGCTACAGGTGAGCATCGTTACTGGACCTGCCATGACCTATACTGCCCAGGTGCAGTTGAACCTGAACAAGGTGGGCGAGACGGTGCCCATCCTATTCGTCAACAACGAAGGTTTCGTTTACTATGATGA
This sequence comes from uncultured Chryseobacterium sp., assembly GCA_964488095.1. Lineage (GTDB taxonomy): Bacteria > Bacteroidota > Bacteroidia > UBA10329 > UBA10329 > UBA10329. Next base: position 6,216 of record CAZATP010000063.1, read on the forward strand.
GAACAGCGCGGTGGCCTATGAGGCACGGGTAGGGTCGTACAAGATCACCAGTCACGAGGAGGGCAACCCCGTTACGCGTCACACCGAGGGCATCTTCCATTATACCGCGGTGAACCTTGCCACGTTGGACACTATCTTCATCACCGAAGGTCAGTTCTACGTGAACAATTACTGAGTGCTCAGCAAGGCACGAGTGTCAGAGCTAATTCCTTTACCTGATCAGACTTCTCGACATCGCTATGCGGTGGTGATTTGCCCTTCGCTTCAGACCCGGAAATAGCGACTGTCCCACAGATTTGCCGAGAAGTTCTTGGCGAACTGAAAGCCGAGGAAGGCGCTCATGGCAGCCATGGCCACAAAGCTGTAGAGGAACAAGAAGTAGCGCAGCACCAGGGCACCGGTATCGGAAGGGGCGTGAAGCCATCCACCGGGAATCAGAATGGCCAACAGCGCACTGAGGGCCAGAAGCGTGCGGATATAGGCATAGACATCGCGCACCGGATAGCAGAGCAGTTTGCGGTACCACACCATGTCGTGGCCCCAGCGATGCACCAGATACCAGTGGTCGGCCGTCACGGGCACGAAGAGCATCGGGTCGGCCAGCGGGTCATCGAGTTTGAACAGGGATGCTGGGGCCACCACATGGCAGCCGCCCACGGGTCTTGCCGCGCTGCGCTCCAATCTGCGCAGCTCTGCAAGCGCGGCATGGGGTATGGCACCTTGGAAACGTTCGGCTGGAAGGAAGCGCAGACGGTATTCAATGCAAAGCTCGCGGATGGCATTTACATGAAAGATGCGGTCGGCCTGCAGGTGCTCGGCCGAGGGGATGCCCAGCGAGGTGATGCCGTTGCTCAGGTCGTGCAGAATGCGCTGCTCTTCTTGCGCTGCCTCATGCAGCAAGGCACGCACCTCTTCCAGCAAGGCCTCGGCCTGGGCCTCGTCCTGCTTCTCGCGCAACTTCTGCTCCAGATCGATCTTTGAGAACATGGCGATGCATTTAAACCGTGGTGCAAATTTCAGGCATCATGGCGGTGATGCGTGTTGTGCGCAGGCGACAGTAGGGCCCTATCGTCCATGAAAAGCAATCTGGGGTCGGCCAAGCTACACGCAGCCCGCTGAGGTGCACGTCTGAAGGCACAATTGTCAAGCGCGAGGCTACGGTCAGCGGTCTGTCAGCGATAGGGATAACGGTCGCCCGAGGGCGGATGGTGCGCCTCGCGCATGGCCTTGCCCTGCCTGTTGAGCTCTTGGAGATAGGTCCATACCGGATAGCGGAGGCGGTGCAGCAGGTCGGCCAGCACGGTGTCGGTGCGTGCCGCGTTCAGCATCCAAGTGGCCTTGCGGTCTATCCGTCCCTCGTTGTTGCCCAGACCGGGCACGCGGGTCGACAGGCGGTTCACATCCACGGCCTCAGCCCAATAGTCGCTTGTGTCCATGGGCAGCAGGCTTGGGAAGTCCGACCATGCTTCGATGAAGGTTATCTCTCCCTGGTCGTTGAAGGTGAACTCCTCGTAGATGGGAATGCGTTTGCCGCTGTAGTTGAAGATCACATGGCAGCGGCAGAAAGGCTGAATGTCAAAGTATCGGCAGTCGATGGTGTCATACTTGGTAGGGTAGAGCTTGAGCAGGATGTCGGTGTTGATGAGGTTGCGCCTGCGGTAACCTGTGAGCAGCAGCCAAGGGTGCCATTCATAGCGGATAACGAGGTCGGAGTACTCGGGCCGCACACGGATGGGCACCGATGACTCCATGGTGAGGAAGTACTTCACCCCCTGATCGATGTAGTAGGCTGCCGGATATCGGGGCATAAGCCTTGTGGACAGGGCCGAGTCCACATCGGCCTGCGGTGGGGCAGTTGCGCTGCTCACCGACCGGGTGGCACAGGCGCTCCATGAAAGGAGCAAAGTGAGCGGAAGCAGGAGGCAAAGGAGTCTCACCGGTCGGAGGAGTTAAAGTTACTCTGTAGGTGTACGTTCCGCAATCCAAACAACAGGCGTAGTTACGGAACTGAACCATGCAGTATTTGTGGGCTTAACCAAAAATTAGGGGCTGTCTCAAAAGTGGAGGCGGCCCCTTTTCTTCATTGTTCTACTTTCAGTGAAAGTAATCCCGGACGGGACTTTACATCCCTACCTAACCAATTATATTCCAGCCATTTTGAAAAAATAGTTTAAGCTCATAACTCCACCTAGTTATCCACCGAAAATCAGGGGGCATTCGCAAAGCAGTTCAATGAAAGTGAAGCCTTCCCCTATTTTAGACAATGCCAAATTAGAGATGAGGTTGTTTTTTACAATGGGAAAAGGGGCGCGCCCCTTTTCCCATTGTAAGCGGTATTTTATCGAGGCCATTCCCCCAGGGCAGTGTGAGGATGGTGGTGGTTGTAATTATGAGATCATCACTCGGTCATCAGTCCCAGCTGCTCGATGTCATCGAAGATGTACGCGTCAAGGACATTCTCTGAACGTCCTGTTGAACCGCTCGATATAAGCGTTCTGAGCAGGCTTTCCGGGCTGGACGTGATGCACCTCCACACCCTTGGCGACCACCGACAGCAAGCATGGGTTCAGGGTGGCAGAGAACCTGCTTGACCGTGACTTCCGTTTAGGCATCATGGGACGGGCATGGGTTTCAGATCTCTCCTACGTCCGCACCGCACAGGGCTGGCTCTATCTGACAATGGTCATCGACCTCTAAGACAGAAAGGTCATCGGATGGGCCCTGAGCGATAACATGTCGGCACAGCACACAAGCGTGGCCGCTTGGAAGATGGCCGTGCGCAACAGAACGCCCACCCTTGGTCTGATCTTCCACTCAGAGAGAGGTGCCTCATATTACTGTAAGGACTTCACCAAACTCTTGGACGCATATCCGAAGGTGAGGCAGAGCATGAGCCGAAAAGGTAACTGCTGGGACAATGCCGTGGCCGAAAGCTTCTTCAGAACATTGAAATCCGATTGCACCGACCACCTGAACAGACTGAACATCAAACGGAACGAAATGTCCGTCTTTGAATACATCGAGTCCTCGTACAACACTTACCGAAGGCACTCCGACCTCAACTACATGACATCTTTGGAATGCAACAACTGTTTATGAACTTGGAAAACAGCAGCTTAGTATCTTATCTGTCTGTCCAGAATTATGTTGCAAATCCAAGGCGACTGCCGTTCGGCTCTTTCCTGCTCACCTCTGATCCCACCGCTCCCTGTGCGCCATCTACTTCTCGTCCTGCTCTGCTCCATGGTGGCCAACAGCGCCCTGACGCAGTCCCGTATCGTGTCCTATGAACTGTGACAGACCGTGAAGAAGCACGAGTAGATGGAGAAGATGCGGCCACGGAACATACCCAAGGCCATGCTCGACCCCCGGTATGATGTGCACATCTATGACGTGAACTACGTATCGCACTGGCACGATGGCAGTGAGGTGCTGGCCTCCGGTCTCTATTTCGTGCCGCAGGGCGTGGAGTCACCGATGCCACGATCACCATCACGGAACTGTCGTGCAGAAGGGCATGCAGCAGCAGGTGACGGGCGAGGCCAATCTGTGTCTGGGCTATGCCGTGGAGGTTGTTTGGTGCTGATGCTCGACCATATTGGTCTGGGGCATGGTGAGAAGTTCCATATCTATCAGGACTGCCGTCCGCTGGCCACAACGGCTGTGGACATACTCAGGGCGGTGCGCCAACTGGACACTACCCTCCGCGTGCAGACCACCGACCAGCTTTTCCTTACCGGCTATAGCGAGGGCGGATATGCGGCCCTGGGCACCAACAAGCTCATTCAGGAGCAGTATGCCGACCGCTTTAGGGTGACGGCCACCTCGGCCAATGCAGGGGTCTACGACAAGCCAGGCCATGTTGCAGCCATACGGCCATACGGCCGTCCGCAGTTCCTGCCCTTCCTGCTCATGGGGGTCAACGAGGTCTATGGCATCGCGCCCGATGTGCACGACCTTTACATGCCTCCCTACGACTCGCTGGTGCGCGTGTTCTTCGATGGCAGCCATGGGGGTGAGGTGATGACCGCGCACTTCCTGTCCATAGCCGAGCACATGCTGCAGGGTTGGGTGGTGGAGGACTACCACAACAATCCGTCCTCCCTTTTCCGAAAGGCACTGACCGATAACACCATCACCTATTGGCGACCCGACAACCCAGTGCAGTTCTTCCATTGCATGGGCGATGAGACTGTGTTCTGCGAGAAGTCGGTGGTGGCCCTCAACGCCATGCGGCAGCTGGGTGCCCCCGATGTGACGCTGCGCAACCCGGGCCAGAAATACGGCCATCGCAGCTGTGGACTCTTAGCCACGGCCTACAGCAAATTCTATTTCGACAGTCTCCTCCCTCACGCTAAGCATGGCCGCGAGGGCAGTTCCACTCAGCTTTTCCTCATGGGGATGCTCAAACTCAAAAGACCGGTGACCAAGTGAGGGACGTTAGAGGTCAGACCATAGTCCGTGACTGTAGACCATTAGATCACGGATGGAGGAGCCGCTATCGCGATAGCAGGCCATTTGAAGCTTATTTGCGTGAAACAATCTTGAAAGGGTTCACGCAAAGGCCGCGGTAGGCTGAAAACAATGCCCCGCAACCCATCTCGATAAAGCCCGATGAAAAATCGGGCCACTCGAACCGAACCGCCTCAAGCAGTGAGCTCCCCGCCTAACGCGGGTCGGTTCGAGTGGGAGGCGTGAGGAACGAGCGCCCTCCTGTATCGAGAACCCTTGCACAAACGTCCCGAAACCTCTCTGCGTTCTCTGCGTGTTTTCAAACTCTGCGCTCTCTGCGTGAAAAAAAAGAACCGCAAAGACCGCGAAGGTTCACGCAAAGGCCGCTAAGAAAAAAGGGGGGGCTACCCGAGACCCCGTTGCGTTCTCTGCGTGTTTTTCCCCTCTGCGCTCTCTGCGTGAAACAATCCTGAAAAGGTCCACGCAAAGGCCGTTGTTCGACTAAGAACAATGCCCCGCAACCCATCTCGATATGCTCCGCAGGCTCCGCTACTCGATGTGACCCACGCGGTGGGCCTCCTTCGTCAGGCTCAGGACAGGCCCCTCCGGTCGGTTACTGCGAAAGCAGTGAGCTCCCTTCGACAGGCTCAGGACAGGCCCCTGCTAACGCGGGTCGGTTACTGCGAAAGCAGTGAGCTCACGCCTCTGGCGTTTCGGTTCAAGTGTCCCGATCTTTCATCGGGACGTATCGAGAACCCTTGCACGAACGCCCCCATGCCCCTTTGCGCTCTTTGCGTGTTTTTCCCCTCTGCGCTCTCTGCGTGAAAAAAAAGAACCGCAAAGACCGCTAAGGAAAAGGGGAGATACCCGAAACCTCCGAAGCTTTAAACCTTAAACCTTAAACCGCCCCTACCTGTCGGCATCCATCACCTTCACCCATGCCTTGACGAAGTCGCGCACAAAGCGTTCGCGGTTATCGTCCTGAGCATAGAACTCGGCATAGGCACGCAGGATGGAATTGGAACCGAAGACGAGGTCCACCCGTGTGGCGGTCCATCGTTTGGAGCCTGTGGCCCGCTCTATGAGGTAGTAGAGGTTCTGGCCGTGGGGGCGCCAAGTGTAGCGCATGTCGGTGAGGTGCACGAAGAAATCGTTGGTCAGCAGCCCCGGCCGGTCGGTGAGCACCCCGTGAGAGGTGGCCCCGTGGTTGGTGTTCAGCGCGCGCATGCCGCCTATGAGCACGGTCATCTCGGGGGCGGTGAGGCCCATGAGCTGTGCCCGGTCGAGCAGCAGTTCCTCGGGCTGCACGGCATAGTCCTTCTTGAGCCAGTTGCGGAAACCGTCATGCACGGGCTCCAGCACTGCGAACGACTCGGCATCGGTCATCTCTGCGGTGGCATCGCCCCGTCCGGGGGTGAAGGGCACGGTGATGTCGATGCCCGCCTCGCGGGCGGCCTGCTCCACGGCAGCGGTGCCGCCCAGCACGATGAGGTCGGCCATGCTGACCTCCATGCCAAGACCGGCCTGCAATGCCGTGAGCCTGTCCAGCACCTTTCTCAGCCGTTCGGGTTCATTGCCTTCCCATGCGTTCTGCGGGGCAAGGCGAATGCGCGCTCCGTTGGCCCCGCCCCTGAAATCGGACCTGCGGAAGGTGCGGGCGCTGTCCCATGCGGTGGTGATGAGCTCGGTGCGGGAGAGGCCGCTGTGGAGCAGCTGTTTCTTGAGGTCGGCCACCTCGGCCTCGGTGAGGGTGTGGCGCGCTGCGGGCACGGGGTCCTGCCAGATGAGGTCCTCCTGCGGCACATCGGGGCCCAGATAGCGGCTCTTGGGGCCCAGGTCGCGGTGCGTGAGTTTGAACCATGCCCTTGCGAACACCTGTGTGAAGTATTCGGGGTCCTGATGGAAACGTTCAGAGATCTTCCGGTATTCGGGGTCCTTGATCATGGCCATGTCGGCATCGGTCATGATGGGATTCTGCCGCTTGCCGGGCACATGGGCGTCCATCGGGCGGTCCTCCTCGCGGATGTTCATGGGCTCCCACTGCCATGCGCCTGCGGGGCTCTTCCTCAGTTCCCACTCATAGCCCAACAGCAGTTTGAAATAGCCGTTGTCCCATCGGGTGGGGTGGGTGGTCCATGCGCCTTCGAGGCCACTGGTCACGGTGTCCTCGGCATGGCCCTTGCCTGCGGGGTTCATCCATCCGAAACCCTGTGCGTGCAGGTCCTCGCCCTCGGGGCTCGGGCCCAGCTTGCCCGCATCGCCCTGGCCGTGGGCCTTGCCCACCGTGTGGCCGCCCGCGGTGAGGGCCACGGTCTCCTCATCGTTCATGGCCATGCGCTTGAAGGTCATGCGCACATCGTGGGCGGTGCGCAGGGGGTCGGGCTTTCCGTCCACACCCTCGGGGTTCACATAGATGAGTCCCATCTGCACGGCCGCAAGGGGGTTTTCCAAAGTGCTGCGGTCGGCCGCATCCGCATAGCGGTGGCGGGTCTCGGCCAGCCATTCCTTCTCGCTGCCCCAGTTGATGTCCTTCTCGGGGTGCCAGATGTCTTCTCGGCCTCCTGCGAAACCGAAGGTCTTCAGTCCCATCGACTCATAGGCCATGTTGCCTGCGAGGATGTAGAGGTCGGCCCACGAGATGCTGTTGCCATACTTCTTCTTGATCGGCCACAGCAGCCTGCGCGCCTTATCGAGGTTGGCGTTGTCGGGCCAGCTGTTGAGCGGTGCGAAGCGCTGGTTGCCGGTGCCTGCGCCCCCGCGTCCGTCCGCTATGCGGTAGGTGCCTGCCGCGTGCCATGCCATGCGTATCATCAGCCCGCCATAGTGGCCCCAGTCGGCCGGCCACCAGTCCTGGCTGTCGGTCATCAGGGCCTTGAGGTCGGCCTTGAGGGCTTCGAGGTCCAGTTTCAGGAACTCCTCGCGGTAGTTGAAGGAGCCGCCCATGGGGTCGGTCTTGGTGTCGTGCTGATGCAGGATGTCCAGGTTCAGGGCCTTGGGCCACCATTCCATCACGGTGTTCTGCGATGTGGTGTTGCCTCCGTGCATCACGGGGCATTTGCCGGTGCTGTTGTTGTTCATGGTCTGTTGGTTTCAGTTGAAGTTTCCGGTGATCTGCAGTTTGATGTCCTTGATGTGGAAGTGGGGGATGCCCTTCTTCTGGAAATGGTCGAGGATGAGCGCGTCCAGTTCGCTGTCCTCATAGTCTTCTATGCGGTCCGACTCTTCGCAGTAGAGATGATGGTGGCGGTCCAGCACGGGGTCGTAGCGCATGGTGTCGCCATCGGTCTTCACCCGCTCTATGAGGCCGTGCTCCACCAGCGAATCGAGCACCTTATAGACGGTGCCCACCGCGATGTTGGGGTGGTTCTTCTGCGCATACTGGATGATATGCTCGGCCTTGGGGTGGTTCTTCAGTTTGCAGATGGCCTGCAGGATGGCCACCCGCTGGGGCGTGACCCTCAGGCCGCGCTCCTTCAGTTTGGAGACAACATCTTTATTGGTCATGATTCCTTTATGAGAATTATTCTCATCTGATACTGGTACAAAAGTAAGGATTCTTTCGCGGTGGCCTTCCCGATTTTCCGTGCAGCAGGTCGGAATCGTCCGTTGTCGTCCCACAGACCTCGGATAGGAGGGGCGTGGGCGGCCACAGAGGCCGCTAAGAAAAGGGACGCTACCCGAAACCGCTCTGCGCGCTTTGCGTGTTTTCTCTCTCTGCGCTCTCTGCGTGAAAACAAAAGGTTCACGCAAAGGCCGTTGATAGACTAAGAACAATGCCCCGCAACCCATCTCGATACACCGCGTGAAAAACGCGGCACTCGATGTGACCCACGCGATGGACGTACTACCCTCGGGTCGGTTCGAGTGGGAGGCGTGAGGAACGAGCGCCCTCCTGTATCGAGAACCCTTGC
>CAZATP010000064.1:0-14348 GCA_964488095.1 uncultured Chryseobacterium sp.
GCGCCTGCACCGACTATTGGGTGAGCTTCCGTGCCCAATGCGAGACCGACAGCAGTGCATGGGGCAACGACCGCCTCTTCACCACCGATGGCTGCTGCGAGCCGCCCGCCACCCTTACCATTTCGGAGGTGGGCCAGGATGAGGCTACCGCTTCTTGGCCTGCTGTGCTAGCCGCGCAGTCCTATGTGTTGCAATGGAAACCCGAGGGCGCCAACGACTGGCAAGAAGTGGAGGTCACAGGTACTTCGACCACGTTCGGACCCTTGGAGGGCTGTCTATGGTATGAGACCCGAGTGGCCACCGTGTGCGACACTGGCATGACGGGCTACATCACCACCGACCTTTTCCGCACTCTCGGTTGTGGCGATTGCATCGACCTCTCATACTGCGCATCGCAGGGTGTCACCACCTTCGAGTGGATCGGCAGCGTGGGCATCGGTGATTTCACCAACAGCTCCGGGGCCAGCGGTGGCTACACCGATTTCACCGACCTCACCATCGACCTGCACCGGGGCACGGCCTATGACCTCACGCTCGTGCCCGATTTCGCCAACAGCACGTACCGCGAGCACTTCCGCATCTGGGTCGATCTGGACCGAAATGGGGATTTCTCAGCCAGCGAGCGCCTCTTCGATGATACGGACGGTTCCACCACCACTGTCACCGGCACGCTCACCGTCCCACTCGATGCTGACCTCGGCTCGGCACGCATGCGCGTCTCCATGGCCTATGGCGCCTCCTTCGGTGGCGACTATCCGCAGACGCCCTGCACGTCCGGGCAGGACGGGGAAGTGGAAGATTACTGTGTCAACATCCTCGAGGAACTTCCGGACGATACCACGGGCATCCGCGAAGCAGAAGGCAGCTCGGGATTGTTCGGTATGGACGTGTTCCCTGTTCCCACCGGGTCCGAATTGAACGTGAGGCTGCATCAGCCCACCATGGGTGGTATGTCTTTGGTGGTGATGGACATGCAGGGACGGCAGGCCGCGCCTCCGTCCACTTCATCTGCCGACCGCTGGTCGGTGGATGTGTCGCAGCTCGCCAAGGGCATCTACGTGATGGAGGCCCGCTCTGTGCGCGGGGTCGAGGGAAGGGCCCGTTTCGTAGTGCAATAAGGCGCATCTGCCCCCTACTTTTTTGAGCAGGCCGCGAACGCCTGTCGCATCTTTGCAGCCCTCAACGAGCAGTGATGAACAGGGCCTTATTCCTTGACCGTGATGGTGTGCTCAACCGCGAGTTGGGCCGCTACGTGGAGTCTGTGGATGAGTTCGAGATTCTTCCCACCGTGCCCGAGGCCTTGGGTCTTGCGCATGCGGCCGGATACCTGCTTATCCTCATCAGCAATCAGGGCGGCATTGCCAAAGGGCTTTACGTTTTGGAGGATGTGTATGCCATGCAGCGGAAACTGGAAGCGGCCATCCGCCCTTTCGGGGCGCACATCACCGAAGGCTATTACTGTCCGCATCACCCCGACAAGGGCCGATGCCTTTGTCGCAAGCCCGCCCCGCTCATGCTCCAGAAGGCCATCGCACGGTTCCATATCGATGCTTCGTCATCGTTCATGATAGGCGACACCCCGCGCGACATGGAGGCAGCCGAGGCCGCAGGGGTCAAGGGAATACTGGTCCCGTCCAACAGCGACCTGCTTGAAACCGTCAAGACATTGGTATGAGCACCTGGATCCTATGGAACGGAGAGGCGCTGCCCGAGGATGCGCCTGTGGTGTGGGCCGACAACCGTGCTCTGCGCTACGGGGACGGGTTTTTCGATACCCTGCGTGTGCGCAACAGCCGTCCGCTGTTCTGGGATGCGCATTGGCAACGCATACAATCCACTGCGAGATTTCTTCACCTCAGGCTTCCGCTTGGGCTCACGTCCGATGCTCTTATGAATGATGTCCGCATGCTCTGCGAGCTCAATGGCATGCCCGATGCCCGCGTGCGCATTCAGTTCATGCGCGATGGTGCCGGGCACTATCGTCCGGAGGTCCAGACAGTGGCGTGCATGGTGCAGAGCGTTGCGATGCTGGGTCCGGACTTCGTGATGAATGAGAAAGGCCTACTGGTGGGGCTTCACCGGACCGGACCTGTGCATCCGGCCCCTATCGGCAATCATAAGACGCTCAATGCACTTCCTTATGTGATGGCCGGGGTCAATGCCAGTGAGAAGGGATGGGATGATGCCCTGTTGATGAACCATGACGGCCTTATCGTAGAGGCCATCTCTTCCAACATTCTGCTCATCAAGGACCGTGAGCTCCTCACCCCCGACCTCTCCAAGGGCGGGCTTCCCGGCATCATGCGCACGCAGGTCATGGCCCTGGCAAGGGCGTTGGGCTATCAGGTGAGTGTGGGGCCCGTCACCGAGCGTGAGATGCATTGGGCCGATGAGTGCCTGCTCACCAATTCCGTTCAGGGCATCCGATGGGTGTTGGCCTACGGGCAGAAGCGTTATTTCCACCGCCATGCCGACCGTCTGCTTAAGGAGCTGAACCGTGTGGCTCAATTCAGTTGAGACGCGGGTCCTCGGGCAGCTTCACCATGTAGGAATAGGGTGCCCCGAGGCGTTGCATGATGGTCTGCCACAGGGTTTCGCGTGGGGTGTCGAACACGAGTTCGGGGCTTCCGGGCGCCACGGCCCAGCTGTTACGTTCCACCTCCTCTTCCAACTGCCCTTCCGACCAGCCGGCATAGCCCACGAACAGACGGATGTCGGCCGGTCCCATCTCACCGGAGGCGATGAGTTTCTTCACCGTCTCAAAGTCACCTCCCCAATAGATACCGTCTGCAACCTCCATCGAGTGCGGCACAAGATTTCCCTTGCGGTGCAGGTAGTGCAGGGTCTGATTTTCGACCGGTCCGCCCATGCCCAGTTTGCTGTCCAGTTTGGGGGCATTGGCCACTGCCTCATTCAGGAAGAGGGGAATGGGCTTGTTGATGATGAGGCCGAACGAACCTTTCTCGTTGTGCTCGGCCAGATAGATCACCGCCCTTCTGAAATAAGGGTCGCTCATCAGGGGCTCGGAGAGCAGGATACGGCCTGCCTTCACCTTGAGGCGCTGCTTCGGAATGCGCATGATGTCCACTACGTCCATGTCAGTGCTGTTTGGCGGTCAGAGATGACATTATGTTGTTTGAACGCTCGTGCGATGGCTTAGTTGGCCCGGGCACAAAAAAAAATCCCACCCGGAACTTCCGGATGGGATTCGCATGGCGATGAGGAGAGGTGCTCATTCGGCCTTCTTCTTGGCAGGGGCCTTGCGGATGACAGGTCTTTTTGCCGCCTTCTCCTCGGTCACCTTCTTCTCTTTGATTACCTTGGGTTTCGGCACGGAAGCAGCAGCGGTGCTTTTCTTCCTGCGGGTTCCGTAGCTTCCATTGGCAATCTTACCACGTTTGCTCTTGATATCTCCTTTTCCCATGTTCTTGCAGTTTTTGAAAGGTGAATTGCAAATTTAGCCAAACATGACCATAGTTCAAATTGCATACTTTGTTCTTGCAAACGCACGGAATGGAAAATAACGTTCTCCTTCAGGTCTTTCTGCCTTTGGCGCTCTTCATCATCATGCTGGGCATGGGGCTTTCGCTAGTGGTGGACGATTTCAGGCGGGTGCTGCGGTTTCCCGGTGCGGTGGCCATCGGCCTGCTGCTCAAGCTGGTGCTCATTCCCATGCTCACGTTCGGCATTCTGCTCCTTTTCCCGTTGCAGCCCGAGCTGGCGGTGGGCTTCATCCTGTTGGCGGCCTGTCCGGGCGGGGCCACCACCAATCTCATCACCAACCTGGCCAAGGGTGATGTGGCGCTTTCCATCACGCTGACGGCCATTGCCAGTGTCATTACGGTGTTCACCATTCCAGTGATGGTGAACATGGGGCTACAGCATTTCATGGGTGAGAGCAGGGAGATCCATCTGCCGTTCGGCCGCACAGTGGTGCAGATCCTCGCCATCACGGTGGTGCCCGTGCTCATTGGCATGGCGCTCAATGCCAAGTGGCCGGTGCTCTCCAAGAAGGCCGAGCAGCCGGTGAAGGTCATCTCGGCAGTGTTCCTGGTGCTTATCATCGCTGCCGCCCTGCTGAAAGAGCGTGACAATGTGCTCGAATTCTTCCAGAAGGCCGGGCCTGTGGCCATCATCCTCAATCTCTTCGGGATGATGCTTGGCTATGTGGTCACATGGCTGCTCACACGCAGGAAACAGCAGGCGGTCACAGTAGGGGTGGAGGTAGGCATCGTCAATGGCACCTTGGGCATCACCATCGCGGCCGGTATCCTTGGCAATTCGGTGATGACCATTCCATCGGCCATCTACAGCATCATCATGTTCCCCTCGGTGCTGCTGCTCGTGTGGTTGGGGCACCGCAGTGCGGACTGACCCTGCTCATTGCTCATCGGAGCACCAAGGTGGCCGACACGGCATAATGGTCGCTGTGCGGCCAGCGTTGCACCTTGTGGGCTGTGGCCCGGAAGTGTCGGCTGAAAAGGATGTTGTCTATGCGGAAAAGCGGCACCCGCGCATAGGTGATGCCGAACCCTCCGCCCGCCTCGCGGAATGAATCCTTGAGACTGCTGGCGATGCGCTGATAGCTGTAGGCCGCTGGGGTGTCGTTGAAATCGCCACAGACGATGACGGGGTGCGTGCAGCGGGCAATGTGTGCGGCCAGGGTGTCGGCCAGTTCTGCCCTGCTGATGAATGCATTGCGGAATTTGCGGAAGATGGGTTTGAGGTGCAGCAGGTCGGTCTCCTCGTCCAGCGCCAAGGCCTGATTGATGGTCTGGAAGTCCTCGTCCTTGATGCGGATGCTCTCCAGATGCACGTTGTACACCCGGACCGTGTCCCCTTGCACCAGCAGGTCGGCATAGATGCAGCGCATGGCCGAGCTGTTCTTCGCCTCAAGACGGCCGCGTTGCAGTATCGGATAGTCTGTCACCGTGGCCAGGGCCGTTCCAGCACTGTACTGGCCTCCCGGCTTGGAGTTGTAGCCCTCTATCTGTGATTTTCTGCCCTTCAGGAACTGATCGAAATCTTTCTTGGCTTGTGGGCCATTCTTGCGGCCATTGGAGAAATACTCCTGCATCGAGACGATCTGGGCATTTTCGTTGCCGATGTTCGAGAGCATAGAGGTTAGGATGTCCGTGTTGTCATCGACCGCGTAGGCCAAGAAGAGATGCACATTGTAGCTCATCACCCGGATTCCCTCCGCCTCTTCGGCATCCTCTCCGCCCCGCCAAAGCTGAACGTGTCCGTCCACAAGGTCTATGCGCCATAGGATGATGACAACATGCAGGGCCACCAGCTTCCATTTGCCGTTGATGGCCCACAGCATGGTGAACATCAGCATGAGCAGCAGCATGAGCGGATAGGCCAGCCCGGCAAAGGCCAAGGGCCAGAAGGTGGCCGGGCTCACGCTGCTGGCCAGATAGGACGCCAGAAGGCCGCAGAAGGCCACGGCATTGAGCACGAGCAGGGAATAGAAGGCAATGGATCGGGGCAGGCTGCGGCTCATAGCTCTTTGCTTGCCTGAAAGAGGATTTCCTTCTCCCGTTTGCTCAGGCTTTCATACCCTGAACGCTTGATCTTGTCCAGTATTGCATCCACCTCTTCCTGCCGGGTGGCGCGGTGCTCGTTGAACCGCTCATTGCCCTCAGATGTGCGATGCACCACCTTGATGCGCTTCTTACGGTCGGGCCAGCGTTCGCGCAGCCAGAACCACGGACGAAGTACATCGAGTGTCATATCGGTCCCCCGCTTGAGCTGCAGTGCATATACGAATCCGAAGGCAGCCCCGCCCAGATGGCCGAAATGGCCTCCAGCATTGCCATCAGGAATGAAGATCACATCCAGAGCCACGGCCACCATCGCAATGTATTTGAGCCGCACCGGGCCGATGAGCACCAGCCGCACCACATAGTCGGGCGCCATGGTGGCAGCGGTCACAAGAATGGCCAGCACACCCGATGAGGCCCCAAGGGCATAGGCCGTTGAGGATAGACCGCCATAGACCGGGAAAAGGTTGTAGGCCAGCATGAAGAGGGCCGCACCGCTCAGCGCACCCAGCACATAGGTGCTCAGCAGTTTTCTGCTGTCGAGGAAAGTGAGGAACAGTTGGCCACCGAAATGCAGCCAGAGCATGTTGAACAGGATGTGCATGAATCCCTGATGCACGAACATGTGGGTCAGCAGGGTCCATGGTCTGTAAAGAAGCTGGGCCGGTGATGCCGGAATGGCGAGCATGCGCTCCAGCCCCGCATATACCTGTTCATTCCCCGAAAGATGAAGCAGCACACGGGCCACCATCATCGCGAGGAAGATGCCGCTGTTCACATAGATCAGCTGCATCAGGATGTTACCTGTGCGGAATTGAAAGCGGATGTCGTCCAGCAACGCCATGTCACATGAACCGCGTAGGGTGTTTTCGCCAGTAAAGGATAAGGAAGAACCCGAAGAACATGCCGCCCAGGTGAGCGAAGTGCGCAATGTTGCCGCCAGAGTTGCTCACGCCTGAATAGAGTTCGAACAGGCCATAGAGCATCACGAAATACTTGGCTTTGATGGGGATGGCAAAATACAGGTAGATGATCGCGTTCGGGAAACTCATGCCAAAGGCGAGCAACAGACCGAAAACAGCACCGGAAGCGCCTACCATCGGGGTGTTGACGAGATGGTTGTAGTTGGCCATCACCGGGTCGATGTAGTTCCTTCCTGTCATCAGCAGTCCAAGGCCTTCCTCCTCCACCATCATCACCTGCTCATAGGTCATCTGCGCAGCGGCAAGGAAAATCTGCGTCTCGTTGACGGCCATCTGCATGACGGCCGCACCCAGACCGGTGATCATGTAGTACACCAGAAAGCGCTTGCCTCCCCAGTAGTTCTCCAGCGTGCTGCCGAACATCCACAGGGCGAACATGTTGAACAGGATGTGCGTCATGCCACCGTGCATGAACATGTGCGAGATCAGCTGGAACGGCTGGAAATTGGGCGATTCCAGCGAGTGCAGCCCCAACCAACGCACCAGGTCGATGTTCATCGAAGAGCCCAGCGCCATAGTGGCCAAGAAGAACAGCCCATTGATGATGAGCAGGTTCTTCACCACGGGTGGTATGAGGCTGAAACCCTGCGGGGTACTTATCTGGCCGTAGGACATGTGCCGTTCAGAAGGTGGAGAGAAGGAGGTTCAGGTCGCGGAAGGGCAGGTCGAAGGTCTTGGCGAGATACTGATTGGTCACAGCACCGTTGTAGGTGTAGATGCCGTTGCGGAAGCCTTCCTCGGCCCGCATCATGCTGTCCACACCGCCCAGGTTGCTCATCTGCAGCATCATGGGCGAGAAGATGTTGCTCAGCGCCATGGAAGCGGTCTGGGCCACGCGCGATGCGATGTTGGGCACGCAGTAGTGCACCACACCGTACTTGGTGAAGGTGGGCCGTGCATGGTCCGTCACTTCCGAGGTCTCAATGCATCCACCCTGGTCGATGCACACGTCAATGATGACAGAGCCGTATTTCATGTCCTTCACCATCTCCTCGCTCACAAGCACCGGGGCACGGCCTTTCTTGCTGCGGATGGCACCGATCACCACATCAGCGGTACGCAGTGATCCCGCGAGCACATCAGGATGGATAGTCGAGGTGAACAGCCGCGAACCGATGTTGTTCTGCAACCGGCTGAGGCGGTGCAGCGAGTTGTCGAACACCTTCACGGAACTTCCCAGTCCGAGGGCTGCGCGGGCGGCATACTCACCTACGGTTCCCGC
The DNA here is from genome assembly GCA_964488095.1 of uncultured Chryseobacterium sp. GTDB lineage: Bacteria > Bacteroidota > Bacteroidia > UBA10329 > UBA10329 > UBA10329. The sequence continues at coordinate 7,752 of CAZATP010000064.1, forward strand.
ACCCAGCACCACCACTTCTGTGGGGGGCACACCGAGCACACCGCCCAGCATCAGTCCCTTGCCCTTGTTCACGTTGCTCAGATACTCTGCCGCGATCAGAATCACAGTATTGCCTGCGATCTCGCTCATGCTCCGAACGAAGGGATAGCCCCCGTCCCGGTCGCGGATGAAATCGACCGCCACGGCCGTCACCTTCTTCTTCAGAAGTTGCTTCAGGTAATTCTCTGGCTGAACGGAGAGTTGCAGCGCAGAGATCAGCGTCTGGCCCGGTTTCATCCATTCTATCTCCTCGAGTGTGGGTGGGTCCACCTTCACAATAATGTCGGCCTTGTACACCTGCTCGCGGTCATACGCGATGCGGGCACCGGCCTCGCTGTAGTCGCGGTCCTCATAGTGCGCACCTTTGCCCGCATTGGTCTCCACCACCACGTCATGGCCGTTGTTCACCAGTCGGGCAACGGCCTCCGGCACCAGGGCCACTCTGTTCTCCTGAAGGGTGCATTCTGCGGGCAGCCCTACATACAGCTGCTGATTCTTCTTCGTCACCTCCAGCATCTCTTCCTTAGGCAGCAGACCTGCAGAAGCGGTGTAGGTGAATTTTCCTTTTTGAGGTTGTCTCATTCTGGGGCAATGACGGTGATTACTCGCATGTCGCCCTCCAATTCGATTCGGATGCTCACATGCCGGTCTGCGAAGAGGCCCGGGGCCATTTCCGGCCACTCCACAAGACAAAGGTATCCACTGTGCAGGTACTCCTCGGCCCCGAGGTCGAAAAGCTCCTCCTCGCGTTCAATGCGGTAGAGGTCGAAATGATAAACAGGGCCGCGGTCACTTTCGTATTCGTTGACGATGGAGAATGTGGGGCTGCTCATCTCGTCCATCACACCGAGGTGCGCGCACAGCGCCTTGATCAGAGTGGTCTTTCCAGCTCCCATGCCGCCATGGAAAAGCAGGACGGAATGCGACAGAGCAAGCTCGGAGAGCAGGAGGGCCACCGCATCCAGCTCGGCCAGTTCGTGTATCCTGAAGGTCTTCTCCACTTCAGCTTTTAGGGCTGGCGAAGATAACCCCGCAGCGAGTGGCTCCTTCAGGAAATCATGCGTTCTTCCCCTCGGGGATAACCAGCAATGGCAGCGTTGTGTGGTAAGCCATCTTATGGGTGTGATTCACGCGGAAAAGGCTGTCAACGAAGCTGTGCTTCCGGTTGATCATGACCACCAGATCGTTATCGCCCTTCAGTTCCAAGTAATAGCGGATGCCTTCCAGTACCGTCTTGCCGTGGATGCGCTTGTACGATGCCGTTACCTCAGGACTGAACACGCTTTTCTCCCTTCTCCGTTCAAGCTCCTGTTCATAACTGGGAACTTCACTTCCGGTGTCTACGTGAGCGATGCGCACCTCAGCCTGGAACAACAGGGCGAGTTCTTTCACGAGGTCGAGGTTATTGTCGTTCTCCAATTCCTTCAGATCCGAGCAGAGCAGGATGTTTCTCACTCTCCCGAATTCGGCCGATTCTGGGATGATCAGCATTGGCACCGATATTTCCTGAAGAAGCCCCACTGTTCTGCTGCCAACGAGCACCTCTTGCAGTCCGCTGGCGCCCCGAGTGCCCATCACCACCAGGTCCACCGAATTCTTTCTAAGATGTTCGGACACTTCATCCACCAATTCTCCTTCTCGGATGATGGTCTTGACCACAGCCGGGGGCAGGTCCAGATGGGTGTGCAGGTGGTGTTCCTCTTTCTCCATGCCCTGCCGCGTCCCTTCTAGGGTCATGCCCTCGAGAATGGCCGCACGGTCATAGGCGTGCAGCACGGTCAGTTCTGCCTGCGCCAGTTTGGCCAGCTTGGCGGCATAGGTCAGCGCGTTGCGCGAATTGTGCGAGAAATCGAAGGGAACGAGAATGCGGTTCATGGCGAATGGGTATGGCGCGAATGTCGGTCAATTGGACCGAACTGGAACGACCTGCGTCAGTTCACGCCCTGATGCCGCTCATGAAGACGGTCCACCAGTTTCTGGAATTCCTCCAACGTGGCCCCGAATAGCATCCAGAGTGGCAGGTAGTCCAATCGCACATAGCCAGCAATGTGCCAACCGGTCTGATATTCCCATGGGCATCGGCCGGTGAACTGCTCCAGAGCGAACCCGGTGATGAACTCCACCACCAGAATGCCCACGCCATAGGCCAGATAGCGCAGAAGCCTGGCCCAGCTCTTGATGAACCGGTGCCCAAGTGGGAAAAGGAACGCGGCCGAGCCGTAGATGGGGAGCATCCAGATGTAGGAGACGCCTCGTAAAGACCAGTCCATGTCCGGCCCCCACATGTCCGAGAGGTCAACGATGGCCGTGTAGCACACTTCTACTGTGACCCCCAACATGCCATAGAGCACGAAGGCGATGAGGCTATCCGATCTTTTTCTTGTCTTCATCTGCTTCTTTCTTTTTGCGGTACAGGTATTTCACGCGCAGCGGCAGTTGGGCAATGCTTTCCTGTTTCAATCGCTCCTGCTCTGCAATGTACCACCCGGGCAATTCCTCCACTTCTTGAAGGTCCCACGAGTACTTGGGCCGTTGTGGTCCCCGCTCCCGATAGGCCAATGCCACCCCGAGTCCCGCGATGAGGCCGAAAAGATGCCCCTCCCAGGAAATATGCTCTTCCATGGGGAATATGCCCCACACCAGACTTCCGTATAGAAAGACCACCAGCAGGGATAATGCCATGAGCTTGAGATGCTTGCGCAGTATGCCGCTGAGGAACAGGAAACCGAAGAGGGCATAGACCATTCCGCTGGCACCGATGTGATGATTGGGACGGCCACCGATCCAGAGCCAGATTCCGCTGAGGATGAACATCCACAGCATGGCCCTCACCGCCACCACGCGATAGAAATGGAACATCATGGTGCCCAGCACGAGCAGCGCAGCACTGTTGTTGAACACATGTCTCCAGTCACCATGGATGAAGGGGTAGAGCACAATGCCGCGAGCCCCTTCCCAGTTTCTCGGCAGCACACCGAAACGCGCCAAACTGATGCCAGAGAGCTCCTCAAAAAGTTTGATGGAGATCAGCAGAACAATCAGGGCCAAGGGAATAACGGCCGATTGCCAGATGCTGCGGTTGAGGTCTCTGTCCACGGGATAAAATTAGGGCCGCTGACAGGATATCGCCCTCGAACGCGCGGTACGGATGGCAATAGCGATCAGCTCTTGATGTACCGGACGGTCAACATCGAATTATTCACATGGATGCGGACGAAGTACACACCATTTGCGAACTCGGAAATATCAAACGGCTGAGTGAATTGATCGGTAGCGTTGATGAGCACATCCGGCAGCAACCGTCTTCCAAGCATGTCTGTGATGGCAATGTTCACGTCCACCATTATTGGAAGCACACCACGGATGCTGAACTCACCTCGTCCAGGATTGGGATACAGGTCGAGCAGGCTGAAGATGCCCTGTTCCGTTATACTGGTATTCCCCCCGGAGTAGGTGAATTCCAGTGTCCACGTAGTTCCCGTGCAACCATTGGCGTCCGTGTACTGAGCCGTATAGTTGCCGCTTTCAGTGCCCAAATAGTAAGCCCCGGTAGCACCCGGTATAGGGTTCCCGTTCAAGAACCATTGAATCCCCGAGTTTCCAGCGGGGCTGATGTACATGGAATCACCTTCGTTAAATATCTGGGCCTGTTGAGCGCTTAGTGCATTGACTGTGACCGGTGCACTGGTGCCAGAACACAGGAACTGGTTCGTTACCGTAACTGTGTATTCTCCGCTTGTGATGGTCGTGCTGGAGATATTCGTTCCCCCATTGCTCCAATTGTAGCTTCCGAAACCTGCCTGCGTGGAAAGCACTACGAATCCCCCCTGACAGAACTGCAATGGTCCGTTGGCAACGATAGTAGGAGAGGGAACCGGATTTACCGTTACCTGAACGCCCGAAGCCGTGCCTTGGCATCCGTTCGCATCGGAGACGGTGACAGAATAGTTGCCCGAATTACCGACCACGATCGATTGTCCATTCGTACTGTTGCTCCAAGAGTAGTTGCTGAATCCTGGAGTAGCCGTCAGCGTGGTGGTCTGGCCTTGACACAGCTGTATCGGAGAGGGTGAACTGGCCGAAATGGACACACTTGGCTGGCTGTAGACTTGAATAGCCTGACTTGCGGTTCCAACGCATCCGTTCAATGTGGTGTATGAGTATGTTACAAGATGCTGACCGATACCTGCGATACCGGGAACGAATTGGCTGCCGAGCACACCGTTGCCCGAGAACGTTCCTCCTGATGGTGTGCCTGACAGGCCGAAAGAGGAACCGCCCAAGCACGTGCCAGTGATGGGAAGGTTCAGGCTCACCTCCGGTGCCAATCGGATGAGTGAGAATGCAGAGGTGGAGAAGTCGGACCAGCTTGGCGTGGTAATCACATTGAAACCACCTGCGCTGGCCAGCAGGCCGTTGTCCATGTTCTGCCACTGGGGAACGCTCTGCCAATGCGCACCCTCCTCCCAGTTGCCGTCCTGCGCTGGAAGGAAGTACTGGTCGATGTTCGCGGCACTGTTGCCGGAAATACGGTCGATGAGGTGATAGAACTGGCTGTTCACTTGACAGATCTCGCTGCTTGCATTGGAGATGTCATAACCCTCTGAGGTAGGATTCACATTGGCCATACGCGCAGCGAAAGTGGCCGGTGAGGTGGTTGTCGGTGTGATGGCCACAGGACGGATCCTCGGAGTGCCCGCACTGCTGCCCAACGGGAAGACCCTTGTTGCAGTGGAGTTCATGTCCCATGCCAATCGGCCATTGCCTGTGCTGCTCACAAATCCTCCTCCTGCATTGATGGCAGCGGGAGCAGGATTCTGCACACGGAGCACATTTCCCTGGGTGGCCAATTCAAGGCCAGAGAGCTGCAGCGTTCCCGAAACGTTTGCATTCACCCCGACCAATGATTTGATGCCAATGCCTCCAAGGGTGAGGTTGTAGAAACTGGAAATGGCTGTTCCTGCAATGCTCTGCACTGCTCCATTAAGTACTACAGTGCTCTGATCTGCAGTGAAGGTCTGATTGTTCACCCAGTTTCCTTGAACACGAAAGATGCCGCTATTGCCGCCTCCGCCTGACAACTGGGCGTTGTTCACCAGGTTGCCTTCCACTGTGAGGTCGCCCGCATTATTCAACGTGCCGTTACCATTGATCAGGTTGCCGGTCTTGACCGTTGCCACACAGCCTGAATTTACCGTGACGAGAGCCCCGTTGTTCTGAACAACGAATTGAGCGACTGCACAGAAAGGGAAGAGTAATGAGACGGAAAGACTTAATGACCCGAGTGTCAATGCTTTTTTGATCATGGGAAATCGATTCAACAAGGTTTGACAGGCCAAAGCGTTACTTGTTTATCAATCGCACTTTTATCCTACCAGTGCCAGAATCGAAATGCTCCAATGCAACCGCGTAATTTTCAATAAAATTCGAATCTTCCTTTGCTTTGGCCAGCACACCGCCTTTGTGAGCAATAAGCCGGTCACCTGCCACAATGGCCCCATTTTCAGACGAGACGAAGGCTGCAAAAATGTTTTTGCTGCCCTTCGGATCGGCAGGCTTGTTCACAGTGATGTACGGCACGTTGGTCACCACGCCAAGGACGGTCTCATCCAATGCACCGCTGCAAAGCGTCCATTTGCCAGAGTTGTCCTCACAGACAAGAGAACCAAGCTGTGCACCTGGGATATTCCGCTCCGCGAGACGCTTTTCAATCTCCCCGGATCGCGAAATCTGTCCAAAGCAATTAAGTGAGCTTATCGCCAACAATGAAAAGAAAGCGGAGAAAAAAATGGTGTTCTTCATTTTGTGTTGCTTAAGTCGAATGATAGGAGAGCAATTCTTACTCGTTGATTTCAATGACGGCCATTTCTCCATCAAATATCTCATTGAACGTAGGTGAGTCGCTCACAAACATCTGTAGCGTGTAGGTATGTGAACCAGCTCCTACGCCCACGTCCAAACCGGAAAGAGCAAAGTTCCACGTGAACTGACCAAATGCTATCGCCCACGCATCGTGAAAGCTCTCAGTTACGTTCACCGAGCCATCCCTTAGAATTCTGTACCCAGCGAAATCCGCATCAAGCAGGCTGAATCCTGATGCGGATACATAGACATTGTTTCCATTGGAGGTCACTGTGACAGTAGCAGCAGTTTGCCAAGTGGCACTTGCAGATGGTATGAAAGAGATTCCACTACTTCGTCCAGTCACCTGTTGAATGGGGCCTGCCGGTCCTTGTGGCCCAGCCACACCCTGAATGCCTTGCGCACCCTGCGGTCCAGCAGGACCTGCTGGTCCGACTGCACCTGCTGGCCCTACTGCACCTGCTGGTCCTGCTGGACCAACTGCTCCCGCTGGTCCCGCTGCACCGGCTGGCCCTGCTGGGCCTACTGCACCTGCTGGTCCAACTGCACCGGCTGGCCCTGCTGCACCTGCTGGTCCTACTGCACCTGCTGGTCCGACTGCACCTGTAAGACCTATCGGTCCTTGATCGCCCTGTGGGCCCTGTGCACCGGTCAGGCCTATCGGTCCTTGATCGCCCTGTGGGCCCTGTGCACCTG
>CAZATP010000065.1:0-14275 GCA_964488095.1 uncultured Chryseobacterium sp.
CGATAGCTGTCGATGACGTGCTGGCGGTCGAAATTCTTCGTTGGGCCGAACTTGTCACGGATCACTTTGAACACCACCGGAAAATTGGGTAGCGTGAACACGGCCATGACCATGCCCTTGGTGCCGGGCGCCACCACGAACTGGTCGTCCGAACGCTCGAGATGCTGATGGATCTCTTTGAACAGCACCGTCTTGGAATGACGGTCGTAGCCGATGCTGGCATACAGCTCCGAGAGATTCTTGTGCGACATCAATGGCCGCAGGAAGTGGATAAGGTCCACGGGGCTCTCGCTCTCCACGAAGAAGTAACTCCGACTGAAGCTGAAGATGACCGCGATCTCATCCTTGGAGAGCAGCACCCCGTCCACCGCCACGCCATCCTCATGATGCAGCAGGGGCAGCACCACAGGGATGTGCACATTGCCCTTGGATATCTTACCTACCAGATAGGCCCCTTTGTTGCGGTAGAACACCGACCGCACCATGTCCAGCTGGTCCACCTCCTCCTGCCTCCCGAACTTCTCGACAACATGCGCCCGGATGGCCTGTGAGATGCGTTCCACATCACGGTCGAAATCCTGGAATCTGAACGAGAAACTGTAGGAGCGCAGAATGCGCGCCCAAAGTATCTCCAGATCGTCCCTCCCCAGATAGAAACGGTCATAGACCGGCTCTGGCGGGTCTCCGATGACCATGAGTCTGCGTTGCAGATCCATGAATCCCGTGTCGGGGTCGATGCCCTCGGTGCGGAACATCTTGCGCAGCACAGAATTGAAAAAACTCTGCACGATGGGCGCATCCCTCCGTCCTTCGATGGACGCTCCGAACTCCGACTTCAGCACCACCCACGTATCATGGTCGTGAATAGCATCTCCCAGAATGGCGGTGACCCGTTCGGCCGTTCCACGCACACTGCTCAGATAGAGGCTCTGCCGGCCCTTCGTAAGGTCGGGAATGGCAGTCCAGTCGCGCAGGGCGAACACCTTCCCTGCATGACGCGTGAGGGCCTTGAACGAGAAGTGATAATTATCAAAACAGTCACGGATGACCAGAGCCGCTGTCCGGAGTGCTTCTGACCTACTCATTTGGTGTAGCGTATATCAAGGTCTGTGATGCTGTCGGTATGGTTGAGTGCGCTCACCACTGCGCCCTGCTGTGGGGCCATGACCAGCAGTGTGCTGCCCTTGGCCCCGAGGAGCAGCCCTTCGGCACGATTGAAAACGAGCCGCTGGAACACCTCGCCCAGGCGTACGGAATTGAGGTAGTTCGGACTGTAGGTGTAGGCATAAAGCCCCGATTCAAGCGCCAGAAAATAGGTCTGCCCCTCGCCCTTCACCGCATGGAGCACCCTGCCCTGCGGCAACTGACGGGGCTCCCACCACCCATTGGATTCGGCATCATAAAGCAGCACCATGGCCTGACCGTCCTGATTGCCGAAGATGAACACCTCGCCGCCGCTGCGCCTGCAGATGGCGGCAATCTCCATCGGAAGGGTCACCAGCCATTTCTCCGAGAAATTGCCCTGCCGCAGCACCAGCAGCCTGTTCTGTCCGCCCCCGATCTCGCGCAGCTCCACCATCACATGCGTCTCATCCGCATAGAGCGTGTAGGGCCGGTCGTTGTCGAACTGACGGTTGAGAATGAGGGCCCCATCCAATGTATAGCCACGCACCTCGCGGGTGTAGAGGGACACGAACAGGTTGGCCCCGTCCGACACCATGTCGTGGTAAGTGGCCGCAGGGGGCTGATTATTGGCCGAGGCCGTCCAACGCTGTCCGGTGCCGAGCAGGTCGTACTGAATGATGCCCGTGCCTTTCACGCCTGCCACCGTGACCCTGTCGCGGGCCGAACTCACGCAGACACGGCCAATGTCCTGACCGGGCATGGCGAAGGGCGTGATGGAACCATAGAGGGAATCCACCCTGTAGAGCGTGCCCTGTCCCGAGCTGTTCCTATCGGCCATGAAAACGGCCCGCAGAGCGAAGGGATGGGCGGCCACCTGAATCTCCCGATACGCATTGCGGTCATTCGTGCCGTCTGTGGCAGTGACCAGGATGAAATACTTGCCCGACTCCAACTGCCTGTTGTCGATCACCAGCAGGGCAATGCCGCTATGACTCAACTTGCCTATCGATTGCGTCACCTGTCCTGCCACGGGGATGAAATCCTGATTGACCAGCTTCACGGTGACCGATTGCACCCCTCGGTCGTCCGACACCTGATAGGCCACCTCCACCGTATCGAAAACAGCGAAATAGGCATTCTCCGAGGGGGCAGTGACGGTGACCATGGGCGGCTCCGCATCCCCGTCATCGCAGGCATCCAGCAACATGATGCACAATAGGGAGAACAGGACCGGGCGGAGCAGGGAAATCACGTGCTAAAGTTATCCACTCCTTTTCAACGGCATGAATGTGCATAAGTGGGCCATGCGCATCGCGGGGTTATCCGTTCCTTTGGAGGTCCGCGAAAAACGTAAAGGAGAACGGATGGAGGACACCGCTGACGGGTTCGGGAATCGGCCCGAGCGCAGAAAGAAGAAGGTGCGTATCCGCTATCGCGAACGCATACGCATCAAGGAAAGGCCGCGGTTCTTCTACGCGAAGAAGTTCATCCGCAAGCAATTGCCCAAAGTGGTTGCAGGACTGCTGCTGTTGGCAGCATTGGGTGCGGCCATCCATTGGGCCATCCAGATGATGGTGGACATGGAGAAGGAAAGGAAACAGAAGATCGAGCTGCTCAAAGGCCCGGGAAAGAAGAAGTAAGAACGAAGATGATCAAGGACAACAGACAACGGCTTGCCACCAAACGTACCTACACCAGCCCCATACCCACGATGGAGCACGGGAAAGTGCCGCCCAACGCGGTAGAGCTGGAGGATGCCGTGCTGGGCGCTCTGATGCTGGAGAGCGAGGCGCTGACCGATGTGGTCGAGATCCTCAAGCCCGAGAGCTTCTACAAACTGGAGCACCAGCGCATCTTCGAGGCCATCCTCGACCTCTTCAGCAAGAGCGAGCCCATCGACATCCTCACCGTCACAGCCTGGCTCAAGAAGGCCGGCATGCTCGACCTGGTGGGCGGCCCCTACTACGTCAGCAAGCTCACCGACCGCGTGGCGAGCTCGGCCAATGCCGAATACCACGCCCGCATCATCGCCCAGAAGCACATTCAGCGCGAGCTGATACGCGTGTCGGGCGACATCTACCACGAGGCCTTTGAGGACACCACCGATGTGCTCGAACTGCTCGACAAGGCCGAGACCAGCCTCTTTGCAGTGGCCGAGGGCAACCTACGCAAGAGCTACGACTCCATGTCGAGCCTCGTGAACCAGGCCCTGAAAGTGGTGGAGGAGGCCAGCAAGAAGGAAGGCGGGGTCACAGGCGTGCCATCGGGCTACACCGACCTCGACCGCATCACAGGCGGCTGGCAGCCCAGCGACCTGCTCATCATCGCGGCCCGCCCCGCCATGGGTAAGACCTCGTTCGTGCTCACCATGGCCCGCAACATGGCGGTGGAGCACAAGCGACCCGTGGCCCTGTTCTCGCTCGAAATGGCCTCCATTCAGCTCGTCAACCGCCTCATTGCCAGCGAATCGGGCATCGACAGCGACAAGCTCAAGAAAGGCCAGCTCACCAAAGGCGACTGGGACCACCTGCACAGCTCCCTCAAGCAACTCTCAGAGGCGCCCCTTTTCATTGACGACACGGCCGCCCTCTCCGTATTCGAACTCCGCGCCAAATGCCGCAGGCTCAAGGCGCAGCACAACATCGAGATGGTCATCATCGACTACCTGCAGCTGATGAGCGCGGGCGGCAACGGGGGCAACCGAGAGCAGGAGATCAGCACCATCTCGCGCTCGCTCAAAAGTATCGCCAAGGAACTGGAGATACCCGTCATCGCCCTGTCGCAGCTCAGCCGTGCGGTGGAGACCCGGGGCGGCAACAAGAAGCCCATGCTCTCCGACCTCCGCGAATCGGGAGCCATCGAGCAGGATGCCGACATGGTCATGTTCCTCTACCGCCCGGAATACTACGGCATCGAAATGTCGGAGGACACCAACCTGCCCACCCAGGGCCTCACCGAGCTCATCATCGCCAAGAACAGGGCCGGGGCCACCGCCACCGTGCCCCTGCGGTTCATCAACCATCTGGCCAAGTTCACCGACTACGATGACGCAGCCTTCAACATAGGCGGGCCGGCCGCCCTACCACGCTCGGCCGAGTTCGATGCCGGCCCTGCGGTGGTCACCCGCATGTCCAAGATGGACTCCATGCGGGATCTGGAGGATGACGACTCGCCCTTCTGAGCCTTAGGCCCATTGCTTCGGGCGTTGCCATGCGGTGAGCTTTGTCAGACTCTCGGAGTTTGACCAAGCTGAACTGCGGGCGGACACCACATCCAAAGCCCCATGCCAATGGGGGCATGAGGCCTTGAAATCATGCAGACTCAGATAGCTTAACGCTTGCCGAAGGTGCTTTTCTTCTCTGAGTCAGTTCCCGGCTTCTTCCCTTCTTGCGCAGATGGATTCTTAGGATCCGTCACTTTTTTCTTACCATTTTCTGATGGTCCGTTTGGCGAAGTAGAACCTGGACGGTGCTGATCTTCATTTTTATTGATGCTCATGACACTTGTTTTTAGCACCACAAATGAATTTTTGTGGTGATTCAAAGGTGTGTACCCCTGAATGGCAATATGTTACAGGTTTACAATGGAGATTTGTATAATAGCCATATCCTCCCGAGGCGGTAGACGTGCGATGGCGGGGCCAACGTAACAGTCTGGCGCAAGCGGGGAATCTCCACAGATGTGTTCAGGTCTATCAGAATGCGTCTGTGGAAACCACAGACGCATTCGGGTCTATCCAAGTGCTCCCGTAACTCTTACGTATGTATACTGATGGAATCGAATCCAGTGTTTGCAAGGGTTGTAGCGCGATGAGGCGCGAATGTCTTTCCCTTGCCTACTACTAGGTGACATCCTTTCCTGAGCCTGTCAAAGGGTCCCCGCCACCATTTCCCCATTTTTCATTTTCCCCATTGTCGCCAGAACCTTCTCCCCAACCTTAAACCTTAAACCTCCCCCCTGCTCATCCACATTGGATACCTTTGTCCCCATGAAGATGCCAAGGATAGCAATGGTAGTGGGCCTCATGCTCATCACACAGGCCCTCTACGCCTCCTACATACTCATCCCCATGGACGGCAATCAGAAGAACCACCTGAAAGCCTACGGCATCGCCTACTGGACACTGCAACGCAACCTGGAGGTCGACTGGCTGCTCAACTACCGCGGGGGCAGCTTCATGTGCAAGCACGCGGCCGAGGTGGAGAAGGAATGCATCATCCGTGGCGTCAGCTTCGAGATCATTGCCGATGTGCAGGCCACCGCCATCCTCACCCAGATATCCGACCCCGAGCTCAACATGGACGTGGCGCGATTGGAGAAGGTGCCCCGCGTGGCCGTCTACAGTCCGCAGGGAAAACAGCCTTGGGACGATGCCGTCACCCTCGTGCTCACCTATGCCGAGGTGCCCTACGATGTGATCTATGATGACGAGGTGCTCAACGCCAAACTGCTGCTCTATGACTGGCTGCACCTGCACCACGAGGACTTCACCGGGCAGTATGGACGGTTCTGGAGCGCCTACAAGACCGCCCCTTGGTATCTGGAGCAGGAGAAATACCTCGAGGGCATTGCCAAGCGCAACGGGTTCAACAAGGTTTCGGCCCTCAAACTGGCCGTCACCAACAAGATTAAGGAGTTCGTCATCGGGGGCGGGTTCATGTTCGCCATGTGCTCAGCCACCGACAGCTACGATATCGCCCTCGCGGCCCACGAGCTCGACATCTGCGAGCCGATGTTCGATGGCGATGGCACCACCCCCGACTACAACAGCAAGTTGGACTACCACAACTGCGTTGCCTTCAAGGATTTCAGACTGAGCACCAACCCTGCCGAGTACGAGTTCTCCAACATTGACGCCACCCAGCGCAGACAGGGCAAGGTTACCGAGACCAACGACCTCTTCACCCTCTTCGAGTTCTCGGCCAAATGGGACCCCGTGCCCTCCATGCTCACGCAGAACCACGAGAGCATCATCAAAGGATTCATGGGGCAGACCACCTCGTTCTGCAAGGAATACATCAAGCCCGGGGTGCTCATCATGGGCGAGAACAAATCGCTCAATGAAGCACGCTACATCCACGGCACACTGGGCAAAGGCCAGTGGAGCTGGTATGGCGGCCACGACCCGGAAGACTACCAGCACTTCGTCTACGACCCGCCCACCGACCTGAACCTGCACCCCAACTCACCGGGATATAGGCTCATTCTGAACAACATCCTCTTCCCTGCGGCCAAGAAGAAGAAGCAGAAGACCTGAGCCCATCAGCCACGCTTCAGAAGTGAGCCGATAAGCCTCACTGCTTCTTGCACCCCATCCTCCTTCTTCATTATAGCGGACAGTTGCGCGGCCCGATCGCGCAGTTTTTCTGAACGGACGGCCTCTTTTATTCTATCGGCCAGTTTCTCCGGACTCACACCCCTCCGCTTCAAAGGCGCAGGAGCAGCGCCCGCCCAGTGCAGCCTCTTCGCCCAATCGTGCTGATCGTAAGCATGAGGCACCACCACCGATGGCACTCCGGTCAACAGAGCCGACTGCGTGGTACCCGCTCCACCATGATGCACAATGGCCGAGCACAGCGGGAAGATACTGGCGTGGTCTGTCCGCCCCACACCATAGACCCCATCGCCCAGACTTCCCTCCGATTGTCCGTCCACTTGAATGATGGCCCTTTGGCCGGAAATCGTGGCCGCTTCTTTCAACAAGCGGATGTTCTCCTCACGGTCGAACTGCATGCATGTGCCGAAGGTCGTGTAGACCGGAGCAGGGCCTTCCCTCAGGAATTCCGCCAGTCCGCTGGACATCTGCCAGTCGGACATGCGCGGCACATTCAGGAAACCGATGGTGTGGATATTCGGGCCCCAATCATCCGGACGTGGGCAGAGAGCTTTGCTGCATGCCACCATGGTGAGTAGCGGAGAGGAGAACAATTCCTTTTGTAGGCTGCGCAGAGCTGGAAGTCCCTTTTCCCGCCTCAGCTCCTTCGACCTTGGGAACAGTGCACGTGTCATCACCGCACCGCCCAACTCCCAGAGCATGCTGTTGAGTACCCGACCGAGGTCAAAGCCCAATGGGCTTTCGGTGCTGGTGCGTAGCACCATGGGCGAAAGCGCAAGCACCACCCTCGGCCGTGCATGCAGAATGGACGCGGTGAGCAGCGTATGACACAGCACATGGCCCACCACCAGTTCATGCTCGGCACACAGCGCATCCGAGGCCAAGAACATCTTTTCCACCAATGGTTCGAAGCACGTGTCGAGCAGGGCGCGCAGTTCGGAGAGCGGGTCGGTGAAATGCGTGAGGGCGTAAAGATTCCGGTCCGATACGATCGCTGCGTTCACCGTCACCACGCGGAAACCTCCGGCCTCGCCCCAATGGGAGTAGTCCTTCCCGTCCACACTGGTGCAGACCACCGTGACCGTGTGCCCGGCCTTCGCCAGACCTCCGGCAAGCGCAAGAAAGGGCAGGATGTCCCCATCGCTGCCCCAAGTCTGCATTCCGATACGGCTGCCCATCAGCAGTCAAAGGAAATCAATGCCCCATATAATAGGAAGACGGTCAGGGCGATCAGAACGCCTCACCGTAGATGCGCCTGAAATCTGCACGCGACACCGGCTTCGGATTGTTCGGATGGCAGAAGTCAGCGAAGGCCAGGTCGGAGAGCTCCTCCAGATGTTTCTCCTCCACCCCTACATCACGCAGACGAGTGGGCAGGCCCAACCGCTCGTTGAGCGCGAAAAGGGCATCGATGAGCTGGGTTCCGTTGCCGCCCTTCAGGCCGAAGGCATGGGCCATCGCCTCGAAGCGGCCCTCAAACCCCGAAAGGTTGAACCGCATGCCGTAGGGAAGATTGACCGCGTTGGCCAGTCCATGGTGGGTATCCAACAACTGCGACATCGGGTGGGCCAAGGAATGCACCACTCCGAGCCCCTTCTGGAACGCCACCGCCCCCATCAGACTCGCCAACAGCATATCGGCCCGCGCCTGAAGGTTGTCTCCCTCGTGCGTGGCCTTCACAATGGAACCTGCTATGAGGCGAATGCCTTCCAACGCAATGCCATCGCACATCGGATGGTAATTCTTCGCCAGATAGGCCTCCATGTTGTGCGTCAGCGCATCCATGCCCGTGGCGGCCGTCACGAACGGTGGAAGACCGACCGTGAGCGCAGGGTCAGCGAACACACGCTTCGCCAATAATTTCGGGGAGAAGAGAATCTTCTTCTGATGGGTCACATCATCGGCAATGATGGCACTGCGGCCCACCTCGCTGCCCGTTCCACTGGTGGTGGGCACGGTGACGAAATAAGGCACCTCCTCGGTCACATACTGGTCGCCACCGATGAGGTCATCGTAATCAAAAAGGTCGCGATGGTGGTTGATGGCGAGGGCAATGGCACGGGCCACATCGAGCGCCACACCGCCTCCGATGCCGATGATGCCGTCACAACCATTCCCGGCAAATGCTGCCTTGCCGTTCAGCACGTCCGATTTGACAGGGTTCTTGTGCATGTCGTGATACACCGTGGTCACCAGCCCGGCCGATTGCAGACTGTCCAGAATATCAAGGAAGAATGGGAGCTTGGCAACCAAGGGGTCGGTAACGACCAAAGGCCTTTTAACACCGGCATCCTTGAGATGACCGGGAAGCTCTGCGATGGCACCTGCACCGAACCGTACAACAGTGGGGAAATTGAATTGAACAACCATGGGAGATGAGGGATGTGATTACAAATGGGGGAAAAGAACCGTCATCCCGAGGATGAGGCCTGCAAAGCTATGAGGTGGGGCAACCGCTCCGTGGAGGCCTGGAAAGAAAAAAGCCCCAGAACCGAAGTTCTGAGGCTTTCACAAACGCGGGTGGATGATGGGGCTCGAACCCACGACCTCCGGAACCACAATCCAGCGCTCTAACCAACTGAGCTACAACCACCGTTTGGGGCGACAAAAGTAATAAAGCCCTGTGCACGGCCACTCGGCCCCATGATTTTTTGTGGCACTCCATCCCCGTCCAGCGATCAATGAACTGCCGGCAGCATCATGGATGGCCTGCCGTTAGGGGTTTTGAATTTGTAAATCAACCCCTTACGATGGACGAACATCAACACTCCGTTTCTATCCCCGCACTGAAATTTGAAGTACATTTGCGCCTCCAAAAATTGGAGGGTCCATCTCCCGATCACCGGACTTAAGAAAAACAACTCTCAGCTGCACGGGAGCGCTGAGATACAATCATTTGCCAAATGGCAGAAGAAAACAAGGAAAAGGAGACCGTTGAGGTTTCCGAGAACGTGGAGAACACCGCAGCCACCCCAGAAGTAGCGGAAACGGTCGTTGCCGAGGCACCTGCCAAGAAGAAATCCGAAAGGATCACCACTCCACCAGCCGATTTTGACTGGAACAGCATCGGCAAGCGTCAGGAGGTCTACTCCCCTGAGAAGCGCCAGGAGATCGAGGCGATGTACAACGCAACGCTGAACTCCATCGCCCCACAGGACGTGCTGGACGGCAGGATCATCGCCAAGACCAAGAAGGAACTCATCGTCACCATCGGTGGCAAGTCGGAAGGTGCCATCGCCCTGAGCGAAGTGCGCTACAACCCTGACTACGCGGTGGGCGACCCTATCGAAGTGTACGTGGAACGTGTTGAGGATGCCAATGGCCAGCTTGTGCTCTCTCACAAGAAGGCCCGTGCTCTGCGCTCTTGGGACCGTGTCAATGCGGCTCTGGAGAACGATGAGATCATCACTGGTCAGATCAAGTGCCGTACGAAGGGCGGTCTCATTGCCGAGGTATTCGGTATCGAGGCGTTCCTCCCAGGCTCTCAGATCGATGTGAAGCCTATCCGCGACTACGATGTGTATGTGGGTAAGACCATGGAATTCAAGGTTGTGAAGATCAACCAGGAGTTCAAGAACGTGGTGGTATCTCACAAGGCCCTTATTCAGGCCGAGCTCGAAGCGCAGAAGAAGGACATCATCTCCAAACTGGAGAAAGGTCAGATTCTCGAAGGCACCGTCAAGAACATCACCTCCTATGGTGTGTTCATCGACCTTGGTGGCGTGGACGGCCTTGTGCACATCACCGACCTCAGCTGGGGCCGCGTGGCACATCCGGAAGAGATTGTTCAGCTTGACTCCAAGATCAACGTGGTCATCCTTGACTTCGATGATGAGAAAAAGCGTATCGCTCTCGGTATCAAGCAGCTCTCCGCTCACCCATGGGATGCACTCAGCGAGACTGTGAACATCGGTGACAAGGTGAAAGGCAAAGTGGTCGTCATTGCCGACTACGGTGCATTCGTAGAGGTTGCGCCAGGCGTTGAAGGTCTCCTTCACGTGTCAGAGATGAGCTGGAGCCAGCACCTGCGCACTGCTCAGGACTTCCTGAAAGTAGGTCAGGAGGTGGAGTGTGTGGTTCTCACCATGGACCGCGAGGAGCGCAAAATGTCACTCGGCATGAAGCAGCTCACCCCAGACCCATGGAACGACATCACCACCAAGTACCCCGTAGGTTCGCAGCACACCGCCAAGGTGCGCAGCTTCACCAACTTCGGCATTTTCGCAGAGCTGGTGGAGGGTGTTGATGGTCTCATCCACATCTCTGACCTCTCTTGGAACAAGAAGATCAAGCATCCGTCTGAATTCACCAGCATCGGAGCCGAGATCAACGTGGTTGTGCTTGAGGTGGACATGGAGAACCGCAGGTTGAGCCTTGGTCACAAGCAGTTGGAAGAGAACCCATGGGACACTTTCGAGACCGTCTTCAACGTGGGCAGCGTGCACAAAGGCACGGTCACCTCATCTAACGACAAGGGTGCCACTGTAATGCTTCCTTATGGCGTTGAAGGTTTCGCACCGAAGCGTCACATGAAGAAAGCCGATGGTACAGACCTTGTTAACGAGGAGACCGCTGATTTCGAAGTGATCGAGTTCAGCAAGGACACCAAGCGTGTGGTGGTTTCTCATGCCAAAATCCACTCTGATGCCGCCTACGAGGCCAAGCAGGGTGAGCAGAATGACAAGAAAGAAGCTGCTGCATCCACTGCCAAGAGTGTGAAGAAGGTTCAGAGCAGCATTGAGAAGACCACTTTGGGCGACCTCGATGCACTGGCCAACCTGAAGTCTGAAATGGAAGAGTCTGAGAAGAAAAAGAAGAAGTAATCTTCTTATCCGGCTCATGAATCAAGAGGCCCGTTCCGCAAAAGGACGGGCCTCTTCGTTTTTAGCGGAGGCGAGGATTTAGCGCATCACCACCTCCATATTCCCGCACATTTGAAGTAAGTTTGCCCGACTGCCAATGAGCATGCAACCCCGCATCATTCTCGACCACACACAGCTTGCCCTCTCTGTGGAGCGCATCTGCTATCAGCTCATTGAGAATCACAACGATTTCAGCGAATCAGTGCTGGTGGGGCTACAGCCAAGGGGCATCTACCTCGCCAGACGCATCAAGGCGCGGCTCACAGAACTCACAGGCAACACAGGCATACCTCTGGGCGAACTGGATGTGACCTTCAACCGGGACGACCACAGAAGAAGAAGTGAGCCTATCATTCCCTCACCCATGAAAATGGATTTCCTGCTGGAGGGGAAAAAGGTCATCCTTATTGATGATGTGCTTTTCACCGGCCGCACCATACGCGCGGGCCTCGATGCCATGATGGCTTTCGGAAGACCAGCCCTGGTCGAGTTGGTGGTGCTCATCGACCGCAGGTTCAGCAGACAGCTGCCCATTGAGCCCAACTATGTGGGCAAACGGATTGACACCATCGTCTCCGAACGTGTAGAGGTGACCATCACAGAGAATGGTGAGAACGATTCGGTACAACTTTATTCAGAAGGAAAAGAATGAGCGGGCTGTCTGTCAAGCATCTGTTGGGAATCAAACACCTCACCACAGAGGACATTGAACTGATTTTCAAGACTGCGGACACATTCAAGGACGTCATCAACCGCCCGATCAAGAAAGTCCCTTCCCTGCGCGACATCACCATCGCGAATCTGTTCTTCGAGAACTCCACCCGCACCAAACTCTCGTTCGAACTGGCAGAGAAGCGTCTGTCTGCCGATGTGATCAACTTCTCTGCCTCGGGATCGTCCGTGAAAAAAGGCGAGACGCTGGTGGACACGGTGAACAACATCCTGGCCATGAAGGTGGACATGGTGGTGATGCGTCATCCGGATGCCGGGGCAGGTGAATTCCTCTCGCGCCACGTCAATGCCATCATCGTGAATGCCGGTGACGGAGCGCACGAGCATCCCACCCAGGCGTTATTGGACGCCTATTCCATCCGGGAGAAACTGGGAGAGGTGCGCGGCAGGAAGGTGGCCATCATCGGAGACATCCTTCACTCACGGGTAGCTCTTTCCAACATTTTTGCCCTTCAGAAACTCGGGGCCGAAGTGATGGTATGCGGTCCAGCCACACTCATCCCCAAACACATCCGATCGCTCGGTGTGCAGGTGACGCATGACCTGAGGCAGGCCTTGAAATGGTGCGATGTGGCGAACATGCTGCGCATTCAGTTGGAGCGTCAGGATGTGCAGTATTTCCCCTCGCTGCGCGAATACGCTCAGAACTATGGGCTTACGACCAAGATACTTAAGGAACTGGGCAAAGAGCTTATCATCATGCACCCCGGCCCAATCAACAGAGGTGTGGAGATCACCTCAGATGTGGCTGACAGCCCACAGGCCATCATCCTCGATCAGGTTCAGAACGGTGTAGCTGTCAGAATGGCGGTGCTTTACCTCCTTGCAGGGCGCGTTGAATGATATACGTTCCCGACCTGAAGAGATACAACCCGATTATTTTTAATTTCGCACCAAAGCTGCACGGACAATGAATTTTGAAATCGAGAAAAAGGAGGGTTATGCCGTGGTCCGTGTGACCAACGAGAAACTCGACAGCCAGATTTCGCCAGCTCTGAAATCCGAACTGGTGGTTCTGAACGCAGATGACTTCAAGAGCATCATCATTGACCTCTCCGAAACAAGATACTGTGACAGTTCCGGTCTCAGTGCCATTCTGGTGGCCAATCGTCTATGCAAGAACTCAGGCGGGTCATTCATCCTCTGCGGACTTCAGAGATCCGTCTCCAAACTCATCTCGATCTCTCAACTGGACACCATTCTCAACATCACTCCCACGCTGGCCGAGGCGATAGATTTTCTGGCCATGGAACAAGTGGAGCGAGACCTTGACAACGAAGAATAATCCTTTCCTTTACCAAACCAATCATCCTAACCAAATCATCATGAAAAAAGTTCTACTTACCCTTTCTGCCGGTCTGTTCTCAGCCGGAATGGCCATGGCCCAGTGCACACCGAACCCCGCTTACGTGGATTCTCCGTTCGGTCTTTTCCCAGACAGCCTTGAGTTCATCGAAGCAGGTCCGCTTGCAGGTGTTGACTTCCAGACTCAAATTGACATCAAGACCTTCGTGGACACCGTGGTTCCAAACCCACTTGGCGGCAACGTGAACATCAAGATTGATGCCTTCAAGATTCTGAGCATCACTGGTCAGCCAGAAGGTTTTGAGTGGACCGCAGGTGGAACCACTTGGACCGAGGCCGATCTCACTTGGTACAATGGTGGTGTAGGTGGTGCCTGTGCTTCCCTTACTCCTGTTCAGGGCTGTATGTCCATCACTGCTGATGCTGCTGCTGTTTCTGCCGCAGCTCCTGCAACAGGTTTCACCAACTATCCGCTGGTGGTTTCTGTGGATGCCCGTATCGCTTGCAGCAGCCCTGATATCAGCTTCCTCATCCCGAATGGTGCTTGGTTGAGCTCTGTTCCCGAGAACCTCGGTGGTGGTGCCCTTCAGGTGGACGACTACGTTCTCCGTGTTTACGCTGCCACTGGTGTAGCTGACATGCTTAGCACAAGCCGTTTCGATGTGGGTCAGAGCTTCCCAAACCCTGCTACCGGTGAAACCATCATCAACTTCAACACGCCTACCAGCAGCAACGTTGAGGTAGCTATCTACAACATGCTGGGTGTAGTTGTTCTTTCTGAAGTGGTAAGCGCAGAAGCAGGTATCAATGAGTACCGTTTCGATGCCAGCAAACTCTCTTCGGGCATGTACGTTTACACTTTGCGCAACAACGGTAACACCATCACTAAGCGCATGAGCGTGAAGTAATCGGTCCC
>CAZATP010000066.1:0-13199 GCA_964488095.1 uncultured Chryseobacterium sp.
ACCGTCTTGCCCATTTCCTCCTTGAGGCGGATGATGAGTCTGCGCAGCTCGATGATGCCCTGCGGGTCGAGGCCGTTGGTGGGCTCATCGAGGATGATGAGCTCGGGGTCATGCAGCATGGCGGCCGCAATGCCCAACCGCTGGCGCATGCCCTGCGAGTAGTTCTTCACGGGGTCATCGGCACGGGCGGTGAGGCCCACGAGTTCCAGCACCGCCCCGATGCGGTTCTTCACCCGTTCCTTCGGATAGTAAAGGCTGGCCAGCATCAGATTCTTGCGGCCGGAGAGATAGGGATAGAACCGGGGCTCCTCGATGATGCAGCCGATGCGGGGCAGCACCTGCTGCATGTCCTTGAGGCCGAGCTGCCCGAAATAGGTCACCTCGCCCTTGGATGCGCGGATGAGGCCCACCAGCATGCGGATCACCGTGGTCTTGCCCGCCCCGTTGGGCCCCAGCAGACCGAAGATCTCGCCCCGGTTCACGCTGAGGTCCACGCCCTTCACGGCATGGAACTCCCCGTACGATTTTTCGAGGGCCGAGGTGGTGAGGACGGGTGCTGCTATGGCCATGGGGCAAGAGAACACACCAACGGGTAGGATGTTCGCAGCGGAGACAACGGCCGATGGAATACCGGCCCCATCATAAGACAAGACGCGGCCTCTCGCCCTTGAAACGATGGAAATGCAGGGTACACAAATGGTAACGCAGTGTACGCCAACGCAACGGACAATCACTGCAAGTTCTTTCCCGATCGCTACAAGTACTTTCCCGATCGCTACAGGTACTTTCCCGATCGCTGCAAGTTCTCGGCCGATCGCTGCAAGTTGCAGGCCGCCTGCGCTAAGACGCACGGCAGGAACTGCAGATGACCTGCGCGGAACTTCGCATGCTGCGCGGGGTGCGCGGAGCACTGCGCGGGAACATGCGGGCCGGGTGCGGAAGCGGGCGAGGGTGCCGTTTCGCTTGCTGACGAAGGGCGAAAAAGGCACTTGGGGCGCACCACGGACAATAAACCGCCTGTGGGAACGTTCCTTACCGTACTCAAACAGACCTAAGATGCGCAAACTGAGCAAAAAGGAGGCAGCGGCCTTGGAAACACGCCCTCCGGGAAGAATGGCCCCTCTGCGGGCCCACCTGCTGAACCTGGAGGTGGGCGAGGCCCTGCTGATAGAGCGGAGCGACTGGCAGCAACGGAGAAGATCACCGAGCACCATGCTGAGGCGCATGGCGACCCGCACGGGCAGGGACTTTGACATGCGGGTGATGATGAATGGCACGGGCTGGGTGGTGACGCGTCTGCTATGACCGAGGCCGGGCGGCAGTGGCCCAGAGACTGCGCATCAAACTCAACCTCCAAGGATTGCTACGGATGCCTTCCTGCGGAAGTCATGGGCTTTAACACAAAGGAGCGCGAAGGCGTTTCTCAAAGGCACACAAAGTATTGCAGAGCACTATCCGAGCCTCGGCCACATCCAGAATGAGCACATCCGCACCACGCTCATCTACGCCAAGGTGACCGACCGCGATGGGACCGCGGTCAAAAGCCCCCTTGACAGCCTATGAATCGGGTTCGCATTTTTAGTATTTTTCCACCGATTCTGAGGTTCGCATTCCTTGTATCACCTCATCTTTTAATTCATAATCAATCACTTAATAACACATCCGCGATAGCCGATCTTCGTCTATTTACGAGTTATAGGCAACTTTAAAGACAGACAATAGACTATGACATTTATAGTAACAAAAGGTGGTGGACTACAAGAAACTGGAGCAAAGGAAATTCCACTTGACTTCAATAAAGAGAATTTAAAACTACTTCTTGACAAACTACTTTCCAATGACACAACCTATTCGCATCAAGACTTTTCAAATTGGGCTAGTAAGTTTCACATGTTTTGCATTGACTCATTTGACAAAGGAAAGCCTGTTGACGACAATTTGGAGGAATTACTAAACGACATAGATGCACAATGGAGCTTATTTCTATTTAATTCCTATAAAGTTGAACAATTATTAAAACTTGATTTATCGACCGTAAAACTTCCATCAGACATGTTGACAAAATGGCAAATTATTTTACAAGGACTATAAAAGCTGCCTATAACAGCACCTACCCAAAAGGCGGGGTTTCGTGTTCCAAAGACAGTTTGGTTATTAATCAAACTTTAGTTTTTCAAATCAAGTTTTGTGGTAAAAGTCCCGCCCTTCGGGTAGCTGCAAAACGTTAATTCCTCTCTATCCAAACAAGCCGTTCATCCTGCATGAAAGAAATGCGCGGGACAGGGGAATGTTCAGGCAGGGCTGCGCCATCGTTTGTTTGTGGTGATGGTTTTCCATTTACGGTAATAAAGCATTGGCCAACGGGGCCTTAGCAGCTCCCGTTTGCCCCGGAACACGGGGAGGCGATGCGCTACTTTTGCGGGTATGACGGATATAGAGATCACCCGGTCTGGGACGTTGAGGCCTATCAGGGAGGTGGCCCACGGCCTGGGCATAGCGGAGGATGACCTGGAGCTGTATGGACGGTATAAGGCCAAGCTGCCCCTGCGGCTCATAGATGAGGAGCGCATGGCCAAGAGTCGCCTCATTCTGGTGACGGCCATCACCCCCACGCCTGCCGGGGAGGGCAAGACCACGGTGTCCATCGGCCTGAACGAGGGGATGCACCGCATAGGGAAGCGGAGCATCGTGGTGATCCGGGAGCCCTCGCTGGGGCCGGTGTTCGGCATGAAGGGGGGCGCGGCCGGTGGCGGGCGTTCGCAGGTGGTGCCGATGGAGGACATCAACCTGCATTTCACAGGCGATTTCAGCGCGGTGGAGAAGGCGAACAATTTTCTGGCGGCCATCATCGACAACGTGATCCAGAACCCGAAGCACCCGGTGCGGATAGACCCGCGCACGGTGCTTTGGAAACGGGTGATGGACATGAACGACCGGAGCCTGCGGGACGTGGTCACCGGCATGGGCGGCAAGGCCAATGGCATGATGCGGCAGACGGGGTTCAACATCACCGCGGCATCGGAGATCATGGCCATCCTGTGCATGGCCAAGGACCTGCGCGACCTGAAGGAGCGCATTGGCCGCATACTGGTGGGGTTCACGTTCGACAATGAACCTGTGTTCGCCCACCAACTGAAGGTGCAGGAGGCGATGACCATTCTGCTGAAAGATGCCCTGCAGCCCAACCTGGTGCAGACGCTGGAGGGCAACCCCGCGCTGATCCATGGCGGGCCGTTCGCCAACATCGCCCAGGGCACCAACACGCTGATCGCCACGAAAATGGGGCTGTCGCTGGCCGACTATGTGATCACGGAGGCGGGTTTCGGTGCCGACCTGGGCGCGGAGAAATTCCTGAACCTGAAATGCGTGTCGGGCCAACTGCGTCCGGAGGCGATGGTGATCGTGGCCACGGTGCGTGCGCTGCGGCACCATGGCGGTGCGCGGCCCGAGGCGCTGAACACGCCCGATGTGCAGCGGGTGAAGGACGGATTCTGCAATCTGGAGAAGCACATTGAGAATGCGCGGCTGTTCGGTTTCCGGCCGCTTGTAGCGATCAACCACTTCCATACCGATACGGAAGAGGAGATTGACACACTTGTAGCGCTCTGCGGGCGGGTCGGAGTTCAGGCCGTCACCTGCAAAGGCTATGCGCTTGGCGGGGCAGGCATGGAAGAGCTGGCGCATGCCGTGGTGGCTTCCATCGAAAGTGGCGAGAATGACTACAGGCCTCTTTACAACTGGGAGGATACTACCATCGAGGAGAAGATATCGGCCATAGCCACAAGGGTATATGGCGCCACGCATGTGGAGTATGCCCCCAAGGCGCTGAACGACCTGAAACAACTGGAGCGCATAGGGCTGGGCAGGCTGCCGGTGTGCATGGCCAAGACACAGAAGTCGTTCTCGGACAATGAGCATCTGATCGGACGCCCCCGAAACTTCAAGGTCACGATACGCGAATTCGAGGTGGCGGCCGGAGCGGGGTTCATCGTTCCGATGTTGGGCAGCATGATGCGGATGCCCGGTCTGCCCAGCGTCCCGGCATCTGAGCACATGCACATTGATGATGATGGCATCATCAGCGGGCTGCACTGATGAGGTGGTGGTCATTCAGCCTCCGTACGATTTCTTCGGTGCTACCGATGTAGTAACGGTCTATGCGCTCGGAGTAGAGGATGAAAGTGAAATACATGTGCTCAAGAACGGAAAAGCCCCGAAACCTTTCGGGATCGGGGCCTTGGTGGAGAATACCGGAGTCGAACCGGTGACCTTCCCGCAAACCTGCGGGACGCTCAAGACAGCTGAGCTAACCCCGTGCAATGAGCTGCTCCAGAAACGTCCTGCTTTTGCGCGACTTCAGCCTCTTCTCCTCCACCATCGCCTCTGCGCGTGTCGGGAATTCCTTTGACCATTTGAGCACCCACGGCCCTTTCTGTTTGGTCGATGGGTTTCTGCCCGTGTTGTGGTCATTCAGCCTCCGTCCGATGTCTTCGGTGCTACCGATGTAGTAACGGTCTATGCGCTCGGAGTAGATGACGTAGCAATAGAACATCTCTGTGAACAAAAAAGCCCCGAAACCTTTCGGGATCGGGGCCTTGGTGGAGAATACCGGAGTCGAACCGGTGACCTTCCCGCAAACCTGCGGGACGCTCAAGACAGCTGAGCTAACCCCGTGCAATGAGCTGCTCCAGAAACGTCCTGCTTTTGCGCGACTTCAGCCTCTTCTCCTCCACCATCGCCTCTGCGCGTGTCGGGAATTCCTTTGACCATTTGAGCACCCACGGCCCTTTCTGTTTGGTCGATGGGTTTCTGCCCGTGTTGTGGTCATTCAGCCTCCGTCCGATGTCTTCGGTGCTACCGATGTAGTAACGGTCTATGCGCTCGGAGTAGATGACGTAGCAATAGAACATCTCTGTGAACAAAAAAGCCCCGACACCTTTCGGGATCGGGGCTTGTGGAGAATACCGGAGTCGAACCGGTGACCTCTTGCATGCCATGCAAGCGCTCTAGCCAGCTGAGCTAATCCCCCATTACTTTCAAACAACCAAACAAAGGATTCGAACCGTTGACTTTCCCGCATCGCTGCGGGACGCTCTAGCCAGCTGAGCTAATCCCCCATTACTTTCAAACAACCAAACAAAGGATTCGAACCGTTGACCTTCCCGCATCGCTGCGGGACGCTCTAGCCAGCTGAGCTAATCCCCCAAGAATTTCAGAACGGGCAGCAAAAGTAGTATTTCCTTCCGTTCGGCATACACATGGAGGCCTATAAAATCGGAAAGGGACCGATCGGTGAAAAAAGGGGCGGAACCTCAGTGGTCCCGCCCCTCGGATAAGATCCGATGATACAACTTACCTGTTCACCACAAACCTGCGGTTGACGCTGAATGCGCCACTGGCATCGCGGATGCTGAGCATGTAGTATCCGCTCACCAATCCGTCCACCGAAAGACGGTGCGTGTTCACGCCCTGAGAGAGATTCACCGTTTGGGTGATCACGGTCCTTCCCGTCAGGTCGACCACCGACATGCTCACCTGACGCGCCTCCTCCAGATTAAGGTTCACTGTGGCAAGATCACTGGCAGGGTTCGGGTACACCTGACCGATAAGTGACTCGAAATCGCTCTCCGCAATGCCCGTGCTGATGAGTTCCTCGGACACGAAGATGTTCAGTTCCTCGGTCATCGGCTCCTCTGCGGTGAGCTGCACTACTGCGGGGATGGTGGTATAGTTGAGCATCTCGGCATAGACCTGATAAGCACCGTAGGCCAGACCATCGAATGCGAATTCACCGTTGGCGTCCGTGAAGGTGTAGGCGATGGCGTTGCCGGAGAGGTCGAACAGCATCACATTTACGCCTTCCAAGGGTTCTCCATCAGCCTCCACCTTGTTGGCGCCCTGCAGCACATTGCCCCCGATGAAACCGGGACCCCCGGGATTGTTACCCGCGATCAGAACAACATCGTACTGCACGGTGGGCATGGCCTCACTCACCCCGATAGGCTGTGCATACTGCCAGAAAAGGGAGTTGCCATAGTAGGTGGGCAGATGATTGCTGTAGAAAGCACTGTTCTGCGTGGCGGCAGCCTTGACGAGATACTCACCGCAAGGGATGCTGGAGAAGTAGTAGTATCCCATGGAATCTGCCACAGTGGCCTGCATGGCGGCAAGCTGTCCGTTCTGATCATCGTAAGTGATGAGATACACAATGGCCTGATCGATGGGCTGATTGAGCGTGCCTGCGAACACCTGACCCGAGATCATACCCTCACAGATGCTGTCGGGGCCGATCACGATGGTCTCGCAGTAAGTATCCGTGCAAGAGTCTGAACTCACCGTGAGGCAGACCGTGTGCGTACCCTCGGTGAAACCCGGCACATAAAGTTCTGTCCAGCTGTTCTGCATCCACTGGCCATCAACGGTCCAAGTGTAGTCGTACAGATTGCTTTGCATCATGGCACTGAAGGTGTGCCCGATGGGCGTAGGCCCTGAGCTGTAGAAGAATGCAGAACACGAATCGGTGCTGAGGCCACCGACCACCACCGTCTCGCAGAAGGAATCCTGACAGTTGAGACCGTTCACTGTGAGGCAGACCGAATAGATGCCTTCCTGAGCATACTGATGCCACGGATGCATGGCACTGCTGGTATTGCCATCACCGAAATCCCATGCATAGCTGAGACCGCTGCCCTGCGAATAGTTCACAAAGTAGTTGTAGCCACTGCTGTCCACCGCCATGAAATAAGCATCGCAGCTTCCTGTGTTGCTGCCTATGACAGACACCGGAGCACAGAATTCGTCCATGCACATGGTGAACGAATCGATCACGGTGAGACAAACCTCATAGTTCCCCGCATTGGGAAAATTGAAGGATGGATTCATCTGACTGGAAGTAAGACTCAGGCCACCACCACTCACACTCCACCAGAAAGCGCTTGAGCCTAAGGATGTGCTGCCCGAGAACCAGAACTGATTGTCGGTGCCCGCAACGATGCCCCCGTTGGGATTGCTATTGTAGTACCAGTAGGCAAAGCACGATGACGCTCCGATATACACGCTATCGCAGGTGCTGAAAGAGCAGCCGTTGGCATCGGCCACGGTCACACACACACCATAAACGCCATCTTCAGTGAAATCGTAGGCGGGAGTGGCAACGCTGCTTTCCTCCCCGTTGACCCACCACTGATACTGGTAGGGGGCGGTTCCGCAGGGAATATCCACCGCGAACATGTACGTACTACTATCGGGGGCCACGGTGGACACTATCTGCGCGGCACAGTTGCATCCGCCACCAGAATTCGTGTCACAGTTCAGCGTGAAGCTCACCGTAGCAGCATCTACCGTTCCCTGCTGGTTCGATATCTGTTGACTCTGGTAATTCACGGTATTCTGACAGTAATCCGTGGTGCCGACCTCAAAGGTCTGGTTCGGCCCTGTCATCGATCCATTGGTCACCACAATGGAATACCATCCGTTGGCATTGGTGACGGTGCAGAGTGAGTCGGGTATGTTCAGGTTCTCACCGAAGTAGCTGACGCAAACGTACTGTCCGTTGACGGCAGCACCGTTGGCATCAAGCACATAGCCCGACACATGCAGGTCGTTTGGGGACGACTGCGCCCGAACGGAATAACTGGAGAGCAATGCTACCAGCCCAAAGAGGAGATTGAATGTTTTCATGGCTTTAGTTTTAGTTCGATACAAAGGTGAAGAGGTTCGGTCGGGGAGAAAACGTCTCTTCAATCATTTCTTACGTTCCCAAAAAACAAAAGGATCCATCTAACAACAGTTCAGTGAGACTTTCGAAGCAAATACCATTACTTCCACAGCAGAATGTCAGAACACGCAAGCACATGCGGCTGTTACCTTTGTGTCTATCAAAAGCAGAAACATGATCAGCAAGTCCATTGAGAAGCATCTCAACCGTCAAATCGAACTGGAGTTCGAGTCGTCCCAATACTATCTGTCCATGGCCTCATGGGCTCAGAGAAATGGATTCACCGGTATAACCAAGTTCCTCTATCTACAGGCAGATGAGGAGCGCGCCCACATGCTCAAGTTGTTCCATTACGTGAACGACCGTGGCGGTCACGCACTCGTTCCAGCGTCTGCTGCGCCCGCCAAGGATTTCGGCTCGGTGAAGGAACTGTTCAAGAAGGTGTTCGATCATGAGCAGCTGGTCTCACGCGAGATCAATGAGCTGGTGGACGAATGTCTCAAGGCCAAGGACTACGCCACACACAACTTCCTGCAGTGGTATGTTGCAGAGCAGATCGAGGAAGAGAAGACAGCGCAGACGCTGATTGACAAGCTGGAGATGATCGGTAGCGACAAGGGAGGCCTTTATCTCTTCGACCGCGACCTGGAGAACCTTGCTCCGGCACAAGACCCTAATGCTGCCGCCTAAAGCGGTAAAATCTCCTTAAGCAAAGGCCCCGTTGGACACAGTCCAGCGGGGCCTTTCTGATTTCCACACACGGAGCCGGATCATAGTTGAACCGCCATCATCAGCATATCATCCATCTGACGGTGATCGCCCATCCATTTCACCACTTCTTGCTCAAGCACGTTTCCCCAAGTGTTTACGGGCGATGTGTCATCTCCGGAAACGATTTTCCGAATGGGTTCCAGCCCGAACTTCAGCTTTCCATCTGCATTGAATTGGTCGCTCACACCGTCCGTGAACATTACGAGTGCATCACCCTCTGCGTAACTGAAGGTCTGGGACGTGTATGGGCATCGTTTCTTGTACTGCACGCCACCGATGCTCCAGACATCACCCTTGTAGACAGCCAACTTCGAGTCGCTGATATGATAGACCGGGTTGCACGCACCCGAGAACTGTACTTCTTTGGCAGATGGATTGACCTTGCACAGGGCCAGGT
The DNA here is from genome assembly GCA_964488095.1 of uncultured Chryseobacterium sp. Lineage (GTDB taxonomy): Bacteria > Bacteroidota > Bacteroidia > UBA10329 > UBA10329 > UBA10329. The sequence goes on from CAZATP010000066.1 coordinate 8,886, forward strand.
CCATCCCATCATGCATCTTGCTGTCCGTTCGCTGATTCAGCAGATTGACAACCGCCAGATGAAGACTGCAAAGGATCTCCCCTGTATCGGTGATTCCCTCATCCTTAACGATTCGGTTCAGAAGGAAGTAGCCGATGATGGACATGAACGCACCGGGAACACCATGTCCCGTGCAATCGACCGCTGCGAAATAGTGGTTCTCGCCATGCTTGAGATACCATGGAAAATCTCCACTGACAACATCCCGCGGGCGAAGGAACACGGCAGACGATGGGAAAGTCGACCGCATCTCATGCATGTCGGCCACGATGGCATCTTGAATGCGCTGAGCGTAATTGATGCTCTGGGAAAGACGCTCAAGACTCTCCTCCAGTTCGCCATGGATGACACGGAGTTCCTCATTCTGTACGCTCAACTGCTCTGTCCTCAGCCTCACCTGCTCTTCCAGTCCCTCATTCACCAGAACAATCTCATGCTGTTTCCGGCCTGCAACATATGCGAACAGCCCTAAGAACAAAGGTGCGGTGTTGATGACCCAGTGCAAAGGCTGCGTTTGCTGTGCAATGAGCAGATTGCCCCAAGTAACATCCAACCCTTGCACAAGCACATCGACAATGGTCGATATGACCGGGAAGCAGAGGCCGAACAGCGCTCCGAGCATCGCATAGCTCACACGGGCATCACTGAAAAGGCTGCGATGTGCGGAAGCAGACATGTTCAGAACGGCCGCATTTCGAAAGGGATGTCCAACATGCTCGCCAATTCCTCACCCTTGGCCGCGATCATCTCGTCATCTGTACTGTAATTCCAGATGACCTTCACAGCCGAACCAGATATGCTCAATTCCTCCAATTCCATCAGGATATTGAAGATATAACGGGTAGCGGCAGAGTTGAAATAATCAATCCGGAGGTTGACCGTGGTGGAAGCGGCCGGGGCTGAGACGTATCGCTCCACCCATTCCTGCAGGGGCGAGAAGAACGAGTGCGCATCCTCGGGCAATGCCCTCCCTGTGATTTCCAATGTGCCCAACTCAGCATCGAACGCAACCGTTGGCGTGTCTTCAGTGGCCTCTAAATGCAACCTTTCCAGCATTGTCAGAACTTTACGTTAAAGGTGAAGAAATACTTTCCACCGTTGATACCATCGAATTCATACCCCAGTTTACCACGGCTTTTGCGGGCTATCTCAATCAGGCCGAGTCCCGCCCCACCCTTGTCGCTGAATGTCCCTTCACGCAGGGTCTTCTTATAGAGTTGCTTCAGCTGTTCGGCATCCATCGCATTGAGCTCGTCTATCCGCAGAATGAGCTCATTCTTCGTGTCCGAGTCCACCACATTCCCCACCGAGATGGCATAGCCTGTGTCATCGTTGGAAACACAGAAGATGCCATCTTTCTGAGATGAGTCCAGAGAGTGCCTGCTCACATTCTGCAAAAGTTCTACAAGAATCAGGAAAAATGCCTTGCTGGACGTATCCTCATCCGATTTGATCCGTTCCTCAATGATCTGGATGATAGGCATGATGGAGTCTTTTCCGAAGTCTCCTTTGTAAATCATCAGGATATCCGAATCCTTAACGGTCTTGTCAAACTCCTTGGTGAATCGGATGGACTCCTCCGCCCCATTGTCATCAATCACCTCGTCATTGGTCAGTTTGATGGACAGGTAGAAATTCGACAGGTTATCATCCAGTGATTCAAAATCGAAACCGAGCGGACGGCCGGTTCTCCTGGCAATCTCGATAAGTCCCAATCCTGCGCCTCCCTTGGTGCTGATTTCCGTGTTGTTGAGCACCTCCAGATACAGTGCCTTCAGCTTGTCCTTCTCAAGTGTATTGACCAAGGTGAGCTTCTCTTTCAGCCGATCAATCTCAGACACATCGATCAGATTGATGGAACTCACGTAGTTGGACCCATCGATCAAACGGGTGGAAAACAATGCGGAGGGCGCTTCCAGCGGTGCATTGCTCGGCTTGCCGTGCCTCACCAGATTCTGAAAACACTCCAATAGGATGAAGGACACCTTCTTGCGCATTTTGGCAAGCTCCTCCATGTTGTTCACATTGTAATCAGTAATCCGGATGATACCATCGGTAATCTCATCCGTCACTTCTCCATTGAAGATGAGACTCAATCGGTCTCGCTCCAATTCCTTGTAGAATTCAAATAGTGGTTTCAATCTGCGGATGGCTTTAGAACGTGGACTCTCAACGCTTACGGCACATTTTAGTTACAGCGCTGCAAGTACAGCAACATTTTCAGTCCAAGAAAGCCCAACGTACCCCGAATTTCCAAGCCATATCGTTCACTGGATAATGAGGCACGTGATAATAGGTATAGCCCATGAGCCCTGCATTCCAATGCTCCATCTTGAAGAAGCCCTGAAAGGTTTTTATCCTGATATTCAGGAAGAAATCCATAAATGGATAGTTCCCCACCAGCCTATCATTCTGTAGGTGGAAAACAGACATGGCGGGATTGTACGCATTAGCGAAATAGGAAGACGAGTAACTCACCTCATACCCGAGTTGTATTCGCAGCTTTCTCTTGAAAATATCATTCTGGTAGTACACCATGCCACGTCCCAACGCCATTGGCACGCGAATCTCATCTCCACTCAGCACGAACTGCACTGCCGCATCCAAGTCCACATGGAACCACCGCAGACTGACCTTCTGCTTTGCTCTGACCACGACCAGCTGATTAACAGCAGCACTCTGATAGGGTAATCGGTCTGTGCCAAACACCACGAGATTCTGAAGCAAATGATACCTGGCCTCAATGGAACTTCTGAACCTGGTCTGACTGAAATGAACACCCGTGCTGAGGTGGTTCGTCTTTCCGAATTCATTGGACACCATGAAATGGTTACTCACGTATTGCTCAGTGATATGGTCAGGCCGGAAAGCATTGTAAACTACATCAGCACTAAGAGAGGATCTGCCTAAGGTCAGTCGCATCCCGCCTTCAATGCGATTATCCAGAACATTCCTTCCTGCCAACATGAAGCGGTCACTTGCCCACCAACGCAATTTCCCCAGAATATTCCCACCGGCCCCGAACTCCACATGCAGATTGTGAAAAGAATTCAACGAGGTACTGTCAAAGTTGACGTGATCGTAACGGTGACCGATGCCCACGAATGCATCATCAAGAACACCAGCACCTCTGGCCAGTGCCGAATCGTTCGACATTATACGGAGCCTGACAACGTTGACAACGCCAAGCAAAGCAGTTGAGTCCCTTGTGTTCAGGCTATCGCGGAATACCGATGTATAGAAACCATCGACCTGAGGCACATCACTGTAGACATGTGCATACCTCTCCACTACAAATGAGTGCTCTACCAACGGTATGTAACGCTTAGAATAATAACTGCTGTCCTCGGACCATAGTCGAGGCAACAAGAATTGCTGCTCGACACCAATATCAAATCCCACCCTGCGATTGGAGGCCGCGGAGAGATTAATAGGGATGAACGCCCTTCCAGACGTGATGTTCTGTTCAAAAACAGAATCGTTCAGCAATCCGCCATTCTCCTCGGCATCAATGTCCTGCCAATCAAAAATGAATCTCCCTCGATATCGGTCAGACTTATTGGCAAATGAGGCATATAGCGAGAAATCAGTGACCTTAGTCTGCTGATTGGCGTAAAACCCCAGTGAACTAATCCGTCCGAAATGGAAGCCTACCTGAAGGGATTTTCCGAACGCACGCGTAAAATCGACCAGAAGTTGATTCTCCTGATTCTGACCATTGGCGTAGTAAACATTTGAAAACGCCTTATCGCTTAGTAGGATATTCCTCTCTCGAACGCTTTTCAAATAAAGCCCCCTTGACCCAGTGAAACGAAATCCAAAGGGTCTATCAAAATTAAAAAGCACCACATGGTCCGCAGACCCGATATTCCCCAGGTCGTTTCTTACTGGAGTTAATGCCAAATGAGGATAATAGCGGTGAACTCCATCAAGATTATTGACCAGTCTGTCCTCCTCGCCTGGCACTGAAAAATCATTGAATGCCACAGCAAAGGCCTTCAAGGAATCACTTTTATAAATGTTGCCGGTTGAGTCCTTCAGCGCTGTCTGCGCAGAAACCTGCTCAACGATAGGCAGCAATAACACCCCTTTCAAAAAGACAGAAAGCCAAAGCAGAAATTTCCTTCTCACGACAAGGGATAAAAGCAAAAAAGCCCCGACCACAAAAGTGATCGGGGCTAAATAAATTAAGGCAACGACATACTCTCCCACATGTCACTGTAGTACCATCTGCGCTGGTGGGCTTAACTTCTCTGTTCGGAATGGGAAGAGGTG
>CAZATP010000067.1:0-12683 GCA_964488095.1 uncultured Chryseobacterium sp.
AACGAAGTGCCGCTGGATGGATTCTCAGCGCTGCTTTTGGCAGCAGGGGCTGGCTATGGGGCACGAAAAGTGCTCCGTAGGGGCACGCACGATGAGAATTGAACTATTTGACAAGCACTCATTTCAAGTGAAATGAAAGGCGTTCATAGCCCTTGACTGAAAACGCCTGGCACCTACCTACTTCGCATCAAAGACACAATGAAGCGTATCGTCAGATGCTGAGGCCGTTCAGCACCTCATCGTCCACCAAGTTGGGCAGGGTCACTTGGAGCAGCGGTTCCTTTTCCATGGCACGGGTGATGGCCGCCACAGCGCTCTCGTTGCGCGCCCAGCCCCTGCGGGCAATGCCGTTGTTCACGTCCCAATGCAGCATCATCCTGAGGCGTCTGTCGGCCTCGGGCGAGCCATCGAGCAACATGCCGAAGCCACCGTTGATCACCTCGCCCCAGCCCACACCGCCCCCGTTGTGGAGACTGACCCAAGTGGCGCCCCGGAAGGCATCGCCCACGAAATTCTGCACGGCCATGTCGGCTGTGAACTGCGACCCATCGTAGATGTTGCTCGTCTCGCGGTAGGGCGAGTCGGTGCCCGACACATCGTGATGGTCGCGGCCCAGCACCACAGGGCCGATCCTGCCATCGCGAATGGCCTGATTGAATGCTGCTGCGATGCGCATCCTGCCTTCGGCATCGGCATAGAGGATGCGGGCCTGCGAACCCACCACAAGGCGGTTCTTCTGCGCCTCGCGCACCCAAAGGAGGTTGTCCTGCAACTGCGGGCGGATGTCGGACGGGGCGCTGAGCAGCATCTCTTCGATGACCTGCGCTGCGATGGTGTCGGTGAGGGCGAGGTCTTGCTCTTTCCCGCTCGTACACACCCAACGGAACGGCCCGAAGCCGTAGTCGAAGCACATGGGGCCCATGATGTCCTGGACGTAGCTGGGGTATCTGAAGACCCCTCCCCTGACCCCTCCCCCAAGGGGAGGGGAATTCGCAGGCTCCCCTCCAGAAAGGGGGGAAGTTTCCCGCTGCGGCAGCTCCCCTCCTGGCAAGGAGGGGTTGGGGGAGGTAAGGAGGACATCAGCCCCAGCCCTGCCGGCCTCAAGAAGGAATGCATTGCCATAGTCGAAGAAGTACATGCCCTTTTCGGCCAGAGCATTGATGGCCGCCACCTGTCGTTTCAAGGAGTCCTGCACTTTCAGCCGAAACAGTTCGGGACCTTCGGCCATCAGGCGGTTGCTCTCTTCGAAGGAAAGACCAACGGGATAGTAGCCGCCCGCCCACGGGTTATGCAGGCTGGTCTGGTCGCTGCCGAGGTCAACGGGGATGTTGCGCTGGGCGAGGCGTTCCCAGAGGTCAACGATGTTGCCGAGGAAGGCGATGCTGTGGGCCTCGCCCTTGGCCTGCCACTGCTGGGCGGCATCAATAGCCGCGTCCACATCTTCTATGACCTCATCCACCCAGCCCTGCGCTTGGCGCTTGTGGGCCGCAGCGGGATTCACCTCTGCGCAGATGGTGACCACGCCTGCGATGTTGCCTGCCTTCGGCTGTGCTCCGCTCATGCCGCCAAGGCCGCTGGTCACAAATAGCGGCAGATGCTCAGACCCCCCCACCCTTCGGGCACCCCCCCTTTCCAGGGGGGGTGTTCCCTGCTGCGGCAGCTCCCCTCCTGGGAAGGAGGGGTCGGGGGAGGTCGCTTTTATCTTCCTCACCGCATTCAGCACCGTGATGGCCGTGCCGTGCACAATGCCCTGCGGGCCGATGTACATGTAGGATCCCGCGGTCATCTGGCCGTATTGTGTCACTCCGAGGGCGTTGAAACGCTCCCAGTCGTCCGGCTTCGAGTAGTTGGGGATCATCATCCCGTTGGTCACCACCACGCGGGGCGCATCGGGATGGCTGGGGAATAGGCCCATCGGGTGACCGCTGTACATGACGAGCGTCTGGTGCTCGGTCATCTCGCTGAGGTAGCGCATGGTGATGAGATACTGCGCCCAGTTCTGGAATACCGCTCCGTTGCCCCCATAGGTGATGAGCTCATGCGGATGCTGAGCCACAGCGGGGTCGAGGTTGTTCTGTATCATCAGCATGATGGCCGCAGCCTGCTGGCATTTCGCGGGGTATTCGCTGATGGGCCGTGCATGCATGGCATACGCAGGGCGGAAACGGTACATGTAAATGCGGCCGTATTCCTTCAGTTCGTTGGCAAATTCCCGCGCCAACTCGGCATGCCACGCCTTCGGGAAATAGCGGAGGGCATTACGCAGCGCCAGTTTCTTCTCTTCGGCAGAAAGAATGTCCTTGCGCTTGGGGGCGTGCGACACGTTGGAATCCAAAGGCCGTGGTGCGGGCAATGGATCAGGGATGCCCTGAAGGATGCTTTGCTGAAAGTCGTTCATGCGCGTATGATGTGCCAGTTTGAGCCGAACCCTGTCCGCCAATACGGACATTTCCCATGCGAATGGCCCTTAGACCTGCGGGGCAATGCCCACATAGTTGAAAGGCGTGATCGCTCGCAGCTCTTCCTTTACCGTGTCCGAAATGGCCAGACCATCGATGAAGGCCAGCATGGCCGTCCGGTCCAGCTTGGAGTTTGTCCGGCTGAATTCCTTGAGCGCCTCGTAGGGGTTGGGATAGCCCTCACGCCTCAGAATGGTCTGAATGCCTTCGGCCACCACCACCCAGTTCTGCTCCAGTTCCTGCCGTATGCGGTCCTCATTCACCAGCAGTTTGCCAAGGCCGCGCAAGGTGCTCTTGAACGCGATGAGGGTGTAGCCGAGCGGCACACCGATGTTGCGGAGCACCGTGCTGTCCGTCAGATCGCGCTGAAGGCGTGAAACGGGCAGTTTCTCTGCCAGATGTCCGAAGAGGGCATTGGCCAGGCCGATGTTGCCTTCCGAGTTCTCAAAGTCGATGGGATTCACCTTGTGCGGCATGGCCGATGAACCCACCTCGCCTGCCTTGATGCGCTGCTTGAAGAGGTCGTTCATCACATACATCCACATGTCGCGATCCAGGTCGAGCACGATGGTATTGATCCTGCGGAGCACATCGCACCACGCGGCAATGTTGTCATAGTGCTCGATCTGCGTGGTGGTCTGCGAGCGTTGAAGACCCAAGGTCCCGATCACAAAACTGTTGGCGAAGCTGACCCAGTCAATGTGCGGATAAGCTACATGGTGCGCATTGAAGTTGCCCGTTGCCCCACCGAACTTGGCAGAGTAGGCAATGGCCTCCAGCTGCTTGCGCTGCGATTCCAACCGCTCCACGAAAACGAAGATCTCTTTTCCGAGTCGGGTAGGGGAGGCCGGTTGTCCGTGGGTGCGCGCCAGCAGCGGGATGTCCATCCACTCGTTGGCCAGTGAGCGCAGTTTGCCGATCAGCTCATCTAAAAGGGGCAGATAGACCTTCTCCGTGGCCTCCTTCATCATCAGGGGCGTGGAGGTGTTGTTGATGTCCTGACTGGTTAGGCCGAAGTGAATGAACTCTTTAGAGCTGCCCACGCCCAACTGCTCCAATTTCTCTTTGATGAGATATTCCACCGCCTTCACATCGTGGTTGGTGGTCTTCTCCAGCTCCTTCACCCGGAGCGCGTCCTGCTCCGTGAAGTTCAGATATAGGGCCCGCAGTGACGGGAACAGCCCACGGTCGAAGCCCGATAGCTGCGGCAACGGAAGTTCGCAGAGCGCGATGAAATACTCCATCTCCACACGCACCCTGTATCTGATGAGTGCAGCTTCGGAGAAGAAGTCTGAAAGGCTTGTGGTCTGACCTGAATAGCGCCCGTCAATGGGCGAAACGGCATGAAGGGAGGAGCTGTTCATTCGTCAAAACTACGCTGTTGCACCCTTCCCTACAACGAAAAAGCCCCGCTGCGCTAAGCACAGCGGGGCTTCAAGAAAGAATCTTCGACTAGTCGCAATTCCAACCAGAATTGGACAGCGCCTCTTTTGCTTCCTCCCAGCTGTCATATCCACTTGCTTCGTAGTCGTCTTCGCAGTATTTCAGCACGCCACCGACAGCAGTACAACAGTTGTCTGCGCAAGAAGACATGGTCAAAGCGATGATGGCCAATGCAGGGATAAGGGTGAGAAATGATTTTTTCATGGTGCTTTGTTTTGGTTAGTGTTGCAATACTATGCAGGGTTTTGACTTGGGAAGTACGTGAATCTACTTAATGTGACATGATGTCGGTCGAAATTCACTCGCAGGTGTAGCCCAATCCTTCCAGATAGGTCTGGCATTCCTCCCATGTGGCATGACCGGAACATTCCGATTCGCCCTCACAGACCTTGTTCACGCCAAGGGTGCAACAGTTGTCGCTGCAGGAGGAAATGGTAGCGGTAACGAGAAGGGCCGCTGCAAGAAAGATTTTGGATGTGTTCATGGCTTTCAGGGTTGATCGTGTTAAAGGTGTGCATTCGTTCTGATGCACCATAAGGTTATGCGAACGATTTTTGCGCTCCATGACGCTCGACCGCCCGATCAGAGTAGTAGCCGTAAGCTATCTCAATACATTCCCTTTCCTGTTCGGCATCCGCCAAAGCCCTGAACTGCTTGAAACGATTGAGCTTCGTCTGGAGATGCCCTCCGAGTGCGCCCGCCTGATGATGAGCGGTGAGGTTGACCTTGGACTCATGCCTGTAGCGGCCATCCCTGCGGTGAAAGATGCCCGCGTTGTTTCCGATTTCTGCATCGGGGCGGATGGACGGGTCGACTCGGTATGTCTTTTCAGTGAGGTGCCGCTCTCCGAGGTGACCGAGGTCCTGTTGGACTATCAGTCGCGGACCTCTGTGCAGCTGATGCGGGTGTTGGCCGACCGCCATTTCCATATCCGTCCGAAATGGACGCCCGCAGGCGAGGATTTCATTGCCGGTATCGGGGGAACCACCGCAGGCGTGGTGATCGGTGACCGGGCATTCCCGCTGCTCGACCGTTTCCCAGTGGTAATAGACCTGTCGGAAGAGTGGAAGGCGATGACCGGACTTCCGTTCGTTTTCGCCTGTTGGGTGGCCAACAGGGAATTGCCGCAGGAGTTCCTTTCGGCATTCAACTCAGCGCTGCGGCACGGTGTCGAGCATCGGACAGAGTCCATACTTGAGCGCAATCTGCCTGACGCAGCAGAGATGGTGCATTATGTGAACCATCGTATCTCTTACGCTCTTGACGAGCAAAAGCGGCAGGCACTTAGGCTTTTCCTTCAATTTTCAGCGCAGCTCTGATGTTCTTCACACTCTTTCACGTCATCCTTCCAGCACAGGGTAAAACCCTACTTTAGGCCATTCTTCACAACCTCGATCATGAAAAGAATTCTGACCATCGTATCTCTAAGTGTCCTTCTCGGTGTCGGAGAGTCAAGCGCACAGGTGCTCGGCAGCCCGGATGTTATCCGTATGACGCAGGCCAAGAACCGTATCACCGAAGGCGATTATCGGGGTGCGTTGGAGGTGTATCATCAATTGTACACCGCACATGGCACCAATCCACTGCTCAATTTCCGCATGGCCGAGTGTTATCTGGCCATCAAGGACGGGAAGAATGCCCTCGCCTATCTGGACAAGGCTCGTGAGATGGATGCGTCCGTTGACCGTGAATTGGATTACATCACAGCGCTCGCCTACCAGATGGTGGGCAAGCATGGCGAGGCCATAAAAAGCATTGAGGCCTATATGAAACAGGACAAGCTCAAGAAGCCGGACCTGGAGAAGGCAGAGATAGTGCTGGCACAGTGCAACACCACGCTCGAACTGATGGCCAACCCGGTGAACGTGACCATCACCAGTGCCAGTGCCAACATCAACACGCCCGACCATCATGAGTACCATCCTTCCATCACGGCCGATGGCGGCATCATGGTGTTCACCTCGCGCAGGGCTGCTGGCGATCTTGCCGACAAGGACCCCTATGACAATGATTTTTACGAGAAAGTGTTCCTCACCTACTGGAGCGACAGCCTCAAGGACTGGGCACCCGCGCAGCCCATACCCGGAAGCATCAACGGCAAGGGCCGCCACGATGCATCGCTGAGCATCTCTGCCGATGGCAAGCAGGTGTTCCTATACCGGAACGAGAACGGGGGCGACATCTCCGTGAGCAAGACCCGCATGAACAAAGGGGCGAACGAGGCATTGCAAGAGGGCTCGGCCGAGGTCAACAGGCTTGTGAGCCTCAACCGATGGGGAGTGCCCACCTCCTTGGGCAAACCTGTGAACACCAGTTACTGGGAAAGCTCTGGTGCCATCTCAGCCGATGGCAACACCCTGTATTTCTCCTCCGAGCGGCCGAAAGGGCAGGGCAGTGGTGATATCTGGATGTCCAAGCGATTGGGGGGCAACGAGTGGGATGCCCCGGTCAACCTCGTGGGCATCAACACCATTGAGGATGAGAAGTCAGTGTTCATGCACCCGGACGGTAAGACGATCTTCTTCAGCAGCAAAGGCCATCGCAATATGGGCGGTTATGATATCTTCCGCTCGGTGCTCGGTGAAGACGGTCAGTGGGGCAAGCCAGAGAATCTTGGCTATCCGATCAATACCTCTGGGGATGAATCCGATTTTGTGATGACCACGGACGGCCGCACCGCTTATTACTGTTCAAGCGTGGCCGGCAGTCAGAAGTTTGACATCATGCGGATAGACCTCAGCAATTACAATGTCCTCAGCAATGACCGGCTGGAGGCCGTCAAGTCGGGTCTGAGCATCGTGAGGGGCACGGTGAGCAACATCGCAGGCGTGGCCGTGTCCACTAGGATCGCGTTCTTGAGCACGAGTGATGGGAAACTCATCGGGGAGACCTATTCCGATGAGGACGGTGGTTACTTCATGGCCCTGCCGGGCAATGCGGAATACGACATCCTGGTATCGGCACCGGCCTACAAGGAATACCGTCATCGTGTGAAACTCCCCTTGGAGGCCGATGGCAGCACCAAGACCGTGGAGCATTCGTTCAAGCTGAAGGCCAAGTGAACCAAGGGTTCAGAGCCTCACTTGTGCCGAGATTCAAGGACGTTGACCACATCCTCCAGCTGGAAGCCTTTGGCCTGTAGGAGCACGATGTAGTGATACATCAGGTCGGCCGCTTCATTGAGGAAAAGCTCCGTGTTGTTGTCCTTGGCCTCGATTACCAGTTCCACAGCTTCCTCGCCCACTTTCTGGGCCACCTTGTTGATGCCGCGGGCAAAGAGCTGCGAAGTATAGCTGCCCGGATCGGGATTGTTCTTCCTTTCCGCTATCACCCCTTCGAGTTGCGACAGGAACCCGAAATAAGGGCTGTTATCCCCGTTCCAGCATGTGTCGGTCCCTTTGTGGCAGGTGGGACCCTGAGGTTGTGCTTCGATGAGCAGCGTGTCTTGGTCGCAGTCCACTTGGATGTTCACGAGATGCAGGAAGTTGCCGCTCTCCTCGCCCTTCACCCATAGTCGGCCTTTGCTGCGGCTGAAGAAAGTGACCTTGCCCGTGGCCATGGTCTGCTCCACTGCCTCCTTGGTCATATAGCCCAGCATGAGCACGGCCCTTGTGCCGGCATCCTGTATGATGGCCGGGATGAGGCCGTTGCTCTTGTCGAAGTCGATGTCTGAAATGTTCAAGGTTTCAAGTTTAATGTTCAAAGGTGGCCTGACGTGTCATCATAAGATTCTCATTGCGATTCCCTGTTGACGAAGATTCTGCTTCAGATCGGGGATGGCGATCTCCTTGAAGTGGAACACGCTCGCGGCCAGCGCTGCATCGGCTTTTCCCTGTATGAAGGCATCTGCGAAATGCTGCATGGTACCCGCCCCGCCCGATGCGATGATGGGAATCTGCACCAGTTCGGAGAGTCTGCGCAGCGCGTCATTCGCAAAACCGTTCTTAGTGCCATCGTGGTCCATGCTGGTAAAAAGCACCTCTCCGGCACCCAACTGCTCGGCCTCCTTCACCCAATCGAACAGGTCGATATCGGTGGCCACTTTGCCGCCCACCAGATGTACTTTCCATTGACCGTTCACCTGTTTGGCGTCCACTGCGAGCACAATGCACTGGCTGCCGAAGCGGTCGCTGAGCCGTTTCAGGAGTTGTGGGTCGCGCACGGCTGCAGAGTTGACGGAGATCTTATCGGCACCGCAACGCAGCAGGCCATAGACATCGCCCTCGGAGGAGATGCCACCGCCCACGGTGAATGGGATGCTCACCTCGCGGGCCACCCGTTCCACCATGTCGCGCAGCGTTGTGCGTTTCTCGCTGGTGGCCGAGATGTCGAGGAAAACCAGCTCATCGGCACCTTCCGCGCTATAGATGCGGGCCAGCTCAACGGGGTCGCCCGCATCGCGCAGCCCTTCAAAGTTGACACCTTTCACGGTGCGCCCGTCCTTGATGTCGAGGCAAGGGATGATGCGTTTGGTCAGCACTGATAGGGGTGTGTTTTGGAAAATAGAAAATGGAAAATCGTCCGGGTCACAGACGATTTTCCATTTTCCCAATTTCCATTTTCATTTATCAACCGTGAGCATGTACTCGGCCACGGCCAGACGGGTCTCCTCTGAGAGGTAGTTCTGTGGGGGCATCTCGGGGAAGTCCTCGCGCTTGCGAACCGGATTGGCGATATAGTCGGCAATGCCCTGTGGGTTGTCCTTGTACATGGCCTGAATCACCTTGGTCGGGGGGCCTATCATGCGCATGCTGTATGAATGGCAACCGGCACACACCCCATAGTAGGTCATCTTGCCTTTCTCCTCGGCAGATACCTCGCGGGGCGGAACGGCCTCAGCAAGTAGGTAGGTCTTCACGGATGACGTGCCAGATGTCTGGCATTGCCCGTAATTGTCAAGGCCGTAGGTCTGGTAGGCGCTCTTGTTCAGGATGCAGCTGCCCGAACCGCCACCGATGGCCGCAATGTCTGGAGCCCGTTTCATGAGTCCGGCCTTCATTGCGGTCTTGATCTCCTCGGTCGAGGGGTCGAAACCGTTGTTGTACATGATATTGTCCAGGATTACCAGACGGTCTGGGTTCGGGTCGCTGTCGGGGTCGCTGCGCATGTTGCCCCCGAAGCTGAAATCGGTGATGGCGATGCCTACGTTCTTGTGTCCAGCGATGATGTTATTCTCGATCACCACCTCATCGGCCGCCATCACAATGATGCCCGTTCCGGCCGGAAGGCTGGCCACGATGCTGCCCTCGGCCCCGAAGTTGGGGTGGTTGTTCTCCAGAACGAAGTTGTTGCGGATGATCACATCAACGCACGTTTTGATAGGAAGGCCTGGAGTGATGAAGGCCAGGATGCCGCCCGTGTTGTTGTAGCAGTAGTTGAATTCCACCAACGCATGGCGGCAGTTCTCGATCTCGATGCCGGCTACGCTCTCATACACATAGTTGAAGCGCACATCGATGTTGTCGCTCATGCCCACGTAGATGGCCGCGTCCTCGATGCCCGAGAGCACGTTGCGCTCAATGAGTCCGTTCTGTCCGAACTCGGGGAAGATGCCATAGACCCCGGTGTCGTGCACACGATTGTTGCGCAGGATGAAGTTGTTGCCCGCCTGGCCCATGATGCCATTGCCCTTGTAGTCCTTGATGATGAAGTTCTCGATGGTCATCCCGTTGCCGGAGTAGAGGAAGCCGTCATTCAGCTCCTTCTTACCGTCCAGCACAGGCCATTCGCCCTTCTCGATCACGCCCTGCAGGGTGATGTCGTCCTTGTCGATATAGACTGTTTCGTGGTAGGTTCCGGGGTAGACGCGGATCAGGTCACCGGGCACGGCCTTGCGCACCGCGTCCTGAATGAGCTGGCCCTCGCGCACCTCATGAATCGTGCCTTTGAACTCGCCCTTGTAAATCCATTTCACCTCACTGGCGCCATCGGCCTGCTGGAAGAAGGTGGGAGGAAGGGTGGGAGGGAGGTCGGCAGGTTTGAACAGCAGACGGCCTACGAAGACACCGGCCGCAAGGAACACGATGGCCGCAATGACCACCGGGAGTTTGGATGACGATCCTGTTGACATGAGAATTGGAAGTTGAGGTTTTTGAGGGTTCAGTAACGTACTTGGGCATCCTCCCAACCCGTGTAGGGCGACCGGCCGGAGGGGACCTTCATGGGTACGGTAGGTATGAGACTTTCGTCCGTCAATGTATGAAGAAATGCCACGAGCAGATCGAGGTCACGGTCGGTGAGCTTGGGCTCCCAGATGTGCCAGTGCAGCTTCAGGTTCTCGCCCTTCGGAACCGCGTGACCCCGGCCCTTGGTGTAGAACTGTGCGGTCTCGCGCAGCGTGGCGAAACGGCCCGAGTGCATGTAGGGAGCCGTTTTGGCTATGTTCCGCAGACTGGGGATCTTGAACGCCCCGCGCTGGTCACTGTCGCCTGTGGGGGTCTGCGCTCCGGGGTCCAAGGGCATGCCGTCCGGGTCGGGCGTGCCGATCACAGCCAGCTCGCGGTTGGTGAACAACGGTGGCGTATGGCATTCCGCGCAGCGTGCCACGAACGACCGGAACACATTGAGCCCGTCCTGTTCCTCCTGTGTCAATGCCGCATGATACCCGTGGGCATACTGGTCGTAGCGGCTGTTGAGCGAAATGAGCGATGCCTCGAAGGCCGCGATGGCCGTGAGCACCTCGGCCAGTTCAACATCCTCCTTGCCCTTGGGGAATGCCTCGTTGAACAGCGATACATAAGTCGGGATGCCGTTGAGAGTGCTCAAAAGATGTTCAGGGGTGTTGCCCATCTCATCATGGGCGAACAGGGGTCCTTCCATCTGTTCCTCAAGGGTGGCAGCCCGCGCATCCCAGAAGAAACGCTCCTGATAGGCCACATTCCAAAGACTGGGTGCCGAGCGTTTCACAGGAGTGCCCAGGATGCCGATGCTGCGGTCCCTTCCGTCCGAGAAACCCTTGTCAGGTCGGTGGCAGGTGGCGCAGCTGATGCTTCCGTCCTTGGAGAGCACCGGGTCGAAGAAGAGCAGGCGGCCCAGGTCGATCTGCTGCGGGGTGAAACCATCGCGCACCGGGGGCAGTCCGGTCTTCAGTCCGCCCACGCCCTTGCCGGTGAGCGAGCCATACTGCTGGTAAAGGTTCCGCACCCGACACACGCCTTCGGCCGTCAGTTCAAAACCGGGCGGACAGGTCGATGCCAATGCGATATCGGAGGAGTCGGCAGCCATGCCGGCCTCAAGGGCGGGAGACTCAAGCTCTGCCTCCAGCGTGTCGCAACCGATGGACCCGATAGCGACCGTTGCTGCACAGAGCAATGCCCAAGCTATGTCTGCCCGCAGTGCCTTCACTCGTTGTTCAGAGTGTTGATATAGGCCACCACATCGCGCACGGTCTGCTCATCGGGAATGCTCTTCGCGATGTTGTACATCTGGCTGCCGTAGGTGTCCTGCTCATGCGTGCCGCGTATGCCGCTGCGGAAATTGTTGGTCTGCCGCAGCAGATACCAGTCGTTGCTGCCCACCAACGAGGGTGAATGCAACGCTTCTATCCCTTTGGCACCGTTGCCATGGCACGCGCTGCAGATCATGTTGTAGTACTCTTTCCCTTTGGCCGCATCGCCCTCCACAGTCAGTTCAGGCTTCGATTTGGGCAGCGAACCGATATAGGCCACCACCGCCTTCACGGCCTCCTCGTTGGCAAGGGTCTTGGCCATCGGGTGCATCTGCGCCCCATAGGTGTCTTCAGGATGTTTTCCCCGTATGTCTGCGCGATAGTTGTTCAGCTGCCGTTCGAGGTACCATGGCTCTTGATGGGCCAGGGCCGGGGCGTTCATCGCCTTCATGCCCTCGGCCTGCTGGCCGTGGCATGTGGCACAGGTGGGGTAGAGGCTCTTGCCTTGGGCTATGAGGGTTGCGTTGCCCGCCTCTGCGGGCGCTATGGCCGGGCTCTCGGTGGCGGTGGGCTTTTCGGCATCGCCACACGCGGCCATCAGGCTCACGGCAAGTGCAAGGATTGTAAACGGCAGGGGATGTCTCATGCAGGGTCGGATCTCAGACCGAGGACGAAGTTGCCCTTGGTCTGGCAAAGATGCTGTCGGCACTGCGAAAAACCAATCTTTATTCCGCAAAGGACGTCAGCTCTGCCAGCGAGATGCGCTGCTCGTAGAGCGCCTTGCCGATGATGGCCCCGTCCACGCCCAGCTCGCGCAGGCTTTGCAGTTCAGATATTTCGGTCACCCCACCGCTGGCAATGAGCCGCAGGTCGGGGAAACGGGCCATCAGCTTCCCGTAGAGCGCAATGGAACTGCCCTGCAACAGGCCGTCCTTGCTGATGTCGGTGCACACCACGTAGCGCAGCCCGTGCTGGCGGTAATCCTCAATAAGGTCGAAGACGTTGACGGCCGTGCCCTCCTGCCAGCCGCTCACGGCCACGCTTTCGCCCCGCACATCGGCACTGAGGATGATGCGCCCGGGGCCGAACTCCTTCAGCCAACCGAGAAAGAGCTCCCGCTGCTTCACAGCCGCACTGCCTATGTTCACCTGCGCTGCCCCCGCGTTGAGCGCGGTGGCAATGTCCTCCGCTGTGCGCAGCCCGCCCCCGAAGTCGATGGTGAGCGAGGTGTGCTGCGCGATGGTCTCCAGCACCTTGGCGTTCACCACATGGCCGGCCTTGGCCCCATCGAGGTCCACCAGATGCAGGTGGCGCAGGCCACTGTCCTCGAACATCCGGGCCACGGCCAGCGGGTCGGCATTGTAGGTCTTCTGTTGGGCATAGTCGCCCTGCGT
>CAZATP010000068.1:0-12460 GCA_964488095.1 uncultured Chryseobacterium sp.
TGCTTCTACAGCTGAAACGTAACTGGGTTGTTGATTATTCATGATCTCGGTTTGATGGTGGTGGTTTAGATGTAGTTGTATGCATTCAGTGTAAGGAATTCCTCGAACTCGCCCTGCGTGATGAGTTGTTTGAAAAGGTCGGTCGCAAGTGGGAACTTACCGTTGGCGAAGGCATCCTTGCCCACGTAGCCCTCGATCTTCTCCAGCTCGCTGGGGATGAGCGAAAGCACCCAGTCGAGGGTCACGGTGCGGCCGTCCTCCATCTTGGCGTTGTGCTTTATCCACTGCCAGACCTGCGTTCTGGAGATCTCTGCCGTGGCAGCATCTTCCATAAGGTTGTAGATGGCTGCTGCACCATTGCCACGCAGCCAACTTTCAAGGTAGAGAATGCCCACGTTGATGTTCTTGCGGACGCCCTCCTCGGTGATGGTTCCTTGCGGAACCTCGATCAGGTCGGCAGCGGTGATAGTCTCTGTCCGCTCTTTCGAGATCTGATTCGGGGTCGGCATGTATTCGTTGAAAACATCCATCGCCACTTTGACCAGCCCAGGGTGCGCCACCCATGTGCCATCGTGGCCGTTCTTCGCTTCGCGGATCTTGTCGTTGCGCACCTTTCCTACCGCAGCAGCATTGGCCTCCTCGTCTCCTTTAATAGGAATGAAAGCGGCCATTCCGCCCATGGCGTGAACCCCGCGTTTGTGGCAGGTCTGGATTACCAGTCGTGAGTATGCATCCATGAACGGTGACGCCATCGTCACCTGATCGCGGTTCGGCACGAGGAAATCAGGGTGGTTGCGGAAACGCTTGATGTAGCTGAAAATATAGTCCCAACGACCGCAGTTGAGGCCCGCGCTGTGGTCTTTCAGCTCCCACAGGATCTCGTGCAATTCAAACGAGGCGAGGATGGTCTCGATGAGCACCGTGGCCTTGATGGTGCCCTGCGCGATGCCGAGCGCGTCCTGCGCCATCACGAAGGCATCGTTCCAAAGGCGTGCCTCCAGATGGCTTTCCATCTTTGGGAGATAGAAGTACGGGCCGCTGCCGTTCTCCAACAGTTGATGCACGTTATGGAAGAAATACAGCCCGAAATCGAACAGCCCTCCAGAGCAGGGTTCGCCATCGATCATCAGCCCTTTTTCCAACAGATGCCAACCGCGTGGACGCACCAGCAGCGTGGCAATCTTATCATTCAGCGCATACTTCTTGCCCGCTTCATTCTCAAAGGAAATGGTGCGCCTGTTGGCATCGCGGAGGTTGATCTGGCCGCTCAGGTTGTTGTCCCACGAAGGCGAGTTGCTGTCTTCGAAATCCGCCATGAACATCTTCGCCCCTGAGTTCAGTGCATTGATGACCATCTTGCGGTCCACAGGACCGGTGATCTCCACCCTACGGTCGAGCAGGTCTTCAGGCAGCGGGGCCACGGTCCATTCGCTGTTGCGGATGTGGGCGGTCTCAGGCAGGAAGTCGGGAAGCTTGCCGTTGTCAATCTCGCGCTGACGCTCCTGACGTTTCTCCAGCAGCTCCTTCCTGCGGGGATTCAGAGCGCGGTGCAGTTTCACCACCAGCGCAAGGGCATCCTCGGTGAGGATTTCATCGTAACCTGCTTTCAGTTCTCCTTTTATCTCGACTCCTTCCATTGCGACCATAGTTCCCATGCCATTCTGATTTGAGGCCGCGAATATAGGAACGAAATCCGATTCCAGCGAAAATTCGCTGAGAGCGGAATTTTTCTTTTGGAGGATTTTCGCGAAGGAATGACTTGTACCTTTGGCAGGTTTGGAAATGAGATGCACTGAGAAGAAAATCCCCCGTCCCGACAGCTTCGCAGGTCGGGACACCCCCTTTGAAAGGGGGATTGCGCGCAGTGCATCCTCCAGTGTTGGGATAAGACCGCCAATGTTGATGAAGTCGCTGACGCCCTTCCCCCTTTTCAAAGGGGGTTCCCGCAGGGCGGGGGATTCATTGATAATTGCCAATTGGTCATTGCTAATTGATAAATGAACGAAGAAGCCGTCAAGCTGATATTCGGATTGAAGCTGCGCCAGCATCGCATGGCGCGGAAGCTGTCGAGCGCAGAGCTGGCGGATCGGGCGGGCATGTCCATCTCGTATCTCAATGAGATTGAGAAGGGCAAGAAGTACCCCGGCACCGAGAAGATGACCATGCTGGCCGCAGCCCTCGATGTGCCGTACGATCGGCTCGTGTCGCTGAAGCTCGACCGACAATTGGCCCCTGTGGGTGACATTCTCCGTTCCAAGATCCTTGACGAACTGCCGCTGGACCTCTTCGGCATTGACCGTGGGAAGCTGATTGAGATTATCGCCAGCGCACCGCTCAAAGTGTCGGCCTTCATCTCGGCCATCAACCACATCGCACAGACATCGGGCCTCACGCAGGAGAGCTTCTACCTCGCCATGCTACGCTCCTATCAGGAGATGCACGATGCTTATTTCGAGGAGATTGAGAAGGAGGCGCAGCGTTTCCGTAGGGAGTTCGGCCTGCCCGATGACGATGGTGCCATCACCTCCGACCTGCTCAAGAACATCCTGCTCGACCGCTTCGGCTATGAGGTGAAGGAGGCTGCGCTGGAGGAGGATTTCCCCGAACTGGCGCACATCCGTTCCATATATATACAGGATGCGAGGCGCATTGTAGTGAACGCCCGCCTGGCCGAGAACCAGAAGGCGTTCCTCTACGCCAAGGAGCTGGGCTACCAGTTCCTCGACCTCACGGGCGAGCGCGCCCTGATGACCCCTTGGCCGCAGGCCACCAGTTTCGACCACGTGCTGAACAACAGCCGTGCGAGCTATTTCGCGGGAGCACTGCTCATTGCCCCGCAACAGTTGGCCGAGCGCATGGAGGGCTTCCTCTCAGCGGCCAAGTTCAGCCCCGATGCGCTCACGGCCATCCTCAACGATTACAACAGCTCGCCAGAGATGCTGGTGCTGCGACTGCTGAATGTGCTGCCGAAACACCTCGGGTTCACAGGCATGTTCTTCATGCGTTTCGACCACCACCGCAAATCGGACACCGTGGAGTTGAAGAAGCAACTGCACCTTGGTCGCTCACGCGAGTCGGGCGATGCGGTGCTGCTGGAACGCTACACGGGTCAGTGGATGCACGAAACGGTGTTCCCGCAGCTTCTTACCGAGAAAAAAACTGTGAACGTGACCGTGCAACGCTTTGCTACGGCAGACGGGCAGCGGAGCCATGTGGCCGTGGCCCTATCGCGCACCACGGGCCGCAACCCCGATTTCAGTCTGTCTGTGGTGTTCGGGTTCGAGGACAACGCGGCCTTCCGCAAGCGGGTGCTCTGGGCCGATGACCCGTCCATCGCCACCACGGCCATGCCGCCCAGTGAGCGCGAGGTGCAGCGTGCGGCCCGCCTCCGCGCCATCGAATCTGCGATGAACAGGCTGATGGAGGGGGAGATGGTGGGATGAGCGTTGTCGAATGCGCGTTCATTGTGCATGGGCAAACCTTGTTTCTTTGCGCGCCACAACAACAGCGGCCGCTTCGCTATCTATTCGATACATCGCACTCCGAAATCCTAAAGCACCATGTCCATCCAATTGATCCCTAAGGCCGAGAAGTTCAGAAAGCAGATGCTGAATGGTTTTCTGTTCGACATCTTTCTGCTGATGAGACTGCCGTTGGCGTGGGTGGCGGGATGCCGCCTCAAGCGCATTGACACGGAGGGCTGCGTGGTGCAACTTCCTTACGGATGGCGCAGTCAGAATCCGTTCAACAGCATCTATTTCGCGGCACAGAGCATGGCGGCAGAGATGAGCACGGGTGTGCCGGCCCTTTTCGCCATTGAGAATTCGGGGCATAGCATTGCGATGCTGGTGGCGCACATGGAGGCGGATTTCACTAAGAAGGCGGACAAGCTGACCACCTTCACCTGCGATGACGTGCCCAAGATGTTCGCGGCCATTGAGGAGACCTGCCGCACGGGCGAAGCGGTGCTGGTGCCGATGGAGACCGTAGGCCGCATGGCCGATGGCACGGAGGTGGCGCGGTTCACGTTCACGTGGTCGGTGAAGCGGAGAGGGAAGTGAGCCGTTGGTCATCAGGTACTTACTGATTCCATTGTCTTAAGTGGAACTGTTCTGATGGTTGAAAGCCGGGTAGGAAGAGGACCCGACCGACCGAAAGCGTTAATTTCACCCCATGGCAACAAAGATTCACAATCCTGAAGGGTGGCTGTATGACCCCATCCTGCCCGACCCTGAATCTTGGCCCATCTACCAGCTGTCGCAGGACAGGGACAATTTTGTCAAGGAGCTAATTGCGTTGAGTATCGCCAATATCCGCGAGGAGTTGGGCAGTGGTTCCAATGCGTTGCGCGATGAGTTGGCCCGCACGCTTTACTCGGAGCGCATCCGCGTGACTCAGACCCCGTGGAAAGCGGATCCGATAGATGAGAAGGAGTTCTGGTCGAAGGTGAAGCGCGACATGGTTCAGATTGCTGCCGACCACGACAGCCCGCAGTCCGAGCGCCATGCAGAGCTGCTGGAGCGTATCGTCACCCGCTATGCGGAAGAGATTGCTGGCGTGTTCGACCCTGGGGCCTACCAGTTCGCCAAGGGCTTCACCACCACGCTTTTCGCCCGTCTGCTCAACGCCTCGCAGGGCAAGGGTATCGAACGGTTCTACAAGATGCGGAGCAATCTGCACGATAAGATTCATCTGGTGGGCCAGATCGACCATATCCGCGAGTTGGCCAAGAAGGGCACGGTGGTCATGGTGCCCACGCATTTCAGCAATCTCGATTCGATGCTGATCGGTTGGGCCATCCAGAGTATCGGGCTTCCGCCTTTCCTCTATGGAGCAGGACTCAACCTCTTCGGTATCAAGATTATGGCGTGGTTCATGAGTCGTCTGGGGGCCTACAAGGTCGACCGAAGAAAGAAGAACATGCTCTATCTGGAGACCCTGAAGGCCTATAGCACTTTGTCACTCAGAAGGGGCTGCAACGGTCTTTTCTTCCCCGGTGGCACACGCTCGCGCAGTGGAATGCTGGAGAAGAAGCTGAAACTCGGTCTACTGAGTACGGCCATGGAGGCGCAGCGGCTTAACTTTCTGCAGGACGGGGAGGAGGCGAAAAAGGTGTTCGTGGTGCCGGTCACCATCAACTACAACTTCGTGCTGGAGGCACAGAGTCTCATCGACCAGCATCTGCGGATGAGCGGTCAGGAACAGTATTACGTGGAGAACGATGATTTCTCCACCACGATGAAGATTGCCAAGTTCATCTACAATTTTTTCAATGCATCGTCAGAGATAGCCGTTCGCTTCGGCCGCCCGATGGACCTCTTCGGCAATCGTCTGGACAGGGAGGGCAACAGCCTCGACCCTCAGGGCCGGACCGTGGACATCAGCCGCTACTTCTATTCCAATGGCGAGATCAACCGCGATCTGCAGCGCGATGGGGAGTACACTAAGATGCTGGGAGACCGCATTGTGAAGGCCTACCACACGGAGGCCGTGGTGATGTGCAGTCATGTGATCGCTTTCGTGGCCTTCAACCTAATCCAGCGCAGATACCGCAAAATGGATCTTTTCGGTCTGATGCGACTGCCCACCGAGGACATGGTGATAGCCCAGGAACAACTGTTCCAAGCGGTGGAGACCTTGCTTCCCGTGCTGCGTGGCATGCGCAAGAACAAGCAACTTAAGCTGGAGAAGGCATTGAAGTCGTCCTCGGTGGAGGAGGTCATTGCCAAAGGCATGGAGAATCTCGGTGTGTATCATGCCAAGATGCCGCTGGTGCGCAATGCAGAGGGCGATTATCAGACCGAGGATATCAAGCTGCTCTTTTTCTATCACAACAGAACCGTAGGCTATGACCTCCATAAACACTTCTGACCGACCCACTGTGGGCGTGGTGGGGGCCGGGGCGTTCGGTTCCGCCATTGCCAATCTGCTGGCCGAGAACCAGCCTGTCATTCTCTACACCCGTTTGCCCGAGGTGTTCGAGTCCGTCTCTGCCGACCGGATGAACCGTGGTCGTAGGATGAGCGACAATATCCGCATCACCATGAGCCTTGAAGAGGTGGCGCAGGAGTGCCGTCTCATCTACCCGATACTTCCGTCTGCCAACTTCAGGGAGAAGATTCGCGAATTGGCCCCTTATCTCACACCCGAGCACATCCTTATCCATGGCACCAAGGGCGTGGATGTGCAGTTGCCGCGTGGTGAGCAGCTCACTGCCAGCTACAAGCTCAACCCGAAACTGGTGAACACCATGACCGAGGTGATGCTGCAGGAGACCATCGTCCGCAGGGTAGGATGTCTGGCAGGGCCCAATCTCGCGTCAGAGATATTGGCGGGTCAGCCGGCTGCCACGGTCATCGCCAGCGAGTTCGATGAGGTCATCCGATTGGGACAGCGCACCTTGCGCACACCGAATTTTCAGGTGTTCAGCAGCCATGATAGGGCAGGGGTGGAGATAGCCGGTGTGCTCAAGAATGTTATTGCCATCGCTGCGGGCGCGCTCGAAGGGCTCGGTCTGGGCGAGAATGCGCGTGCCCTGCTCATCAGCCGCGGACTGGTGGAGATGGTACATGTGGGCAAGCACCTTGGCGGAGGTTTGCAGGCATTTCTCGGCCTGGCCGGTGTGGGCGACCTTATTGCCACCTGCTCCAGCCCCAACAGCCGCAACTTCAGTGTTGGCTATCGCATTGCGAAGGGTGAGAAGCTGACAGACATTCTCGATTCCATGGAAGAGGTGGCCGAGGGTATCAACACGGTGAAGATCTCGCGCGCCATGGCCAACCATCTCGGTTTCCGTGCCCCGCTCACCGAGACCATCTACGAAGTGCTCTTTGGCGACAAGACCGCAGCCGAAGCGGTCGAATATCTCATGAAATTCCCGTATTACGTGGATGTGGATGTGAGCATTTTCCAAGGGAAATAGCCCATTCCCTCAACCTCAATTCCCTCTTTTCACCAATGTGCTCGCGCCCTGACAGGTCGGTAGCACGAGCATGTCTGCGATGTTCACATGCGCTGGGCGCGTCACGCAGAAACGGATGCAATCGGCAATGTCTTGCGCGGTGAGGGGTTCCATGTCGGCATAGACTTTTGAGGCGCGGTCGCTGTCTCCCTTGAAACGCACCATGGAGAATTCCGTCTCCACCAGCCCCGGGGCGATGTTGGTCACCTTGATGCCCTTGTCGTAAAGTTCCCTGCGGAGTCCTTCGCTCAGGGCGTGCACCGCGTGTTTGGTGGCGCAGTAGACGTTGCCATTGGGATAGACCTCGCGCCCTGCGATGGAACCGATGTTGACGATGTGCCCGCTGCCCTGTCTCACCATCATCGGGGCGATGCCACGGGTGATATAGAGCAGCCCCTTCACATTGGTGTCGATCATCTGCTCCCAGTCTTCAATGCTCCCTTCGTGCAGCGGTGAGAGACCTGCGGCCAATCCGGCATTGTTCACCAGTACGTCCACCTTCCGCTCTGAGATGGCCATGATGAATGCCTCCACGGCCTCGCGGTCACGCACATCCAGCAGATGGGCAGACACTGCGACCCCGTGCTGCGTTCTCAATTCCTGCGCCAGCGAGTCCAACCGTTCCTTTCTCCTTGCTGTGATGATGAGGTCGAATCCCTCTGCGGCCAACAGTCGTGCGGTGGCCTCCCCGATCCCTGCGCTTGCGCCTGTGATAAGTGCTGTTCGTTTCATGCCGCAAAGGAAGGGATATGGGGCCGTGAAGAAAAACTAAACAAATAGTTGTATAACTAAATAAATAGTTATACTTGTGCCCATGAAAGACCTTACCAAAGCAGAAGAGCAGGTGATGCAGATTCTGTGGAGCCTTGAACGCGGTTTCGTAAAAGACATCATTGAACAATGTCCTGAGCCGAAGCCCGCGTACAATACCGTGAGCACCATCGTGCGCATCCTGGAGAAGAAGGAGTTTGTGGGGTATAAGGCGTTCGGAAAGACGCACCAGTATTTCCCGTTGGTGTCGAAGGAAGAATACACCAAGCACACGGCCAACCGATTGGTGGAGAACTACTTTGATGGTTCGTTCAAAAACCTTGTCTCGTTCTTCATGAAGGACAATGACATGACCGTGAAGGAGATGGATCAGCTCATGCAGATCATCGCGACCAAGAAAGAGCAACAATGAACGAGTTCCTGAGATACGCCCTACTTGCCAACGTGTCGCTCCTGCTGGTGTGGGTGGCCTATCGGCTTTGGCTGCGCAACATCACGCACCACATATGGAATCGCGCGTTCCTACTCATTGGCAGCATGCTGGCGGTAGTGCTGCCGCTCATCCCAATCGGTATGGAGGAGGTCACGGAGGTGGTGGCTGTCCGAATGCCAGAGATTGTCCTCCATGGCAATAACGAACTGGCTTACGGTAAGTTCCAAATAGTTGCTGCCATTCCCTATCTATATATGTCAGGGGTTGGGGTGATGGCCTTTTTTCAATTGGTCATGCTCTTCAGGCTTGGTCAAGTGGTCTCCGCTGCTCATCGTGCCTATTTGAGTGGGGTGGAGGTGAGGCGTTCGGACGCGGCAGGGCCGTTCTCATTCTTTTATATCATCCACGTCCCATTGCGTTGCGATGCAGATGAGTTGAGAATGGTGCTACGACACGAACTGGTGCATGTGAGGCAATGGCACAGTGCGGATGTACTCTGGCTTCTATTGCTTCGGACGGTGTTCTGGTTCAACCCGTTACTTGTCTTCCTTCAACGCGACCTGCAAATGCTCCACGAGTTCCTTGCGGACGAGGATGTCATCGCGCATTCCGACCCCGATAGCTATACCCGTCTTCAGATGGCCCATGCTTTCGGTCTCGAAGCATCCGCCTTTCCTGTCAACCGCTTTTTCAATCAGTCAACCCTTAAGAACAGAATCGCCATGATGTACAGAAA
This sequence comes from uncultured Chryseobacterium sp., assembly GCA_964488095.1. Classification (GTDB taxonomy): domain Bacteria; phylum Bacteroidota; class Bacteroidia; order UBA10329; family UBA10329; genus UBA10329. The sequence goes on from CAZATP010000068.1 coordinate 8,902, forward strand.
GAAGTCAACAAGAATCTCGCTGATGCGCTATACAGCGATAGCTCCAGTCGTTGCTGCCATGATGTTTGCATCGGCCTGCACGCAGGAGCCTGCCGACCAGGTGCAGGAAGCTGTGAATGAAGTGTTCAAGCAGGCTGAGAAGATGCCTGAGTATCCAGGGGGATTTCACGCTCTTGCATCTGAACTGGGTGCGTCCATCGAGTATCCGATTACTGCCAAGCAGGACAGCGCAGAGGGGACCGTCTTCGTGCAGTTCGTAGTGGACGAGAACGGCCGTCTCACCGATGCGGAGGTGGTCAAGTCAGTCCACTCCGATCTGGATGCCGAGGCACTCCGAGTGGTAAAAAGTTTGAAAGGCTGGTCTCCCGGTCAGAATGGTGATAAGCCCGTGCGGGTGCAGATGGTCTTGCCTATCAGGTTCGTATTGGGCTAATAGAGCCTTGACTTTTCGCGGAATCCCGTCCGGGTCACCGGGCGGGATTTTTTTTGTTCAATTCACCCATTTCAATTTATAGTAGTATCATTGTGATATCAAATCAAACCATAAAGTATAGAAATCATGAAAACAGAGAATTCAGTCAAAGCCCTTTCGGGATGGGTGATGTTGCCAGTGCTGTTGGCGGTGTCGGCACTCAATGTCTTTGTCGCGGTCAGCACCGGTCATCTCATCGGGCTGGTGGGGCTGGCGCTTTGGTCCCTGCTTGCCATCGGATTTTTCATCGTCAACCCCAATGAGTCGATGGTCCTCACGCTGTTCGGGATGTACAAGGGCACGGTGAGGGACAATGGATTCTTCTGGGTCAATCCGTTCATGTTGAAAAGGCTCATCTCTCTTCGGGCCAGGAACTTCGACCTCGAGCCCATCAAAGTGAACGACCTCATCGGCAATCCCATCATGATAGGTGCGGTGGTCGTGTGGCGAGTGAAAGAGACCTACAAGGCTGCATTCGAGGTGGACAACTATGAGGAGTTCGTTCAGGTGCAGAGTGAGTCGGCCCTTCGGGAACTGGCAGGCATCTACCCGTATGACGAATTTGAGGACAAGGATGCGGCCATTTCGCTGCGGTCGGGCGGTGAGGTGGTGAACGACCGTTTGGAGGCCGCACTTGCAGGCAGACTTGCAATAGCAGGAATAGAGGTTCTGGAGGCGCGCATCAGTCATTTGGCCTATTCGGCAGAGATAGCCGGTGCCATGCTGCAACGCCAGCAGGCCACAGCCATAGTTGCCGCCAGGCAGAAAATAGTGGAAGGCGCGGTCGGGATGGTAGAAATGGCACTTGACGAACTGAGTAAGAAACGGATCGTGGACCTGGACGATGAGCGCAAGGCCGCCATGGTGAGTAATCTGATGGTGGTGCTTTGTTCGGACCGGGCCGTGAGTCCAGTGGTGAACACGGGAACACTGAATCATTGAGTCATGAAGAAGTATCAATTGTTCGCGCAGAAAATGTTCGAATCGCGTGAGAGATTCGAAGACCGACTCAACGAGGAATGCCGCAAAGGCTATCGCGCCATCAGCATGACCAACGACCAGTTCACGGGCAGGCCTGTCATACTGCTTGAGAAAACCGCCTGACCCTTGTCCAAGAAAAAGCCATTCGTTCTCCGGTTGGACCCGCGCACGCTCGATGCCGTGGAAAAATGGGCTGCTGATGAGTTCCGAAGCACCAATGGGCAGTTGGAGTACATCATCACCAAGGCGCTGAAGGACGCTGGAAGGAAGCCTAAACCGGTTGAGGCAGAGGAGTAGTTCATCACCCTTGATGCACTACGTTTGGGACAGATGAACCAGCTGCTCGAAATTGCGCTCACGTTGGCCTACACGGGCCTGTTCCTGTTGGTCATCAGCAAATGGGGCTTCTTCCGCATCGGTGGAATTCCGATAATCTGGTTTCAGGGCGTGCTTGTTGCCAAGGTGCTGAGCGGTGTTGCCCTGAGCATGGTCTATACCCATTATTATAGTGACCGTGCCACAGCCGATATATGGAAGTATTTCGATGACGGCATGGTCATGTTCTCCGCTTTGCGCGACCGGCCGATGGACTACTTGCGCATGTTGTTCGGCATCCTCAACGACACCCCGCACTTCGCCCGCTATTACAGCGAAATGGGCCATTGGTACCGACCGTACGGCAGTCAGATGGCCAATGACACGCACACCATCATCCGTTTCAATGCGGCCGTTCGACTTCTTTCACTCGGGTTCTATCAGGTGCATAGCGTTTGGGTCAATTTTCTCGGAATGCTCGGGCTGACGGGCATCTTCATGTTCCTTCGTCAGATGGCACCGTCTAAAGAGCGTTGGCTGTTCGCAGGCGTGTTCCTTATGCCATGGGTCATGTTCTGGGGGTCGGGTGTATTGAAGGAGCCGCTGCTCTTTTTCGGGTTGGGAATGTTCCTTGTCGGGGTTAAGAACCTGACCGATGGTGGTCATTCGCTGCGAAATATCGCATTGCTGACCATCAGTCTTTTGTTTCTCCTGACGGTGAAAAGTTACGCCCTGGTCGCTTTGCTGCCTGGGCTGCTGGCCTGGCAATTGAGCTATTGGCAGCCACGGTTTCATCCTGCCCTCACTTTCTTGACTATCTACATCACTGTGGCCGGTTTTGCCATCGGACTCGGGAAAATCTGGCCGGAGCAGGATATTCTTCAGCGTTTGACTCAGAAGCAGCACGATTTCAACATGCTCGCCAAAGGCGGAACTTATGTCCGCCAGAATAACGCTCCGAACGACACGCTCTTCATTCCTGCACAGCATCATCCAGGGCTTGCTTTTTCTTCTGACCGCAAAACTTTGAGCACGGGGCAGGCCGTCACTGCCCGGAATTGGAATCAAGCTTATCAGGAGAACGCCAAAGAATTCGTGATTCCAGCGGGAAGCTCGTTCGATGTGCTACTGGATTATGGGAAAACGGGCAGCGGTATCGAGATTCCCAAACTGGATGGAACATTTCTTTCCACCATCAAAGCCGCACCGATGGCGTTGATGAATGCTTTGTTCCGGCCATTCCCCCAGGATGTCAGTTCTGCATTCATGCTGCTGGCAGTGGCAGAGAACCTGCTGCTGTTTCTGTTGATGCTGCTCGTTTTCTTCCGTCTGGACCGTCAGTTTGTGAGTCATCCTATGGTGTGGCTTTGCATCTCTTTCGCAATGGTGATACTTCTCCTCACGGGACTTGTCACTCCCGTTGTGGGTGCCATAGTCCGCTACAAGGTTCCCGCCCTGCCGTTCCTTGTCTGTGCGCTGCTCGTTCTCATCCGTCCGCTCGGCAGCCAAGTTGAGCGGCCCGCTTCCTGAGTTCTGGTGATGGGATTATTCACATCATGGGCTGATGAGGCCGCGAACTACCTTTGCCGCCCATGACAGAAGAGGAGGGTCTTATTCGCTGGACATTGCCGAATGGCATTCGATGTGTGCACAAGCAGGTGGCCTCTCCAGTGGCCCATCTTGGCTTCTTTGTCAATGTAGGGTCGCGCGATGAACTGTCACATGAGCATGGTCTTGCACATTTTATCGAGCATACCATTTTCAAGGGGACTACCCATCGAAAGGCATATC
>CAZATP010000069.1:0-12246 GCA_964488095.1 uncultured Chryseobacterium sp.
TTCAGCACCGCGATGGCGCTCGAATCATTGGAACTCATCATCGAAAGCGGCAAGCCACAAGTGGGGCTGTTCGACATCAACTGGCGCAAATGGGCTGCGGGCAATCCCACGGGGGCATCGCGCTCGCTGTTCCGCACCATGATAGACAGCCAACCGGTAGACAACGCCATCAGCGAGAAAGTGCAGCAGTTCCTTGGCGAACTGGTAGTGCTCGATCAGGCTGGCCGTCAGCAGTACATCGAACAGATCGTGGCAGGCGAGATCGCGCAGGTGCTCCGAATCCCTATCGAGAACATCGACATGAACCGTGGCATCAACTTCCTCGGCATCGATTCATTGATGGCCGTAGAGTTGGAGCGTGGCATCAATGGCCGCACGGGTGTGGAGATCAGCACCATGGAACTGCTCTCAGGCCCAACGGTGCCGCAATTGGCCAACGTCATCACCAACAAACTCCCTTCACTGGACAGCATCGTCTCGCTCGAAAACGAACTGGACAACATGACCGAGGAGGAGTTGGATGCGCTGCTGAGTGCGGTGTCGTAAGCTTTGTCAATCTTCAAAAGATTGACGAAGTTGGAAAAGTGAACAGGGGCGAGGGATGAATGGGTCTCTCGCCCCTGTTCACTTTTTTGATTGACTGTTGTGACAAAACCAAATCCCATATTTGCGTTGTGCATAGACATCGATTTCTATTCGTCCTCATACTTGGGCTGATTTGGCCCATGGTCAGTGCTGCTCAGGTTGCTGAGCGGTATCATCAGATAGGGGTGTTAAAAATGGAAATGGGCGACCTGCAAGGTGCTTTCACCGATTTTGAACAGGCTATCCAGACCGATTGGGAGTATGTCAATGCTTATGTGGATCTCGGTCTTGTGAAATCCCGTTTGAAAAATTTGGAAGGTGCCATTGCCGATTGGACCAAGGCGATAACACTCGCACCCGATCTTGCCATTGCCTACCTGAACCGTGGAGTAACCTTGGAGGCCATCGGTGACCGTGACGGTGCACTGCGCGACTTGGAGCGTGCGGCACAATTGGATGCCTTGGATCCGACAGCATTCCTAAACATGGGTCTCATCAAAAGCCGGATGAGTGACCGCCAAGAGGCCATCGCGCTATTCACCAAAGCCATCTCCTTGAACCCTGGTCTTGCCAAGGCCTATTATCATAGAGCGTTGTGCAAGGCGGAAACAGGAGAATTTGACCAGGCCATCTCCGATTTCAACGAAGCCATACGTCTGGACCCGGATAATGCGGTTGCCCTGAGCGACCGAGCGGTCGCCTTCGAACGCAAAGGGGACCTGAAGAGCGCCCTTGCCGATTTCGACCGCGCTTTGGCCCTCGACCCCTCCAATGCAAGGGCCTGCCGCAACCGCGGCATCGCCTTTGAGAAATCGGGTAATTACGAGAAAGCCATTGCCGATTATGACCGCGCCATCAGCATCAACCCGAACTACAGCACCGCCTACTTCGACCGGGGCGTGGCCCGCTATCGCAAAGGCGATACCACAGGGGCATGCAAGGACCTGCTGAAATCGAAAGAACTGGGCAACGAGCAGGCCTCAATCACGGCCGAGGCCATCTGCCAATAAACGCGGCTCTCGTCTGAACCACTTTTTTCGGCCCGTACCTTTGACGGTATGAGCAAGGAGGTGACCGTGCACGTGGAGGGCATGACCTGCGCCAACTGCGCGGCAGGCATCCACCGTAAGCTTTCGAAGGCCGGATATACTCGTGTGGACGTGAGTTTCGCCACGGGTGAGGTGACCATTGAGGATGCTGGGCCCATTGACCTTGACCGGGTGAGCACCCTCATTTCCGATGCAGGATATACCTACGTGGGTGAGAAAGCCTCGACCCGGAAAGGACTGGACTCTATCGAGTGGAAGTTCCTCATCACCCTGCCGTTCACGCTGCCGCTGCTGGCCCATATGGTACTGCCCTGGCACGTACTTCACGACCCGCTGGTGCAGTTCGGACTGGCATTGCCCGTCATGACCCTCGGAGCATGGCACTTCGGAAAGAGCGCCCTCGGATCGCTGCGCAACGGAGTGCCCAACATGGACGTGATCATCTTCATCGGGTCCGTGTCGGCCTTTCTCTACAGCATCATTGGCGTGGCGCTGCACTGGGGCACAGGGCAGGAATCGCAATATCTCTTCTTCGAGACCTCGGCCACCATCATCACCCTTGTGCTGATGGGCAATGTGATCGAGCATCGCGCGGTGAGGCAGACCACCACCGCCATCAGCGACCTCGGTCAGTTGCAGGAGGGTATTGCCAAGAAAACGGTGGAAGAAAATGGAAAATGGAGAATTGTTGAGACGGCCTTCCGCGAACTGATCACAGGTGACCGTGTTCAGGTGAATGCGGGCGACAGCATCCCGGCCGATGGCATACTAGAATCGGGTATGCTACAGGTGAACGAGAGTATGATCACAGGCGAGAGCGCCCCCATCCCAAAAAGCGCTGGGGCTGCCCTCATCGGGGGAACAATGGTGGAGGACGGCAACGGCATGGTGCGCCTCACGGCCACCGGTAATGGAACGGTGCTCTCGGGCATCATCGCCATGGTGAGGAAGGCCCAGCAGGAGAAGCCATCATTGCAACGATTGGCCGACCGCGTGAGTGCGGTGTTCGTGCCCGTGGTGGTGGGCATTGCTATGCTCACCTTCGTGCTCGGGCAGTTCGTGTTCGGCATCGGTCTTCAGGCGGCCATCATGCAGGCGGTGGCAGTGCTGGTCATCTCGTGTCCATGTGCCATGGGACTGGCCACGCCCACGGCTGTCATGGTGGGCCTTGGACGCAGCGCTCGTCAGGGCATTCTCTTCAAAGGTGCAGAGAGTGTGGAACAGCTCTCGAAAGTGAAACGTGTGGTGTTTGACAAGACCGGAACTCTAACCACGGGTCAGATGCGTGTGGGCAACATCCGATTCTTCAAGATAGATGAACCAGAGGCGCTGCAGATGCTGCTGGCATTGGAAGCGAGATCATCGCACCCCATTGCCAAGGCGGTGGTGAGGGAGTTGGAAAATGGAAAATGGAAGATTGAGAATGGTGCGACCGTTCCCTCGTCCCTGATGCAGATTGAGGAGGAAAAAGGCCTTGGCATGCGGGGCGTTGACCCACAGGGCCGAACATGGCAGGCCGGTTCGTTCAAGCTTCTTTCTGAGGCCGACCTGCCCCATGCTGGCGATGTGAATCTGATGTGCGATGGCCGGCTGGTGGCAGCCCTCTCGTTGGAGGACGACATTCGCCCCGATGCCCGCGCGCTGGTCGATTTCCTGCACTCCGAGGGCATCGCCACCGTGCTGCTGAGCGGTGACCGTAAGGAGAAATGCGACCGCGTGGCAGCTCAGACAGGCATCTGCGAGGTGTTTGCAGAGCAGCGGCCCGAGGACAAGCTGCGGCTCATTACACAATGGAGCGACCTCGGTCCCACGGCCATGGTGGGCGATGGCATCAACGATGCACCCGCACTCACCCGTGCCACCGTGGGCATCTCACTCAGCGGTGCCACGCAGGTGGCGGTCAATGCGGCCAGTGTGGTCATCATGGACAGTGGTGGGCTGCTTCGCATCCGCGAAGCGTTCCAATTGGGCCACCACACGGTGCTCACCATCAAGCAGAACCTCTTCTGGGCCTTCGCCTACAACATAGTGGCGATTCCCTTGGCGGCATTCGGGTTTCTCAACCCGATGGTGGCGGCCTTCAGCATGGCGTTCTCCGATGTGGTGGTCATTGGCAACGCGGTGCGCTTCCGCTTCAAGCGGTTGGATTGAGCGGTGGAATTCAGAAATCCTCCCCGCCCATGCCTTCACCGCCCCGTTCGGGACGCTGGCGTTGTTTCTTCTGGTTAAGGCGGTAGGTGAAACTCAGGTTGATCTGGCGCACCCGCCATTGGAAATCGGACTGCGACTGGAGCTCCGGCAGGTCCACCTCCCATCGCATCCTGCGGGTATTCAGAATGTCGCGCACACTCAGTGAGATTGTGCCGTTGCCCTTGAGCACATCCATGGAGGCCCCGGCATCCCAACCGTACATGGCAAGCGTCTTTCCCTGCGGGGTAGCCTCGGGGGCATTGAACGTGAATGTGGACTGGAGATCCACCTTCTTGGCAATGGTAAAGCGCGTGGTGAAGCGCACATTGGTCGTGAACGCCTCCACATCATAAACCTGTCCCTTGTATTCCCCGTCCGTCTTGGCGTAATAGGTGTTCACGTTGGTGGTGATGCGCCACCACTTCATCAGCTCGTAGCTGAAATTGAACTCAAGCCCCACGGCATTCTGCGTGGCCAGGTTGATGGGGTAGCTAAGGATCACCCCATTGGAATCGGGCTCTGCGATGTTCTGCACCACATCCACACGGTGGCGGTAGTAGATGTTGCTGAGCAGCGTGCCCTTCTGGAAATTCTTGAGATGCCCGAACTCGAAACTGTGGGTGAACTCGGGGTTCAGGTCGGGATTGCCACTGCGTATGTTCCGGTTGTCGGCCAGCCCGAAGAACGGGATCAGATTGCGGAAATGCGGCCGGCTGATGCGCAGGCTGTAGCTCAACTGCAGGGTGTTGCCCTTGTTAATCTCGTACGAGAGATGGGCCGAGGGGAACACGTTGAAATACTTCCGGTTGTTGCTGTAGTCGTCCTTCACGAGCGTGGTCGTCAGGTCGGTGAACTCGCCCCGCACCCCGCCCTGAAGCCCGAACTTGCCCAGCTTGGCGCTCGACATCAGATAGCCCGCATACACGTTCTCTTCGAAAATGAAGTTGTTGTCGAAGGCCGGCAGCGGGAAATAGTCCAAGGTGCTGTCCTGCTGTTCTACCACATAATCATTGTCTATCCTGCGCAGTGTGATGCGCACGCCCGCCTCCATCTTCACCTTCTCGCTGAAGGGGTGTACGTAGTCCGACTGCACCAGCCAGCTCCGCTCGCGCTTGAAGTTATCGATGCGTTGGATGAGCGGAGTGCCATAGGTGTCGCCCCGCTCGTCAATGTCCGATTTCTCGTGGTCAGAGCTGATGAACCACCGTACATCGGCCGTCAGCTTCTGCTCGGGCGTTCTGAACGTGCGGGTGAAATTGAGGTTGGCCTCGTAGTTGTCCTTCTCCGCCTGTTCGTCTTCGCTGCGCACCACAAGGTCGGTGAGCACATCGTTCTCATCGAAATCCGTGTAGGTGAGCGTGTAATCGTTCTGCTGCCAATGGCGGCTTATCATGCCCGATGCCGTGATGCTGGTCTTCTCATCGATGTTGAAATCAGCCCCAAGACGATAGTTCCCAGCCAAACCGCCTCTCAACTGCTCACGCTTGCGATCGTAGGCGAAGATGGTGTCCGCCTGAATGAAACGCTGATACGAACTACCGCCCCCGGGACTCTGATTGTACTGCACCCCCAGCCCTGTGAAGAGGTTGAACTTGCCCTTGCGGTAGTTGATGTTGAACGAGCCCCCGTGGTTGTGCGGCCAGCCAGTGTTCACCTCGAACGAACCGTTGAGCCCTGCCCTGCGGTCCTTTTTGAGGACGATGTTGATGATGCCCGCCTCGCCCTCGGCATCGTAGCGGGCACTGACATTGGTCACCACTTCCACCCGCTCTATGATGCTGCCCGGCAATTGGCGCAGCGCATCGGCCGTGCTGATTCCCGTGAGGCCCGAGGGTTTGCCGTCAATAAGAATGCGCACGTTCTGGCTGCCGCGCATGCTCACATTGCCGTCCATGTCCACATTGACGGAGGGCAGATTGCTCAATATCTCCTGTGCGTTGCTGCCCGCATTGGTGGGGTCCTTGGCCACGTTGAACACGCGCTTGTCGAGCATCAGCTCCATCTGGTTGCGCTCTGCGGTGATCACCACCTCGTCCACCAGTTCAGATTTGGGTCTCATGGTTACTGTGCCCAACCGCAGGCCTTCGGGCCCTACCACCACTCCCATCTTCTTCCACTCCTCATAGGAGAGGAACGTCACGGTGATGGTGTAGGTGCCAGGTTGCACCTCGATGGCGAACTGGCCGTCCATATCGGTGGCCGCGCCCTGTAACTGGCTACCCTCGCGCTGCCCCTGCACGGCCACGGCCGCAAAGGGAACGGTGGTGCCCTGTTCGTCCACTACCTTGCCCGAGATGCTCACCGAGGGGCGCTGACCGCCCCGCTCCTGCCCGAGAACAACACCGGTGACGAAGAAGAGAAGCAATAGTCCGGCCGCTGACTGTGAGGCACTGGAAAGAAGGGATAAGCGCATACTCAGTCTCAAATGATGTGACAACATCGGTCGCAAAGGTCGGCCATGGCACGCAGTCGAAGGGCCAAAGAATGTAAAAAGTGAAAGAAGACAGTGCTACTTTTGGCCGTCATTAACAGTAAAGACCCTACCATGAAAGCCATTCTCATCCTGTTCCTCTCCGTGCTTTCCGTCTCCGCGTCAGCACAGCGCACCATGAAAGACTTCATCAACAACAGTTGCGACATCGTCTGGTTGGGCTTCGATTTCTCGCAAGCCCGCATGGTGGGCTGCACCTGGAAACCCGATCCTGTGCAGGTGAAGAATGAGTTCATTCCCGCGTGGAACGAGAAGACGAACGAATCGGGGCGTTTCGATTGGAAGAAGGCCTTTCAGAACGACAAGGTGATCATCGACTATGGCCCTGTGTCCAAGGGCAATGCCCTGATCGATGAGTCGAAGCTCATGGTTGCCACGCCCTACACCATCACCAAGGCCACGGTGGCCGAGTCGGTGAAGGCCCTTGACTTGGGCGAGCGCACCGATGGCATCGGGGTGGTCATTGTCATCGAGGCATTTGACCAGCCACGTACCAACGGCTACGGCTACATCGCCTTCTTCGACATCGGTACCCGCCAGATGCTGCACAGCCAGAGCGTCAGCGGTGGGGCAATGGGCTTCAGTTTTCAGGCCTTCTGGGAGAAGTCCATTCTCGGCATGCGCGATGTCGTTGCATCACGCGTGTTCCGCGATGTGCGGAAGAAGTACATGTAAGACTGAAGCCTGTCATTTCCGAGTAACAGCTTCGGGTCCGTTTCGATTACTCAGGAAGAGCATTTCACTCTTCAGGGGCAATACAACCTGACCTAACATTGCCCGATACACGGTTTGTACTTCGTTCGTCCCTGCCGACCGCTCATCCTGCCTATTTCTATATTCGCGGCCTCAAACCAACAACAGCAATGGGAAGGGCATTTGAATTCCGCAAGGGCAGAAAGATGAAACGCTGGTCGGCCATGGCCAAGACCTTCACTCGCATCGGCAAGGACATAGTGATGGCCATCAAGTCGGGCGGCCCGGATCCCAATTCCAACTCGCGCCTGCGTGCCGTGATGCAGAACGCCAAGGCGGCCAATATGCCCAAAGACAACGTTGAGCGGGCCATCAAGCGCGCCACCGACAAAGACACTTCTGACTACAAGGAGGTACTTTTCGAGGGCTATGCGCCCCATGGCATCGCGGTGCTCATCGAGACCGCCACGGACAACAACAACCGCACGGTGGCCAACATCCGCAGCTACTTCAACAAGCATGATGGAAGCCTCGGCACATCGGGATCGGTGGAGTTCATGTTCGACCATAAATGCCATTTCCTCATCCCCAACAATGGACAGAATCTGGAAGAGATGGAACTGGAGCTCATCGATCACGGAGTGGAAGAAATCTTCGAGACCGAGGACGGCATCATGGTATACGGAGATTTCCAAGCCTTCGGGGCCTTGCAAAAGGCATTGGAGAACGAACTGGGGGTGGAGATACTCTCCTCCGGATTCGAGCGTATCCCCACCATCACCAAGCAGTTGACCCCCGAGCAGGAGGCCGAAGTGGAGAAACTCTTGGAGAAGATAGAGGAGGACGAGGACGTGCAGAACGTCTATCACACCATGGCCTAAGCCACCATCCGACCGCTTTCCGCCCCATCTTAAGGCAGCCCACATCCGCTCGACCGCGCCCCGCTGCACAAAGTAGTGCTGCGATGGCCGGGCGACAACCGCGCGCGGGATCATGTGGGACGTAAGCCCTACTTTTGCATCCCATTAAAAATCTATCCCCATACATGGAAACCACTGCAACACAGTTGAAATACAAGGTAAAAGACATCAGCCTTGCCGCTTACGGCCGCAAGGAGATTGAACTGGCCGAGGCCGAGATGCCGGGCCTCATGTCGCTCCGTGAGGAATTCGGTTCGAGCAAACCGTTGGCAGGTGCCCGCATCGCTGGCTGTCTGCACATGACCATTCAGACCGCTGTTCTGATTGAAACACTTATTGCGCTCGGAGCCGAGGTCACATGGTCTTCGTGCAACATCTTCTCCACTCAGGACCACGCTGCTGCGGCCATCGCTGCTGCCGGTATTCCTGTATACGCTTGGAAAGGCATGAACGAGGAGGAATTCGACTGGTGCATTGAGCAAACGCTGTTCGCTTTTGAAGGCGGCAAGCCGCTCAACATGATCCTGGACGATGGTGGCGACCTCACCAACATGGTATTCGACCGCTATCCTGAACTCACCAAAGGCATCAAAGGACTCAGCGAGGAGACCACCACTGGGGTTCACCGCCTGTATGAGCGTCAGAAGAAAGGCACCTTGGTGATGCCTGCCATCAACGTGAACGACTCGGTGACCAAGTCTAAGTTCGACAACAAGTACGGTTGCCGCGAGTCTCTGGTGGATGCCATCCGCAGGGCCACCGACATCATGATGGCAGGAAAAGTGGCTGTTGTGGCCGGTTATGGCGATGTGGGCAAAGGCTCTGCCGAGTCGCTGCGCGGTGCAGGTGCGCGTGTCATCGTCACAGAGATCGACCCTATCTGCGCCCTTCAGGCCGCGATGGACGGTTTTGAGGTGAAGAAGATGATCGATGCCGTTTCGGAGGCCAACATCATTGTCACTGCCACGGGTAACAAGGACATCATCCGCAAGGAGCACTTCGAGCTGATGAAGGACAAGGCCATTGTGTGCAACATCGGTCACTTCGACAACGAGATCGATGTGGCATGGCTGAACAAGAACTACGGCCATACGAAAGACACCATCAAGCCGCAGGTGGACAAGTACACCATCAACGGCAAAGACCTGCTGCTGCTGGCCGAAGGCCGCCTTGTGAACCTGGGCTGCGCCACAGGCCATCCATCGTTCGTGATGAGCAACTCGTTCACCAACCAGACGTTGGCGCAGTTGGAGCTCTGGCAGAATGCCTCGGCCTATGAGAACAAGGTGTACACCCTGCCCAAACATCTGGACGAGAAGGTGGCACGCCTGCATTTGGCCAAAATCGGTGTGGTATTGGAGGAATTGCGTCCCGATCAGGCCGAGTATATCGGTGTGACGGTGGACGGCCCTTACAAGCCGGAGTACTACCGCTACTGAGCATAAGCATCGAGGAACAGGGCCGGACGGAACGTCATTTCCGTCCGGCCTTCCTTTTTCCGCACATCAGTACGATTTCCGCTTATTTTGCACGCGAATCACCGCCCATGAATCAGGACATACGCAGCATCGACTATAACACTTCGCGAGAGCCCATGCGCATAGCGGAGTATGGCCGCACCATCCAGAAGATGGTGGCCCATGCCAAAACGATCGCTGACCGCGAAGAGCGCAACAAGGCGGCCCGGGCCATCATCAAGGTCATGACCCAGCTCAATCCCAATCTCAAGCAGACCGAGGATGTGAACCATAAGCTGTGGGATCACATGTTCATGATCGCTGACTTCGATTTTGACGTGGACTCGCCCTACCCTGCCCCGAATCCAGAATCATTCAAGGAGAAACCGGAGCGCATCGCCTACCCGGATTCGGAGGTGCGTGAGCGCCACTACGGTCGCATCATACTGAAAATGGTGACCCAACTGACCGAGGAACAGGATGTGGAGAAAAGGCAATTGTATGCCATCGCGGCAGCCAACGCCATGAAGTCGGCCTACCTGAAATGGAACCGTGACACAGTGGACGACTACACCATCATTGCCGACCTCAAGCGACTATCAAAGGGTGTGGTGGCGCTGCCTTCGGACACCGTGCTGGGCAAGGCTCAGGACCTTGTGGACCATAGTCAGCAGAGTGCAGGGGCCAAGGCGGGCCGAAACAAGCGCAATAAGCGCAGCAAGAAAAGACGCAACCCAAGGGTCGGATAAGAGATGGCATCATTCGAGATTGAAGGAGGCACACGCCTCAAAGGAATTCTCGTTCCTCAGGGAGCGAAGAACGAGGCCCTACAGGTGCTCTGCGCACCGTTGCTCACCAAAGAGAAGGTCACCATCTCCAATATTCCGGACATCCGGGATGTGAACAAGCTGATCGAGCTCATGGCCGACATGGGCGTGAAGGTGCAGCGCATCAATGCCGACACCTACAGCTTTCAGGCGGATGACGTGAACCTCGATTTCCTCACCTCGGAGGATTTCAAGGTGAAAGGTGCGGGCCTCCGCGGCTCCATCATGCTGGTGGGGCCGCTGTTGGCACGTTTCGGCAAAGGATACATTCCGCAGCCCGGTGGCGACAAGATCGGTCGTAGACGTCTGGACACCCATTTCATCGGTTTCCAGAAGCTGGGGGCCAAGTTCACGTACGTGGCCGACCAACAGTTCTACAAGGTGGAAGGGAGACCGCTCAAGGGCACCTACATGCTGCTGGATGAGGCGTCTGTGACGGGAACGGCCAACATCGTGATGGCGGCCGTGATGGCCGAAGGCATCACCACCATCTACAATGCCGCCTGCGAGCCCTATCTCCAGCAGCTTTGCAAAATGCTGAACCGGATGGGGGCCAAAATCTCGGGCATCGGTTCCAATCTTCTGGTTATTGAAGGGGTGAAGGAGATGATCGGCACCGAACATCGCTGCCTGCCCGACATGATCGAGATCGGCAGCTTCATCGGCCTTGCGGCCATGACCCGTTCCGAAATCACCATCAAGGACGTCAGCTATCCCGACCTTGGCATCATTCCCGACACCTTCCGCAGGTTGGGCATCCAGATGGAGCTGAAGGGCGATGACCTCTACATCCCATCGCAGGAGCATTATGCCATTGAAACATTCATAGACGGGTCCATTCTCACCATCTCCGACCATCCATGGCCGGGATTCACACCTGACCTTATCAGCATTGCCCTTGTGGTGGCCACGCAGGCCAAAGGAAGCGTGCTCATCCATCAGAAGATGTTCGAAAGTCGTCTATTCTTCGTGGACAAACTGATTGAGATGGGCGCGCAGATCATTCTCTGCGACCCGCACCGGGCCACGGTCATCGGCACCGACCATCGTCAGCCTTTACGAGGCATCCGCATGACCAGTCCGGACATCCGCGCGGGGGTGGCCTTGCTCATAGCGGCCATGTCGGCCAACGGGAAGAGCGTCATTGACAACATCGAGCAGATAGACCGGGGCTACACCCGCATCGATGAGCGCCTGAATGCGATCGGGGCCAAGATCAAGCGCCTCTGATTCGGTACGGTTGTTGTCAACACGGCCATCCGATAACATAGGCCTACACAGAACCATCCAACCCATAAAAAACATCAAGCAATGAAAAAACAGATTCTGACCCTCGCCATTCTTCTGATGCCAACTTTGCTCATGGCTCAGAAAACAGGTCTTAACGTGGGCGACATCGCACCCGAACTGAAGTACAAGGACGTGAGCGGCAAAATGGTGAGCCTGTCCTCGCTACGGGGCAAGGTGGTGCTCATCGATTTCTGGGCGTCCTGGTGCCGTCCGTGCCGCATTGAGAATCCCAATGTGGTGAGCGCCTTCAACAAGTTCAAGGATGCCAAATTCGTCAGCGCCAAAGGATTCACCATCTACGGTGTTTCGCTCGACAAGAACCAGGATGCCTGGGCCGAGGCCGTGAAACAGGACGGTCTGAACTGGACCAACGTGAGCGACCTTGGTGGCTGGTCCAGCCAAGGGGCTGCCATCTATGGCGTAACGTCCATCCCGGCCAACGTGCTCATTGATGCCAACGGGGTGATACTCGCGAAGAACCTCCGCGGGGCCAACCTCCATGCCGCCCTTCAGAAGATGGTGCAGTAATCATCTCATGCTGCCTGAAAGTAAAAAAGGCCATGTCCGCAGCGGACATGGCCTTTTTTGTTACTCTAAAAAGAGAGTGACTACCACTCCAGATGCTTGTTCTTTCGGGATATGCCATACAGGAACCCGAACAGCACAAGGAAATAGAGCAGGAAAAGGGCGAAGTGATGATAGTGCCATGATTCCGCAATGACCCTGTCGATGATGATGAGCAGC
>CAZATP010000070.1:0-10764 GCA_964488095.1 uncultured Chryseobacterium sp.
GATGCAGAGCACCGAGTTGGAGCACAAAGGTACCGTCATTCGCAGCACAGGTTCGTGGAGCAATGTGCTGCTGGACAGTGGGACCATACTGGAGTGCCGCCTGCGGGGCCATTTCCGCACACAGGGACTGCGCACTACAAACCCGGTGGCCGTGGGCGACCGTGTGACCGTGCAGGAGGAGCCCGACCAGCCTGGCAAGGGCGTCATCACCCACATCGCGCAGCGCACCAACTACATTGTGCGCAGGTCTGTGAATCTGAGCAAGGAGGCCCATGTGATCGCTGCCAACATCGACCTCATGGTGATTCTCGCCACGGTGCACATGCCACGAACCTCGTTCGGCTTCATTGACAGGCTTCTGGTCACCGCAGAGGCCTATGGCATTCCGGCCATGGTGGTGCTCAACAAATCAGACCTGTGCGACACGGAGGAGCTTGAGGGACTGCTGTTCGAGTATGTTGACATCTACGAGAGCATCGGCTATCCGGTGGCGATCATCTCGGCCGAGCAGCACCTCGGTGTGGACGAACTTCTCGGCACGCTGCACGGCAAAGTGAGTCTTGTGACCGGACATTCGGGCGTGGGCAAGAGCACGCTCATCAACACCCTCTGCCCCGAACTGGACCTGCGTGTGGGCGATATATCGGAAGTGCACAGCAAGGGCACGCACACCACCACCTTTGCAGAGATGTTCCCGCTGCAAGGCGGAGGATTCATCATCGATACCCCGGGCATCAAGGAATTCGGGCTGGTGGACATGAAAGAGGACCATCTGGGGCACTATTTCCCCGAGATGTTCCGCCTGATGACCACGTGCCGTTTCGCCAACTGTCATCATGTGAATGAACCGGGCTGTGCGGTGATCGCAGCGGTGGAAGAAGGCACTGTGCCCATTTCCCGTTACAACAGCTACCTTGGTATGCTCGAAAACAGGCAGTGAAAGCGTTCCTTTCCTACATCAGCGGAACCGGAGGTGAGGCCATTCTGGCCTTTGTCCTCGCCAATCTCATTGCCCAAGGTGCCAAGGTGCTCACGGTGGCCTACCGCAAGCGCTCCTTCAAATGGACCATCATGTTCGCCACGGGCGGCATGCCTTCGAGCCACAGCTCCACGGTGGTGGCCATGGCCACTTCCATCGGTCTCATAGACGGTTTCACCAGCACCATGTTCGCCTTCAGCACGTGTTTTGCGCTGGTGGTGATGTTCGATGCGGCCGGACTGCGCAGGAATGCCAGCAAGCAGGCCAGTGTACTGAACCGCATCATCAAGGAGTTCTTCTCAAATGAGAACACCGTGAGCACCGAGAAGCTGAAGGAATTTCTCGGTCACACACCTTCCGAGGTGATCGTGGGAGGAATGTTGGGCATGCTGGTCAGCCTTGTGCTGCACTTCTACCTGCCCTGAGACCTGAATCAGCGCATCAGATTGATGTAGCCTTCCAGCGTCTGGGTCTCATCGCGCCATGTGAGGGCACGCACCTTGAAGGCATACACATCGTTGTTCTGCAACGTGCCCTTGTAATAGCCGTCCCAACCGATGGCCTTGTCGTTGCTCTCGAACATCATCTCGCCCCAACGGTTGAAGATCTGAAACTCCATCAGTTCCTTGATGCCCCATCCCTCCACATAAATGATATCGTTCACCCCATCGCCATTGGGCGAGAATGTGGTGGGCAGCTTGATGAACGTCTCCGGCTTGATCTCCACTTTGAACGTGGCCTCTGATGTGAAACAGCCGAGAATGTCACTCACCTGCAACTGATACTCCACGTCCACCAATGGTTGCAGCGATGGCAGCGGGCAGTCGTCACAGCTCAGGCCTTCTGAAGGCGTCCAGGAGATGATGTAGAAGTTCGGGTCGGCATTGAAGGGCAGGTTGATGATGTCACCGATGACGATGGACGTGTCCCAATCGCTGATGACCGGTGGATTGATGACCACTACCGTTGCTTCGTCCGTGTCGGTGCAACCATTAATGTCGGTCACGTCCACGGTGAAGAGGCCGGTGAGCAAGGGTTGCGTGGTGGTGTTGGGCTGCGCTGGATTGCCTATGCTCGCTGGCCCCGACCAGAGGTAGTCCGCTCCGGATATGATGTCGGTGATGCGCAGGTCGGCCATGTCGCCCTCGCAGATGGTATCGCCAATGGCCGTCACTTCGGGCAGCGGATGGAGAATGATCTGCCGGATCATGGTGTCATTGCAGCCCAACTGCGCGTTGGCCACGCCCAACGACACGGTGTAGGTGCCCGGTTCAGGATAGACATGCACAGGCGGATTGGCCCCGGTGAAGGTGGTGCCATCCCCGAACTGCCAGAAATAGCTGTCGGAATTAAGGGATTGGTTCGTGAATCCATAGGGCTGGAAGCAGATGGCCGTGTCGCCCCCGTTGTTGCGGATGAAGGCCGCCACCACCTCATGGATGAAGATGGGCTGCTCGCTCTGCACCGGGCAGGCCCCGTTCACGCTCGACACGATGAGCTTGGCGATGGTCTGTCCCCCGGGCGGCACGAACGTATACGTGTGCGACACGGGACTTTGGTTCGACACCGTGTTGCCATCCCCGAAATCCCACACATAGTTGTACACCTCGGCTGTGTCCTGAATGGTGAAGGTCACTTCCTCTCCCCTGCACAGCACATCGATATCCGTGACGAAACTTCCCTGCGGCCCCACCACCTGAAACACCTCACTGTAGGTGCTCGAACAGCCGAAAGACGTGGTCACGGTGATAGTGGCCGTGTAGGTGCCGCTCTCGGAATACACCGTTCCGAACGGATTGGTGCTGCCCGTAGAGCCGTTGCCGAGATTCCATAGGATGCTCACAGGTGTGGCTGAGGTCGAGGTGTTGGTGAAGATGACGTTCTGCGGACGGCACACAATGCCACTGGCATCCGCATCGTGCGAGAAACCCGCCTCCGGATAGGCCTGCACGTTCACGGTGCGGGTGGCGGTTCCTCCGCACCCTGTGCCCACCTCCTGAAAATTGACGCTGACATTAAAGATGCCCGCCTGATCGAACACATGCGACACATTCTGCCCCGTGGCGGTAGGGGTTCCATCCTGAAAGTTCCACGTGTAGGTGAGCGAGGACCCTCCACCCGTGAATTGCGTGGCTGTGAATCCGACCGTGCCGCCTGCACAGACATTGGGGAACCCCGGATTGGTGGCGATGCTGCTCACAGGCTGATACATGGTGAGGTAGGCGTTTGCCGTGTCCACACATCCGATGGCATTGGTGGTGATGAGCTGCACCGTGATGGTATCGCTGCTGAAAGTGCCGTAGGTGAACTGCGGGGAAACAGCCGTGGAGTTCTGCCCCAGACCCAAACTCCATTGATGGGAAACGATGGTGGTGTCGGAGGTGCTGGCATTGCTCATCGTAAGCTGTTGCGCGGGGCACACCGTGATGTCGCTGGGGTTGAAGGCCGCATCGAGCGTGAACACCCGCACGCTGACACGGGCCGTGTCGCGGCAATCGTTCAGATCCTTTACGATGAGGGTCACTTCCACATCGCCCGGGAACGGGAAGTTGATGGGGAAATCGGGAGAGGTCGTGGTGATGGGCCGCATGCCGGGATGGTCGAACCGCCAGGTGTAGCCGCCCCAGCACTGGGCATACACATCCTGCGAAAGACTGGCATCGAATGGCTGGCCAACGTTCCCGCAAAGTAGTGTGTCGGAAGTGAACTGCGCCCGTATCTCACGGATGCGCATCAGCACGTTGTCCACATCCACGGGGCAACCGCTGCCGCTGTTGGTCACCGTGAGGGTTACGGGATAATCGCCCCGGTCGGCATAGGTGTGCGTGGGGTTCTGCTCAGTAGAAGTGGTGCCGTCCCCGAAATCCCAGAGAATGTCCGTGAAATCCTGACTGCGGTTCTCGAACTCCACCGTGTAGGGGTCTTCACAATAGGTGGTGAAGAAGATGTCGGCAATGGGGCCGTTCACCGTGATGAGCCCGTTCTGCGTGCTGCTGGAATAACAGCCGTTGAACTCCACCATCAACGTCACATCCAGCGGCCCGGTGATGCTGTTGAAGGTCCACGTGGGCTCGGGCTCGTCCCAGCAATGGAACTGATGGTAGCCCTCGGCATAGAAGTGCCACGCATCCACGCTGTCTGCCAGAGCGGTCTGGTTGTTGAACTGCACCGTGCCGCCCGGACACAGCACCGTTTCATCCACCGTGAACTGCGGACTGAGCTGCGTGCCCACCTGCGTGATGACCCTGTAAGAGGTATCGGTGCAACCGGCCGCATTCGTAATGACCAGATACGAGGCGTAGTGGCCCGGCTGCGTGTAGGTGACGCTCTGCGGGGCATTGGTGTTGGAGGTGATGATGGTGCCATCGCCCATGTGCCATTTCCACTGCACGATGTTCTCGTTCGAAGTGCTCGAATCGCTGAACATCACCGTCAAAGGCGCGCAGCCGTTGGAAATATTGGGAAAGAACACCGCATTGGGCAGGTGGATGGAATCATTCAGCGTCACCGTGTCGCGGCAACCGATATTGGTGGTGACGATGAGCGTGGTGGGCAGCCAGTTGAGTCGGAACCACGAATAGGTGGTGTCCGCCAACGGATAGGTGTGCGATGGGCTCACCAACGTGGACGTGGTGGAGTCTTCAATGAAGAGCCAATCATAGGATGCGTAGCCCGTGTTCAGTGGGGTGTACTGAATAGTGAGCGGCAAGGAACAGCTATAACTGGGCGTAGAGGTGAATTGAGCTGATGGATTCTGTATCAGCACGTTCTGCGTCAACTGAGAAGTACACTGCCCGTTGGCCGAAGTGGTCTGCAAGGTGATGGTCTGCTGCCCCGTTCCGGAGAAAATGACCCACGGATTAGGAGTAGTGGCCGTAGACTGCGGTCGGAAGACCACCCCACTGCTCAGCGTCCATTGGTAGTTTCCTGCGGACGAGGTGTTGAGGAGTTGCACCGTATCGCCCGGACAGACCTCGGGCGGAACCGTGAAGGCAGTGGTGGGCTGGCCGATGCTCACCTGCCGTGTCATCTGCCCCGTGCAGCCCGCCTCATTGGTCACTTGCAGGGTGATGGTGAAATTGCCATTCTCGGTGTAGGTCTGCGGGGGCGGGAACTGCTGGGTGGATGTGCTGCCGTTGCCGAAGTTCCAGTTGTAGGTGATGCCGCTCCCTGAGGCGCTGCTGTTGTTGAACGTGACCTGTAGCGGGGGCACACAGGCCGTGGCGGGGCTGGGCGTGGTGGTGAACACCGTGGACGGGGACTGCGACACCACGATCTGGTCGGGATAGACCTGTGTCACATTGCAGGTGACGAGGTTGGTGGTGAGACCGAGGGAGACGAAGTGCGAACCCGCCTGCGAGAACGTGTGGGTGGGATTCGGGCCACTGGCAAGGCCACCATCGCCAAAGACCCACGAATAACCCGTTACGGTGATGCCCGGACTGAGCGTGGTGGTGTTGGTGAACTCCACCGGCAGCGGACTGCAGCCCGACATCGGATCGGCCGTGAAGGTGGGTACGGGCTTGTTGTACACATTGATGGTGATGGTGCCCAACACAGGCCCTCCTTGTGAGTTGGAATACTGCACCGTGTAGTTGCCCGCGGTGATGAACGTGTTCGCAGGGCTGGCCAACTGCGATGTGGCACCGTCACCGAACACCCAGAAGTGCGTGCTAGAACCTGCTGGCGGGGTGAACTGCACCTCCATCGGCACACAGCCCTGCGTGATATTGGCAGTCTGCGCCCTGCCCTCCCCCATCGTTAACAGCATGACAACCAACAGACTCAGGCAGCTGAGCGGAAGTTGTAATGGACGTGTGGACGTGAATTTCACCGGTAGGATTGGGAAAAGCGAAACTAAGGACAGATTCATTTGGTGTTGCTTTACTTTGTCAACTTCCAACATCGCCCCATGAAAAGTCCTGTCCGCATTCTGTCCGCCCTGCTGGTGGTGATGGTCATTGCGGGCAACGCGTGGGCACAGCGGCCCGAACTGCCCTGCCTGGAGAAGCGTTTCAGCGTGGTGGCCCATGTGGTGCGCGACAGTCTGGGCGACCCCGGCATCACCGAGGGCGACATTGCCGGACAGCTCGACTACTGCAATTCGCTCTGGGACACCATCTGTGCCTCGTTCGAACTCTGCGAGGTGCGCTATATCGACAACTTCCAATGGGACTCTTTGGAGGCACTGGGCGGCTACCGCTGGCAGGAGATGCTCACAGCCCACGAGCAGGACTACCGCATCAACATCTTCTATGTGCGCAACATCATCGAACCGCCTGAGACGGCCGGGTTCGCCACCTTGGGCGGCATTGCGGCATCGGGCGGGTCCATCTGCATGACCAAAGGAGGCGGCTCAGGGACCTTGGCCCACGAGATGGGGCATTTCTGGGGCTTGGAGCACACCTTTGCCAATGCTGGGCAGGAATTGGCCAACGGAAGCAACTGCGCCACCGCAGGCGATGAGATCTGCGACACCCCTGCCGACCCGTATTCCAGTCCGGATATCGAGTATGTGACCGATTGCATCTTCACATGGATGGGCCTCGACCCCAACGGTGATTTCTATGACCCGGACGTGGGCAACATCATGAGCTACTACGACTGCACCTGCCATTTCAGCTACCAACAGTATCAGAAGATGGCGGCCACATTCCTGGGCGGTGGGCCACC
This sequence comes from uncultured Chryseobacterium sp., assembly GCA_964488095.1. Lineage (GTDB taxonomy): Bacteria > Bacteroidota > Bacteroidia > UBA10329 > UBA10329 > UBA10329. The sequence continues at coordinate 6,653 of CAZATP010000070.1, forward strand.
GGGGCAGTATGTATGGTAGAAATGAGCAATTACCAATTGGCAATGAGCAATTAACAATTGGCAATGAACAATGAGCTGTTGGCTGTTGGCCGTTAGCTTTTGAATTGATTGAAAAGACATTCGGTGAAACTTCTCCTGCATCTTCTTCTGTTGTTGATGATGGGCCCGCTGGCGATGGCGCAGGACATCCATCTGTCGCAGTGGTACACCAATCAGCTCAATCTGAACCCCGCGCTGGGCGGCATGTATGCGGGCGAGTACCGCGTGGTGGGCAACTACCGCCATCAGTGGCGGGAATTGGGTACCCCGCTCACCACAACGATGGTGGCAGGCGATAAGAACTTCCATTTCTTCTCCGACCAGATCAATGCCGGGCTGCTGGTGATCCATGACGAGTTCTCGGACTTCGGCCTCACGGTGAACAAGATCCTGCTGTCGGGTTCCTACCGCAAGATGTTCCGTGGGCATGAGCTGCGCGGAGGCATCCAACTGGGCGTGGTGTTCAAGAACACCGACCTGACGAGCCAGACCTTCCCCAGCCAGTGGGTGTATGAGACGGGCGAGTTCGACCAGAGCGTGCCCAACGGGGAAACGACCATCAACGAATCGCTGGTGCATTTCGACATGAACCTCGGTGTGGCCTGGAGCAAGCAGCTCACCAAGCGCATCCGGCTCACTTCGGGCTTCAGCATCTTCCACATCAACCGGCCCAAGGACACCTATTTCTCCACCTACAAGGAGCGGTTGGAAACACGGCAGATCTTCCACCTGGAGGGCGATGTGCGCTTCGGGAAGGTCGGGGTGGAACCGAAGTTCCTAATGATGTGGACCACCAAGTCGCAGAACATGATCCTGGGCTCGAATGTGAAGTACCACTTCGACAAGGGCATGGTGCGCAACGTGTTCCTCGGGCTGCACTACCGCACCCGTTTCGGGGCCAACCGCGATGCGGTGATCCCGATGGTGGGCTTCGGGGTGAGCCGTTTCGATGTGGGTTTCAGCTATGATGTGAACGTGTCGGAACTGAGCGACTATTCCGACACCAAGACCACCTTCGAGATCTCGCTGGTGTACACCGCCCCGCTCTTCTCGCCCAAAAACCTGAGCATTCCCTGTGACCGCTACTGACCTCCGTGTGCCTGTGCTGCTGCGCGCGCTGGTCGTCATGGCCATCGTGATGGCGGGCGCGATGAACGCCACGGCCCAGACCGAGGCACCGAACGCTGCCGGGAAGAAGACCCACCAACTGCGCAACCTTACCCGCAATGCCGTGCGCCTTGGCGACCCCCACTCTGCCCTGCTCTATTGCACCGAATGGGTGAACCGTGCGCCCGAAAGCCCGAAGGCCGCCTTCCAGATGGCCGAGCTGCACCGCATCACCCGCAACTATGCCGAGGCCGAGGCCTGGTATGCCAAAACCTTGAAACTGGATGCCGACCGCTATCCGCAGGCGTATTTCCTGCAAGGGGAGGCGCAGCTTTCGCAGGACAAGCTGGAACAGGCCGGAAAGAACTTCCTCACCTTCAAGAAGGTGGCCAAGGAGGCCAAGGACGAGACCTACCGCAAACTGCTGGGCAACCGTCTGCTCTCGGTGGGCTATGCCAACGCCATGAAAGATTCGGCCCGCACGGCCCTCAGCGCCACGCTGGGCAAGGGCGTGAACGGCCCGCACGTGGAGTTCTCGCCCATCGTGATGAACGATACCACCCTCATCTACGGCTCGCTGCTAGAGGACGAGGTGCGCTACTACGATGTGGAGACGATAGACAGTGCCAACATCCCTCTGCGCAAACTCTACATGGCCATGAAGCGGGGCGACCGCTGGGTGCCGGTGGGCGAACTGCCCGGCCCCTTCAACGGCATGGACGCCCACGTGGGCAATGCGGCCCTGAGCCCGGACGGGGAGCGGATGTATTTCACCATCTGCCAGCGCAACTGGCAGATGAAGACCATCTGTCAGCTCTATTATGCCGACTGGAAACGCAACGGGTGGAAAGAGCCGGTGAAGATGAATGACGAGATCAACCAGAGCAACTACACCGCCACACAGCCCACCGTGGGCCGCGAGTCGAAGAAGAACCGCGATGTGCTCTATTTCGTGAGCGACCGCCCCAAGGGCAAGGGCGGCATGGACATCTGGTTCACGGAATACAACAAGAAGAAGGACACGTGGGGCACGCCCCGCAACCTGGGCGCCAAGGTGAACACGGCCGGCACCGAGACCACCCCGAGCTACGACATCAGCACCCACACGCTCTACTTCAGCTCGGATGGACATGTGGGCTTCGGGGGGCTGGACGTGTTCAGTGCCGTGGGCGAGAAGAGCAAATGGGAGGAGCCCAAGAACCTGAAGAAGGACATCAACTCCCCGGCCGATGACCTCTATTTCGTGCTGGGCAGCGACCGCAAGGGCGGTTTCGTGGTGAGCAACCGCAAGGGCGGCCATTCGCTGCTGCACGAGACCTGCTGCGATGACCTCTATGAGTTCCGCCTGCTGGAACACGTGGAGATCATCACCAACCTGAAGCTACGCACCAAGGACGACTGCCTCACAGGCACCGAGCTGTCGGTCTACATCATCGACCCTGAGACCAATGACCGCTACCTCGCGCAACGCACGCAGGTCGATGACTGCACCTATGCCCTGCAACTGGAGCCGGGCCACCAGTACCGCATCGAGGCGCGGAAGGAAGGCCATTTCAGCAGCGGCACCGATGTGAACACCAAGTCCCTGAAGGCATCGTCCACATTTGACCGCGAGATCGTGCTGGAGAAGATCCCCGACCGCCCCATCGTGCTCGAAGGCATCCTCTATGAGTACAACAGTGCCGAACTGACGGCCGATGCCAAGAACACCATCGACACCACGCTGCTGCTCATCCTGCAGCGCAACCCCGACATCATCATCGAGATCGGCTCGCACACCGACAGCCGCGGCACGGAGGAATACAACCTGAAACTCTCGCAGAAACGGGCGCAGAGCGTGGTGAAGTACCTCGGCACCAAGGGCATCGCAGAGCAGCGGCTGCGCTCCACCGGTTATGGTGAGGCCGTGCCCATCGCGCCCAACGAGCACCCCGACCGCACGGACAACCCCGAGGGCCGCGCCCTGAACCGCAGAACGGAGTTCCAGATCGTGGGGATGCTGGAGCCGGAGGACTGACCCTATTTCATCAACGAATTCTCGTAGGGCACACGCTGCACCAGCGAACGGCCCAAGGTCACCTCATCGGTGTATTCGAGGCCACCGCCCACGCTCACGCCCCGGGCCAGGGTGGTCACCCGCACGTTGCAGGGCTTCAGTTGGCGGAACAGGTAGAAGTTGGTGGTGTCGCCCTCCATGGTGGTGCTCAGGGCCAGGATCACCTCGATCACCTCATCGCCCATACAGCGTTCCACCAGCGGGGCAATGCGCAGTTCGCCCGGCCCGATGCCGTCCATGGGCGAGATGATGCCGCCCAACACGTGGTACGTGCCCTTAAACTGCGAGGTGTTCTCGAAGGCAACCACATCGCGGATGTCCTCCACCACGCAGATCACCGAGCGGTCGCGCCTCGGGTCGCTGCAGATGTCGCACACCTCCTTGTCCGTGATGGTGAAACACGTGCGGCAATGGCGCACATTCTCCCGCAGGGTGAGAAACGTCTGCCCGAACTGCTCCAGCTCCTGCGGACTCTTCTTCAGCAGATGCAGCACGAAGCGGAAGGCGGTCTTCTGCCCTACTCCCGGCAACTGCGCGAATGCATCCACGGCATCTTGGAGGACTTTGGAGATCATCGGAAGAGAAAGTCGAAATCAGAAAATTGAAAATGGGGAAATGGGACGCTGCGGTGCGCAAAGAAACGGCCGAATCCCCGTAGAGACGCGATTCATTGCGTCTCACAGATTCATCGCGTCTCATCTAACCACGGGGCAGCCGTATCATGAACAACGGAACACTGATCAGACTGATCAGACTGAGAAAAACTGATTCCAAGGGTAAAAAATCATTACAGATCTGTGCTATCTGTTCCATCAGTGTTCCAAACAAAAGGAGCGTCACGATACCGATCGGCATGCATTGAAACAACAACCCCGGCCCTGCCTGCGCAGAACCGGGGTCACCGTGCACC
>CAZATP010000071.1:0-10015 GCA_964488095.1 uncultured Chryseobacterium sp.
TTTGCGTCAGGCGGGGTGACGTGCAAACTTGAAGCTTTGTGCTTCTATTCAAGTTTAGTGCAGGTTGACAGTTTTGTGCTCCGAAACCCGCCCGAACGCAAAGCCCGAAACCGTTATCAAAGAATTTCCCTCTAACTACCAGGCTTCGTAGTCCATGCATCCCGCATCAACGGAAATCCGCGGGATAGGGACTGTTCAAAGGGAAGGGGCCGTTCGCACTTCGGTGTTGGAACATTAACTTTGTCGGAAATCTCCGGCTCATGTCACAGAAGATTCCCCGCAGAGGATTGCTCACCCGCCTGTCGGTGGGCGTTTCCTCCCTCTTGGCCGCGCCCCTCGTGGGCAGGGCGGCATCACTCACCGAAACCAAAGCCATGGACCAACGCCAGGACACCATTCTGAAAGTAAAGCCCCTGGGCTTCCAATGGGAGACCGCAGACCCCTTCCTCTTCTGCGTGCATCACGATGACCAATTCCCGCGCGGCAACGACCAGTTCGGGCCGGATGCCTCGCTGGAAGGCCGGCACATCGGTCAGGATTTCATCATCAAGGACGGATGGCGCATGTATCATGGCGAGACAGTGCCCGGTTTCCCCTACCACCCGCACCGCGGCTTCGAGACCATCACCGTGGTGCGCAAGGGCATGGTGGACCATGCCGACAGCATGGGCGCGGCCGGCCGCTATGGCGATGGTGATGTGCAATGGATGACGGCCGCCCGGGGCGTGCAGCACTCCGAGATGTTCCCATTGCTTAAGAAAGATGCCGCCAATCCCATGGAACTCTTCCAGATATGGCTGAACCTGCCCCGCAAGAGCAAAATGGTGGAGCCCCACTTTGCCATGATGTGGCGCGAGAGCATCCCACACCACCACCATACCGATGCCAACGGCAAGAAGACCGAAGTGGAAGTGCTCGTGGGCAAGCTGCTCGACAAGAGCGCCCCTACCCCACCGCCCAACTCGTGGGCCAACGACCCGAACAACCACGTGGCCATCTGGAACATCCGCCTCGAACCGGGCGCCACATGGACCATCCCCAAGAGCGTGACAGGCATCAACCGCACGCTCTATGTCTACCAGGGCAATGAACTGAAGGTGGCCGACCGTGCCATTGCCACCTACCACTCCGTGGAAGTGCTGCCCGACCGCGACCTGATGCTCACCAATGGCAAGGGCGAGGCGCGGGTATTGGTGCTGCAGGGAAGGCCCATTGGCGAGCCGGTGGTGCAGCATGGCCCTTTTGTGATGAACACCCGCGAGGAGATTCAGCAGGCCTTCAACGATTACCAGCGCACGCAGTTCGGGGGCTGGCCGTGGAAGAGGCGCGACCCGGTGCACGACCGCACGCTGGGCCGCTTCGCCCGCCATGCCGATGGCCGCGAGGAGTTCAAGGGCTGAGGGAAGAATCAGTCTTCCGCCATGCCTGCGGCCACCGTGTTGTTGGTGGCCTCGCTCACAAGGATGAACGCCCCCATGCTGCGGTGCAGTCTATAGGGGTCGTAGGTGAAGGGGTCGGCCGTGCGCACCGTGATGCGGACAATATCGTTGAGACCAAGACTCCCCTCGAACGGCTGCTCGGAGAGGTCGCGGATATCGAGGCGCGCATCCACTGAAACAATGGAAGCCCGCGTGGCGAAGGCGTTCTGGCGGAGCAGGAAACGCTCACCGGGTCTATAGGGCTGCTCGCTCATCCAGCAGAGTACGGCACCGAACTGGCGCTCGGAGCGGATGGGGCTGTCCGAAGGTACGATGAGCGTGCCGCGCGGGGCATCGACATCCATATCGGTGTGGAGCACACCGGGCATTCCGGCCTCCAGGGTCTCCGTATCGTGTCCATTGCTCTCTATTCTGGCAATGACGGTCTGGATGCCCGATGGGTAGAGCGTCACGCAGTCGCCCTTGGAGAGCCTGCCGCTGAGCAGGGTGCCGGCTAGGCCCCGGTAATCGTGGAAAGCATCGGTCTGCGGGCGTATCACCCATTGCACATCGAACCTTGCAGGCAATGCCGTGGCAGGTTGCGGAGGAGCATAGGTCTCCAGATGATGCAGCAGTGTGGGGCCTGTGTACCACGGCATATTGGCGGAAGGCGTCACCACGTTGTCGCCCATCAGGGCACTGACCGGGATGAACGTGCGGCCACCGATGCCGATGCTGTCGGCAAAGGCCGAATAATCCGCACAGATGGCCTCGAACGTGGCGCGGTCATAGCCCACCATGTCCATCTTGTTCACGCACACCACCACCTCCGACAGCCCGAGCAGAGCCGCAATGACCGAGTGGCGTTGGGTCTGCTCGGTGATGCCATGGCGCACATCGATAAGGATGATGGCGAGGTCGGTGTTGGAGGCCCCGGTCACCATGTTGCGGGTGTACTGCACATGGCCTGGGGTGTCGGCCACGATGAACCTGCGTTTTGCGGTGGAGAAGAACTTGTAGGCCACATCGATGGTGATGCCCTGCTCGCGCTCGGCCCGCAGCCCATCGGTGATGAGGGCGAGGTCGATGCCCACCTGCGCACCGGTGACCTTGCTCTGGCGGGTGAGTGTTTCGATGATGTCGGTGGAGATGCTGCCCGAATCGAGCAGCAGGCGGCCGATGAGCGTGCTTTTGCCATCGTCCACATTGCCACAAGTGAAGAAGCGGAGAAGATTCATGTGTCGTGTTTCAGAAATAGCCGCCTTTCTTACGGTCTTCCATAGCGGCTTCAGAGATGCGGTCGTCCATGCGGGTGGCGCCCCGCTCGCTGATGCGTGCCTCGCGCAGTTCGGCAATGATGTGCTCCACGGTGGAAGCACTGCTCTCGGTAGCGGCCGTGCAGGTCATATCGCCCACGGTGCGGTAGCGCACCCGGCAGTCGAACACCTCATCGCCTTCATCGAGCCGCACAAATTCGCTGAAGGCCATCAGTTGACCATGCGGGGTGCGCAGCACTTTACGTTCGTGGGTGAAATACAGCTGCGGCAGGGCTATGCCTTCGCGGGCGATGTAGTTCCAAACGTCCAGCTCGGTCCAGTTGCTGATAGGGAACGCACGCACGTTCTCGCCTTTACGGATCTTGCCATTCAGGATGTTCCAAGGCTCCGGCCGCTGTTTTTTGGGGTCCCATTGGCCGAAGTCGTCCCGAAAGGAGAAGATGCGCTCCTTGGCCCGGGCCTTCTCCTCATCACGTCTACCTCCGCCAATGCAACAGTCGAATCCGAACTCCTCGATCGTTTCGAGGAGGGTGTGGGTCTGTAGGGCGTTGCGCGAGGGGAATTTGCCTGTGACATCGGGAATGCCTCTCCGCTTCAGGGTGTCGGGCACCAGGCGCACAATGAGCTGCTCATCCAGTTCGTTCACCATACGGTCGCGGAACTCCAGCGCCTCGGGAAAATTGTGCCCCGTGTCGATGTGCACCAGCGGAAAGGGCAACCTGCCGGGGCGGAAGGCCTTCAGACTGAGATGGACCAGCACAATGCTGTCCTTTCCGCCACTGAAGAGCAGCGCGGGCCGGTCGAACTGGCCCGCCACTTCGCGCAGGATGCGGATGGCCTCATATTCGAGTTCTTCGGGGAAATCGTGGTTCACTTGCGATCGGGTTGTCTGGTCCATGGTCATTTCACATGCAATCCGCATTCTTTCTTGCCTTCGGCATGCTCCCACCACCATCGGCCTGCACGGGCATCTTCCCCTGGCGCGATGGCGCGGGTGCAAGGTGCACATCCGATGCTCACGAATCCGCGGTCATGCAGCGGATTGTAGGGGATGCGGAGCCGTTCAACCTCGGCTCTCACCTCGTCCATGTTCAGTCCGATGAGCGGATGGACCTTGACGAGACCATGCGCTTCGTCCCATTCCACCATGGGTGTACGGCTGCGCTCGGGGCTCTGCTCGGCCCGCAGCCCGGTGATCCAGCAGGCGGCCCCGTTCAAGGCCCGACCGAGCGGCTCCACCTTGCGTATGGCGCAGCACTCCTTACGGTCAGCCACGGAGCGGTAGAAACTGTCGGGCCCCTTTTCGGTCATAAGGGCCTCCACGGCCTCATGCCGGGGAAATAGCACTTCGATCCGTGCATTGTAACGTGAGATGGTGCGGGCCAGCAGGTCATGACTCTCGGGGAAAAGCCGTCCGGTGTCGAGCGTGAAGACCCGAATAGGCAACTTCTGCGAGAAGATGTGGTGGGTGATGAGCTGATCCTCCAGCCCGAGTGAGGTGGAGAACACGGCCGATGACCCGAACGCGTCTGCAAGACTGCGCAGCATGGCGTCCGGGGCAAGCCCATCAAGACTTCCGTGCAGCGACCGGATGGTATCTGAGGTGTTCATAACAGGGATCGGATGAGGGTGCGTAAACTTAGAATGATCACGACTGCGCCCACCAGGAGCAGGCCCGGTCTGGTAGGTATACGGGTCGATATGTAAATGGAGAGAGGAGCCGCCACCATGCCCCCGATGATAAGGCCGAAAATAATGACCCAATGCTCGAGGCCGATGAAGGCGAAGAAGGTGACGGTACTCACACAGGCCACGAAAAATTTGGCCAGATGAGAGGTGCCGATGGCAAAACGAAGGTCTCTGCCACGCGCAATGATGCTCGTGGTGACGATGGGGCCCCAACCTCCTCCGCCCACACTGTCAAAGAAACCACCTGCCAAAGCCACGGCCGGGATGCTCTTGGAACCACGCTTCTTCAGTCCGCTGCGCAGGGTCTTCAGAACGATGAGCACCCCAAGGGTCAGCGTATAGCATGCGATGACCGGCCTGATAATGCCGATGTGCTCCTTGCTGACGAACGAGACCACGGCCGCACCAGCGACCGCCCCGAGGATCCCCGGCCATACAAGCGCCTTGAACAGGCGCTTATTGATGTTCCGGTAGCGCATGTAGAAGATGGACGATGCTCCGGTGGAGAAGACCTCACTCGCATGCATGGAAGCACTGGCCACGGCCGGGGTGATGCTCGGAATGCCGAGACTGAGAAGAAAGGTGGTCACCGTGACGCCATAGGCCATGCCGAGGGCCCCATCGATCATCTGCGCTGCAAAGCCGCCCAGCACGAACAGCCAGAAATCATCCCCCACCGAGGCGCGTGCATCGGTCCAGAGTTCGCTCAGGGGCACATCGGGAAGGGAGCTGATGATGAAATGGCCCGACACCATGGAAACGAGCACCAGGGCCGAGAAGAGGGCCGTCTTCCGGAACCGTTCCGCAATGGTAGTCTCCTGCCTTTGCCTGTAAGCGGAAGTGGCTTCGTTCAGCGCTTTGATCTTGGCCTGTATATCCCCGCTTATGCCTTTTCTGATCTCCACCAGATGCTCCAGCGTCTCCTCTATCTCGGGCGGGAAAGAGGCGTTCAGAATCTCCTTGACCCGCTTGGCCATGGTGGGCGATTTGCCGTTGGTGCTGATACCGATCTTGAGATGACCCTTGCGCACCACGGAGCCGAGATAGAAATCGCAGAGTTCGGGCTTGTCGGCCGCATTCAGCAGCAACTTTCTGGCGCGGGCCGCCTCGCGCACTGTGGCAGTGACCTCCGGGTCGTTCAGCGCGCTCATCACCACATCGGCATCGTTCAGGTCATCGGGTACAAATGGCTTTTCAACCCACGTAACGTGCGGCCGCTCGGCAGCGATGTCCCGAATCTCCCTGCTGACGGTCAAGGCCACTACCCGCACACGTACGGCAGGCGAATTGTCGAGCAGGGCATTCAGTTTCTCAAGGCCCACCACTCCGCCACCTATCAGCACGACCCGCAGATCGTTAAGTTTCAAGAAGACAGGGAAGAGTTCGTTCCCAGTCCTTTCACCGCTCCCAGTCGGTTCAGATCCTGCTCTCATGGTGGATGAGCGTTGCACCCGTCCTTTCGTTCATGGCCCGCAGTTTCACCACATTGCCGATAATAATGGTCGCTGGACCGCTCAGATGCGCCCCTGCAGCAAGGTTGCCCAGCTGTCCAACAGGTCCGGTGAGAACGGTCTCTCCCGGCATCGTGGCCTCGAAGATGATGGCCGCTGGAAGATCGGCCTTCCCGGCCTCCGTGTAGCGCCTGCCGATGCGGTCGGCCGCGGCCAACCCCATTAGGATGACCACGGTGGCATTCGTTCGGATGGCGGCATCGAGGTCGGCACTGATATGCCCATCGGCCGTGTTGCCCGTAAGCACCCAGAAACTGTCGCTCACGCCACGGTGGGTCACAGGTATGCAGGCCGTTCCGGGAGCGGCCACGCTGGCCGACACGCCCGGAATGACCGCTGTTCGGATGCCTCGGCTGTGGGCGAAGAGCAGTTCTTCCATTCCCCTTCCGAAAACGAACGGGTCACCGCCTTTGAGCCTCACCACATGTCTGCCACCCTCAGCCTGCGCTGCAATGAGCTCGTTGATCTCCTCCTGCGGCATGCTCGGGCGGCCCTTCAGCTTACCCACGAACAGGCGGTCGGCAGAGGCCGGGGCATGGTCCAGCAGGATGGGATTGGTGAGCGCATCGTAGAGCACGGCATCCGCACTTTCCAAGGCCCGGATGCCTTTCAGGGTGATGAGTTCGGGGTCTCCCGGACCGGCCCCTACGAGGGTGAGCGATCCTGGGTCGAATGAATGGCCTATCATGGGTTGAGCGGATTGGGCACTGACGACCTCTGACGGTCTTTGGTGCGTTGAACAAAATGGGTGGCATCTTTCAAAAAGGCCTTGGCAAAGCCCACGGCAGGACGTTCGGCATGGATGCGGAGCACGAATTCCTCCCACTCCTTGGCCGATCGGAAGCCGAACTCCGCAGAGAGTTGCTCACCGAAATCCTTGATGATGTTGGCGTGGGTGTTCACGGGAATGCCGCGTTCGGTGAGCAGGGCCTTGGCACAATGGATGATGGCCGCATAGCTGAAGTAGATGCTGTCGGCAGGGCGTCCTTCCGACAACGACTCACTGGCCGACACCAGCTTCTCATCGGCATCGAACAGCAGGGTGGCCACAAGATCGATCATCACCCCTGCGCATTCACCCACACCGATGGCGGTCTTGAAGCGCTCCTCGCTTCCCCAGTCCACAAATTCATCAGGGGTGACGTTGGACGTGTCGGCCAGCGGCTTCAACAGCTGATAGAAGTAATCCTTTCCCTGCCGGTCGTAGTACTCATTGAACAGCTCCTCGTCAGACATCCTGTGGTCCACATAGTCATCCAACAATGCTCCGACCACCTGAAGTACGCGTTTGCTGGGCACCTTGATGACCTTCTCAGCGATTCGGCCCTCTCCATTGCCCGTTCCGCCACCTCCCAGCACCACCTGCAGGGCAGGGGCCGTGTGCTCGCCCACTTTGAACGATGAGCCATGGAAGCCAATGTGCGCCAGACCATGCTGCCCGCAGGAATTCATGCAGCCACTGATCTTGATCTTGATGTCGTTGTTGTAGGCCAGTTCTGGATACCGCGCCCGGATGAACCGGTCAATAGCGAGTGAAGTGTCGGTACTGTTGGAGATACCAAGGTTACAGGTATCTGTGCCCGGGCAGGCGGTAATGTCGCTGAGCCGGTCGTGTCCGACCTCATCGAGACCGATGGCACGGAGTCCTTCGAATACATCAGGAAGATGCTCATCGCGAACGTATCTGAGCAGCAACCCCTGCTGAACAGTGAACCGGATGTCATCGGCCGCATACTTCGCTACGAGGGCGGCCAACATACGGGCCTGTACGGTGGTGAAATTGCCTAGCGGAACCTTTACCCACACGCCATGGAAGCCCACCTGCTTCTGCTGGAAGCTGTTCGTGACCTTCCATTGCTCATACCCTTCCAGAGTTTTCGGGGAAGTGGAAGCAATATATTCAGTTGCAGGCACAACATTCTGTTCCACAAGAACATAATCCTCTTCCGAGTACTGCACTGCATTGGCCTCTTCGCTCACCAGTCGCTGGAACTCCTCCAGACCGATCTTCGCCAACAGGAACTTCAGACGGGCCTTGTGCCTGCTGTTGCGCTCACCGTGGCGGTCGAACACACGAATGATGGCCTCAGTGTAGGGAATGAGCCGTTCGGCCACCAGGAATTCGAACGCGCATTGGGCCAGATAGGGCTGGGACCCCAGCCCACCGCCCACCATCACCCGAAAGCCGCGCACCTCCTTTCCGTCCTGCACCTCTATCTTCGGTATCAGACCCAGATCGTGGATATAGGCGAAGGCATCATCCCGTTCATTGGACGAGAAGGCAATCTTGAATTTGCGCCCCAACTCCTGCCCGAACGGCTTCCGGAGGAAATAGCGGAACATGAGGTGGGCATAAGGCGACACATCGAACACCTCATCCGGAAGGATGCCCGCTGCAGGCGAAGCGGTGACATTCCGCACGGTGTTTCCGCAGGCCTCACGTAGCGTGATATCATCCCTTTCAAGGTCGGCCCAAAGCTCCGGGGTGCGGTCGAGGCTCACATAATGGATCTGAATGTCCTGCCGGGTTGTGATGTGGAGCTTGCCCGTGCTGTAAGTGTCGCTCACATCGCAGATTCGCAGCAGTTGCCTCACGGTCACCTTGCCGAATGGGAGTTTGATGCGGATCATCTGCACCCCCTGCTGCCGCTGTCCGTACACGCCACGGGCAAGTCGCAACGCACGGAATTTCTCGGCATCCAGCGTGCCGTTCCGGAAGGCTTCTATGCGCCTACCAAGTTCTATGATATCACGCTGTACTACAGGGTCTTCAAGTTCTGATATGAAGCTTTTCATGTTTTGGGGATTGGTTAATGGTTAAAACGGGAAAGCCCCGCTTATTTGGATGGAAGCGGGGCTCTGAGGATGGTTGAAGATGACTTTGAAGCTAAGAGGCCAAAGAAACCGTATCGTGCCATGCCATTGCCGCGCAGAGGCAGCAACAACAGCAATACTTTGACTTGAAAAGGGGGATGAAACGGTTGGTATGCATGACAAGGGAATAAAAAAAGGCCTCTCGGTTACGAAAGGCCTTCATCAGCTTAAAGCAAGCGTGAATATGACAGGTCCTTTCAGGTCGCTTCGCAGCAACAAGGACAACAGAACAGGGCGGATGGAAGAGATATGCTCATGGATTGAGAGGCAAATATATCGGATGTATCAATAGCTGACGCGGCATCTGATTCTTTCACATGACATTTTCAACAATGAGGATTCAAAGAGAGGTCATTGGCTGAAGCAGAACATTGCCCCGACCAGTCACTTCAGACCGCATCAGCACCGCACACTGGGCCGCTTCGCCCGCCATGCCGATGGCCGCGAGGAGTTCAAGGGCTGAGGGAAGGATCAGTCCTGCACGGGAAGCACGTTGAGGCTGCGCGTGGGGCCGAAGAGCTCTAACGACTTGGCGTTGTAGGCCGCTGCGGCCTGCTCTGCCGTCTCAAAAAGTCCGAGGTTGATGGGTTTCCGCTTGTGATGCAGTATTGCTCTGAATCGGCCGTTCTCCTCCGTAACCCCGCGATAACCGCTGCTGGTGCTGGACGGGGGCATGTGTCTGCGCAACGTGGACATGGTGACCCATTCGAGATTGGAGATGCGACTGTCGAGCACATCGCCATTGATGAACCGCACCATGAGTTTGGCCTTGGTGGCGGGACGCTTGCAGAACTTCTCGGCCACATAGCGGTGCAGATAGATGGTCTCGAACGTGGGGCCCTTCTTCGTGGAGATGCAACGTTGATAGACCGCGTAACCCCGCGAATGTTCGCGCAGATGCTCCAGCAGGCGGATGGACATCAGATAGCCGTTGGAAAGAATCTCCTGCTCCACCTGCTCATCGATGATGACGAAGCGGTTCTCGCGGTTCTTCAACGGAATGCGCACAGACATCACTCAACGCGCAGGACTGTTCCTGAATCGGGCTGCGAGCATGGTGTTGCTGAGCAGGGCAGCAATGGTCATACGGCCCACGCCACCGGGCACGGGCGTAATGTAGCTCGACTTCGGGGCAACAGCAGCGTAGTCCACATCGCCCACGATACGGTAACCTTTGGGTGCAGCAGGGTCATCCAACCGCGTGATGCCCACATCGATCACCACCGCGCCCTCCTTCACCATATCG
>CAZATP010000072.1:0-9827 GCA_964488095.1 uncultured Chryseobacterium sp.
TGTGCTCCCCGTTGGCGGGGTTCTCGCTGGCGAAGGTCTTGCCGCCCTCGGCCTTCTGCCATTTGCCGTTGATGTAAAGGCCGTACTCCTTTTTGATGGAGACATTGGCCGCGCTCTCAGGGGCGGGGGAGTAGTCCCAAGCGGTGCCGAAGGTGAGTTCTTTCTTGGTAGGGGTCATCTGGTACGTGCGATTCGGTCCGAGCAAAAGTAACCCCTTCGGGCAGGTGGCTGGAGGAAGATGGGATAGGTGGTTGTTGACATTTCCGCCACATTCGCCTCGGTCATTAACACCTATTTTCGCCCCCTCAAAAATTCAGCGCAGATGAACTTACACGAATATCAGGCGAAGGCCATTCTCAGCACTTTCGGAGTCACCGTTCAACAGGGCAAGGTAGTGGACAGCGCCAGTGAGGCCGTTGCTGCCGCCAAGCAGCTCACCGAGGAGACCGGCACCAGCTGGTATGTGGTGAAGGCCCAGATCCATGCCGGTGGACGTGGCAAAGGAACCGTGACCGAAACGGGGTCGCACGGGGTGGTGCTTGCCAAGGGCATCGATCACGTGGAGGAGAAGGTGAAAGGCATTCTCGGTGGTCACCTCGTGACGGCTCAGACCAGTGCCACGGGCAAGAAGGTGAACAAGGTGCTCATTGCCCAGGATGTGTATTACCCCGGCCAAAGCGAGACCTCGGAATTCTACATGAGCGTGCTGCTGAACCGCGCCACGGGTCGCAACATGATCATGTACAGCACCGAGGGCGGTATGGACATTGAGGCCGTGGCCGAGCACACGCCACACCTCATCTTCACCGAGGAGATCGATCCTGCTGTGGGGCTTCAGGCCTTCCAGACGCGGAAGATCGCCTTCAACCTCGGCCTCTCGGGTCAGGCGTTCAAGGAGATGACCAAGTTTGTGGATGCCCTGTACCGCGCCTACGTGCAGACGGACAGTAGCATGTTCGAGATCAACCCGGTGCTGAAGACCTCTGACGATAAGATCCTTGCAGTTGATGCCAAGGTGACCTTGGACGGTAACGGGCTTTTCCGCCACCCTGACTATGCCGCCCTGCGCGACACGAGCGAGGAGGACCCTACCGAGGTGGAGGCCGGAAGCCACGGCCTCAACTACGTGAAGCTCGATGGCAACGTGGGCTGCATGGTGAACGGTGCGGGCCTCGCGATGGCCACCATGGACATGATCAAACTGGCGGGCTACGAGCCGGCCAACTTCCTCGATGTGGGAGGAACGGCCGATGCCGCCCGTGTGGAGAAGGCGTTCCGCATCATTCTCAAGGACCCGAACGTGAAGGCGATCCTCGTCAACATCTTCGGGGGCATTGTGCGCTGCGACCGTGTGGCACAGGGCGTGGTGGATGCCTATAAGAGCATCGGTGAGATCAACGTGCCCATCATCGTGCGTCTGCAGGGCACCAACGCCAAGGAGGCCAAGGAAATCATCGACAACAGCGGCCTGAAGGTGCTTTCTGCCATCCAGCTCAAAGAAGCAGCACAGAAGGTGCAGCAGGCGCTGGCCTGATTCATTTCCCGTAGAGACGCGGTTCACCGCGTCTCCAAGATAGAAACCCCGCTGCGCGTGATGTGTGGCGGGGTTTTTTCTTATCCCAACTCTTGTGGCAACCTACCAGGATGCTGACGGTTGTCGAAGATGGTTAGGATGTTCACCGTGGTGTCATCGTGGGTGTAATACACGGTGGTCTGATTCGTGATCACACAACGATGAACACCCTTCTTGTGCTCAATGCGCTTGAAGCTGTTCGGAAACACGGCTATCAGCCCTATGGCCCGGTCAAGTTTGGAGATGAAGTCATTCTTTGACTTCAATGACCATTCCGACTCAAGGTATTGCAACAGGGCTGTGAGCTTGGTCGCAGCCCGTTTCGACAGGACGACCTTTCTCTTCATCAACGGTGTGCCATCATGAATTGCTGATAATCCACCACCATGCCCTGCTCCACTTCCTTGAGTCCTTCAAGGATCTCTTCGCGGTGCGTTTCGGGAAGCGACCTCCAGACCGCATCGTCCGCTTGGGTTCCAACGAGCATTTCCTTCATGGCTTTCACCACCGATTCGCTCTCCGTTTCAAGGATGAGGCGCATGAGTTCGAGTTTCTCTGCTTGGAGGTTCATGGTTGTGGGCTTCAGGTAGTTCAAAGGTAGAGACATCACCCCAACATCACGAACATCCCGGTGTAGACCAGCTCGTCCGTTTCAGCACTTCATAGCCGACCCTACGGTTTGGAGCTCCTATTTGCTCAGCACCACCGCCTCGGTGCTGCCCGTGCGGTCAACCGCTTCTCCGTTGAGCACGAAGGTCTTGAGGGTGTTGCGATAGCAGCAGCAGCAGTCGGTGGGGTAGATGCCTTTGGACACAATATCGCTGAGGATGAAGGCATACTCACGGCTGTTGTCGTAGATGCCATAGACGAAGGCCACCTCACCGGTGGACAGGTCCGTGCCAGTGAGCGGGATGTGGAAGCTCAGCCCGTTCTCCGAAAGCTCATCCTTGAGGAACAGCGTGTCGATGGGTTGCTCGAAATTGCCGGGATGGAACCGCAGCACCGTGGCATCGCTCACCTCGGCATAGGTGAAGGAGTTGGGGTCGAAGGCGAAGTGCAGACCATTGATCGAGGCCACATCGGGCTCATTGCAGGCCACATTGTAACAGTGGTCGCAGCCGGAGAGAACGGTGGTGAGGGCAACAAGGGAAATCCATAATGCTTTCATTCCGTGCCGTTTGCGTTGGGTCAACGTGCGTTTGACGGGTCAAAGGTAGGTCTTGCGTGTTTCACGCATGGTGGAAGCATCAACTGCCGTGTCAGCGATTATTCGTAGCGCACGGCCGAAAGCACGTCCGGGTCTTGCCCCAGCTTGTAGAGGTGGCCGTCCAGTTCCTGCGCGGTGCAGGGCAGCAGGTACACCGCCCGGATGGGGTCCTGTCCCAGTTCGCGCACCATCTCCATGCGCAGATGGGCATACTTGTAGGGCACGCGCTTGAGACCTTCCAGCCCTTTGTAGGTGATGACGATCTGGAAGCGCTGCACCTGCTGCTCCCGCTGCTCGGTCACGGTTGGCGCGGAGCTTCGGCAGGCACTGGCAGTGAGAAGGATGAGGAAGAGGAACAGCCGCATCAGGGGCGAAGTTCGTTACATCCGCAGGGGATTGCCCGCCCACACCCGAACGATTTTCCATTTTCCATTCACCTCACCACCGTTATTCCCACTTTTGCCGCATGACCGTTCAACTGACCATCGATGGAAAAGAGTATAGTGCCGACCTCCGGCAGGGCATCGACCTCAGTATCCCCGTCACCGAAGGGCCACAGGTGAATGCCTACTGGGCCGCCCCGGCCGATTTTGAACCGTTCCGCATGGGCGATTGGGTGGGCGAGGTGAGGCAGGGGGGAAGTGTGAATTACCGCAACATCCGGTTCAACCCGCACGGCAATGGTACTCACACGGAATGCGTGGGGCACATCAGCCCCGAGATACACAGCATCAACACGCATTTCAAGCAGTTCCATTGCGCGGCCCAGCTCATCTCAGCGCGACCTGTGGAGACCTTCAACGGGGACAGGGTCATCACTGCCCAGCATCTGGCCAGCACAGGGCTGCATCAGGTGGAGGCTTGCATCGTGCGCACCATTCCAAACGATGAAGGCAAGCGCACACGCAACTACTCAGGCACCAATCCGCCCTATTTCACCGAAGAGGCCATTCGGTTACTGATGGCCCATGGATGCCGCCATCTGCTGGTGGATGTGCCCAGTCTGGACCGCGAGCAGGACGGAGGGAAGCTGCGCTGCCACCGTGCGTTCTTCAATTACCCTGAATCGCCACGCGTGGACTGCACCATCACCGAGCTCATCTTCGTTCCTGCTGACGCTTTGAACGGGCTCTATCTGCTCAACCTGCAAGTGGCCGCATTTGAGAATGATGCGGCACCGAGCAGGCCGGTGATCTTCCCGCTCAGCACAAAGTGACAGGAATGCCTCAGTAGGTGCCGGAACGTTTCCGGATGAACCACTCCACCGCCAGAAGCAGCAGTATCAGTGCAAAGAGCCAGCGCAGATGGATGGCCTCTTTGAACCAGGTCTGCTCATAGATCACGTTACGCACATCTTCGCGTGAGGCGATGAGTTCCGTGAGGCGTTCAAGCTCCTTGGCGCTAACCACCTCGCCACCGCTCTGGGCGGCCAGGCGGTGCAGCAGGCCATGGTCGGCCGTGGTGTTCACGCTTTCGAGGGTGAGGGCCGCCACCATGAACCGGCCCTTGGCCTCGTGCACCTTTCCGCCATGGCTTACCGAGGCGGTGTAGCTGTAGCTTCCAGACTTGAAGCTGCCCACGTTGAGGCGGTAGGCGGTCTCCGTCCGTCCGAAGGTGTAGGCGTATTCCTTGCCGGCCTCATCGCGGATGGAAAGGCTCACATCGGGTCCATTCACCGGTTCGTAAGTGTCGTCATACAGTTCGCATCCGAAGATCACCTGCTCATCCTCGGTGTAGCGGTTGCGGGTGCTCACACGGAACAGGCTCTTGTCGGTCTTCACGGCCAAGTACTGCACCACCTTCGACATCAGACCATCGAAAACCGCATGCGAGCGGTTGTCCTGAAAATCCTTCATGCGCCAGCGCCAGACTCCTTCCCCGGCAAGGACGCCCACTTTCCGGCCCGAGAGATCGTTGAACAGCAGCAGCGGATGCTCGGTCTCCACATTGCCGATGCGCTGCAGTAACATCGGCTGTGCGGAACCGCTCGCGCTGAATTCCCCGAACGGCACATTGAGCGGAGGGAAACGGTTGAGCATCCTGCGCAGATCGCCATCCACAGAGAATAGGGAGAACCCTTTCGCCATTACGGGCTGCACCTGATTCTGCGCCCTGCGGCCCGCATTTACGCGGAGCCCGAGGTTAAGGGCATTGAAGGCGTTCAGGTCCATGCCTCCGCCAATGATGGCAAGCAAAGGAACGTCAGCAGCCATGATGCGCGTCAGCTCAGCCCGGCCCTCGCCACTCTGGTAGGGCAGCTGATGCAGGATGATGAGGTCATATTTCTCGGGCACCACCTCGCCCTGTCCCGCAATGATGGCCTCCACGCCATAGTTCTGATTGCTGGCGATGGAACGTCTCAGCGCAGCGATGTCAGGGTGTGGCGCAGCAGCAAGGATGAGCACTTGTTGCCTTCCGTCCAGCACCTCGATGAACACATCCTGCGTGTTGTTTGCCCGGGAGAGCTCACCTTTAAGCGATTCTACGCTCACGCGCAATCGGTTGAGTCCCGGAGTATCAGCCTTTACCCGTGCAGATAGCGTTTTTCGGAAGGTTGTTGCCGCGATGGAGACACGTTCTTCCCAGAGCACTCCTTTGTCACCGGCTATCTGCACCAGCACGGTCTGCCCCTTGAACTGTTCGGCCTCCACGGTCACTTCCACCGGATACTCATTGCCCAGATAGGCATAGCGGTTGTGGTCCACCTTTGCGAGGACGATGTCCTTCTTCACCGAGGTGTCGCCCAGAGCGATGGCATAGACCGGTGCAGTGAGTCGCAGTGGGCTGTAGACAGGGTCCGAACCTCTGTTGAAGATGCCGTCAGATGCAAGGATCACTGCGCCCACGTTGCGATTGGCAAAGCGGTTGTCCAACTCTGCGAAGAGCTGAGAATAATCTGTGCGTCCGTCCTGAAAGTTGATAGCTGCGCCCTCGGCCACGTTGGCCCCGAAGGTGAAGCGCTGCACATCGAACTTCTTGGAGAGCTCGGCCGCCATCCTGTCCGCCTGCTCCAGATAGGCGGTGCGGTAGAAATTGGAGTCGGCATTCAGCGTCACCGAACTCGAGTTGTCCTGAGCAATGATGATGATGGGCTTCTCCGTGCGCTTCTGGGTGGTGCGCAGCAGCGGTCCGAGCAGCAGCAGGGCTATGATGAAAACGGCAATGGCCCTGAGTGCCGCCAGCCCGCGCACGGTCCACTTGGGCAACTCCGCGGTCTGACGGTCGCGCAGATACATGCCCAAGGCATATCCGGCCCCCAGAAGGAGACACAGCACGGTGAACCAAGGGGAGTATTGGAAGATGATATCCACTTCAGGCGGCAGTGCTCTCGGACAGTTGAACGCGGTCCATTGCAACGGCCCGCAAACTTACGCGACATGCCCGCAGATACTTTAGGTTTGCGCCTCATCAATAGGGAAAGACATGTTGGAGAACAATGGGCGTACGGAGTTGGAGAAGTTGGGCGAATTCGGGCTCATCGATCACATTGCAGCCAGTGTGAAGCTGCACAATGTATCATCCAAGGTGGGTATCGGTGACGATGCTGCCGTGATAGGGGAGGGCGGTTCGCGCACGCTGGTCAGCACCGATATGCTGGTTGAAGGTGTGCACTTCGACCTGAGCTATGTGCCGCTCAAGCATCTGGGCTACAAGGCCGTTGTGGTCAACCTTAGCGATATCTGTGCGATGAATGGCCGGCCGGAGCAGGTCACCGTGAGCATCGCCATCAGCAATCGGTTCTCATTGGAGGCGATAGAGGAACTGTACAGCGGTATTCTGTTAGCGTGCGAGAAGTATCAGGTGGACCTTGTGGGAGGTGATACCACCAGTTCCACGTCCGGGCTTGTGATCAGCGTCACGGCCATCGGCACTGCAAGCGCTGATGAGGTGGTGCTGCGCAGCGGTGCTCGGCCCACCGACCTCATCTGTGTGTCTGGCGATTTGGGAGGTGCGTATCTCGGACTGCAGATTCTGGAAAGGGAGAAGCGTATCTTCAAAGAGAATCCTGGCATCCAGCCCGACCTTACCGGCCATGATTACATTCTTGAGCGTCAATTGAAGCCAGAGGCCCGCACCGATATCATTGATATGCTTCGGCAGGAGGGAGTGATTCCCACATCGATGATCGACATTTCTGATGGACTCAGTTCAGAGTTGTTGCATATCTGCAAGCGCAGTGCGGTGGGATGCCGTGTCTACACCGAGCGCATTCCTATTGACGCTGCCACCGGTCTTGCTGCCGAAGAACTTCATCTGGATGTGCTTACCTGCGCCCTCAACGGTGGCGAGGATTATGAGCTCCTGTTCACGGTCGATATCAGACATCACGACCGCATCAAGGATAATCCTGCCATGCACATCATCGGTCACATCGTTGATGCTGCCGAGGGTAGCAATCTGGTCTCTGGCGACCAGCTTATTCCCTTGCGGGCTCAGGGCTGGAAGCATTTGAGCTGAGATTCTTGATTCTGCGGCACATTGCCTACCACCATTTCATTGTTGTGCAACCCATCTTAATATCGGATAAGTCGATGAATACAAAGTCCCGATTAGTATATTTGCGGGACCATGTGGAAATTGGACCTATCCGATATTACTGAGCTGCAAGGAAACATCCAGCGCATTGAGGAGAAGAAGAAACTCCTCGATGACAAACGCCCGTTGGCACAGGTGGCTCTGGAAAGGCTCCGCGAGGCCATCAATGTGGAGTGGACTTACAATTCCAACAGCATTGAAGGCAATACGCTCACGCTGAATGAGACCCGAATTGTGCTGGAAGATGGCATGACCGTGAAGGGCAAATCCATGCGCGAGCACTTTGAGGTGACCAATCACCATGATGCGATCGCGCATCTTGAAAAGCTGGTAATATCGGATTTGCCCATCTTGGAGCAGGAGATTCTGCACCTTCACTCTTTGGTAATGCTGCGGATTGAGAAGGACTTTGCTGGGCGGCTTCGCAATGCTGGCGTGCGCATAGTCGGAGCGAATTTCACTCCGCCCAATGCGCTGAAAGTGCCAGATATGATGACCGAACTCATCGATTTCGTGAATGCGAATGAGATGGGGTTGAGTCCCATTGTGCTGGCTTCGGTGTTCCATCATCGGTTCGTTTGGATACATCCTTTCTTCGATGGGAATGGCCGAACGGTGCGTCTGGTGATGAACCTGCTGCTAATGCGGAAGGGATATCCGCCTGCCATCATTCTCAAGAACGACCGCAAGAAGTATTATGATGCGCTCAACAAGGCCAATGGCGGTTCATATGCCAAGCTGGTGCTACTGATGGTGCAGGCCATGGAGCGCTCATTGGACATCTACCTCAGCCTCTATCCGGAGATGGAGGAGTATCGCCCGATATCCAACATTGTGGCCGAAAGCCCTATGCGCTATGGACAGGAATATGTGAGCCTGCTGGCGCGGCAGGGCAAGATAGATGCCTACAAGGAGGGGCGCAATTGGTTCACTACGGAGGCGGCCATCAAGGAATATGTGGTGAACAGGAAGCGGAAAAGGAAGTGAGGTTCAAATAATCTCAAAATATCTCTTCGTCTCCCAATCCGTGACCGCCCTGGAGAACTCGCGCCACTCCCATTCGCGGGTAGCGGTGAAGTGGGCCACGAAATCGGCACCGAACAGCTCGTTGGCGATGTCGGAGTGCTTCATGGCCTGTGTGGCGTCCCACAGGTTGAGGGGCAGAAGTCCGGCACCCTTGTCGCGGTAGCCGCTGCCGATGGTCTCGGGGGTGGAGAGCTTGAGGTTGTTCTTGATGCCGTAAAGCCCAGCTGCGAGGCAGGCGGCCATGGCGAGGTATGGATTGGTATCAGACCCAACGACACGCGTTTCCAGCCGGCAGCTCTTCTCTCCTTCGGGAAGGGCGCGTAGGGCCACGGTGCGGTTGTCCGTTGCCCAAGTGAGCGTGGTAGGTGCCCAAGCGCCCTCTACCAAGCGCTTGTAGCTGTTGATGGTGGGTGCTATCATCGGCAGGATGTGCGGCAGGCAGTGGAGTTGACCCGCCATGTAGCTCTCCATCAGCTTGCTCATGTTCTTGCGGCTTTTGGCATCGAAAAAGAGATTCTTCTTGGCCTTAATGTCCCACAGGCTCTGGTGGACGTGACCGCTGCAACCGGGCAGCGCGGGACTGATCTTGGCCATGAACGTGGGCATGATGCCATGCAGGTGGGCGATCTCCTTCACGCCCGTTTTGAACAGCACCGCGCGGTCGGCAGCGGTGAGGATGTCGGAATAGAGAATGGCTGCCTCATAGACGCCCGGACCTGTCTCGGTGTGGAGGCCTTCTATCGGCACATCGAAGTCTTCCAAAAGGTCGAACAGATCGGTGAAGAACTCGCTGTTCTGCGAGCTGCGCACAATGGAGTAGCCGAACATGCCTGGAGTGAGCGGTTGCAGGTTGGCGAAGCCTTTTTCTTTGAGGCTGTCGGCATCCTCGCGGAAATTGAACCATTCGAATTCCTGCGAGAAGAAAGGCTTGTAGCCCATGGCCTCGGCACGGTCGCGGACGGTCTTGAGCAGGCTTCGCGGGCACACTTGCAACGGCCCGCCCTTGGCATCGCGGAAATCGGCCAAGAAGAAAGGCAGGTCCTCTTGCCACGGCACCTGGCGATAGGTGGCGAGGTCGATGCGGGCCTGCGCATCGGGATAGCCCGTGTGCCAACCGGTATAGGTGACGTTGTCGTAGGCGACATCGCCACTGTCCCACCCAAAGACCACATCGCAGAAGCCGAAACCGCTCTCGACTACCGAAAGGAACTTGTCCTTGCGCATGAACTTGCCACGCAGCACACCGTCAATATCGGCCACGGCCACCTTTACCTTGAGGTGTTCCGAGTTGCGGATGTCGTTGAGAATCTGTTCGAATTCAGGGTTGGAAGCCATTCTATCTGAGGTGAAGGAGTTTGTGCGTAAGGTAGGAGATTGTAACAATTCCAAGGAACACCAGCGCGATGCCCGCGTTGTACCACGCCATGGCGATGATGCTGAAGGTGGCGATGCTCAAGGCCAGCGCGGGGAAAATGGGGTAGAACG
>CAZATP010000073.1:0-9275 GCA_964488095.1 uncultured Chryseobacterium sp.
CGACAACTGGGCCTTCGGACAGTGCTATAACGTGCCGATCGATGAGCTGATGCAAATCATGGAACATGCCGTGAAGAACGGCCACACCTTCGCTTGGGGGGCCGATGTGAGCGAGAAGGGCTTTGCCTTCAAGGACGGACTGGCCATTCTGCCCGAGGACGAGAGCACCATTCAGAAGAAGGGCAAGGATGCCCGCTACTACAACGATGCCGGAGCCGACAAGATCGGCAACGCCTTCACCACACCCGTCAAGCAACGATGGGTGTCGCAGGAGGAGCGCCAAGTGGCCTTCGACAACTTCGAGACCACCGATGACCACGGCATGCACGTGACCGGGCTGGCCGAGGACCAGAACGGGGACAAGTATTTCATCGTGAAGAACTCATGGGGCACAGACCGCAACGAGCTGGACGGCTATTTCTATGCCTCCACCGCCTATGCGCGCTACAAGACCATGAACATCTTCCTCCACAAGGACGCCCTGCCCAAGGAGGTTAGGAAGAAATTGGGACTGTGAGGGAATCAGCCAATTAGCGAATTAGCCAATGATGGCCACAGAGACCCAGATGAACATAGAGTCGTGCACGGAAAATCAGTGTTCCTATTCTGTGAAAAGCAGTGTTTCTATGGCTTTCAACATGTGGAAAATGAAGCCTACTGCCAACGGGTGCAATTTCAGATCATAAGCACCTGCCCAATGATAATTGTCCATTGTTACTTGCTACTTGTTGATTGGCTAATTCGCTAATTGATAATTGCCCATTGAAAAAAGCGCTCGTCTGGCTGCTCATCCTCCCCATCCGCTTCTATCAGGGGGCGATATCGCCCATGCTGCCGCCCACGTGCCGGTACACGCCCACGTGCTCATCCTATGCGGTGGAGGCGTTGCAGGTGTGGGGGCCGCTCAAAGGGAGCTGGTTGGCCATAAAGCGAATTGTGAGCTGCCACCCGTGGGGCGGACATGGGCATGACCCTGTGCCCAAGCGTGAAGGGTAGGGGGCAAAACAAAGAAGGCCGAGGCATTGCGCCCCGACCTTCCCGGTTCAACTGCACTGTAGACTTAAAATCAAGGAAGCACCACGGTGTCGATCACGTGCACCACACCGTTGCTGCCCTTAAGGTCGGTGGCCACCACGGTCGACTTGCCGCCCTTGGCATCCGTAAGGATCACCTTGTCGCCCTCCAGGGAAGCAGTGAGTGAGGCACCGTTCACGGTGGTCACCACGGCCTTGCCTTTGCCCTTCTTGATGGCAGCCACCACAGCGGCAGCATCCAGATTACCGGCCACCACGTGGTAGGTTAGAATGCCAGCCAGAGCAGCCTTGGATTCCGGCTTCAGCAGCGATTCGACCGTGCCGGCAGGCAGTTTGTCGAACGCGGCATTGGTGGGGGCGAACACGGTGAACGGACCAGCTCCCTTCAGGGTGCCTACCAGGTCAGCGGCCTTCACGGCTGCCACCAGGGTGGTGTGGTCCTTGGAGCTGATGGCGATGTCCACGACATCATTCTTCTGCGCATGGGCGGTAAGACCTCCGATGACGAGCAGGGCACTCAGGATTACTTTTTTCATGATGGAAAGAGTTTTGGTTTGTGAGACCATGGAACAGGGCTGCTGCACGATTGTTCGCTGCCGGTCGGAAATTCATGCTCCGGGAACAAACGGCTGCCTACATTGTCTTGCTCCACGGGCCTCCGAACCACGGCCCCGCCCGACCTGCCATGCGCATCCTACTCACCGGGGTCACCGGATACATTGGCAAGCGCCTGCTGCCGCAGCTGCTCGATGCGGGCCACGAGGTGGTGTGCTGCGTGCGCGACCGCTCACGTTTCCCCAAGGACGGCATCTATGCTTCCCCGCGCATCTCCCTGCTGGAGGTCGACTTTCTGGGAGTACTCCCATCGCATAGCGTTCTAGGTCAACTGGATGCGGCCTACTATCTCATTCACTCCATGAGTTCGGGCTCTGCCGATTTCGATGCATTGGAAGAGCGCGCAGCCCAGCGTTTCGTGCAGTTCATCGCGGCCTCGGGGGCACGTCAGGTCATCTATCTGGGAGGCATTGCCAACAGCGATCGGCTCTCGCAGCACTTGGCCTCACGGCAGCGGGTGGAGGAGGTGCTGCGCGCAGGGGGCATACCGCTCACCACGCTCAGGGCAGGCATCATCGTGGGGTCGGGAAGCGCTTCGTTCGAGATCATGCGTGACCTTGTGGAGAAACTGCCCGTCATGATCACCCCGAAATGGCTCAACACCCGCAGCCAGCCCATCGCGGTGCGCAACATTCTGGAATACCTGAGTGGGGTGCTGCTGCGCGAGGACACCTTCGGGGGCGCCTATGATGTGGGAGGTCCGGATGTGCTCACCTACAAGCAGATGCTGCTGCAGTTCGCAGAGGTGCGCGGCCTCAGGCGGTTCATCTTCACCGTGCCGGTGATGACCCCGCGGCTGTCGTCCTACTGGCTCTATTTCGTAACAGCCACCTCCTATAGGTTGGCCGTGCACCTGGTCAACAGCATGAAGGTGGAGGTGGTGGCCGCGCCCAACGACCTTGCCCAGCGGCTCGGCATACGGCCCATGCCGTATCGCGAGGCGGTGCAGCTGGCCTTCCAGCAGATCGAGCAGAACAACGTGGTGTCCAGTTGGAAGGACGCCTTCAGCTCCAGCCGGGCCGACAGCACCATGGCCGAGCACATCGCAGTGCCCGCGTTCGGGTGCTTCGTGGACCACCGTTCGCGCAGCATGGAAGGTGCCCGGGCCGCAGTCATCGACAACCTCTGGGCCATCGGTGGGGAGCGCGGCTGGTATTATGGCAACTGGCTCTGGCAGATAAGGGGATACATCGACAAGCTGTTCGGGGGTGTGGGGCTGAGACGCGGCCGCAGAAGTCCCACCGACCTGCAGGCAGGCGAGGCCGTGGATTTCTGGCGCGTGCTCGTGGCCGACCGTGTGCAGGGCCGTCTGCTGCTCTATGCCGAGATGAAGCTGCCCGGTGAGGCATGGCTCGAATTCCGGACGGTGCGGAAGAGTGGTGTGGAGGTGCTCACCCAGACCGCCACCTTCCGGCCCCGTGGCCTGCTGGGCAGGCTCTACTGGTATGCCGTGCTGCCGTTCCACTTCTTCGTGTTCGAGGGCATGCTGCGCAACGTGGTGCGCTACCGCGACACATCTCATTGACCCTGAATATCCTGTGCCCATGTACTTCAACGAGAAAGACATCCTTGGTCTCGACCGCATCCCGCGGCTCAACCTCATCAACGCCATCACGGGCGTGAAGCCTGCCAACCTCATCGGTACCGTTTCTACCGATGGGCTCAGCAATCTGGCCATCTTCAGCTCGGTGGTGCATCTGGGCAGCAGTCCGGCCCTGCTGGGCATGTTCGTGCGTCCACATTTAGGCCATCGCAGGGACACTTATGAGAACATCATCGCCACGCGCCACTACACCATCAACCATGTGCCGGTGCACCTCACGCAGGAGGCCCACCGCACCTCGGCCCGCTATGAACGCGAGGTGTCGGAGTTCGATGCCTGCGGCTTCACCCCGTTGGTGATGGAGGGATTCCCCGCGCCCTTCGTGGCCGAGAGTCACGTGCGCATCGGTCTGGAACTGGTGGAGGAGCTGCCCATAGCGGCCAACGGCACCACGCTGCTCATCGGCAAGGTGGTGCATCTGCATGTGGAGGACGGGCTGCTCAATGCCGACTATCAACTCGATCTGGAAGCCGCCCGCACCGTGGGCATCTCGGGCCTCGATGGCTACTATGCCGTGCAGCAGATAGCCCGCTATCCCTATGCTAAGGTGGGAGGCTGATCTCAGCGTTCGTCTACGTGGAACAACGTAGGTCGTGATTGTGGATTGGGGCTGTATTTTTGTACCAAAGCCAACAACCTTAAGAGAACCATCATGAAAAAGACCCTCCTCCTGTTCACCTTCATCGCCATCACGGCCATCGGTTGCAAGAAAGAGACCGAAGAACTCACTGTGAAGGCCAGCTACACCGCCACCTCGTTCGAAGAGCACGCTTGTGATCACGCTTCGTCCTTGGCATCCCAGAACAGCCTGGATCCGGTGTATATCAACTTTGTGAACAACGCCAACCGCACCCTGACCATCAACTGGATCAACTATGACGGTCTGGAGGTAAATTACTTTGAGCTGGAGGACGGGGAATCGGTGGGCGTGCCCAGTTTCCTTACGCATCCTTGGATCATCCGCCTTGCTGACGGGGACTGCTCCACCATCATCATCCCGAAATATGGGGCCAACGCCAGTGAGACGGTGACCTTCGAGGAGGAGTGATCTCCGCCTCGTCTGCGGTTCCGATGAATTGTCTGCGTTCATTCCGCTGATTGTCAATGAATATGCTGCCGATGATTCAACGTATGCTTCTTGTCCTGCTGCTGGCCCTGAGCTCGGGGGGCAGGGCAGAGGCGCAGGTGCAGCGGGTGTTCCCATCCTATGCCGACAATGCGTTGTGGCATGTGCTCCGGTGCTTCTGGATGGATTGTGAGACCGATGAGAAGTCGTTTCAGGGCGCGATAGACCTGTGCGGTCAGCAGTATTCGTTCCGGACATTCCCATCGGGGGAGGTCGCCTATTTCCGGTCAGACAGCCTACGGGCCTATTTCAGACGCACGCAGAACTGTGCGGACAAGGAATATCTGCTCTACGATTTCTCGTTAGAGGTGGGCGACACGGTCTATGTGGGCTTTGAGCTTTGGTCATCATCGCAGCCGGATACGGCCGCCTTCAAGCTTGCGAGCATCGACACCATCACGCAGTTCGGTGTGTCCAGAAGGCGGTTCAACATGCTCCATGGGTACGGAAGCAACGCGTTCTTCAGTCCTATGGGGTGGATAGAGGGCATCGGGTCCGATCAGGACCCGTTCTATCCATTCCTGTGTCTTCATCATGGGTGTGAGTCATCATACACCACGCTGTGCTACGATAGCGCAGGTGTGCAGCTCTATCAGGAGGATGTGTATTTCAATACCTGTGACACCACCATGGTCTCCATAGATGAACTGGAGGGCGGTGTGGATGTGACCGTGGCCCCCAATCCGTTCACCCACAACGTGCGGATCACCAGCACAGCAAGTATTTTGGATGCAGAGGTGTATTCCCTGCTCGGAGAACTGGTGGGCAGTGCATCGGCCATGGGCGGTGCACTGCATCTGGAGCTTCCGAAGGAGCTCGGTGCAGGGATGTATGTGGTGCGCATCCGAACGGACCGAGGTTTGTACTCCAAGAGGGTGTTCAAGGTGGCTCCCTGAGTCTTTCTGTCCGAGGGGACATCCGCTCTCATTGTGCGTGTGCTTTATCAAAGTCACACGTTGTGGTGAGTTATGTCAGTTCAGTGTGTGGTTTTTCAGGCATCCTTCGCGCCACAGAACCACGACCATGAGATTCTTCCTTCCGCTCGCTGCACTGCTCATCCTATTCCTGACAGGCTGTGATGAGGACAAGTACGATGATGACCAGTATGGCGACCATTGTCTGATTGTGCAGGTTTCAAGCTCTCAGGGCAATGGCACATTCGCTGAATACGACCAGTATGATCGCATCATCTCGTTCAGTACTAACATTCAAGGACAGAACATAAGGATGGAGGTCACCTACAACAACGGAATGGCCTTCGCTGACTTATACATTTCCAATGAACTGCGGGCCACGGCCGAGGCAACGCTCAATGCCAATGGCGACCTGGTGGATGCCGTAGGTTTCGACCCGCAGGGAACAGAGATGGGAACTCTGCACTTCGACTACAACGCAGACCACACCATCAGCTCCATTACAGGTCAGAACCTGATTGAAGGGATGGAAGCCACAGCGTCCATCACATGGGTGAACGGCAATGCGGTAAGTTTCACCAGTCCGAACGGGCCGGTGGTCTGCGACTACTATGAGGGGGAGCGTTCATCGTTCAACTACGGCCATGGCAATGTCATTCTGCTCCTTCAAGCGGACATTAGCACCGTAGCGACCATGTACTCAAGGGATCTGCTCAGGACCTTTGACAAGAACAGCGTGATCATGCCGCAGGCGGTTCATTTCTCCTACGACAAGGACAGTGACGATAAGGTGCGCGAGGCATACTTCAGCACCACATCAAGCGGTGATTTCGGCTCATCGCAATTCACCTACGAGTGCCACACCCCGCACTGACCACCGGTCTCACTGTGCCCCGATCTTCTCCCTCAGCTCTTGCACCTTGGGGTTGGCGATGTAGTCATCGTAGGTCATCAGCTTGTCGATGAAGCCGTTGGGGGTTATCTCGATGATGCGGTTGGCCACCGTCTGCACGAACTGGTGGTCGTGGCTGGTGAAAAGCACCGTGCCGTCAAAGTCCTTGAGGCCGTTGTTGTAGGCCTGGATGGATTCGAGGTCGAGGTGGTTGGTGGGTTCGTCCACGATGAGCAGGTTGGCGTTGGCCAGCATCATGCGGCTAATCATGCAGCGCACCTTCTCGCCCCCGCTCAGCACCTTGGCCGATTTGAACACCTCTTCGCCACTGAAGAGCATCTTGCCAAGGAAACCGCGGATGTGGATCTCGCTCTTGTCCTCCGAGAATTCGCGCAGCCAGTCGATCAGGTTCTGGTCCACGTTGAAATAGTGGCCGTTCTCGTTGGGCTGGTAGGCCTTGGTGATGGTCTGTCCGTATTCGAAGGTGCCCTTGTCGGCCTTCACTTCGCCCATCAGGATCTGGAAGAGGGTGGAGGTGGTCATGCCGCTGCTGCCGAGAAAGGCGATCTTGTCGCCCTTGTTCACCTCGAAGGTGAGGTTGCTGATGAGCGGCTGCCCGTTGAGGCTCTTGCTGAGGCCCTGCACACTCAGCACCTGATTGCCCGCATCGCGCTCCTGCTTGAAGATGATGGCGGGATAGCGTCTGGACGATGCTTGTATCTCATCGATGTTGATCTTCTCCAACAGCTTTTTCCTGCTCGTGGCCTGCTTCGACTTGGAGGCGTTGGCACTGAAACGCTGCACGAACTCCATGAGCTCCTTCTTCTTGTCCTCGGCCTTCTTGTTGGCCTGGCTCCGCTGGCGCAGGGCCAGTTGGCTGCTTTCGTACCAGAAGCTGTAGTTGCCGGTGTAGAGCTTGATCTTGCTGAAGTCGATGTCGGCCATGTGTGTACACACGGTGTCGAGGAAATGGCGGTCGTGCGAAACCACGATGACCGTGTTCTTGAAATCGAGCAGGAAATCCTCCAGCCAGCTGACGGTGCGCAGGTCGAGGTCGTTGGTCGGTTCGTCCAGGATGAGGATGTCGGGGTCACCGAAGAGGGCCTGCGCCAGCAGCACCCGCACCTTGAGCGCACCGCTGATATCCTGCATGAGCGCGTAGTGGTTGTCCTCTCCGATGCCGAGACCACTGAGCAGCGATGCGGCATCGGCCTCAGCGTTCCAGCCGTTCATCTCCGCGAATTTCTCTTCCAGCTCTGCGGCCTTGATGCCGTCCGCATCCGAGAAATCGGCCTTCATGTAGATGGCGTTCTTCTCCTGCATCACCTTCCACAGCGTGGTGTGGCCCATCATCACGGTGTCGAGCACCGAGAATTCGTTGAAGGCCGAGTGGTCCTGCTTGAGCACCGCCATGCGCTTGCCCGGTTCGATGTGCACACTGCCCGTGTTGGGGCTAATCTCGCCCGACAGGATCTTGAGGAAGGTCGATTTGCCCGCCCCGTTCGCCCCGATCACGCCATAGCAGTTGCCACCCGTGAACTTGATGTTCACATCATCGAACAGGATGCGTTTGCCGTATTGCAGCGAAAGATTGGAAGTAGAGATCATGAGGGCACGTTTTTCGGGCCGCAAAGGTAGTCTTTGACTCAGGGCAGCGAAACCGAGTGCCTGAGGTGGTCGCACAAGTCTTTCACAATTTGCCGGCTCAACGAACCTGTTGGCCTGATGGACGTTATACCACCGTGTCTACCTACGTCCCATGAGCAGATTCTTCCTTTTTACCGTGTCCATCCTCCTCTCCACGGCCGCTGTGGCGCAGGACATGACCGTTTTCGATACCTACAACCGCGAGCGCAATGCCATCACACGCACCAACATGCTTGTGCTGGGCGGGTGGGGTGTGGGCAACATCGCAGGCGGTGTGGCCGGCATGCTCACCACGCCATGGGGGTCGGAGGCCAACTACTTCCACCAGATGAACGCTTACTGGAACGTGGTGAACGTGGCCATCGCGGTGCCGGGTTTTCTCGGTGCGCGCAAACGCATGGGCCGCAGCTACGACATCCCCGCCACCTTCAAGGAGCAGCGCAAGATGGAGACCAGCTACCTCATCAACATGGGCCTCGATGTGGCCTACATCGGCACGGGCCTCTGGATGCAGGAGTTCGGCAACGGCCGTCCGCAGAAACAGGCGGCCCTGCTCAAGGGCATGGGCAATTCCATCATGATGCAGGGAGGCTTTCTGCTGCTGTTCGACATTGCCAGCTTCGCCATTCACCGCACGCACTGGAACCGCAACATGAAGGGCATCTTCGGCCAGATGCAGTTCAATGGGGCGTCCATCGTAGTTCCTATCAAGTAGCGGAGACGGATTACTAATAATCGGAAGACACTACATGAGCACTGCTTGGAAATCCGTGGGCTATTGGTTCGCCATTTTCGCATGCACGTCTGTGGCATACCAGCAGGTCCAAGACCATATCAGACCGGATTATGCGGGAAACAACCCGACCGTGCAATACCTGTTGGGAGTAGCGCCCAACTTCTTCCCGAGTGTGGGAATCCCGTCCCTTTTCCTTCTGCTCATCGTTGAGGTGCGGGGAAAGAACCTATCCTATGCGTGGTTGAACCGCGGCAAACACATCACTGCGAATGCGCTGTCGCTCTTCGGACTCCTGTCGTGGGAATTCCTGCAGACCATCACTGCAAGAGGACGGTTTGACTGGAACGATGTGCTTTGGACCCTTATCGGAGCGGCATTGTTCCAAGTTATCTGGATGTGTACCCCCGACCGATATAGACCACAATGAAAAGGGAATGGACCTGTCGCTCGAAACGAGGTTACAGGCGCCATTTGAAAAATAGAAAGGCCCGACACACGATGGAGGTGTCGGGCCTTTCTGTTTTGAGAAGGATTGAAATCAGAGCAGTTCCAGCGGCTCCTGTGCTAATTCTTCTGGGAGTTCGCCTGTGAGGGCCTCCAAGAAGGTAACGATGCTCTTGATCTCGTCATCTGTAAGGTCCTTGTTCAGGTTGACCTTGGCGATGATCTTCACGGCCTCGTTCAGGTCGGCCACACTGCCATCGTGGA
>CAZATP010000074.1:0-9181 GCA_964488095.1 uncultured Chryseobacterium sp.
GCACAGGCACCGCTCAAGGATTTCATCCACCACAATACGCTCCACGCCTTTCAGCACCTGCCCTTCTTCGAGGCCACGCGCAGTGCTGCCGCCATCTTCGGCTATCGGACATTGTTTCCGTTGGAGGAATTCAGGGAACAGTACCGACTGGGAAGGATGGATGATGCGGTGCTGGAAAGGCTGATCATCGAACAGAAGTCATCCAAGGGAAAGGGAACGCTTACTGAGTGGCGGCATCTGCTCTTAGAGAAGGATTACGCGCAGCAGTCCTCCAAACGCATCGGGGCGCTGCGCCATGCTTGGAAGCAGGAATACCACATCGACCTCAACGCGCTGGTACATCCCGACCTGTTCCGCATCCTCAACAGCTATCTGGACCAGGGCATCGCCATCTGGAGCTTCCCGGAGACGGGCAAAGGCTTCCTGGCCGACCTCCGCTCCATGGAGTCGGAGACGATGGTCAGTCTCTTCCGCACAGAGCGGGCAAGGCAGCTGTTCATCCAAGGGAAAGCGGACATCCCCGAACTGCTGCGGCTACTGGTGGGCGATGAATCGCGCTATGCGCAGTATGTGTTCGACCAGCAGTTCGCGCATCCCGGGTGGTCGGGAATGGTGAGCAACATCGAAGACCTGCCACAGGGATTGCTGGACAGACGGAGCATCACCCTCGAAGCCCTCATCACCCTCGAACTGACATTGGAGCTGGACCGCCTCGATGCCACTTTGGGAGACAAGTGGGCACCGCTCGGCACCAAGCTGGAAAACCGCCCTCAGCCGCTGTTCGATGAAGTGCCGCAGACCGAGCTGGACGAGGTGCTCGAACTCTGGCAGCTTGCCTTCGAGTGGACGTATCACGACCGCGTGCTGAAAGGGCTTTCGTTGGCAGGGAAAGGGAAAAGTGATGCGTCCGAACCGCGCTTTCAGGCACTCTTCTGCATAGACGACCGCAGTTGTTCCCTGCGCAGATATGTGGAGCAGTCCGCCCCCGGATGCGCCACTTACGGCACACCCGGCCATTTCGGCATTCCGACCTACTACCGCCCAGAGCACGGGAAGTTCAACACCAAAGTGTGCCCCGCACCTGTGCAGCCCAAGCACCTGATCAAGGAACTGGGCGCAGACAGGAAGAACGGCCGCGACCTGCATTTCACGCGGCACACGCACGGACTGGTGGGCGGGTGGCTCATCACGCACACCATCGGATTCTGGTCGGCACTGCAACTGCTGGGCAACGTGTTCCTCCCCTCTACCAAACCATCCAAGGCACTTTCTGCGCAGCACATGTCGGCTGTGTCGAAGCTCACGGTGGAACACACGCACAACCACGAGGACGGGCTTCAGGTGGGCTTCACGGTGGAAGAGATGACGGGCATTGTGCATGGCGTGCTCCAGAGCATCGGGCTGGTGAAGGACTTCGCCCCGCTGGTCTATGTGGTGGGCCACGGCAGCAGCAGCGTGAACAACACCCACTATGCGGGCTACGACTGCGGGGCGTGCTCAGGAAGGCCGGGTTCCGTCAATGCGCGGGCATTCGCCATCATGGCCAATCATGCCGAAGTGCGGAAGCGTTTGAAGGAGAAGGGCATCATCATCCCCGAGGACACCACCTTCATTGGTGCGCTGCACGATACCTCACGCGATGAGGTGGTCTTCTTCGATGAACATCTCTTGAGCGATGAGCAATGGGATCTCCACGCAGAGAACGCCATAGCCTTCCATCGTGCCTTCGACCTCAACGCCAAGGAGCGGTCGCGGAGGTTTGAACTGATAAACACAGGAAAAAGCCCCGAACGCATCCACGACCTCGTGCGCACCCGAACCGTCTCGCTCTTCGAGCCGCGCCCGGAGCTGAACCACGCCACCAACGCGCTATGCATCATCGGCAAGCGGGAACTGACCGGACACCTTTTCCTCGACCGCAGGGCATTCCTCAACAGCTACGACAGCGGCATTGACCCCGAGGGCACCGCCCTGCTCAACATCCTCAAGGCCGCTGCGCCTGTGTGCGGGGGCATCAACCTCGAATACTTCTTCTCGCGGGTCGATAACCACAAGTTGGGTGCAGGCACGAAGCTGCCGCACAACGTGATGGGACTGGTGGGCGTGGCGAATGGCATCGGGGGCGACCTGCGGCCCGGGCTGCCCAGTCAGATGATTGAGGTACACGACCCCGTGCGGCTGCTCATAGTGGTGGAACACGCGCCCGATGTGGTGCTTTCCACCCTACACCGCGATGCGGCCACCTATGAGTGGTTCGCCAACGGATGGGTACATCTGGCGACCGTCCATCCGGAAACGCGGGAGGTGTTCCTATTCACGGACGGGGCATTCCGACCCTATGTGCCTGTAGCGCAGGAGTTGGAACGGGTCTCAGACCTCACGCCCATCATCGAATCGCACGAGGAGAATATGCCTGTGATGGTAATCTCGAACTGATGAGCAGATTGAAGGAAATCCCCCGCCCTACGGGCACCCCCTTTTCAAGGGGGATGGCACGCAGCATCCAATCCTGTCGTCATCTCAACCGTGAAAGCCATGCTGGAAACCCACAAACTCTGAAAGGACCGCTGACGCCCTTCCCCCTTTTCAAAGGGGGTGCCGAGGAACGAGGCGGGGGATTCTGTTCAGCCGCAACCTTAAACATGGAACCTTAAACCTCAGATGCAACACCTCCTCTACATCTTCCTGCTCATCCCCGCCCTTGGCACGGTGCTGAGTCTGTTCATAACGGCCAAGAGCGAGAAATGGCTGTCGCGCAACGCAGTGGCCACCACGGGGCTACAACTGCTGTTGGCGGTGGCCTTCATTGTCCGATGGCTGTGGTCAGGTGCGCCCGACCTCAACGTGAAGGAACTGGTGCTCTACCGCACTGCGGGCTATGAGTTCTACCTCGACTTCTTCTTCGATAGGATAACGGCCACGTATCTGGTGGTGGGTGCGCTGCTCGCGTTCCTCATCGCCATCTACAGCCGCACGTATCTGCACAGGGAGGCGGGCTACAAGCGCTTCTTCAACACCATCCTGTTCTTTTTCCTCGGCTACAACGCGGTCATCTTCTCGGGCAATCTGGAAACGATGTTCATCGGTTGGGAGGTGCTGGGCATCTCGTCCTTCCTGCTGATAGCCTTCTACCGTGAACGCTACCTGCCGGTGCGCAATGCGGTGATGGTGTTCTCCATCTACCGCATCGGTGATGTGGGGCTGCTGCTGGCCATGTGGATGAGCCACCACCTGTGGCACGCGAACATCTCGTTCCTTGAGTTGAACAACAGTGTGGCGGTGCATGAGCATGTGCTGGCGCATCCGTGGCTGGGAATGCTGATTCCGCTGCTGCTGCTGGTGAGCGCAGCGGCCAAGTCGGCCCAATTCCCGTTAAGCTCGTGGCTGCCGAGGGCCATGGAAGGCCCCACGCCATCCAGCGCCATCTTCTACGGGTCGCTGTCGGTGCACATCGGGGTGTTCCTGATGCTGAGGACGTTCCCGTTCTGGGAGGAACAGACCGCGGTGCGATTCATCGTGGGAGGCCTGGGGCTGCTGACGGCCATCATCGCCACGCCAACGGCACGGGTGCAGAGTAGTATCAAGGCGCAGATCGCCTATTCGAGCATCGCGCAGATCGGGCTCATCTTCATGGAGGTGGCGGCCGGGATGGAGGCGCTGGCACTGGTGCATTTTGCAGGTAATGCGTTTCTGCGCACCTATCAGTTGCTGGTGTCGCCCAGCGCGGTCACACACCTCATCCGCGAACAGTTCTACCATTTCGAGCCGAAACGGCCCGCCATCGAACGGTTCATGTCGAAGAAGCTGCGCAACACCTTCTATCTGCTCAGCCTGAAGGAATGGAACATGGATGTGCTGATGTTCCGGCTGCTGTGGCAGCCGATGAAACAGGTGGGCGGGCTGATGGCGGTGGTGAGTTTCCGCAACTTCCTATTGGCCACCATGCCTGTGCTGCTGGGCGGTATCTGGCTCTATTTCAACCAGCATTTCCTGCCCGTGGAAGTGTTGGGATACATCCCCACGCTGTTCGCCTTCATCGGACTGGTGATGGTGATGCGGGCCTTCACCGAGCGGGGCAGCACCCGCAAGGCGTGGACACTGGTGCTGATGAACCATCTGTGGATCGCATTGGCCGTTTCGTTCAACGAGCATTTCGGATATGACCACACGCTGATCTATCTGAGCGGCATTGCGGTGGCCTTCGTGGTGGGTGTGCTGGCCATCAACCGCCTACGGAAACTGGAACCCGACTCGCACCTGGACCGTTTCCATGGTTTCTCGCACCGCCATCCGAAACTGGGCATGGTGTTCCTCGCTGCCTGCTTGGGCATGGCGGGTTTTCCCATCTCGCCCTCGTTCGTGGGGGAGGACCTCATCTTCAGCCATATCCACACCGAGCAGTTGGTGCTCGCCTTCTTCGTGGCATCGAGCTTCATTGTCGATGGGCTGGCGCTGATACGAATGTATGCGCGGTTGTTCCTCGGGCCGCATGATGGTGTGCAGCCCGCAGTTGTGAAACCAAGTCCCTGAAAATCTTCCAGATAGCATACACCCTACATCAACTCAACTGAACAAACGACCCTCAATCCAAAATCACAACCTCAAATGAAAAAGCAAGCAACAACTGCCCTCGCTACAGGGCTGGCAGGTTTCAAGGAGCATTGGAAGGATGACCTTCTCCCCGGATTCATGGTGTTCCTATTGGCGCTGCCACTCAGTCTGGGCATCGCGAAGGCCAGCGGATTCCCACCGGCCATGGGTGTACTCACGGCCATGATAGGTGGTCTTTTCACCAGTTTCTTCAAGGTCTCGCCCCTTACGATCAAAGGCCCTGCCGCAGGACTAATCACGGTGTGTGCGGCCGCAGTGCTCGAATTCGGGGGTGGCGACCAGGGCTGGCACACGGTGAGCGCCATCATTGCCGTGATGGCCGCTATCCAGATCGTTTTCGCGCTGCTCAAGTTCGGCTCGCTCAGCGATTTCTTTCCGCACTCGGCCGTGCACGGCATGCTGGCGGCCATCGGCATCATCATCATCGCGAAGCAGATACCGGTGCTCTTGGGCGATGACCCGAGCATCTACAAGGGCGAAGGACCAATCGAGCTGCTGATGGACATCCCGAAGTTCATCACCCATGCCCATTGGCATATCGCCATCGTGGGGCTCATCGGGCTGGCCATCCTGTTCATTCTTCCGCAGTTGAAATTCAAGTTCCTGAAGAAGGTGCCCGGTCCGATGTTCGTACTGCTGATGGCCATTCCGCTCTCGCTCTACTGGCACTTCAAGGAGACGGAACCCTCTTACTCGCTCGTCACCATAGGCGATTTCTGGGGGTCGGTGGGACCCCATGCTGACTTCTCGCAGATCGGTACGTTCACGTTCTGGAAGTATGTGTTCATGTTCCTGTTCGTGAGCAGTCTGGAATCGCTGCTCACCGTGAAGGCCACCGACAATCTGGACCCCTACAAGCGCGTTAGCGACTATAACGGTGACCTCAAGGCGCAGGGCGCTGGCAACCTGATCTCAGGGCTCTTGGGCGGTCTGCCGATGATATCGGAGGTGGTGCGGAGCTCGGGCAACGTGAGTTTCGGGGCGAAGACAAAGTGGTCCAACTTCTTCCACGGGGTTTTCCTGCTGCTGGCCATGTTGCTGCTCATCCCGGTGATTGAGATGATCCCCAATGCAGCGCTTGCCGCCATGCTCATCTTCGCAGGCTATCGCCTGGCCGCTCCGAAGGAGTTCGTGCATACTTATCACCTAGGCAGAGAGCAGTTGGCCATCTTCCTCACCACCATCATCGTGACGCTTGCCGAGGATCTGCTCTTAGGTATCGCGGCCGGCATTCTGGTCAAATTCATCTTCCACATGTACAATGGGGCCTCGTTCAAGAGTCTGTTCAAGGCCAATTACGATCTGAAACGGGTGAGCGAGGACCACATTTCCATCATGGTGAATGACTCGGCCGTGTTCTCCAATCTCATCGGGTTCAAGAAGGTGCTCACCTCCCTGCCCGAGCAGAAGAGAGTAACCATGGATTTCGGCAAGGCCAAGCTCATCGACCATTCGTTCATGGCCTTTGTATCGCATTTTCAGAAGGAATACAACCTGCGCGGAGGAGAGATGGAAATGACCGGGCTGAACAAGCACCGCTGCCTCTCTGACCATCCGCTGGCCACGCGCACGCTGAAGCCGGGCCGGAAAATGAAAGTTCAGGCCGTATAATTGGGGCGTCATGGAAAGTGAAACGAGTGCACGCACGCATCATCTGCGCCCGAAAGTCTGGGGGCAGGCGATGCTGCTGATGCTGCTGCCTTTAGCGGGCATGGCTCAGAAACACATATCGACCCAGGCCCATGCATGGGTAACGTATCAGGGCAATCACCGCTTCAGCGACCACTGGGGCCTGCACACGGAGTATCAGTGGAGAAGGAACAACATGTTCGAGCATTGGCAGCAGTCGCTCCTACGCGTAGGCGTTGAATACTACCTGAAGAACGGGCTGCAGTTCACGGTGGGCTATGGTTGGATCCGTACCTTCCCCTATGGTGACCAGCCTGTGGCCTTCACCTTCGATGAGCATAGGCTGTGGGAACAGGTGATGCTGAACCAGCAGGTGTGGCGCATCGGCATCAACCACCGCTATCGGATGGAGCAGCGTTGGATGGAGACACGTGTGACTGATGCTGACGGAGCCACGGACGTGATTTTCCAACTGCGCCACCGGGGCCGCTACCGCCTGATGCTGACCGTGCCGCTCTCGCGCAACACCTTGGCCGACCACACGCTCTTCCTCGGGCTTTATGATGAGATCTTCCTCGGCTTCGGGCCGCACATCGGCAACAACGTGCTCGACCAGAACCGCGCCTATGCCGCGCTGGGATGGCGATTCAACAAGGATCTGAATTTTCAGGTGGGCTATCTGAACCAGTATGTGATCAAATCGGACGGCTTCCATGCCGAGCGCAATCACACGTTGCAACTGGCGGTGCAGTACAACATTGACCTGAGGAGGAACTGAATAAACATGTGCCGGTCATCACACCGTCATATTGCCACACATACATTTGCAACCTGATGAACAGCTTACCGCGCCTGCTGCTGGCCTTCCTCCTATCGTTGTTCACCTTCAATCAGGTGGTGCTGGCGCATCTGTT
The DNA here is from genome assembly GCA_964488095.1 of uncultured Chryseobacterium sp. Classification (GTDB taxonomy): domain Bacteria; phylum Bacteroidota; class Bacteroidia; order UBA10329; family UBA10329; genus UBA10329. Next base: position 7,155 of record CAZATP010000074.1, read on the forward strand.
CCCCGAGGCTGTGACCGACTACGAGACGGCCTGCTTTGAGCACGACACGGAGGACGAGAGCACAGGGCTGCCGATCAACCCCAACCAATCGTTGGGCAAGTTCATCCGTTGTCAGGCGGCCGTCATAGTGCCGGAAGCCGACATCAGCGAGGAGGAGAAGGGCACGTTGCCGCACCTCACCTCGCCCCACGGGCTGCATGTGCCCATCTATCTCGACCATCGGTCGCTGATCGTCTGATACCCTGGACGTATTCTGACCTGCCCACGAGAACGTGAGCATGTCTCCGCGTGGCCTTTCAAGGGCTCTTGCGGTGCTTCGAACGACCTGACATCCTGATATCAAACAAAACCATTCGAATGGAAACCCTACTCATTCTCATCTTCGTACTCGGCTATCTGGCCATCGCCCTTGAACACAAGATCCATGTGGACAAAGCGGCATCTGCCCTGCTGCTTGGGGGCCTATGCTGGACTCTGCTGGTCATTTCAGGCAACACCTTCTTCCCGCTGCTCTCACCTTCAGACATCACGCATACCATCGAGCATAGTCTGGCCGAACATCTTTCGGAGATCAGCAGCATCCTGTTCTTCCTGCTGGGCGCCATGACCATTGTGGAGCTGATCGATGCACACGGTGGTTTCCGCGTGATCACAGACCGCATCAGCACAATGAACCGCGTGACTTTGCTTTGGGTGATCGGTGTGCTCACCTTCTTCCTGTCGGCCGTGCTGGACAACCTGACCACAGCTATTGTGATCTCTGCCCTGCTGAAGAAACTGATGCGCGACAAGAACGACCTCTGGACCTTCGGCAGCGTGGTCATCATCGCTGCCAATGCTGGTGGTGCATGGTCGCCCATCGGTGATGTCACCACGATCATGCTGTGGATCGGTGGCCAGGTCACGGCCGTCAATCTGGTGAAGGTGCTGCTCCTTCCGAGCATCGTCTGTCTGATTGTGCCTCTTGGCATTCTCACGTTCATGCTCAAGGGGGAGTTCGCTCGCCCTGCAGCCGACAAGTCGGATCAGGCTCACGCCACCGCTGCCGCAGAGCGCGAACGCTGGATCATGCTCATAGCCGGTATCGGTGGTCTGCTATTCGTGCCCGTGTTCAAGACCCTGACACACCTGCCGCCCTACATGGGCATGATCATAGCGCTGGGCGCCATCTGGGTGCTCAATGAGTTCCTTCACCGCTCGAAAGAGCACACCCACCGGAAATCATTGTCCGTCTCCAATATCATCACACGGGTGGATGTGCCCACGGTGCTGTTCTTTCTAGGCATACTGCTGGCTGTGAGCGCCCTCCAGATGGCCGGAACCCTCACAGACCTGGCCACCGCGCTTGACGAGAAGGTGGGTAACGTATATCTCATCACCACCATCATAGGCATGCTATCGGCCGTGGTGGACAATGTGCCGTTGGTGGCTGGTGCCATGGGAATGTATCCGATGAGCCTGTTCCCGCAGGACCATATCTTCTGGGAGCTGCTGGCCTACACGGCCGGCACAGGTGGCAGCATACTCATCATCGGGTCGGCCGCAGGTGTGGCCGTCATGGGCATCATGCGCATTGATTTCATGTGGTATATGCAACGGATGACCCTGCTTGCGGCCTCAGGCTACTTCGCAGGCATCGCAGTGTTCTATCTAATGAAACTGCTCTGAGAGGTCATTGCTGCTGAAAGGCAGGGACCTGCGTGCATCAGGCCCCTGCCTTTCCATATTTTTCCACCAACCAATACTTCATCTCATCATGTTGCTCTGGGCCGGATTCATTGCCGTCATCCTCTTCTTACTTGCTCTGGATCTTGGGGTTTTCAACCGCAATGCCCACGTGATCACCACCAAGGAGGCCTCTGCATGGACCGGGCTGTGGGTATCAGTGGCCATCGCCTTCAGCGGTGGGATCTATCTGCTCTATGCCTCAGGTCACGTGAACAATCCGACAGACCTCACGCCTCTGAACGCGGCCATCAAGTATCTGACAGGCTACCTCATCGAACTGTCGCTGAGCGTGGACAACA
>CAZATP010000075.1:0-8987 GCA_964488095.1 uncultured Chryseobacterium sp.
GGTCGCAAATTTAACGAAAGGGCAACGGGCCACTAACGTACCAAGGTGACACTTCCGTGGTATTGGAACGGCTCTCCGTCCACAGACCGGAACCGCACCCTGTAGGCATAGACTCCTTGCACCGTCTCTCGGTTGCCTGCATTCTGCACCGTGCCGTCCCATTTTTCCGTGGGGTCCTCCGAATAGAACACCTCCTGCCCCCAACGGTTGAACACCCAGAGCTGGTATTCCTTAACACCAAGTGTCACGGGGCCCCAGCCATCGTTCAATCTGTTCCGCCCCGGGGTGAAGGCATTGGGGATCCAGAAGCGGAACTCCGGATAGACCCTGAGGAAAGCGGTGTCTGTAGCTGTGCATCCAAACGAGTTCTCCACGTGAAGCACGGGGTAATAATTACCCGTGTCAGCATACGTGTAGGCGAAGTTGCAACCGGCCATACTCGCTGTCAGTGTGTTCCCATCGCCCGGGTCAATGCTGCAAGCTATGGCATTGGAAGAGGAGCCGCTGAAGGTGAAGAACGGTTCGAAGATGCTCTGCGTGTCGGGCGAAACGGTCAATTGGCCCGAAGGGAGTGGATGGACGACCACATCGGCAGGAGCGGTCAACGAGACGGTGTCTATGCAACCAGCGCTTGTCCAGACCGTGAGTGTGATGTCGAATGTCCCTGATTGCGTGAATACGTGTGTAGCGTTCGCAGAATTGAAGGTGCCTCCGTCTCCGAAATCCCAGAGGGTCTGGTGCCCGGTGGCCGAATAAGACTGGTCCTCGAACTGCACTGCGAAGGGCGGGCAACCGAGGTGAGGGCCGGGGGCGAACTGCGCCTCCGGTCGCGGATAGGTGGAGATGGTGGTCTCGTCCGTGTCGGAACAGATGGCCTGCGTTACCGTGAGGCGCACGTTGAAAGTGCCCTCCCCATTGAACATGATGCTCTGCGGGTCGCGGTCGGTGGAAGTGGCAGGCAGGGCATTCTCGAATTCCCACAGGAAAGAGGCGCCCGGCCCGAACTGCCCTTGGGCCTCAAAGGCGAAGGCATTGCCATCGGCACATTGGCCATCCTGCGGAGGAATCTGTGCAATGACCGGGTCGTAAATGAGAATCTGCTGCGAGGCCGTATCTGCACAGGTGAGCCCCGGATTGGCGATCAGAGTCACTTCAAACCAACCCGTGTCGGGGAATACATAGGTGGGAAACTGTTCCGTGGAATTCACGTCCAATTGCGCATCGGTACCGAAGTCCCATTGGAAGGAGGAGGCGTTCACGCTCAGATTGTCGAAGGTGACGCTTCTGCCCGTGCACGGGTCGTGAAAGGCCTGCGGAGCTGGGATTACGGCCGCCACGAAACTCTGGCAGCTCACCACGTTGAATTGGAAATCACGCTTGTTCACGCTCAACAGTTGCCCATCCCGGTATTCCTCGGCACAAACCCCCACCACGTATTGCCCGATCTGGCTCGGTGTGCCCGAGAGCAGGCCTGTGGCCGGGTCAATGCTCAGAGGCGGTGCGGAGGTCATGGGTTGGGCCGCGGAGAATCCGGTGCCCCAGTTCACCGTGTTGTAGGGTGGGGCAGAGGCCGGGTTCGGTGCGGGATCGGCCTGCGAACCACCGAGATAAGGTGCGCACAGTGAATAGACGATGAGGTCGCCATCGGGGTCGGTGGCAGAATGGTCGAAGACCAGCGGGTCGCCAGCGCAGAGGGCGATGGGAGGGAAGGCATCATATCTTGGATTGGAATTGCAGGAATTCAGCGCAGCCTCCGAGATATGGACATACGAGGTGGCGCCCTGCGCCCCGGGGTTTGTGAGGTTCACGATGGTGCCGTTGCGGCAACAGCGCTGATAGGCGATGTGATACCCCCCCGCGAGGAAAGGCAGCGAAACCGTGATGTTGTAAACGGCCTCTTCCACGCACACATTCGGAGGGGCCTGCAGGCACGGGTTATTGATCACCACGGGCATCTGCACCGCACCATTGTGATACATCTGTAGGTTGGTCACCAGCCCGCCATTGGCGTTGTATACGGCCACATAGGCCGGGCTGTCGAACGGGGCCTCACCGATCAGGCAGTCGCGATAAACTTTCAGGGTGATGCTATACTGTCCGTTGCCGAGGCAGGTGTAATAGATCTCACTGCCCACAATATGCGTGGCCGATGCCCAGAAGACGGGAAACAGCAGCAGGACCACACATGTAAAAAGTCTTCTCACGGTAACGCATCAGTCCGGCAACACCATCACGGTCCCCTCCTTCAGCACGTTCATCCCAGCGAATGGCAGCACCTCTATCTTCCAAAGGTAGAGTCCGCGGGGCACAAGTTCCCCTCCGCAGGTACCATCCCATGCATTGCCGTCATAATGAACTCCTTTGTACAGCTCCTGCCCCCAACGGTTGAAGATGCGGATCACATAGCCCTGATAGGCCTCTCCGGTCATCCCGAACGTGTCGTTTATGCCGTCCCCGTTGGGAGTGAAGCTGTTCGGCATGTAAACTCGCATCGGGGGATAGGACTTCACAGTGATGCTGGAATCGGACTCACACCCGTTCCGGTTCACAGCGGTGAGTGTCACGGTGTATTCTCCTTCCTCGGCATAGGTATGCGTCACTCCGGACTCGTTGGAAGAGTTGCCGTCACCGAGGTCCCAGCTCAGGTTCTGCGTGTCCTCGGAGGTGTTGGTGAAGACATACGTGTCCTGTCTGATATGCTCTGAGGTGAAGGTGGCCTGGAAGTCGTCCACGCGGATCACAGCCGTGTCCGAAGCTGAGAATCCGCAGCTGTCTGTGACCTGCACCCATACCTGTGTCTCCACCGATGGGCTGGCCACGTAGCTGGGCGTGTTCACACCGCTGTCCCATTGGTAGATGATGGTGCCGGCTCCACCGGTCACTATGGCGCTCACCTCTGCATCGCCCCCGTTGCAGATCTGTGCATCGGCCACCGAGACGCTCACGGGCACGTAGCCTGTCATGGTGATGTTGGTCGATGCCGATGAGGTGAATCCGCACTGGTCGGTCACGGTGACGGTGTAGTTCGTAGTGCTGAGCGGAGAAACGGTGATGCTGGTGCCTGTCTCGCCCGGAAGTCCGCTCCAGGAATAGATGAGCGGAGCATAACCTCCCGTCACATCGGTAATGATGTCATATTCCTGAGGGCAGAAGAAGGTGACCGGGGGCGAGCTTGTGATGCTGGGCCGCACGGCATCCTGAATGGTGAATGTCACTTCCTGCAAGGGTCCGGTGGAGCACGGATTCACGTCCAGAATGGCAATGGTGGCCGTCTCCACGCCCTCCGCAACTCCATCGTCCACCATCGGTATCGTTACGCTGAGGCTGCCCTGCCCTGCGGGAAAGGTGATACTCGTTCCGATGCCCGTGTAGTCAGACCCCGCTGTGGCCGTTCCGCTCAGCGTGAGGTCAACCGTCAGCGGACTGTCAAAGGGTGCGGAACGTTCAAAGGTCAGCGTCAGCTCGCTGCATCCCTCAATGAGTTCCAGCCCGGTGGTCGAGGACGAGAAATTGGCGCTGGGGGCCACGCTGATGGTCGGACTGCTGAAACTCCCCGCTTCGAGGAACACTGCGCTGTCATACAGTCCGTCACCCGCATCGGCAATGGCCAGTTTGATGTGATAGGTCTGGCAAGGGACGACAACCGCCTGCGCGGTGAACACGGTGGTGAAACCGTTGTATTCCACCGTCTGCCCCGGAGGGTTCTCGTTGTCGATGTAATACTGCGCGTTCTGATTGGCGTTCACATTGTCAATGGTCACCGGGTTCTGTGTGCCGGGAATGAGCGCGATGTTCTGCTCGCCAGTGATGCCCGGCCCGCTGATGAGGAATGCGAAAACGTCATTCACACCCGCCCCAACGTAAAGCATGTACTCATTGGAGGCGAACTTGTAGCGGAAGCGCACCGTGTCGGACGAGGGCACGAAGTCGAACTCAAGGATGGACGCATCCCGTGTGCCAGCCGTGGAGCCTGAAATGGCGGTCAGGGCCGCATATCCCGGCCTGCTGAAATCCGTACCCTGATCGCTGAAAGGTGTGCCGTTGGGGCCGATGGCGTCCGTGACCTTTCCGGTGGATAGGATGACACCCTCCGACAGGCCGATGTTCGAGTTGGTGCCGTTGAAATAGCCTCTGGCCTCCGGGTCGCCCGTGAACTGGATGTTGCTCACTTCCACCCCCTGTCCGATGAGCACGCTCTCCACCAGCTGCTGCGGACTCTGCACGTTGTTCACCACCAGCTGACCGAAGGCCGCGCCAGTGCTCACAACTACCGTAAATAGGGCAAGAAGGAAGGTGCTGCTCCTCATCGATCGGTCTGCAAAGCTACGGAATGCCGAAGGGCCCGACCCGTATCGCCTCCGACCGCAAACGCTACATTTGGCCGCCACAAACAACACACGCATGAACATTGCAAAAGTGAACGGATACATTGATGCCAACAGGGAGCGTTTTCTCGCTGAACTCATGGACCTGCTTCGCAGACCCTCGGTGAGCGCAGACCCGGCCTACGCCAAGGACGTGCATGACACGGCAGCGTTGCTTGCCGCCCATCTGACAGACCTTGGTATTGAGAACGTAGAGATATGCCCCACCAAAGGCTTCCCCATTGTCTATGGCGATAAGATCATCGACCCGGCACTCCCAACGGTGCTTGTGTATGGCCATTATGACGTGCAACCTGCCGACCCCATAGACCTGTGGCATTCGCCTCCTTTTGAGCCCATCATCAAGGATGGGAAGATTTATGCCCGTGGCGCGTGTGACGACAAGGGTCAGATGTTCATGCACGTGAAAGCGGTGGAACTGATGATGCGCACCGAGGGCCTGCCCTGCAATGTCAAGTTCATGATAGAGGGTGAGGAAGAGGTAGGTTCAGATAATCTGGGCGATTTCGTGAAGGCCAACAAGGCGCGCCTGAAGGCCGATCTGGTGCTCATTTCCGATACGTCCATGATTGCCAATGACGTTCCGTCCATCACCGTGGGCCTGCGCGGACTCAGCTATCTACAAGTGGAGGTCACAGGCCCCAACCGCGACCTGCACAGCGGGGTGTATGGCGGTGCAGTGGCCAATCCCATCAACACGCTCTGCCAGATGGTGGCCTCATTGCATGATGCCGACAAACGCATCACCATACCCGGTTTCTACGATGGCATCATTCCCGTGACCGAAGAGGAGCGGGCCGAAATGGCCAAGGCGCCTTTCGATGAGGAGGAGTACAAGCGCGACCTCGACATGGCTGCTGTGGCCGGAGAGGCGGGCTATCTCACCATGGAGCGTTGCACCATCCGCCCCACGCTCGATCTCAACGGCATCTGGGGCGGTTACATCGGTGAGGGGGCCAAGACGGTGCTTCCGTCAAAGGCCTACGCGAAACTGTCGTGCCGCCTTGTGCCGGGACAGCATCCGGATAACATCACCCGTCTGGTGAAAGAGCATCTGGAGCGCATCGCCCCGCCTTCTGTCAAGGTGAAAGTGACACCTCATCATGGCGGGATGCCCTATCTCACCCCTACCGATTTCCCCGGTTACCGTGCCGCGCACCGCGCCATGGAGACCACCTTCGGCAAGGCCCCGCTGCCTGCCCGTGGCGGTGGCAGCATCCCGATCGTTGCCCTCTTCGAGGAGGAGCTGGGCCTCAAGTCGGTGCTCATGGGCTTCGGCCTCGACAGCGATGCCATCCACTCGCCCAACGAGCATTTCGGGGTGTTCAATTACCTCAAGGGCATTGAGACCATCCCGTTCTTCTACCAGTATCTGGTGGAGGAATTGGTGTGAGTTTCTCATTATGCCATCATGCTTGCGGGTGTCGTAACTCGAAAATGATTGCGAGAAATTAAGGACTTTAGTAATCCTCTCATGTGGATATGGCTTCTCTTAATTCCGGTAGGATTAGTTCTCCTGTTCTTATTAATGTGTTTTTTTGGTGGACTTGCTACTGTTATTCCGCTACCCGTTAGCAAGAAGAAGTTGGCAGCTGAAATTGAATTTGTTATCGACTTGTCCGAAGGGCGTCACCCGGAAGTCACCGACTCTGATTACGCAGACTGTGCTTTCAATCAAAGAATTATGAACCATGAATTGGAAAGGATTCGCCAGACATGTTTAGAGATAGGGCGATTACACCCTTCGGATAACCAGTTGTTTTTTTGTGATTCTATCGGGGTCTTAAAATTGAAGGCTTTATTACAGGAATTGAGAACTATGGAGGGCGTACTTTAATTAGTACCACTTCCCCTCCTCGTTGAGCGTCACTGCAATCCAAGCGTAAAAAAGGAGGCCATCCACTCGCCCAACGAGCATTTCGGGGTGTTCAATTACCTCAAGGGCATTGAGACCATCCCGTTCTTCTACCAGTATCTGGTGGAGGAGTTGAGCTGAATCACACAGCGTTCAGGCGCAGCGTCACTGCGTTCCTGTGCGCCTGCAGTCCTTCGGCCTCGGCCATCGTTTCTATGGCCGGACCTATGTGACGGATGCCTGCCTGCGTGATGCGCTGAAAGGTGACCGTCTTACAGAACGATTGCAGGCTCACACCGCTGTAGGCACGGGAATATCCGTTGGTAGGCAGGGTGTGGTTGGTGCCAGAGGCATAGTCGCCCGCGCTTTCGGGTGTCCATTGTCCGATGAACACAGAACCTGCGTTGATGATGCCCTCGCAGAAGCGTTGCTCGTTCGCGCAGCAGATGATGAAGTGCTCCGGGCCATAGAGATTGATGAGGTCAAGGCATTCCTGCTCCGTTTCCGGCACAATGGCCTTGGAGTGGGTGAGGGCCTCGGCAGCGATGTCCTTGCGAGGAAGTTGGGCCAGTTGGTGCTCCAGTTCGGTCATGACCCTCTTTGGGAAATCCACGTCTGTGGTCACCAGTATCACTTGGCTGTCGGGGCCGTGTTCGGCCTGTGAGAGGAGGTCGGAGGCCACAAAGGCGGGATTCGCAGTGGCATCGGCCATCACCAGCAGTTCTGATGGGCCGGCCGGCATGTCGATGGCGACTCCGAGACGCTGGGCGTGTTGCTTGGCGGCCGTCACAAACTGGTTGCCCGGCCCGAAGATCTTATACACGGCAGGCAACGATTCCGTGCCGATGGTCATGGCCGCGATGGCCTGCACCCCTCCTGCAGCGATCACGTGGTCTATCCCCAGCAGATGGGCGCAATAGAGAATGGCCGGGTGGAGGTTGCCGTTCCGGTCGGGCGGTGAGCACAGCACGATCTCTTTGCATCCGGCCAGCTTGGCGGGAATGCCCAGCATCAGCACCGTGCTGAAGAGCGGTGCGGTGCCGCCTGGAATGTAAATGCCCACCCGCTCGATGGGCCGTTCCTCCCGCCAGCACTCCACGCCCGGTGCCGTCTCGATCACGGTGGTCACCATCCTTTGCGCGGCATGGAAACGCTCGATGTTGCCTTTCGCCAGTTGGATGGCCGCTTTCAGGTCTTCAGATAATTGCTTGCCCGCTTGGGACAGCGTGTCCGCATCCACGCGCAGCTGTGCGGGCCGCACCTTGTCAAACTGCTCCGTGAAGCGCAGCACCGCTGCATCGCCCTCGGTCTTCACCGCTCCGAACACCTCGTGCATCAAAGCATCGAGGTCGGCAGCGGGCCGCTCGGGCCGTGCCAGCAGTTGCGGCCATGTGGCGCGGTCGGGTCTCATATGCAGTTTCATCATGGCTTTCTTTTTCGCGGTCCAGCAGAACAGGCGGGCGAAGGTAAGGTTCGGCTTTTGCCGTCTCTATCCTATGCAAGCGTGCTATCGGTCGGTTTCGACAGGTCGAATCAAGATGGGACACTGATTGGACTGTTAGAACTGATACGGACTGATTTTGTTGATGCGGCACAGACCTTTCATCACTTGAAGTCCAAACTGTTGTGCAGTGACTTTGCTCTTCATTTGCGTAAAGTCATTTCATAGTTCGTTATCACTTTTATTTGAATCTGTGTTGATCCGTTCTATCAGTCCAATCAGCGTTCAAGCACTGCATCCCCTTCCCTGTTCACGCTAACTTCGTCCCTCCACCCGATTCCATCCCTTCCCTATGCGCGTCCTTTTCCTCATCACATCCATTGCCATCACCATGGTCAGTTGCACCAACAATACCCCGCAGGACACCGCCCTCACCTATCCGGACACCCGCAAGGACACCACCGTGGTGGACAACTATTTCGGCACCGCCATTCCCGACCCTTACCGTTGGCTGGAGGACGACAACAGCACCGAGACCAAGGCCTGGGTCGATGCGCAGAATGCCGTCACCTTCGGCTATCTGCATGCGCTTCCCGGCCGCGACAGCATCCATGCGCGCCTCTCCGAGCTATTCGACCACGAACGTTACAGTACCCCGTTCCAGAAGGCGGGACGTTACTTCTATTTCAGGAACGATGGCATGCAGGACCAGAGCGTGCTCTATGTGCAGGACGGCCCGGATGCCGAACCCCGCGTGCTCATCGACCCCAACACCCTCTCGAAGGACGGAACTGTGGCCCTCGGAACCATTTCCGTCTCCAATGATGGCAAACACATTGCCTATCAGGTGGCGGCCTCTGGCTCGGACTGGAACGACATCCGCATTATGGACATCGCCACCGGGCAGCATCTGGAAGAGACGCTCAAGTGGGTGAAGTTCTCCGGCATGGCTTGGAAGGGCAACGGGTTCTACTACTGCCGCTATGACGCCCCTGCCGAAGGTGCGGAGTTCTCTGGCAAGAACGAGTTCCACAAGGTCTATTTCCACAAGCTAGGAACCCCTCAGGCCGAAGATGAGCTCATCCATTGGAACCCAAAAGAGCCGCAGCGCAACTGTTATGTGTCGGTATCAGACGCAGAGGACGCGCTCTTCCTCTTCGAGTCGAAAGGAACTTCCGGACATTCGCTCGCCTTCAAGGCCGATGGCATGAAGGCATTCCAGCCCATCGTCCCCACCTTCGACCATGATTTTGATGTGGTGGACTATGCGGATGGGAAAATCCTGTGCCGCACCAACAGCGGGGCG
>CAZATP010000076.1:0-8800 GCA_964488095.1 uncultured Chryseobacterium sp.
GCTGCACAAGGAACAGGAGGGAGGCGAGGGTGCGGGTCTTGAGGTCGAAGCGGCTTTCCAGGAACTCGTAGGCCGTATAGACCTTCAGGCGATAGAAGATGGGGATGAACGTGACCGACAGGATGATCATCGCCACGGGCAGCCCGAAGTAGAACTGCACGAAGCGCATCCCGTCCGTGTAGGCCTGTCCGGGTGTGCTCAGAAAGGTGATGGCACTGGCCTGCGTGGCCATGATGCTGATGCCGATGCCCCACCAGTTGGCGTCATTCCCGCCCTTCAGGTATCCCTCCAGATTTCGGCTGCCACGTGTCTTCCACGTGCCATAGGCCACAATGAAGATGAGCGTGCCGAGAAGGACTGTCCAGTCGAGGATGCTCATTTTTAGGAGTGATGAGCGATGAGCGATGAGCGATGAGTGACGCGTGATGAGCGATGAGTAATGAGTGAGGTCACAGGAGACAGGTTACAGACATCTGCCTGTCTCTCGTCTCTCGTCACTCGTCTCTCGTCACTCATCCCCTTCATGAATAGTATTCCGTCAACACATAAAACCCCACCACAAGCACCGCAAGCACCGCAATGAGCAGGGCATACCATCCATTCCAAGAGGAGAAAACAGGGGGCTTCTGGTCGGGGGACATGGGGCGAAGGTCGGGGTTAAGGTTTGATGATGCCACAGGGCATGGCACAATCGTTTGGTTGAATGTCGTACCTATGTTGTCGCTTCTGCTGCTGATTCGCACAGAAGTGGCTTCTTAGCAAGGTCAGATCATCAAAGCCTTACACCATGAGCACTGTTTACAACTGGCCTGATCGCACGTTCTGGATCTCACTTGCCGTCTGTTGGATGGTTGCTGTTCCTGCCGTGTATGGTCAGACGGCTTTGCACTGGGCCACGGCCATTAACAGCAGTGGTGCCGACATGGGACATGGGGTCACGGTCGATGCGGAGGGCAATGTCATTGCCGTAGGATACATCGGGGACGTAGTTGATTTTGAACCGGGTACTGGCAACTATATGGTCACCTCAGCTCCCGCCTCGTGGAACGCCTATGTGGTGAAAATGAATGCCGAAGGGGAGATACAGTGGCTGCTGGTTTCAGGCAACACGGAAGGCGCTCAGGCATTCGGGGTCAAGACAGACATGGTCGGGAATGTGTACGTGACCGGAGGGTTTAGCGGAACAATGACTTTCAGCACGGCCGCAGGCGTGCAAAGCGTGGTGTCGGCAGGCGGTTGGGATATTTTCGTCTGAAACTGAACGCCATTGGCGAGGTGCAGTGGATTCGCTCGATGAGCGGGACCGGCTCTGATGAGGGGTTCTCCATTGACGTGGACAGCGATATGAATGTCTACACCACAGGAAGATTTCAGGGCACCGTGGATTTCGCCCCAGGCCCTTCGCAATTCAATCTGACATCGGCCGGAGGGTATGACATCTTCGTTTCAAAACTTGACTCCAGTGGGAATTTTGTTTGGGCCAGGTCGTTCGGAAATACAACGGCACAGGATGAAGGCCGCGCCATTTCCGTGGATCAGGCGGGCGACATTCTACTTACAGGGAAGTTCGCAGGAACGGTTGATTTTGATCCCGGTCCGGGGACGGTCAACCTCAGCACGCCAAATACTTCTCCAAACGTGTTCATCTTGAAATTGAACAGCAATGGAGACCATCTCTGGGCCAAAGGGATAGGCCAGGTCAACGGTGAATACGGAGAAGGTGTGGCACTGGATGATATTGGAAATGTGTATGTTGTGGGGTATTTCCTGGAGTACGGAACGCAACCGACAGATTTCGACCCGGGACCGGGGATATTCAATATCACCTCAGCGGGCAACTATGATGCGTTCCTACTTAAGCTGAACGCTGCGGGTGATTTTCAATGGGCCAGAAGCATCTCTGGCCCAGCGCATCAGGTCGGCTTTGACGTGTCGTTGGGCCCTGACGGCCATGTGTATCTGACAGGTCAATTTTCGGGCGCCACAGATTTTGACACGCAAGGAGACGGATTCACCATGACACCTCTCTCAGATGAGGATATGTTCGTCTGCAGTTACGATGCGGAAGGAGCGTTTCTCTGGGCGGTCAATGCGGGTGCGGGAGATGCATCCGGATATGCCATAGCCGCAAGCGAACAAGGAGTCTACGTGAGCGGACTCTATGGCAGCATGCCTTTCACCCTTGGCCTTGGGGCCGGTGATCTGCTATTGCCCAGTGCACAGAACTTCAATGCATTCATTGCCAAGTTCGTTCATCGGGGGGTGTGGGGCAATGTGTACTCCGACCTCAATGACAATTGCACGAAGGACGCCATTGAACTGGGACTTTCTGACAGACTGGCCATTGTGGAACCCGGAGGTTTTGTCGTGAAGACCAACAGGCAGGGGTTCTGGCATTTACCTCCGGTTGCTGCGGGCCAGTACACGATAACCTATGATACGACCGGCAGCTGGGCATCCACTTGTTCCAATCCTGTCGCGTTCACCGTGGTGCATGCGGACAGCCTCACGCTTCTCCCTGCACAGGGTCTGCGAAGCACTGCACCGTGTCCCTATCCCAACATATCGGTACATGCACCGTTTCTCAGACGGTGCTTCTCCGATCAGCGGATCCATGTGCGCGCCTGCAACACGTCACTTGCCACTGTGGAGATTTCAGACGCATCCGTGCGATTGGAATTGGACTCGATGCTGACCATTGATTCGGCAACGTTGCCCTATACAGTGCTGGGAGAACATACCGTGAGCTTTGACCTTGGTGACATGTATCCCGGACAATGTGCTGATTTCCAGTTGTCAACTACGGTAAGCTGCGAAGCCGTGCTTTCTCAGTCCATTTGCATGACTGCGACACTGCTGCCGGTCGACAGCTGCATTTTCGAACTCTCCCCTGCACCGCAGCAGCCCGATCTCTTGCCTTGTGATCTGCCCTGGGACGGTTCACATATTCAGGTGAATGGTTGGTGTGATGGGGACAGCATTCGGTTCACCATCACGAATCTCAGCGACCTGGGGCAAGGTGATATGATCTGTCATTCGCCCGTGCGCATGTACATCGATGGGTACTACATGTGGTTGGATTCCGTTCAGTTGTCAGGGGGAATGACAGACACCCTGTCCTTTGCCAATGATGGGCGCACCTGGCGGATGGAAGTGGGGCAACATCCGCTGCATCCCGGGTTTTCGCAGCCATCCGTGACGGTTGAACTCTGCGGGACCCTTTTGAACTGGACGCCCGGTCTGGTGGGCATTCTGCCACAGGATGATGCCGACCTGATGATTGACACCTACTGTGGAACCGTCACAGGCAGCTACGACCCGAACGACAAGACCGGATTTCCTCTGGGCGTTACCGACATGCACCTGATCGCTCCTGACGGAGTGCTTGACTATGTGATCCGCTTTCAGAACACGGGCAACGACACGGCTTTTACCGTGGTCATCCGCGACACGCTGGATACGGATCTCGACATCTTCACGGTGCAATCCGGTGTTTCAAGCCACGACTATTCCTTTCAGATGTATGGCCCGCGTGTGCTGGAATGGACATTCAACAACATCATGCTGCCCGACAGCACCACCGATGAGCCGGGAAGCAATGGTTTTGTGTGCTTTACAGTGAGACAGGTGAACGGTCTCCCGAATGGTACAGAGATCAACAACACAGCAGACATCTATTTCGACTACAACGAACCCATCATCACCAACACCACTTCCCATGTGGTCATGCGCTCGCCCGGACGCACAGAACTTGCCGAGGTTTCCATCACCTCGTGTGATACCGCCACTTATCTGGGAACCAGCTACACCCAGTCCGGAGTGTATCTCCAAGCGGTCAGTGGCGGAGCAGACCCGGACACGCTGGTGACCCTCAGTGTAACGGTCCATCACACCGCAGACCTGGACCTCACCATAGTAGAAGATGCCGATGGACTCCTTGCCGCCAACGCTTCTGATGCCGCATACCAATGGCTGAACTGCGACCTCGGTCATGCTTTCGTGGAGGGCGAGGTGGGGCAGACCTTCACCCCACTGTCAAGCGGCAACTATGCGGTAGGCATCACGCAGAATGGATGTACAGACACCTCTGCCTGCTATTTGGTGCTGATCACCACCGTCTCTGAGCATTCATTTGGCGATGACTTTTACATTTTCCCGAATCCGACCGATGGCACATTGACCATCAGCCTCGGTGCAGCGTTCCCGGAGGTAAGGGTCACTGTCATCAACGCCATGGGGCAGGAGGTTGGCAGCTACCGCTTCACGGATGCTTCAGCATTGCCGTTGACCATAACGGGCAACAGCGGGGTCTATGTGGTGAAGGTGGAGGCAGGGACAAATGTGGCCTCGGTCAGGGTGCTGAAACGGTAAAACCACTCTGTTCAAGACCATCCGGCCCTTGTAAAGAGGAGAAAACAGGGGGCTTCTGGTCGGGGGACATGGGGCGAAGGTCGGGGTTCATCCGCTGATCGGCAACTTCAATATTTTCGTTTCTTGGCAAGCCATTGGGCCAGCCTGCGCTGCGACCCGTGTTCCTCCGTCCATCCAACAAATCATCACTCATTTCCCTATGAAAATCAGAGAAATAAACGCCATGCGTGGCCCCAACTACTGGTCTGTGAAACGCCACAAGCTCATCGTGATGGTGCTCGATTTGGAGGACATGGAGGAAAAGCCCACCAACCTTGTGCCCGGCTTCGGGGATAGGCTGAAGGCGATGTTCCCCACTATGATCTCGCACCGCTGTTCTGAGGGCTGCGAGGGCGGGTTCTTCATGCGGGTGGATGACGGCACATGGATGGGCCACGTCATCGAGCACATCGCTTTGGAGATCCAGACCCTTGCGGGCATGGACACCGGCTTTGGCCGCACCCGCGACTATGGCGAGAAAGGCGTCTATAATGTGGTGTTCTCCTACTTGGAAGAGAGCGTGGGCCGCTATGCCGCCTCTGCCGCGCTGCGCATCTGCGAGGCATTGATCGATGGCCGAGACTACGACCTCGAAGCCGACATTCAGGAGATGCGCGAACTGCGCGAGGCTGAGCGTTTGGGGCCCAGCACGGGTTCCATTGTGGAAGAGGCCGCCAGCCGTGGTATTCCATGGATTCGCCTCAACAAGTATTCCCTGTGCCAGTTGGGATATGGTGCCAATCAGAAGCGCATACAGGCCACGGTGACCAGCGAGACGAGCAGCATCGGTGTGGAGATTGCCTGCGACAAGGAGGACACGAAGTTCCTGCTCGAACAGGCCGAGGTGAATGTGCCCCGTGGCGAGATCATCAGCCGCGAAAGCAGTCTGGAGGAGGCCTGCAAAAACATCCGTTTCCCGTTGGTGGTGAAGCCCGTGGACGGCAATCATGGCCGTGGCATCACCGTCAACATCCAGAACTATGACGATGCCTTGGTGGCGTTCCATGCGGCCAAGAAGGTGTCGCAGAAAGTGATTGTAGAGAAATACATCACGGGCGAGGACTATCGTCTGTTGGTCATCAACCACCGTTTGGTGGCGGCCGCCAAGCGCAGCCCTGCCCACGTGATCGGGGATGGAAAGCATACCATAGAACAGTTGGTGGCCGAGGTGAACAGCGACCCGCGCAGGGGCTACGGCCACGAGAATGTGCTCACGGCCATTACCATCAACGACCTTACCATCAGCATCCTTGCCGCCAAGGGTTATACGGTTGATTCAATACCTGCTGAAGGCGAACGGGTCATCCTGAAAGACACCGCCAACCTGAGCACGGGCGGCACGGCCGAGGATGTGACGGACATCGTTCACCCCGCCAACATCTCCATGGCTGAGCGCATCAGCAAGATCATCGACCTCGACATCTGCGGCATCGACATCATGACCACCGACATCAGCCAGCCGCTCAGCGACACGGGCGGTGCGGTGCTCGAAGTGAACGCAGGTCCCGGTTTCCGCATGCACCTCGCGCCCACCAAAGGACTGCCGCGCAACGTGGCCGGCCCTGTAATCGACAAGCTTTTCCCGAAGCAGGGCGACACGGGCCGCATCCCCATCATCGCCATCACAGGCACCAACGGCAAGACCACCACGAGCCGCCTCATAGCCCACATGGCCAAGATGAGCGGCTATCGCGTGGGCTACACCACCAGCGATGGCGTCTACATTCAGAACCGCATGTTGATGAAGGGCGACTGCACCGGCCCGGCCAGCACCGAGTTCGTGCTCAAGGACCCCACGGTCAACTTCGCGGTGCTCGAATGCGCCCGTGGCGGACTGCTGCGAGCCGGGTTGGGTTTCCACCACTGCGATGTGGGCATTGTGACCAACGTGGCAGCCGACCATCTGGGCCTCAAGGGCATCCACACCATCGAGCAGTTGGCCAAGGTGAAGGGCGTGATCCCCGAAACGGTGCTGCCCAACGGCTACGCCATCCTCAATGCCGATGACGACCTCGTGTATGAGATGCGCAAGAACGTGAAGTGCAACGTGGCGCTGTTCTCCATGGACGAGAACAACCCGCGCATCAAGGCATTGCAGCGTCTCGGTGGCATCACAGCGGTGTATGAGAACGGCTATGTCACGCTCTGTCGCGGCCAGTGGAAGATGCGCGTCCTCCGTGCCGACCAGATCCCATTGACCCATGGCGGAAAGGCGCACTTCATGATTCAGAACGTGCTTCCGGCCATATTGGCGGCCAACGTACAGGGCATCAGCATCGAGGACATGAAGGCCGCATTGGAGAGCTTCATTCCTTCAGCATCGCAGACCCCCGGCCGCCTCAACCTCTACAAGTTCGACAACTTCCAAGTGCTCTTGGACTATGCGCACAACCCTGCAGGAATGCGGGCCTTGCAGCAGTTCGTAGGGCAATTGGACGCCACGGTCAAGGTGGGCATCATTGCCGGCATTGGCGACCGCAGGGTGGAAGACAACAACGAGATGGGCAGCATAGCGGCCGAGATGTTTGACGAGATCATCATCCGTCAGGACAAGCAACTGCGGGGCAAGACCGAGGCCGAGCTCATCAAGATGCTCGATGACGGCATCAAGTCCAAGGACCCGAACAAGAAGACCACCATCATCCCATCCGAGAAGGAGGCCATCCTCCATGCGGTGAAACACGCCAAGAAGGGCACCCTCATTGTCCTTTGCAGCGATGTGATTCCCGAAGCGCTGGATCTTGTTTCCCTATTGAAGGAGCAGGAAATGCGGGGAGAGGCGATGATTGGGGGGTAGGGGTTGGGAAAATGGAAAATGGGAATGAGGAAAATGGCACCCTCCAAATAGGACAAGAGAGATGAAGAACAAAAAAATCACTGCAATACTTGCTTTATTCTTAGGAGGTGTCGGTGCCCATAGATTTTACTTAGGACAAAAAAGTAAAGGTGTCCTTTCAATCTTGTTCTGCTGGACATTCATTCCATTGATTATTGGCCTGTATGATTGCATCTACTTTACTCTAATGAACGATGAGTATTTTGAAATCGTCTACAATGAAAAATTATATTCTAATTGTATTGCTTGCAATACCCGCCTTATAGATAGGAATACGTCATATTGGGGTTTGGGGAATAAGAATGGAGCATGCAAACAATGTTTTCAGAAACTCAGAGATCGAGGTAAGGAAACTGGGAAGTATAGGTTTGAAGATGAAGAAGTACAAAAGATTATAAATGGGGATATAAGTGATAGGCCACTTCCAACTCCAGTCAAAAATACTTTTAGTGTACCCGCAGAGGAGGTCATCGAGGAAGTAGAACTTCCAAGTTCCTTTGAATCAATCAAACTGAACTCCATAATTCAGATAGTTTACATAGATGCTCAAGGACAGCGAAGCCAAAGAAGAATCACGATGTATTCAATCAATGAAACGCTTGATCATGACTATATGATTCAAGCGTATTGCCACGAAAGGGGTGCTCAAAGGACTTTCAAATTATCAAGAATAACCGAGTTAACAGATATAGAAACAGGAGAGGTATTCGCCAATCCTGAAAAATATTTTCTTGATAGGTATAATGAATCTCCAATTGGTATCATTTCAAAAGCCTTCCAAGAAATGGAACCAGAGATTTTGGTTCTATCCTTCGTGGCCAGAGCTGACGGATACCTTCGAGAAAAGGAACGAACGATTATCCAAGAATATATTACGAGGAAATCAAACAAGATTTTTGATATTGCCTTACTAGATGGCGAAATAAGAAGGACGTACTGTGAGAGCAAGGACTTTAGAGAATCGCTTAGAAAATTGAGTAAGAGAACAATTGAAGAAAGGACTGAATTACTGGAATTGGCTATTGCTATAGTGAACACAGATAAGAGTCCTGACCCGTTGGAATTGGGTGCAATTGAATTGATAAGGAAGGAACTTAAGTTAAAGGAAGCCACTACTTAGAATCTGAGTCAGCACTCCAGTGATTTAGCCATGATATAGGCTTGTGGGTTCCCCATTTTACTTTTTGTTTCCGTGCCCTTCCGTGCCTCCGTGGCTAATTCATGTCCTTCCGCCCGCTACAATTTTCCATTTTCTTCATTCCCATTTTCTCTGAAAACAGATGAATAACTTCTCACTCGTCATCCACGGTGGTGCCGGAACCCTGCTCCGTGGGCAGATGACCCCTGCCAAGGAACAGGAATACACTGCTGCATTGCAACAGGCGTTGGATGCAGGTCATGCCGTCCTTAGCAAGGCGGGGAGCGCATTGGATGCCGTGGAAGCGGCTGTCCGTGTGTTGGAAGATTGTCCGTTGTTCAATGCCGGGCGCGGTAGCGTTTTCACAGCCGAGGGCACGCACCAGATGGACGCTTCCATCATGGAAGGGCGCACCC
>CAZATP010000077.1:0-8626 GCA_964488095.1 uncultured Chryseobacterium sp.
GCCATGTCGAGCTGGCCCGTGGCTGGGTCGAGGGCGATCTGGCCGCTGGTGTAGAGGAATCCGCCCGCGGCAACGGCCTGGCTGTAGGGCCCGATAGCGGCCGGGGCGTGCGTGGTGCTGATGATGGTCTTCATGGATGGGGATATGTGGGGCGTGAAGGTAAACAGCCCCCCTCACAGCAACAGCGGTGGGAGTTTCTTCCCGTGGTGGGACAACAGGTGCTCAATGGGGCGGCCAATGGGTCTGCGGACCGATGATGGGCCGGGCGGACGTTCCCTTTCAAGCTTAGCATTGGGCGAAAGCACGATAGCAGTCCCTGTGGCAGCCCTGAGAGGGTCTCTTACGGCCAGAGATCGGTTAGTCACTGGTCTGTCATCGTATATATTCCTATGTATATGTATGATGTCGGGTCTGTCGTCATATAAACTCCCATGAACATGTGCGATGTCGGGTCTGTCAGCGTATAAACTCCTATGAATGTGTACGATGTCGGGTCCGTCATCGTATGAAATCCTATGAACATGTACGATGTCGGACCTGTCATCGTATAAACTCCCATGAACATATGCGATGACGGGCCTGACAGGATGCGAAGGGCGGAGGGGTTTAACGTTGTGCGGCCCGTATTGGCGGGTTTTTCGTCTGAGAACCTTTGTCCTGAGCGGTCAATATCCCCGTCTCTTCAGCAGTTTGCCGTTGGCGGTCTCGGCACTGTGCTTGACCACCACATGCCCCCCGATGCCCCACGCCTGCACCTTTCCGAAGAGGATGTCTGTGAACACATCTGAGACGTTGGCCCGGTTGGTATTGGCCCATTTGACGAGGCAGATGAGCTCAGAAGCGGCAGGCAGGCCTGCTGGCCACTGCATCGGGGGTGCCTGAGGTGCGTTGCGCTCAAGGCGCGCCTGCGGTGGGCTCGTCTCCAGATCGATGAACAGATTGCCCGAGATGCGGATGCCTGCTATGTGCCCCATGCGGTGGCGATGATACACGCCTGCCACACGGATGCCACAGAGGGCGGCATACTGCTGCGGGGTGACGAACTGCGGAAGATGGGTGAACGAGGGGGTGATGGGCTCCATGGGTCCTAAGGTAAAAATCCCTTTGCCGATAGACAGCGGCATGGGCCGTGCAAGGAAAATGCGGGCCGGTGAGGCATTCGACCTTCACCGCTGGGTCTGGGCAAGCGCAGCGCTTTGCGCATCTTTGGCCGTGAAATGATCATCATCAAACGCCCCCGCCTTGTTGCATAAACTGAGCAGACCGTTCCCAGAGCGCGAAGGCGTCTGGGAAAGTCTCCGAACGATCTCGGTCATTGGGCTGTTCGTGGCCATGTTCCTGTTCATCGTTCGGCCATTCGGGCTTGCCGGCAGCTGGCGTGGACTGCTACCGGTGTGTCTGGGTTTCGGACTGGTGACGGTGGTCTTCGGTTTCGTGTTCGACCTTTTGGTCCGCTATGTTCTGCGATTGAGAACGGACGGCCCCGGCTGGACGCTCGGAAAGTGGATCGTGCTGTGCATAGCCTTGGTGGTGTGGATCGGGCTGGGCAATTACCTCTACATGAATATGCTGTCCGGGCGGATTTGGAGCGGACACATCGACCTGCTGTACATGTTGGGCTATACCGCGGTCATCGGGTTTTTCCCGGTGCTGTTCTCAGGGCTTCTTGTGCAGATGAAGGCCGAGCGCCAGCATGAGCAAGAGGCCATCGGTCTGCATCCGCGCACTGCAACAGTACGTTCGGAGGCTAAGCAGCCAATCACGCTCAATGCGCTGAACGGTCGTGACTTTACCGTGCATGCAGAGGACGTGCGCTTCGTAGAGGCCATGCAGAATTACATCACGGTCTATCATCTGCATCAGGGCCGCATTCAGAAGGAAGTGCTGCGCTCTACCATGGCCGCCACTGAGGAGCAGTTTGCCGGTAGCCCCGTGCTGCGCTGCCACCGCTCCTATCTGGTGAATGCGGACAGCATAACCATGGTGAACGGCAACGCACAGGGTCTCAGGCTGCAATTGCAGGATGTGGAGGGACAGGAGGTTCCGGTTTCGCGACCCTACATCCCGAAGCTCCGTATGCTTTTGGGCTGACAGCGGTCCATTCATCCATCCCTGCATCTTGACAGCTGTCACTTGGGTTTGACAACCGTCAAAGCCCCTTGACAACCGTCCCAACGACCCTGCTGCCAGCGATGGGCCCAGGTAGTTTTGCCCAAAACAACGGCCATGGAGACCATATCAAAAGCACTGCTCATCGCTCATATTTCTGCCGGATTCATCAGCCTCGTGCTGTTCTGGCTCCCTGTCTTTCTCCAAAAGGGAGGAAAGGGCCACCGCATAACGGGCAAGGCGTATGTCCTTTTCATGTGGGTGGTGGTGGCCACGGCCGCGCTGCTCAGCGTGAAGAATCTGGCCACGGGCCGCTACTTCCTGGCCGCGTTCCTCGGTTTCATAGCCCTGATGACGGGCAATGCCCTCTGGTACGGAATGGCCATCCTGAGAAAGGACATACAACAGTCTGCTGCTTTCCATTGGGCGCACACGGCCTTCGATGCGGTCATCGTGCTCTGCAGCGGGCTGCTGCTCGGTTATGGCATCTTCCTTCAGGGCAGGAACTCGGCCGTGCTCCTCATCATCTTCGGAGCAGTGGGGCTGACCACCCTGCCCTCCCTCATCCGAAAGCTGAGGAACAGTCAGCCCGCTGCCGACCGCATACGTGCACACATGGTCAATCTGCTGTCCAGTGGTATTGCCGCCTACACGGCCTTCCTCGTATTCGGGGTTCATACGTGGTTGCAGGACCTCTTGCCCGGCCTGTGGGTCATCGTGCCCTGGGTCGGGCCGGGTGTCATCGGTGTCATCGGCATCTCGCGTGGGGTGAGGTATTTCCAGAATCGCGGCTTGATAAGCAGCGAGAACTGATAGAGGTCCAAGCCGATCAGATCAGCTTCAGGTAGATGTTGATGTAATACAGCCCTGTGAGGATGAACACCGCCCCTGCCACCTTGCGCATCACGGTCTCGATGCGCTGCACCGCGCTGAAGTAGGTGCCGAGTCTGCTCATGCTGTAGGCGATGACGAAGGCGAACACGATGACAGGCAGCCCCGTGCCTATGGAGAACAGCACGGGAAGGGCCAGGCCCGCATCGGCACTGAGGGTCATGGGAATGAGCATGGCGAAGAACAGCGCCCCGCTGTAGGGGCAGAACGCCAGCGCGAACAGCGCCCCGAGCAGGAACGCGCCCAGCATCCCCCGGTCCTTGAACTTCTCAGAGAGCCGCTCCGTGAAATTGCCCTGTCCGAGGAAATTGAGCTTGATCACATCGAGCATCACCAGCCCGATGATAATCATGACAGGGCCTATGAATTTCTCGCCATTGCCCTGAAACAGCTTCGCCACCTCGAATTTGCTCATGCCGAAATAGATGGCTGCGCCCAGCCCGGTGTAGCTCGCCATGCGGCCCAGCGTGTAGAGCAGTCCGCTCAGCAGCACCTTGCTGCGGTCGGTCACCGTCTTGGCGATATAGGCCGTGGCCGTGATGTTGGTGGCGAGCGGGCAGGGGCTCACCGCTGTGAGCAGCCCCAGTGCGAAGGCCGCCAGCATGGGCGCCTCGCGGTTCTGTGCCAGTTCGTTCATCCACTCCATGGTTCCTTAGGTTGTTTCCTGTGATATGCCGCTTGTTTCCAAGAAAGAATCCCCCGCCCGCCTCAGGCGGAGGAAGGACGCCCGTCCTCCTTTGTAAAGGAGGTGCCGAGGAACGAGGCGGAGGATTCAAGCAGATTACTTGCTGAAACTCTCCAGATGCTTCTTCAGGGTGCTCACGAATTTCTCATCGTTGCTGGCGTTCATGAACGCGAAGTCGGTGAGGTCCATCTTCTTGCCGCGCTTGCCGTCATAGAGCACGAGGGCGGTGCCCGTGGCCTCAAACTGCTCGGCCACCTTCGCGTTGGCCTTGTCGTCCACATTCACCAGGCGCAACGGCACATCGGGGAAGGCTTTCAGCGCCTCGCCCGTGAGCGATTCGATCTTGAGGCAGGTCTTGCAGCGGTGGTCCGAGTGGAATTGCAGCACCTGCACGTTGGCGGTCAGTTTCACGCCCTTGCCCGCGTCCTGTGCGCGGAGTTCGGTCGAGGGGAATGCAAACAGCATCATGAACGCTGCGATGGAGGTGAACAGTAGATTTCTCATCGTCTTGGTGGTTTAGTGGTTGGCGTATTTGCGGATGAGGGCCATCTGCCCTGCATGGTAGGCGGTGTGCGACACGATGCGGCCCAACGCCTCGGCCTTGCTCTTCGTGCCGAATTCCTTGGTGGTGATGGTGTCCTCCCAATCGGTTGCTGACTGCTGCGCAATGATGGCCTCCAGCTTCTCTGCCGCCAGACCTGCGTATTCAAGCAGTTCGTCAAGGTCGGTCCATTCGCCTGTGTCGCGGCCCGCGATCACGGTCTTGGCCGTCACCTTCACGTCCGGTGCCCCGAACACGTTCTTGGCGAAGAGCAGCTCCACATCGGCCATGTGGCGGATGAGGAACCCGATGCTGTTCGATGCCGGGGCAATGCGCAGCGGGAGCTCGTCCGCACGCAGGTCCTTCAGCTGGTTGGTGAAGCGCGTCCGCGCCTCTTTCCAGAGCCCGAGGTGATGCTGTGTGGCGCCCATGCTCATTTCTTCTCGCAGCAGCCCGGAGTGGCAGCGGCCCCTTCCGCACAACACTGTTGCTTGCCCTTCTTGCCTTTCTTCCCTTTGCCGCCCTTCTTGCCGCCATCGGCACAGCAGGCCTGCGCAGCGGTGCCGTCTTTCGGTGCCGCGCAATCGGCCTTGGCCGTTCCGGGCGAGCAGCATGGTTTCCCCGTTGCATTCATGGGGCGCACCACCGGCTGCCCATCGCGCTGCCATTGCACGATCCCTCCTTTGAGGCTGTAGAGATTGTCATGTCCCTGGGCGGAAAGCTGTTTCACCGCCTCACCGCTCCGGTAGCCGGATGCACAGGCCAAGATGACCTTCCCTGACTTCGGCACCTCGGCCTGTCGGTCCTGCAATGTGCTGGACGGGATGTTCACCACACCCGCCACGGGATAGGCGATGGCGGCCACCTCATCGGTCTCGCGCACATCCACGAAGATGGCTCCCTGCTCCATCATCTGGAGGGCTTCGGCAGTGGTCACTTCCCGCACCTGTTGGGCGAAGAGCATGGGCCCGAAGGCCAGAAGGGCGGTGGAAATTGCGATTGTTCTCATGGTTTTGGGTTATTTGGTTAGAGGATGATGTTGAAGATGTAGCCTGAAAGGATGATGAAGCATGCGACAATCCCGAAGTAGATGGCGATGAGTTTCCACGTCATCACTTTCTTGAGCAGTGTGGCCTCGGGGATGGAAAGCCCGATGACCGCCATCATGAAGGCGATGGCCGTGCCGATGGGAACACCCTTCTGCACGAACACCTGAATGATGGGCAGCACCCCGGCCGCGTTGCTGTACATGGGCACTCCGAGGATTACTGCCAGCGGCACGGCCAGCGGGTTGTCCTTGCTGATGTATTCCTCGAAGAAGCCCGTGGGGATGAAACCGTGCATCAGCGCACCGATGCCGATGCCGATGATGATGTACCAGAACACGCCCTTGATGATGTCCCTCGCCTCGCGCAGGATGTCGGGCATGCGCTGGAGCAGCGACCGTTGCTCCTCCTCCAGTTCGCCCTCCTGCTGCGCCCCGTGCAGCACCTCCTGCACCCATGGTGTCAGACTTTTCTCAAGTTTGAGCCTGCCCAGCACCATGCCGCCCAGCGTTCCGAGCAGAATGCCGCTGGTGGCGTAGAGCACTGTGGTGTTCACCCCGAACATGCCAAGGAAGATGGCCAGCGCCACCTCGTTGACCAAGGGCGAGGTAATCAGGAACGATAGCGTGACACCCAGCGGGATGCCGCCCTTCACAAAGCCGATGAACAGCGGCACCGAGCTGCACGAGCAGAAAGGCGTGATGGCCCCGAACACCGAGGCCAGCAGATATTCCAGCCCGAAAAGGCGGTTGCGCGAAAGGAAGTTGCGCACCTTCTCCACGGGGAAATAGGAGTTCACCACGCCCATCACCGCAGTGATGAGGAACAGCAGGATGAGGATCTTGACCGTGTCATAGAAGAAGAACACCAGCGCATCGCCTGCCCGGGTCTGCTCGGTAATGCCGAACACACCGTGCACCAGCCACTGCGCCAGAAGTTCTATCCAGTCGAACATCGGTCAGCGATTCAGGTCAGCAGGGTCTTGATCTCGTTCACATCGGCCACGCGGCCTTTCACCTTCATCTCCCCGTCTATCATCAGTGCGGGGGTGGTGAGCACGTTGTACTTCATTATCTCCATGATGTCCTCCACCTTGGTGATGTTGGCCTCAATGCCCGCTTGTTTTACGGCCTCGATGGTGTTCTGATGAAGGGTCTTGCACTTAGGGCAGCCCGTGCCGAGTATCTTGATGTCTTTCATGTTTTTGGATTGTATTGTTCGTGTTTTTGCGATTCACGTCAGTTAATCGAAGAAGCCGATGAGCAGCCCGCGGGCCATGGACCAGTTCTCGCGGTTGATGCAGTACTTGGTCTTGGGGCCATCTATCTCGCCCTGTATCAGACCTGCATCCTTCAATACTTTGAGATGCTGCGACAGCGTGCTCTTGGCGATGGGGAGCTCCTCGGCCATGTCGCCATGATAGCAGCAGCTCTGGCGGGTCAAACGCTCAAGGATGGTCACTCTGATCGGGTGCGCCAAGGCGTTGCCGAACCGGGCCACCAGCTCCTGCTTCTCGGTGAATGGTAGGGTTGAAACGGGCATGTTCTTTCTTTGATGTTCGCAAACCTACGAACGGTATGGGTCCATCAAAGGTGATTTAGGTCACTTCCTTTCAGGCATTCTGTCATTGGCAACTGTTGCCGCCTGCCCGACCGATGCTCAGGCTCGGCCGCTGTGCCTTGGGGGCTTTCCCTACATTAGCCGCCTGTTCTGCACCAACGCGATGAAAAAACTTCTGCTCCTTCTTCTTGTGATGGCCCTTGGTGGGTCGGTTTCTGCCCAACGCCCCGAGATCGTTCCCGGTCAGCTCATCGTGCAGCTGCGCGAAGGGGCCTCCATAGCCGATGTGGTGCAGGCCAATGCGCAGATCAGCGGCAAGTCCACCGGCATCAGCCATCAGCAGTTTCTCTCGCCCCCTATGCGCATCCATCTGCTGTCCTTCGACCCGCAGACTGACCACAATGCCCTGCTGCGGCAGGTGATGGCCCATCCGTCCGTCACCGTGGCGCAGTTCAACCACGTGATCGAGTTCCGCGAGACGGTGCCCAACGACCCGCAGTTCAACCAGCAGTGGCAGCATCAGAACACCGGGGCCAACGGAGGCACGGCAGGGGCTGACGTGGACTCTCCCCTCGCGTGGGACATCACCACAGGGGGCGTCACCGCTCTGGGCGACACCATCGTGGTGTGCATCGTGGACGATGGCACCCGCTACGATCACCCCGACCTCGTGGAGAACCTTTGGAGGAACTACAACGAGATTCCCGACAACAGCATCGATGACGATGGCAACGGCTATGTGGACGACTACTACGGCTGGAATGCCAGCAACAGCACCCCCAATGTGGGCACCGGCAGTCATGGGGTCAATGTGAACGGCATGATCGGTGCCAGGGGCGACAACGCTGTGGGCGTGGTGGGCGTGAACTGGAACGTGAAGATGATGAACGTGGTGAACGGCAGCATCGGCAGCGGCAACAACCCCAATCAGGCCAACGTGATCGCGGCCTACACCTATCCGCTCATCATGCGGCAGCTCTACCACCAGACAGGCGGTGAGCGCGGGGCCTTCGTAGTGGCCACCAACAGCTCGTGGGGCATCAACAACGGCAATCCCAACAACGCACCGCTGTGGTGTGCCTTCTATGACACCCTCGGGGCCTATGGCATCCTCAACGCAGGGGCCACGGCCAATGCACAGATCAACGTGGATGTGAACGGTGACCTGCCCACCGGCTGCGCCAGCGACTACATGATCTCCGTCACTGCTACCAACAATCAGGACGTGCGCACCTTCTCCGCCTTTGGCGCTACCACCATCGACCTCGGAGCACCGGGCGAGGCCGTGCGCACCACCTCGGGTACCAACGGCTACACCACTACTGATGGTACCTCGTTCGCCACGCCCATGGTGGCCGGGGCCATCGCACTGCTCTATTCGGCCCCGTGCCCATCGCTGGCGGCCATTGCCCATGCCGACCCGCAATTGGCTGCCGACCTCGTGCGACAGTACATCATCGGAGGCGTGGATGTGGTGGACGACCTTGTGGGCTACACCGTCACAGGTGGCCGCCTCAACCTCAAGAATGCCCTCGACCTGCTGCTCAACGACTGTCAGGATGCCGGGTGCCTTGGGGCGCTCAGTGTGGTTGTAAGTGAAGTTACCGATGTGGCCGCCACCGTCAACTGGACCGGCCTGCCCGAGGTGCTCACCTTCGATGTGCGCTATGGCGTGGTGGGGGGCGATGACACCATCACCGTGGCCGGGGTCACTGCGCCCTTCGTGCTGGAGGACCTCAGCGCCTGCACCGACTATTGGGTGAGCTTCCGTGCCCAATGCGAGACCGACAGCAG
>CAZATP010000078.1:0-8305 GCA_964488095.1 uncultured Chryseobacterium sp.
CCGAAGAACCTGAGTGTGGAAGAGAAGCGTGAGCTTCTGAAGAAGATGCTGCTGCAGAAGGCACAGGCCGGTGCGCCTGCCGCTGCCAAACCTGCGGCCGCCCCTGCGCCCAAGGCCGTGCAGAAAGAGATACGGCCGGAGAATTACGACTTCAGCAGGTTCCCCGAGATCGTGGCCCACGCCCAGCAGTTCGGGCAGTTGCAGACCCTCTGCATCAAGAACCCCTATTTCCGGGTCAACGAGACCATCACCAACAACCGCACACGCATAGAGGGCCGCGAGATGCTGAGCTTCAGCAGCTACAACTATCTGGGTCTTTCGGGCGATGCGCGGGTGTCGCAAGCCTCGAAGGACGCCATCGACCAGTATGGCACCTCCGTATCGGCCAGCCGCGTGGCAACGGGCGAGAAGCCGCTGCACAAGGAACTTGAGCAAGAAATAGCGAACCTCATCGGCACGGAGGATGCCATCGTGTTCGTAGGCGGCCACGCCACCAACGTGACCACCGTGGGTCATCTGATGCGCCCGCAGGACCTCATCGTGTTTGATGAACTGAGCCACAACAGCATCATGGAAGGCGCGGTGCTGAGCGGTGCGCGCAGGATTCCCTTCCCGCACGAGGACGTGGAGGCGCTTGACCGCATCCTCACCGAGAACCGCGGCCAGTATGAGCGGTGCCTCATCACCATAGAAGGCGTCTATAGCATGGACGGTGACATTGCCGACCTACCCGCCTTCATCGCGATGAAGAAGAAGCACAAGGCGCTGCTGATGGTGGACGAGGCCCACAGCATGGGCGTGCTGGGCGAGCACGGCTGCGGCATCCGCGAGCATTTCAACGCCAATGCGGCCGATGTGGACATCTGGATGGGCACCTTCAGCAAGTCGTTCGCGAGCTGCGGAGGCTACATCGCTGGCACAAGGGCGCTCATTAACTACATGAAATACACCACGCCCGGATTTCTCTACAGCGTGGGTATCAGCCCGTCCAACGCGGCCGCTGCACTGGCCTCGGCCCGGCTGTTCAAGCAGGAACCATGGCGGGCGCAGAAACTTCGCAAGAATGCCGAGCTGTTCGTGCGCCTCTGCAAGGAGAACGGCCTGGATACGGGCATCAGCAAGGGCACGGCCGTGGTGCCTGTGATCATCCGCCAGTCGGCCCACGCACTGGTGCTGGCCCACCGGCTCTTTGAGGCGGGCATCAACGTACAGCCCATCCTCTACCCTGCCGTGGCCGACTCGGAATCGCGCCTGCGCTTCTTCATCACCTGCGACCACACCGAGGAGGAACTAACCTCCACAGCGGTGAAAGTGGCAGAGGTGTTGAAGACCATCCGGCAGGAGTTACGCTGATGCCGATAGTCCTTAGTCCATGGTCAATTGTCCATGGACCATGAGCTTCCTGAAAAGAATCCCCCGCCCGCCTCAGGCGGAGGAAAGGCGCGCACGCCCCGTCATTGCGAGGAACGAAGCAACCGACCGGAGGGAGCTCGCTGCCTTTGCGGCAATCTGTTCGCTCGTCACTCGTCACTCGTCATTTAACTAAAAAAATCCCCCGCCTCGTTCCTCGGCACCCTCCCGAAGCAAGTTCGGGACAGGCTCTTTGAAAGGGGGAAGGCGCGCAGTGGTGGCCTCAGGGGCTGTGGTCTGTCGTCTGATGTCCATGGACCATGAGCTTCCTGAAAAGAATCCCCCGCCCGCCTCAGGCGGAGGAAAGGCGCGCACGCCCCGTCATTGCGAGGAACGAAGCAACCGACCGGAGGGAGCTCGCTGCCTTTGCGGCAATCTGTTCGCTCGTCACTCGTCACTCGTCATTTAACTAAAAAAATCCCCCGCCTCGTTCCTCGGCACCCTCCCGAAGCAAGTTCGGGACAGGCTCTTTGAAAGGGGGAAGGCGCGCAGCGGTGTCCTTTTCCTGTTTCCTGACCCGCTAATCCGCTGACAACCTGTTCACTGCGTTCCGCAGCAACTCCCTGAAAGGAATCCCCCGGCCTTCGGCCACCCCCTTTGAAAGGGGGAAGGCGCACAGCGGTGTCCTCAGGGGCTGTGGGCTATCGTCTGATGTCCATGGACCATGAGCTTCCTGAAAAGAATCCCCCGCCCGCCTCAGGCGGAGGAAAGGCGCGCACGCCCCGTCATTGCGAGGAACGAAGCAACCGACCGGAGGGAGCTCGCTGCCTTTGCGGCAATCTGTTCGCTCGTCACTCGTCACTCGTCATTTAACTAAAAAAATCCCCCGCCTCGTTCCTCGGCACCCTCCCGAAGCAAGTTCGGGACAGGCTCTTTGAAAGGGGGAAGGCGCGCAGTGGTGGCCTGATGGTCTGTGGTCTGTGGTCTGATGTCTGTCGTCTGATGTCTGTGGTCTGTGGACTGTGGACTATGGACTGTGGTCTGCGGACCGTGCACACCCTCCGCTGAACATTATCCCAAGGCGCCTGTTACGGTGCCATGAGAAATGTATACGCCTACCTGATTGCTGCCGCATCTGCAATGTTGATCCTCACCGCCTGCACCAAAGATGAGGTGGAGGACATGACCCCCGTGACGGATGCCCCTCTTGAGGACACCACTTCGGTCACTCCGCCCGACACCACGGACGTGACCCCGGACACGACCACAGCCTACAGCGAAACGGTGGACACCGTTATCATCAGCCGCTATGCGGGCCTGTGGTATGAGATAGGGAGCATCCCGCAGATCTTCCAGACGGGATGCAACTGCACCACAGCGGAATATGCGGCCATCTCCGAGAACCAGATCTCGGTGACCAATGCCTGCAACCTGTTCTCTCCCAACGGCTTTGAAAACAGGATAGAGGGAACGGCCACCATCGTGCCCAACAGCGGGAATGCCAAACTGCTGGTGTCGTTCTTCGGAGCGGGCGGGGCTGACTACTGGGTCATCGACCTGGAACCGGACTACAACTGGGCCGTGGTAGGCTCGGGCGATAAACGGAGTTTCTGGATCCTTTCGCGCACTCCCACCTTCGACCCTGCCCTCTACACGGCCCTCCTGGCCAAATGGGGCGCACGCGGATATGATGTGTCAAGGGTAGTAGCCACGCGACAGGAAGGCTGTTAGGCCGAGGGATGAGCGATGCGTGACCAGTAATAAGACGTCTGGCAAAACAGGCACTCAGGGAAGGACGACCCGCAGAGTCTGGTGGCCACCATCGGTGCCGAGGCGAACGGCATACACACCGGCCACCATGCCCGAAGGAACGCTGAAGGTGGTGGCATGGGGCGACCATTGGCCAACAGACCTCCCGTCCAAGCTCCACAGTTCAACGGTATGGATGTTGGACGTATGGGTGATGATGGTCTGTGCACCATGACGGTACACGCGCACATCGGCCTCGTGGTCTGCTGCCTCCACAGCGTTGGGCGCATCCTCTATGCAGTGGAGAAAGAAGGGCACCTCCATGGTGTTGATGCCCTCCCAGCTGGCAGATTGCGAAAGGCCGGGCTGGTTGAACCACTCGCCAGCATAGACCGACATGGTAGGGCCACCGCCCGATGGTTCGCCAAGGGCCTCCAACGTATAGTGGTAGGTGCCCCGTGCTATGCAGACGGACTGGCTCACATACTGGCTGTTGGCGGTCATGGTGAAGATGCCCGATGCCACCACACCGCCCATTTCGCTCTGAAGCGTCCATTGGAAATCTCCCAGCACAAGGGCCCCGCCCCAGTTCTCAAAGGCCACCACCAGCTGTGCGCATCCCCCGTTGAAGCAGAGCGTCTGGTTGATGGGCCAGGCGCAGGCCAATGCATCGAAGAAACCGGTATGGAGCTGCAAGGTGCCTTCGAAGAGGTCGAGGGGCGTGGCCACTCCGGGGCGCACAGCGAGGTGGTGCACAGACTGGTTCCCGATGCCGAAAAGGTTGACGGTCTCCTTGGCCAACGTGTCGCCATTGGTGTTGATGAGCACGAATCCGGGATAGCTGAAGACCTCACTGCCCACATTGGTGGCCTCCACGATGATGATGGTGTCGGTGAAGGGGCTGTAGCGCACGGACAGGATGGTGAGGTCGTTGCAGGCATCCTGTGCGAAAGCACTGAGGCTTGTGAGCAACAGAACCGGAAGCAGGAGAAGACGGCTCATGGTGTGGCGTATTTCAGGCTAACGAAAGTAAACAACACCAACGGGTGATGCAGCGCTGTTGGCCAACTGCTGTGGGCCGCCCGGAGAGGCAGGGCACGAGGGAAGACCGGGCCGGGACAGCCTGTCCACAGAGCGGTCAATCACCGGCAAGTGCTTGAGCGTTCCTCACCAGCAGGCCATCTGATGCCCCATAGTTCTTCAGTTCCACCACCGAGGCGGGGATGCTGAAACCGTGGCTCAGCAAGGTGGTCACCACGGAGTCCATCACCTCCGAGCGAATGGTCATATGCACCGACCGTCTGGTCGACTTATAGGTATCGACCCAGAACATCACCTTCAGGTTGATGGAGTTCGTGGCGAACTCATCGATCATGATGATGGGTCTTCTGTCCCCGTCAAGCACATCGGGCTTCTTGTTCACGGTGTCCAGTATGAGCCGCATGGCCTCTGTCGGCTTGTTCTCGTAGGCTATGCCGATGACGAACTCATAGCGCAGAAATCCGTCCAGGGTGTAGTTGAAAAGGGGGTTCTTCAGCAGAATGGCGTTGGGCATGAAGACATCCTTGCCGTCAGGGGTCTTGAGCATGGTCTCCCGTATGCTGATATCCTTCACGAAACCTACGGTGCCATTGACCTCTATCATGTCATCCATTCTGAAAGGACTCTTGAAGGCCAGGATGATGCCTGCCAGAAAGTTCTCTCCGATGTCCTTTAACGCAAAACCGATGACGAAGGTGAGCAGACCGGCCCCTGCCAGTATCCTGTTGGTGAACGCGTCCAGCCCCAACAGATACAGCCCGGCCAGCACCACCAGCGATTTCAGCACAAAACTGGTGAGCTGAGCGATGAAAGCGGCCGTGACATGGTTGGGCGACTTTGCAATGAGCCGCAGCCGCATCCTGCGCTTCACGAAATTGGCAACCATCCATCCGCCTGTCACGAACAGCAGGATGAGGCCCATGTTCACGTAGTTCATCTCCACGTAGGCGACCAGCTCGTGATACAGATGAAGGGTCTTTTGCATGGTTCAGGGGATAAGGGGCATGCCGCGTCCGAAAACGGACCCGTGTAAAGCTACGCGCTCCCTGCGCTCCCCGCCATCATGCGGCAGCCCGCCTGTTCACAGCGCGAACGAAGAGTGATGTACTTTCCAGCTGGGAATGCGACTTTATGCCGCCTACAGCTCCACCACGCTCAGCACGGTAGATACACTGACACCGATGGGATATGGCCCATAGATTTATACTGGGCCACCCGGTTCAACCGTAGCAACACTAAATGTCTGGCTGGAATTGCCGCCCTTTACGCTGAATTGCATGGAGTAGCCGGCCATAGAATTGGGTATCAGTGCAGATATGCGCAGCGTGATCTGGGAATCATTCTGAATCTGCACAACTTCGAAATTGACCGCGTTGATCACCTGATTGCCGTAGCGGATATACATTTCCACATCGGCTGTTCCACTGCCAAGGTTATTGGCGATGGCCCTGTTGGCATATCCTATCGCCCGGTCGGGGGCCATCACCTCCAACGCCTTGGCCACCTCGGCCATTAGTCGGATGCGCGCAGTGTCGGCCTTGGTGGCCTGCAGCACCGTTAGCAGGGAATCAGCCCGGGCCTTCGTCCTCCCCGTCTGACCATAGGCCACGCCCGTCCACGACAGCGTGAGCAGCATGCCCCACCGTAGAGACGTTGCATGCAACGTCTGTACCGCATGCAACGTCTGTACCGCAGGCTACGTCTCTACCGCAGGCATTGAAACAACAACCCCGGCCCTGCCTGCGCAGAACCGGGGTCACCGTGCACCGCCCATCATGGAAAGCGGTGGGATGTTCGGGGCGGAGGTGCACCGGGTCAGACCCCCGCCCCACGCTGTTCCGGGCCTTGAGCGGCCATCGGTACAGCGCTGCCATTCTTCAGCTCAACGGGCCACACAGGTGACCACATCGCTGTAATCGCCTATTCCGGCAGCGTTCACAGCAGCCACGCGGAAGCGGTGGTTGCTGCCCGAGACCAGTCCCGAGACCAGCAACCGGCCTCTGCCCTGCACCGCAAGGGTCTCCCAATAGCCGTCCATCACAGGCGATGGCGCGGGCGCATTGGGCTCGGCAGGCACCGGCCTCACAGCGAACGTCACGTAGCGTTGGAACACGTACAGCAGCTTGTTGTCCGGCCTGAAAGCCACCAGTTGGATGGTGCCCAGATTGCCACCCGGGCTCACCTCAAACCTGACCACTTTGCCGGGCAGGGGCTTGCGCTCAGAATCATCCTGAACATCCAGACCGGCCTTCGCCACCAGCTCCGGAATCCCTCTCGACATCAGCTGCACATAGAGCACCTCGCGCTGCATCAGCGCTGTGAGCTCGGCCAGCCGGGCATCGCGCGCTAAGATGCGGTCTGAGCCTCCCTGCTGCGCTGCCGCATCGGCCTCCTCCAGTTCGTCCACCTTGTCTGCGATGTTCTGCAAAGGCGGGTCTGGGTTCGGATAGATCAGAGCGTTGTCGGCCATGGACTGCCGAACGAGTCTTGCCTTGCTCATTTTGGATGCAATGGTTGTTCCCCATTTCAAAACGACCTTTTTCATGACAATAGCGTTCTTTGGTTAATGACTGTGCGAAGGCGGTATCCCCACGCGTGAACGGTCCTGCTGCTAAGCAACCGATACCGGGCTGCCCTTGGCACCATTAGAACGAAGGTCGGGCGCAGGTATTTTAGACCGCGTTGAAAAAAATCGCAAAAAATTTACAACACGCTGATTATCATACACATTAATTTTTGAACCGCATGAAATAATAGTCACTCCGCATACATAAAGCCCTAAAACCGCACATTCTTTAAAGAAAAGCGCGTTTCCAAAACGGAAAACTGCTTTCCTGGAAAAAACACTGCTTTCCAAGAAAAAAAACTGCTTTCCAAAAAGAAAAACTGCTTTCCCGGAAAAAAAACTGCTTTCCAAAAAGGAAAACTGCTTTCCCGGACGGAAAACTGTTTTCCAAGAATAAAAACTGCGTTCCGAGAAGAAAAGCTGCTTTCCAAGAAGAAAAACTGCGTTCCGAGAAGAAAAGCTGCATTCCCTGAAAGAACGCACGAAAGCACAAGGCCACCCTGCACGCGAAGCGGGAACCTGTCTTGAACGTGCCTCAGAACCACTGCCGCCCATCCCCCTTTCAAAGGGGGTGCCCGAAGGGCGGGGGATTAACTAATAGCTAACCGCGAAAAGCGAACAGCTCACCGTAACCGAACCGCCAGAGGCGGTGAGCTCATGGACACCGAAGAAAAAAGAGCAGACCTTACATAGGTTACGGTCTGCCCGCTTTGTTTTGCATCCGACATTCGGGAAGAGTGGTTAAGTTCACGGCCTAAACGATAAGCCATGCGTCTGATTAACAGAGAATCATTGAGTGCCATGGGATTTACCGGGTTTCGGTCTATTGCCCATTATCGAGAGAATCTTCACCAGATACCCGATGCAATAGGGGTGTACGTGGTGATAAGGAACTCGCCTGATGCCCCGAAGTTTTTGGCCAAAGGGTCAGGCGGATTTTTCAAGGGCAAAGACCCGAATGTGTCGCAACAGGAGTTGAAACAGAACTGGGTTGATGGCGCCATTGTCACCTACATAGGCAAAGCGGGTGGCTCTGATAGTGCGGCTACTTTGCGCAAACGCATTGCTCAACTTCTCAAATTCGGTGAAGGAAAGAACATCGGACATTGGGGCGGCAGACTCTTGTGGCAACTGGCCGACCACGACCAACAGTTGCTCGCCTTTTTGCCAACTTCCGATAAGGAGCCGAGAGCTTTTGAGGCTGAACTTATTGCTGAATTTACTGATCATTACGGCCAACGGCCATTTGCCAACCTGAAAGGATGAACTTCGACCAGACCTTCAAGAACATTGATGACGTGCTCCGCAGGGAGACCGACTCCGAACTCGACTACATAGAGCAGACCTCGTGGATACTCTTCCTGCGCTACTTGGACGAACTGGAGCAGGAGCGCGCAGACGAGGCCGAGCTGCGGGGCGAGGAATACCGCCATCTCTTGGCCGAGGAATACCGCTGGGGCGCGTGGGCCATGCCCAAGGATGCCAAGGGTGCGTATGATTTCAAAGCCGCCATGACGGGGCCCGACCTCATCGAGTTTGTCAACGGCAAGCTGCTGCCCTACCTGCGCACCTTCAAAGAGGCGCACAGCGACAACCCCC
>CAZATP010000079.1:0-8182 GCA_964488095.1 uncultured Chryseobacterium sp.
GGCGAGCGGCCCTTGCAGCGTTTCCGCGATTATGTGCTCTACATCATGCTCTTCCCGCAGCTTATCGCGGGGCCCATTGTGCGCTACAGCGAGATTGCCGACCGCCTCACCGACCGTGCCCGCTACGAGACGGTTGACAACCGTCTGCTCGGGTTCTTCCGGTTCTGTGTCGGCCTGGCGCGCAAGGTCTGGGTGGCCAATGTACTGGGCAGCGTGGCCGACAGCGTGTTCGCTCTTCCCGTTTCGGACCTTTCTTTCTCGTTGGCTTGGGAAGGCATCATCGCCTATTCGTTCCAGATCTATTTCGATTTCTCCGGCTATTCCGACATGGCCATCGGTCTGGGGCAGATGATGGGCTTCCGCTTCCCCGAGAATTTCAACAATCCCTATGCCGCCACCAGCATCACCGATTTCTGGCGCAGATGGCACATCACCCTCAGCAACTGGATGCGCGATTATCTCTACATCCCGCTGGGAGGCAACCGCGCGGGTAACGCGCGGCTCTATGCCAACCTCTGGGCCGTGTTCCTCATCTCTGGCCTGTGGCACGGTGCCGCGTGGACCTTCGTGCTCTGGGGCGCCTACCACGGACTCTTCCTCGTGGCCGACCGCCTTTTCCTTGTTCAGTTGCTGAAAAAGGTGGGCCGCGTTCCCGCCACGCTCATAACCTATGTCATCGTCCTCTTCGGCTGGGTGCTTTTCCGTGCTGATGACCTATCGTATGCCTTCGGTTTCATGTGGCAGATGCTCAACTTCTGGCAAGAATTCCACTTGTCTTATTTCACTAAGGAGTTCTTGGTGACACTCGCCTTGGCAATATCCGTGTGTGCCATAGGCGGATTTCCGCGCATGCAAGGGTGGATGGAAAGGTTTCTGCTTCGCGAATCGGTCAGCTTCAGAGGGGCGGCCTTTCTTGTCTTGATATCCGCCTTTCTTCTTGTTTCCTGTGCTGCCTCAATAGTGGCAGCCGGATTTAATCCATTCATCTATTTCCGGTTCTGATGATTGCTTGGAAGAAGCATCTTCTTTTTGCCTTTCTCATGGTGCTCCTGTGGCTTCCGATGGCCCAGCAACGCTGGATTCTTGTGGATGAATGGCCATTGAAAGGTCATGCGGAGCCGATTCCTGAGGCCGTATTCACACTAGAAGGACTGGTCTCAGGTGAGTTTACAAAAGCATTTGAGAACAAACTGCCCGACCAAGTTGGATTCAGAAGCCACCTTGTCCGCTTGCGGAATCAATTTTACTACACGTTATTCCGCATCGCCAAGGCCAATTCAGTGGTCGTGGGCAAGGACGAGGTCCTGTTGGACGGGAAGTACATTGATGCCTATTACGGGGCCGATTTTGCCGGTAAGGATTTTCATCTCAAGAAGATGCTAATGTGGAAGGAGCTTCAGGACACCCTTCTGAAACATGGAACGCACGCAGTGCTCGTTTTTGCCCCAGGCAAGGCCAGTTTTTTCCCGGATGATATTCCAGACCATCTTGTCCGTGCCGAAGCAGCCGTTACCAACTATGCCTACTTGAAGCATCTGAGCGATTCTCTCAGGGTGACGACCGTTGACCTCAAGGCTCACTTCCATGCCATGGCCGATACGTCAAAGTATCCACTGTTCACAAGAGGTGGCATCCACTGGAGTGAGTATGGGGCCACATTGGCGCAGGTTCAATTGGGCAAGGAGTTGGGAGCCCTATTGGACTGTCCGCTTGACAGCATCTCACTTCGGATTGAACTAGATTCCAACCCACGCGGAACAGACAATGACGTTGAGCTGGGAATGAATCTGCTCTTTAAACTTCCGCAGGACACCTTGGCCTACGCGATTCCGACCTATTCAGAGACCGGCCATGCGCCCACACTCCTTGCCATTGGCGATAGCTACTACTGGAACCTGTTCCTTAATGGTTTCCGGGACCGATTGTGCCGTCATGGAGGCTTCTGGTATTACTTCCGAGAAATGCATCCGGCTGAGGTTTTTGGCCATAAGACCAACGAAAAAATCAATCTGCGCAACGAAGTGCTGAAGAACGAGGTGCTCATCCTTCTGATGACTGAGCCCCAGTTGCCCAGATTCGGTTGGGGCAGCATCGAGACCCTGCATGGGGTCTTCTGCGAGAAGAAGGAAAATTAGAAGCCTCCGCCCGAGGCTGCGCAGGTGGCCCCGTTCGATTCGGCATTGTCCACCGCGAGGTCATACTGAGCGACCGAGTCGAACTCCGACTCACAGATGGTCTCCGCTCCCCCGGAGGTGTAGGTGCACTCCACACAGCGACCGCAGCCCACAAGGGCGAGCATGGTCAACAGCAGGCCTATTCGGGCCTCATTCCTCACAGATGCCGCCTTGTGCCTCATATTCATTGATGTAAGCCGTAAAGTCACTTGCTTCCTGATAGTCATCCTCGCATACCCTGTAATCGGCAGTGATGCCAGAGCAGGTGACGCAACCGTCACTGCAGGAAGGCATCACTGCGGCAAGGGCAAGCAACAACACTGCCAGGCTTTGGAATCGAACGCTCATGCGGCAAAAGTAGCGGGAACTCCGCAGTTCAGTTGGACTTCAGTTTCTCCATCAGCTTCTTGGCCTCGTGGTGCATCAGCCGATGTTCCAAAAGGTGCTCCCGGTCAGGCACAAAGCTCAGCGTGCGCTGCAGATACTGGATGGCCTTGTCCTTCTCTCCACTGATGTAGAGGAACTCGGCATAGTAGAAGTTGTTGGCGATATCGTCCGGATAGCGCCTCATCACCTCCGAAAGCAGTTCCTTGCTCTTTTTCTTGTCAGGCCAACTGATGATGAACGGAATGGCGGGCACCTTGTAATTGAGCACGCCCAACGACCGTTTCCCCACTCCGTTCATGAACTCTGGGTCAATGCGGATCATGGCCTCGCAGGCGTCTTTCATTTTGGTGGCAATGCCCTCGGTGGCTGCTCGGATGATGCCCATGCTCTCGCCCCAGAGGCCCAATGACGCCAGGTACTCAAAGCGTAGCTCCTTGTTGTGCGGATATTTCTGCAGCAGCTTCTCTGCGATGTTCTTGGCCGACTCCAGTGATTTAGTGCGGAGTTTCGATTCCGTTTCCACGAACCGGCCCTTGAACACATAGCTTCTGCAGAGATGGATAGCGGCCTGAAGCTCGTGCTGCGGGTCGTTCATGGCCAGATGAAGGTGCTGGATGGCCTTCTCGATCGGTTCGCGCTTGGCCTGAACACCCAGAGCGCCTTCGCTTCTCTGTTCGAACCACGAGATGCCCTTCTGCAGGTCGCTCTGGGCGCGTGCAAAAAGGGAAACTGCGAGAAATGCTATGAGAAGAAGGGGGCGCATGAAAACAGTTGCCAAGATAATCTGTTGCCCGATATGATGAACAGCAGCTGATGGGTGAAATTTTGACGGCCCCATCTTTGGTTGCAGACACAGGAAACGGCTGATGTTCCTTTGCAGCATTGCCAAAGTCAGATTAATTAGTACGAGGAATCATGCATGTGGAGATCATTACGATAGGTGACGAGATTCTGATCGGTCAGGTGGTGGATACCAATTCGGCCTGGATCGGGCAGCATCTCAACGGCATCGGGGCCAGTGTGAGGCGCATCACGTCCATCAGTGATGACCTTGCTGATATAAAGAGTGCCATTGCTCAGGCCTCGGCACGGGTGGATGTGGTGCTCATCACAGGTGGTCTGGGCCCCACCAATGATGACATCACCAAGGTGGCACTCTGCGACTACTTCAACTGCGGAACGGTGTTCCATGGCGAGGTGCTTGAGCATATAGAGCGGCTCTTCCATCGTTTCGGGCGTACCGTTTCAGAGGTCAACCGGCTACAGGCGGCACTTCCGGATGCCTGTGAGCCCTTGCATAATGCGATGGGCACCGCTCCGGGCATGTGGTTCGACACGGGTGATACGGTCATCGTAAGCATGCCGGGCGTTCCCTACGAGATGAAATCCATCATGTCCGATGAGGTGCTTCCGCGATTGGTGAAGCGTTTCAATGCGCCCACCATCATCCACCGCACGGTGCTCACCATGGGCATGGGCGAAAGCTGGCTGGCAGAGCGCATCGCGGACTGGGAGAAGGCGCTGCCGCCCCGATTGAAGCTGGCCTACCTGCCTTCTCCTGGCAGGGTGCGCCTGCGCATCACGGCCATCGGGGCAGGGGAGACGGCCCTCCGCGCAGAACTTGAACAGCAGGTGCAGCTGCTCTGCGACCTCATCCCGGAGCTGGTCTATGGTTTTGACGAGGACACCATCGAGGGTGTTGTTGCGAACCTGCTCCGGCAGAATGGCCTCACGGTGTGCACCGCAGAAAGTTGCACGGGTGGCGCCATTTCACGGATGCTCACCTCCGTGCCCGGGGCGTCCAATTATTTCCCTGGCGGAGTGGTCACCTACAGCTATGATTCCAAGATCAGGGAGCTGGGAGTGCGCAGCGAGACCTTGGAAAGGCTCGGTGCCGTGAGCGAGGAGACCGTGCTGGAGATGGCAGAAGGGGCCAGACGCAAGTTCGGGACCCATTTCGCAGTCTCGGTCTCCGGCATTGCCGGCCCGGACGGAGGCACACCCGACAAGCCCGTGGGAACAGTCTGGATGGCGATTGCTGGTCCCAATGGGACGACTGCTCACAAAGCTCTTTTCGGAGACAACCGCGAACGCAATATCGAGCGCAGCGCGCTCACGGCCCTGAACATGTTGCGAAAGCAAATTATCGACTATTTGCAGTAACGATAATTGTTCTACATTTGCGGCCCGATTTACAACTCATATCAAGCGCAGTCAATCATGTCAAGGGTTTGCGAAATAACAGGAAAGAAGGTGATGGTAGGGAACAATGTTTCCCACTCTAACAGGAAGACCAAGCGGAAGTTCTATCCTAACCTCTTCAAGAAGAAGTTCTTTCTCGAGACCGAGAACAAGTGGATCACTGTGAAAGTGTCTGCCAACGGTCTGCGCACCATTGACAAGAAAGGTATTGTTGCCGCCTTGGCCGATGCCAAGAAACTTGGCCTCTGATTCATACTCCTTGTGAGAGAACGCTGTCGCGGCCAGTTCGCGACAGCGTTTTTTATTTGCCTTACCGCAGAACTTTGCTG
Source organism: uncultured Chryseobacterium sp. (assembly GCA_964488095.1). Classification (GTDB taxonomy): domain Bacteria; phylum Bacteroidota; class Bacteroidia; order UBA10329; family UBA10329; genus UBA10329. The sequence goes on from CAZATP010000079.1 coordinate 5,093, forward strand.
CGTTCAAGCAGGATTTCGTCTGACATGCTGAGGTTCCTTTGCATTTTCCTCTCTATCCTGACTGTTTCCCGGGCAGATGCCCAGCAGTTCACAGCGGCAGACTCTTTGCGCGGCCAGCTCACATCGCTGCGCACCTGTTTCGATGTGCATTTCTATGAGCTGGATGTGGCCATCGACCCTGAGAACAGGAACATCTCGGGTTCCAATGCCATTCATTTTCTTACGGAGGCTGATATTGAGCGTTTGCAGATCGATCTTTTCTCCAACCTTATCATCGACAGTATTGTTTGGAAGGGTGAACGGTTGAGCTACACCAGACGGCACGATGCAGTATTCGTTTCCTTTCCCGTCCGATTGAGCAGGGGAGAGCGTCATGTCATTCAGGTCTATTATCAGGGAATTCCGATAACCGCCAAGTCGGCACCTTGGGATGGTGGTTTCGTTTGGCAGAAGGATTCGCGAGGCAAGCATCATATCGGTGTGGCTTGCGAAGGGCTCGGGGCCAGCATGTGGTGGCCCAACAAGGACCATCTCTCAGATGAGCCGGACAGCATGCGGATGCATTTCACGATTCCCAATGGCCTGATGTGCGTGGGCAATGGAACGCTGCTGACGCGTGTGATCAACAAGACCCACACGCGCTGGAGCTGGGGTGTGAGAAATCCCATCAACAACTACAACGTATCGGTCAATATTGGCGATTTCGCCCATTTCCGAGACTATTATCACAACGGCAACGACTCGCTTCAGCTCAACTACTATGTGCTGCGCGAGAATCTTGAGAAGGCCAAAGTCCATTTCAAGCAGGTGCAGCCCATGTTGGCCATATTCGAGCAGGCCTTTGGCCCCTATCCTTTCTATGAGGACGGCTATGCACTCATTGAGACGCCCTATGTCGGCATGGAGCATCAGAGCGGCATTGCCTATGGCAACAAGTTCACGAAAGGCTATCTGGGCCGTTTTCCGGGCGAAATGGATTTCGATTATATCATCATTCACGAGACCGGACACGAGTGGTGGGGCAACAGCGTGAGCATGAACGACATTGCCGACATGTGGGTGCACGAGAGCTTCTGCACCTATGCGGAAAGTGTTTTTGTCGAAGGGAAGTATGGCTACGACAAGATGGTGCAGTACCTGATCTATCAGAAGGATTTCATCAACAACAGCTCACCCGTGTCAGGCGTGTATGGCATGAACAACAAAGGCAACGAGCGCGACATGTATTACAAGGGCGCCTGGATGCTGCACACCTTGAGAAGTGTGGTGAATGATGATGCCCGTTTCAAGGCCATGATCAAAGCCCTTGCATTGGAGTTCCGTCATCGAACGGTGGATGGCAAGCAGGTCATCGCCTTCATCAACAGCTATCTGGGAATGAACTTGGACGCTTTTTTCGCCCAGTATCTGAACCATGCCAATCTGCCTGTGCTGGAGTTCAGAAGGTCGAGAGGTGCACTGCGCCTCAGGTGGAAGACCCCAGAGAAAGCCTTCGTCATGCCAATGGAATGGAGCACCTCACCCGAGAGGTCGGACCGAGTGACCGTCCACGCTGATAAATGGGTGTCCGTACCCATGAAGAAAGAGGCGTTCAAGTCGCTGACGTTCAGACACGACAGATTTCTCTTCACAGAGAAGCGCGTGACGAAGGAGAAGGACAGTCCGAAATTCTGATCAGGTCTGAATCACCCCAGGGTTGAACTTCTCCACGGGTGCATGATCTGCTGCTTCAATTCCCATGCTTATCCACTTGCGGGTGTCGAGCGGATGGATGATGGCATCGATCCAAAGACGGGCGGCAGCATAATAGGGTGAGGTCTGCTCCTCATAGCCTTTGGTGATGCGGTCGAGCAGTTCCTTTTCCTCCTCAGGGGTCACTTTTTCGCCTTTGGCCTCAATAGTGGCCTTCTGTATCTGCATCAGCACTTTGGCGGCCTGTGCGCCTCCCATCACTGCAATGTTGGCCGTGGGCCATCCCACGATGAGGCGCGGGTCGTAGGCCTTGCCGCACATGGCATAGTTGCCGGCCCCGTAGCTGTTGCCCACCACGATGCTGAACTTGGGCACGGTGCTGTTGCTCACCGCGTTGACCATCTTCGCGCCATCCTTGATGATGCCCCCCTGTTCTGACCTCGATCCGACCATGAATCCCGTCACATCGTGCATGAACACCAATGGAATCTTCTTCTGGTTGCAGTTCATGATGAAACGCGCGGCCTTGTCGGCACTGTCCGAGTAGATCACCCCACCGAACTGCATTTCGCCTTTACCTGTCTTCACACGCTTGCGCTGGTTGGCCACGATGCCCACAGCCCAACCGTCTATTCGGGCCAGACCGCAGAGCAGGCTCTTTCCGTAGTCCGCCTTGTACTCTTCAAAGTCCGAGTCGTCCACCAGACGCTTGATGACCTCCAGCATGTCATATTCTTTGGTCCGCTCCTCGGGCAGAATACCAAGAATATCCTTCGGGTTCAATTTTGGCGATGTCGGTTTCTTCCGGTCGAATCCTGCACGCTCAAACGAACCGATCTTGTCCATGATGCCACGTATCGTGCGAAGTGCGTCCGCATCATCCTTGGCTTTGTAGTCCGTCACTCCTGATATTTCGCAGTGGGTCGTTGCTCCACCGAGGGTCTCATTGTCAATGTTCTCGCCAATGGCGGCCTTCACCAGATAGGAGCCTGCTAGGAAGATGGTCCCGGTCTTGTCCACAATAAGGGCCTCATCGCTCATTATGGGCAGATAGGCCCCACCTGCCACACAGCTGCCCATGATAGCCGATATCTGAACGATGCCCATGCTGCTCATTTTGGCATTGTTGCGGAAAATGCGACCGAAGTGCTCCTTGTCCGCGAAGATCTCGTTCTGCATGGGCAGGTAAACGCCTGCACTGTCCACCAGATAGATGATGGGCAAGCGGTTCTCCATGGCGATCTCCTGTGCACGCAGGTTCTTCTTACCGGTGATAGGGAACCAGGCCCCCGCTTTCACGGTGGCATCGTTCGCCACGATGATACATTGCTTCCCGCTCACATGACCGATGACCACCACCACGCCACCGCCCGGACAACCGCCATGCTCCTCATACAT
>CAZATP010000080.1:0-8148 GCA_964488095.1 uncultured Chryseobacterium sp.
GGCCTACGATGTCTCGTGCCTCATGGAATACCGTGGGCTGTCCTTGGCCGATGCCGCACATGAGGTGATCCAGAACCGCGTGCTGCAACTGGGCGGAGATGGTGGCCTCATTTCTGTGGATGCGCAGGGCAACATTGCCATGCCGTTCAACACCGAAGGCATGTACCGTGGCTTTGTGACCTCCGCTGGAAAGACGGGGATTGCGATTTACAAGGAGTGAGATGGCACTTAAGGCGCACGAAAGTTGTTTCGGGCGCCCAGCTTTCCAATTCGATTTGAATCTCAGTGGGCTGACGTTCCCTTTGAACCTGCAGATCTATTTCAAAGGGCTATTCTGCGCACATTTGCAGCCATGCCACTGCTCACCCTGCGAAGACTGCGTTACACCTTAGGGCGCGCCTCGCAGCGCGTGGCCCCGCTGCTGAGCAACTGGGACCGGTTCAATTTCGGGACGTCCGTATTCGCGGTGGGCGTGGTGCTTTATGACATCGGTTTCCCCAAGGGGATGGCCACCGAGGCGTTCGTGGCCGACCTGCTGCATTCGCTGGCGGTGTTCCTCCTTCTGTCCAATGCGCTGCGCCTCTTCACCGACCTGCTGTTCTGGCGTTCGTTGAAAGGCCACTTGCAGGAGCTCAAGGGCAAGTTCGGCATGCTGGCGCTGCTGGCCGGCTACCTGGCCGTGGTGGCCCTGGTGCCGCATCTGGTGGTGCAATGGCTGCCGCATGCTGTGCTCTCGGTGTTGTTCCTGCTCAAATTGTCACATCATTCGGTGGCGCTGAGCAAAGTGGGGCTGGAGCCTGCGCTGGTGGTGTCGCTCAGCTTCCTGGCCATGATCCTTGTAGGTACCGGGCTGCTGCTGATGCCCAACATGACCTATTCTGGCATCAGCGTGGTCGATGCGCTCTTCACCTCCACCAGCGCCATCTGTGTCACAGGGCTCTCTACCGTGGATGTGGAGTACACCTTCACGCGCACCGGCAAGGTGGTGCTGGTGTCGCTCATCCAGATAGGCGGTCTGGGTATCATGACGCTGACGAGTTTCCTGGGCAATTTCTTCACCGGTGGGGCAGGGGTGAAGCAGCGGCTCATGGTGAAGGAGATGATGGCCAGCGACCGGATAGGCGAGGTGATGGGGCTGCTGCGCAATGTGGTGCTCATCACGTTCGGTCTGGAGCTCGTAGGGGCGGTGTTCATCTATGCCACTGTGGGGCAGAGCCTTTCGGTGGATGTGGGCGAGCGCGTCTGGTTCAGCGTGTTCCATGCCATCTCGGCCTTCTGCAACGCGGGCTTCTCCACGTTGTCGCCCGGGCTGGCGCATCCTGCATTGCAGTTCAATGCGCCCTTCCTGCTCAGCATGAGCCTGCTCATCATCATCGGGGGCATCGGTTTCCCCATCCTGTTCAACTATGCCACCTATGTGAAGCACGTGGCGAGGGCGCGTTGGCGGTCGTGGGTGCGCGGTGTGCCCTTGGTCAAGAATCCGCGCATCATCAACATGCACACCAAGATCGTGCTCAGCATGAGCCTGTCGCTCATCGTTTTCGGCACGGTGGTCTTCTACCTGCTGGAGCGCGACCATATACTTGCGGGCATGACAGACGGACAGGCCTACATCTCGGCCTTCTTTGCGTCCGTGAGTCCGCGCACAGCGGGGTTCAACACCTTGGCCCTGACGGAGGTGACGGCCGGGAGCATGGTGCTGATGTACTTCCTAATGTGGGTGGGAGGGTCGCCTGCCTCTACCGCAGGGGGCATCAAGACCACCACATTCGCGCTGGCCTTCTCCAACATCATCAGTCTGGGCAAGGAGAAGTTCAGGGTGGAGCTCTTTGGTCGTGAGATACCGTCCTCCAACATCCGCAGGGCGTTTGCGGTGGTCACGCTGTCGGTGGTGTTCATCGGCATCGGGGTGCTGGCATTGTCCATCACCGAGAATGAGAAGGACATCGGCAAGCTGGTGTTCGAGTGCATCTCCGCCTTCGCCACCGTGGGGCTCACCCTGGGGCTCACGCCCACGCTCACCCCGGCCGGAAAACTGGTGCTCATCGTGCTCATGTTCTTCGGAAGGGTAGGTGCGCTCACCATCATTGCCGGCATCATACCCGACATCCGTTATCAGCGCTATCGCTATCCGGAAGAGAACATCATGATAACCTGAACCTAATGAGCACATACATCATCATCGGACTTGGGAATTTCGGCTCCACCCTGGCCAAGGAACTGACCGTGCTGGGCAACGAGGTCATTGCCGTGGACCGCTCCATGGTCAAGGTGGAGAGCATCAAGGACCTCATCACCCACGCCATCTGCATGGATGCCGGAGAACCGGGCGCGCTGGATTCATTGCCCGTCAAAGAGGCAGAGGCCGTCATTGTGGCCATAGGTGAGGATGTGGGTGCCAGTGTGGTCATCACCGCGTTGGCCAAGCAGCTCAAGGCCAAGCGGATCCTGTGCAGGGCCATATCGGAGATACATAACACGATACTGCAGAGCATCGGGGTCGATCTGGTGCTGCGCCCCGAGCAGGAATCGGCCAACCGGCTCGCGGCCGTCATCGATCTGCCCAATGTGGAACGCGCCTATTGGTCGGAAGGGGGCTATGCGCTGAGCGAGGTGGTGATGCCTGCCACGTGGAACAAGCGCACCGTGCGCGAGTTGAAGACCGTTCTGGGCAAGTTGCAGCTCATCTCTGTGATTCGACCACTTAAAGTAGAACTGCACCCAAGCGGGCAGCGCGAGGTGGAGATCATCACCCGGTGCAGTGACGAGACCGAACTGCGCTCAGGCGATACCTTCCTGCTCTTCGGGCGAACTGCCGACCTGCGGATCTTTGAGCTGTAGGTCCTTACAGAGCTACGCGAATGCGATATGCCGTGGATAGGGATTGACCGTTCACGTCCCTTCGTCATCTCATTCGCTAATCGGCTAATTAGCTCATTGCCTATCAGCTGAAAGGCGCCCCCATCGGTAGCACCTTCACCTTGCGCTTGGCAATGTTGAACCGGTCGCTGTTGGCAAGCACGTGCGTCTTCAGATTGGTGATGGTCATGGGTGTGCCGGGATCCAGGATCTTCTCGTTGTTGTGGCGCAGTTTCTTCGGGTCGAAGATGATGACCATGCCGGACCCGATGACCTCACAGTCGTTGCCGTTCTTGATGACGAGACCCGTATCCTCGGCCAGTCCAACGCCAATGAGTGTGGGGAATTTGGCCACGGCCTCAGCCAATCGTCCGAAGCGCCCGCGCCTGATGAAGTGCGAGTCGATGATGAGATCGGGCGCGAAACCCATGCCTGTGCTCATGCCTACGGCCCCTTTAAAGAACGCCTCCGAACTGCTGCCGCCCGTGATCATCTCGGCACTCATGCACATGGCCCCTGCGCTCGTGCCCGCAATGACCAGCCTGTCTTCGTGGTAACGCTCAATGAGGATGTTGTGCAGCTCGGTGCCGCCTATCAGCTTGGTGATCTTGCTCTGATCGCCCCCTGTGAACATCACGCAGTCGGCCTTGCGGATCAGCGCAACGTTGTGGGGTTCGTGGCTCTGCTCGCGCTTGCGGATGTCCATGATGTGCACATCGGTACAGCCCAGCGTGGCGAAGGCATGGCGGTAGTTGTCGCTCACCTCGTCCGGGATGCTCGATGCCGTGGGAATCACCACGATACAGGCCTCCTTGCCACCGCTCTCCTTCACCACTCGTGAAAGGATACCATCGGTGATGTACTCCAAGGTATAGATCTCGGAGGTTTCGATGCCCTTGTCCTCGTTGCCACCGATGGGGATCAATGTGCCCTTTATCTTCATTCCATGTTAAGCTTGTGGGGCAATGGTACGAAAATAGGACACCTGCATTCGGAATCTTCCTATCGAACAATACATGAGAAATACACAGTGCTTTAGGGCAGCTCTCATAGTTGACAGTGGTTGTGGGCATATATCCGACAATTGCCTTGTTCAGGGAATTTTACGTTTGAGTTAAGAATGCGTGCATTCCTTTTCGCATAACTTCGCCAGTATGAAAACACTACTCTCACTCTTGCTTCTCGCGGCCCTGCCCATGCTTTCCAGCGGTCAGGGCACCATCATTGAGGACAGTCTCATGATGCACCTCACCACTCAGGATATTGATGATCTGCTGGCCAGCGCAGGCCTGCCATCGGGCATTCTTCCTCTGGAATACGAGGTGGATGTGCATCGCATCGTCTATGACACGCCCGACCCCAATGGCAATCCCACCTACGCCTCCGGCCTGGTGTTTATTCCCACGGAAGTGGAATGCCCCATGCCGCTGTTCACCTACCTGCACGGCACCAAGTCCCTGAAAACCCAGACGTTCTATTACTTTCAGGACGAGTGGTTCCTCGGGGCGGTGATGGCATCGAGCGGATACGTGACCTCCATGCCCGACTACCTCGGTCTGGGATTCAGTCCCGGGCTGCATCCGTACCAGCACGCACGGTCTGAGGCCACGGCCTCTGTGGACCTGCTGCGGGTGGCACGCACCATCTGTTCGCAGAATGAGGTGGAGCTCAACGACCAGCTCTTCATCACCGGCTATTCGCAGGGAGGCCATGCGGCATTGGCCACGCACCGTATGATTCAGGAGGAATTGAGCGATGAGTTCACCGTCACGGCCAGCGCCCCCGGCAGCGGCCCTTACGATATGTCAGGCCATCAGTTCGACATGGTTGCCGAGATGGAGCCTTACTCCGTGCCCGGCTACCTTCCCTATGTGATCCTCTCTTATCAGAGCATCTACGGGGGATTCTATGATGACTACTCCGAGATTTTCACTGCTCCTTACGATGAGACCCTGCCACCGCTATTTAACGGGGAATATGGCTTCGATGTGATTAACGCTGCCATGCCCGAGATTCCGCGCCTCATCATCAATCCGGATTACGAAGCAGCCTTCTTCAGCGACCCTGATCATCCCTTCATGCTTGCCCTGCGCGACAATGACGTCTATGACTGGGTGCCTGAGGCCCCGGTGCTCTTCAACTATTGTACGTCTGATGAGGAAGTGACCTATCTGAACACGATTTTCACCATTGAGCACATGGAAGGGCTGGGTGCTACGCAGATAGAATCCGTCAACCGGTCGGACGAGTTGAGCCACTACGAGTGCGCCAACCCATCGCTGCTGTTCTCCAAGGTGTGGTTCGATGGCATGGTGCAGTGGTGTCCAGCCGGTGTGGAGGATGCTGTGGCCGAACTGAACATCGACATCTTCCCCAACCCCGTTACCGATGGTCAGTTGCGCCTCACCAACCAAGGGCCTGTGCTGGTAGTCATCACCGACATCAGCGGACGTGAACTGCAGCGCACACAAGTGGTTCAGAACAACGCCACCCTGCCTTTGACCTTCGCGGGCAATGGCCTCTACGTGGTCACCGTGAGCAACGACACCGCGCAGAAGGTGCAGCGGATCATGGTGCAGTGAGTATGAGTGTTGTGGCAATCCCTTCGTGCAGGACGGGACTGTGCTGATATCAACCGTTGATTCTCATGAATCCACGGTGCTCAACTTCATATTCGGACACCATAGCGGTTGGACATTCTCTCAATCTGCATCCTGTGCATCCGTTGCAGGACTATAGGGTAGAAATTAGCCAGCACATTGACCACTGTTGTGAAAGCAGAGGCAGCCACATGCCCTTTTGAAAGCAACACCAACGCTACGATGGCAATGGCCACGAATGCGCCCAGATGCCCGAACTCCGACTGTCTTGTCTGATGGTCGAAATCGCGCATCCCGGTCCGCGTGCCGTTGAAGTATCTCTTCCTGTTCTTCTCCTTGCCCCAGTAGGCCATGAGCAGTAACGTCCTGAAATACTTCAGACCCAAAAGTCTATAGAGTTCTTGCAGGGCTTTCGGATTTCCGATGCGGTAGTACGCATCGGGTAGCAGCCTGCTGCTTGGGTATGCGAACCCGACAAAGGCGAAGACCCCGGTGATAAAAAGGTTCAAAGCCACGGCCAGCAAGAATATCACCAGTATAGAGAACCCTTCCGCAGCCGGGGTGCTGAACATGCGGACCAGTTCCACCGACCGATAGGCCAGGAACAGCGAGATCAGTGGGAAGAGGATTTTCTTGGCCATGCGCTGCGCTTGCTTCTATTCCATGGGTTCGGCCCAGTCGGAATTCCGGACAAAGACCGTGTATTGCACATAGGGCTTGCCTTTGTCGTTCATTTCAAACAGCTCTGTGACAGGCAGCAGTTGAATCGTGGTGGTCAACCTGCCGGTGTTGACATAGGGATTATCATCCGCCACCATCCGTATGAGCGACTTGTGGTGCTCTGGCGTCATCCGCTTGAAATCTTTGATGCCATAGATGTACATGAACAGCATGTTGTCTGCCGAAATGGGCATTCTGGTGTATCTCCCTTCGTTCCGCATAAATTCGGGGAGCTGGGCACTGGGCATCACCATGTAACTGTCGTTGAGCATGAAATTCACCGAGAGGATGCTGTTCTCCAACCCGAGGTCGGACTGCCTGATCTTGGACGCCAGCGGGTCTTCACCGCTCACGCGATACTGAAAGACGTGGTAGAGCCCGAAAAAGCCATAGCACCTGCTGTTCTCCAGCGCATAGCGGGTGTAGAGACCATGGAAATTGTCGAACAGCACATTCTCCCGGTATTCCTTCGCGTTGAGGGATGCAAGGTTCTTGTTAATGTGATCCAGAGCGAACAGGATGTCCGATGAATCGGCATACACCGTGCGGAGGGCTTCTATCTCTATCAGCATACTATCCATCGACACGGCCTCAGTATCCCGTTCCTGTTCAGGCATCAGTGCATGGAGGTAGCGCATGGTCAGCCCCAAGTCCTGTATCTGGTCAATGCCGATGAACTCGAACCTGTCATCCTCCGAAAGCTGCTGATAATACTCCTGCAACCGCACATACTTGTCAAAGTAACTTTGATTGTTCCTCCCCTGCATCACGGCCCAGTTCCTGAGGACATCCTTCAGCAGTTCCTCATCCCCCGTTCTCAGATACCGGTTCAGGTATTGCGCCTGAACAAAGTCCAGCTCTGCGAAATAATGGTTGACATCATGGTGCTCGTGCAGGTGTTTGAAGAAATCAACATCGAAGCGGCAAGGCTCCTTGAACCCATGGATCTCCCCAACCAGGATCAGCTTGCTGCGGGCAATGTCATCAGCCATGTTCGCGTAGGTGAAATGCTCCTCCAAGGGAACAGTCTCAGCGTTCGCTTTCAGAAACTTCACATATTTCCCGCCAGTGGCATATTCCCAAAGGTGGAATCCCCCGTAGGCGATAAATGCGAGCACTATCAGACCCGCTATTGATGCGAATATCCATTTGAAGATGCGCTTTATCAAAATGCTATTCGTTTGTTGAACTGTTACCTGGACTCATCGGACCGACATTACCCATGGCATGCCTTTGATTGTTTTGGGTCATGGCCCAAACCTACATTATGCCGATAGAAAGACCGCCATTTCGGATGACAGATTGCTGAGAGGCCTAATCGAACAGATAGGGTTCATTGTTATCGGCCATAGTCCTGACGTTCTCCAGCACCCTTCGCATGTAGATTCTCCAGAAGGTCTTGGCGAAAAGCCACTGGAGTGGATAAAGCAGGGCAGTACTGGAATGCAGCGTGTAGGAGTACTCAAGGCGTATGGTGTTCTGCGCCATCTCCGTGGTCTTCCATTCACCGACAAACCTGTGGAAACCGAGCGTCCATGCTTGGAAGTCGTCCACCTGTATCTTCCAGTAGCAATTCTCCACGCGTTCAATCACTCTATCCACCGAGGCAAAGCCGCCCTTCTGGGTCAAGGAGGATGCTACATGCACTTTCTTGCTCGATCCTGGCCGGCCCCAATCCGCATCATCAGTGGTGTGGGTGACCCTCGGCATGACCAGGAACCCGGTATGCACCTTCGACAGGTCGCAGAGCATGGGCGTTCTGAATGCCCGTTCCAATGAGCAGTGGTAAACGGTTGAAACGCTGACCGTGGTCGTCATCATCTATGGCATGTGGGCTGTTGCCAGACAGTGATGCAAAGATGATGGGGATTTTGCTGCGCCTTTCATTTGCAAATAATACCCACCATCCCCAATCCATTGACAGCTAAACAAATGGGGGTGGTGAACTGTCCGTCCACCAAACCCCCAT
>CAZATP010000081.1:0-7785 GCA_964488095.1 uncultured Chryseobacterium sp.
AGGAAAAGGCCGCTCAGACCGAGCACGCCCAGACCCACAACACCCATGCCCATCACCGAGCCGCCTCCGAAGGCCACCTCAAGCGCCTTGCCCAAGGATGTGCGGGCAGCATTGGTGGTGCGCACGTTGGCCTTCGTGGCCACGACCATGCCCAGATAGCCGGCAAGACCGGAGCAGAGAGCACCCATAATGAATGAAAGCGCCACGAAACCGTTGGAGGCCGTCTCTGCCTGACCTTTCAGACCCAGCAGCACCGCAAGTACGGCCACGAAAATTGCGAGGATCTTGTATTCGGCCTTGAGGAAGGCCATGGCGCCCACCTGAATGTGCTTGGCAATGGCGGCCATGCGCTCGGTGCCCACTTCTTGTTTGGAGACCCATGCGCTTTTCCACATGACGAAAAGCAGCCCGACCACCCCGAAAAGTGGGAGAATGTAGATGATGTTCATGTTCTATTAAGGTTAGAGGTTTAGAAAGTTCCTTTTTAAGAGTGCGCAAAAGTAAACTTCCGACCCGTTCAGGCAAGTTGGTCGCTCACAAGGCCATAGCGCCATGTGCTACGTACGTTTGCGACATGTCGCGCCACCTCATCATCTTCGTCCGAAACCCGGAATTGGGCAAGGTGAAGACCCGTCTGGCGGCCACCGTGGGCGACCAACGGGCCTTGAAGGTGTACATGAAGCTACTGGCGGTCACAAGGCAGGTGGCCTTGGGTGTGGTCTGCGAGCGACACGTCTTCTATGCGGAACATCCCGACCCGAAAGACGACTGGGATTCTGCTTTTTTCCAAAAGAACGAGCAGACGGGAAGCAACCTCGGTGAGCGCATGCGCAACGCTTTTGCCCACGTTCTCGGGCAAGGGGCAGCGCAGGCCGTTATCATCGGCAGTGATTGCCCAGACCTCACTTCAGAGATTCTCGAATCTGCATTTGATGCGCTGCAGAACCACGATGTGGTGATAGGCCCGGCCGAGGATGGTGGTTATTATCTGTTGGGGATGAATCGCCTGCATCCTCCATTCTTCGCAGGCAAGCAGTGGAGCACACCCACCGTGCTTGCCGACACGCTTGCCGATGCCGAGAGGGCGGGGCTTACCGTTGCGATGCTCCCTACGCTGAACGACCTGGATGACGGGGCCGACCTGCTCCGCTCCGGTCTGTGAACCAAAGACCCTTGCCACAGGGCTGTGGCAGGGGTCTCGGTCAGGGGGCGGGCCTTTTGCGCTGCGGCCAGAAAGTGACGCACGTGCGCTACTTTTCTCAAATTCGCCCTTGAAAGCACAGACCGCCATGGAGAACCCTGAATTTATCCGACAAGTACTGGCCTACTACAATGAGCCGTTGAAACCTGTGCCTGGCACGGAGTTGACATACATTTCGACAGACGGCACGAAGCTGAAATTCCGATACAAGGACAAGATCAACTTCACTGTGGCCATAAGACTTCTGGACCTCGCCAGGTCGCGCCACAACCAGGGCAAGAAGGTCAAGTTGCTATGGGTCCAGGTGAACGGCAACACGAGCCAATATGCCCTCAGGCTTGTCAAGGCGATCATCGCCCAGTTTCCTTGACCGGCAGCTCCGGAGGGCTTTGCAGGCAGGTCTCGTGGATACAGGAAGGCCCCGACACATCGCTCTGCCGGGGCCTTTCGCGTTTGAACGGAGATGCATATGCAGGCTTTCATGCTGAGCTGTGCGCAAGGACGGCCACAAACGCCTCTTTCCGAACAGGGAATTCAGCCCCACCTTAGCGATGCTCTGTCTGTTTGGCCTGAAAGGCCGCTCCGGGAGCAACGACCGCCCATCTGTAATCCCGAAAGGGCATCCATCAGGCTCAAAATGGGATAGGGCATACTACGCATGTATAAAAGTGTGTCTGTTTCATAAATTGCGTAGTTATGCAATGCATGAAGTCAATTGACTTGGTGAATTGATGAATAGTGTAATGATATAAGTGAATAGATGTTATTTTATGTGTAGTTACGATTATTAGAAAGACAGTTTACTTAATACAATGAGTAGTTACTCATTGAATAAAGAGAGTTAATTTTGCACGTATTGTAAAATTTCACTGTTCAAAGTAAACTTACCTTATCTATTGTGTAGGTTGGAATAAGCTGCTTCGGCTTCCATGCATCTCCTTCCAGACCTGCAACCGAACGCTTAGACAACTATCATGCCCATACGTAACCTGCCACGCACCAACACACAGCGCATCACGGCCCTGCGGGTCATCAAGACACGGCTCGAAGGCCTTTCGCCCGCAATGCTGAACCCGATATCGCCTGCCACGGAAGCGCGCCTCATGGCGTTCTACCCGCAATACACCGCCCTGATGCAGGCCCTGAAAGGGGCAAAGGCCACCACCACCGGCAGCACGACCGAAGTGACCGTGCTGCGCGACCGGGCACGCCTATGGGTGGGCCACGGCTACATGTCCATCGTGAACGCCACCGTGCGCGGCACCTTTCCCAAGTCGGTGCTTGCGCTCTATGGGCTGCCGCTGGGCGCAAAGGGCGGGCCGAGGATGAAGTCGGAAGCGAACATACTGTCAGCGGCAGATAGGCTGTCTAGTGGCGAGGCTGTGCGCGTGGCGGCCGGGGGGCAGCCCATCGCATTTCCATCGGTGGCAGAGATCATGGTGCATGCCGATGCCTTCAAGGCGGCCAACGAGGCGAAGAGCACCCGGAAAATTGCATTGGCCGATGCGCAGCGGGCCCTGAAGACCGCCAACAGGGAGGCCGACAGGCTGATCCTGCGCCTGTGGAACGAGGTGGAGACGGCATGCTCCACGGGCGACCGCCCCAGCATGAGGCGCAAGGCCCGCGAGTGGGGCGTGGTCTATGTGCAGAGCCGCACCGAACCGCCCACGGCAGAGACCAACGCGGCCATGGGCATCATCACCGACAGCGCCACCGGCAAGCCCCTGCGCGGGGCGCGGGCCATGGTGGCTGGCACCGATATCCGCGCCAAGACCAACGCCCGCGGCCGCTATGCCCTTCCGTTGATGGACGAGGGGGAGCACACCGTGCAGTTCAGCCACAAAGGCCACATCACCGCAGAGCACACCATTACCGTCACTGATGGTCAGATGGCCATTATGGATGTTGCGCTGGTGCCGAAAAACGCCTGACGCGAACAAGGCCCCGACACATCGCTGTGCCGGGGCCTTGTTGTTTCCCAGAAGTTCCCCTCCCCTTGGGGGAGGGGTCAGGGGAGGGGTGTCAATTCACCACCAACCGCGCATTGCGAACGTTGTTCCCGTCCATCACCTGCACCATGTAGATGCCAGTGCTCAATGCGGCCACAGAAACTTCCATGCGGGCAGCGGTGACTGCCGTAGAGCTCACCGTGCGGCCCGTGGCGTCCATCAGGGTGATGGTGCTGCCTGCGGTGAGGCCGTCCATGGTGAACGATGTGGTGGCGGGGTTGGGGTAGAGGTGGAGTTCCGGTGCGGTAGCCTCATCTACGCCAGTAATGGTTACCTCCACATAGAGCTCATCGCTCACAAAGGCGTCACAATTGAAATTGATGAATTCCACTTGCTGGGAATAGTTTCCAGACACAGTAGGTGTGTAGGTGCTCTCGGTTGCTCCCGGAATGGGCTGTCCGTCCAGCAACCATTGGCGGGTGATGATGCCAGTGTATGTTCCTCCAATGAGCACTCCATTCTCCTCATAGAAAGTTCCATAGGTATCAAGACTGCCGCTATTGGTGGTCAGTGCAACGCTGGTCTGGGTCTGACCGCAGATGTTGGTGGCGGTGGCTGTGATATTGAACGGGCCATACATCCAACCAGCGGGCGTGACAAAGCGACTGGTGTCGGTGTCGGCCTGGGTGGTCCAAGTGGAACTGAAGGTGCTGAAGCTGACCGAGCTTGAAGTTACGGTCGAGTCGAAAGTGAAGGCATACAGCTCCTGCTGCCCATAGCAAGGATAAAGGCTTCCGGTCGTAAGTACAGGAGGCTCTGGGGTCGATTGCACAACATTCACCTCCAAGGTCTCCGTGCGAGTGAAGCAACCATTGTCGCGCGTGAAGCTGATGGTGCCGCTCTCGCCTGCCGTGAACTGGCCGCCATTGTTGTTGGGGAAAGTGTTGGTCTGCACCCATCCGTCTGGGAAATCCCATGTTACGGGGATGCCCGTAGATTCTACAGAATAGGCCAGCCCGCTGCCAACGCAAGTATGTGCAGTTCCGGTGATGGTGAATGGTGCAGGAGTACCGACCACAGCAGGAGCATAGGTGAACTGCGCGCCTTGGCTGCACTCGTTGCTACCATAGATGGTGAGCGTAGGATTGCCCTGACCCTCGGCCGGGGCGGTAATGGTCACCGAACCGTTCGTCAACGTACCCGTTCCGCCATTGTACTCCCAGATGTAATCCGTCACGTTCTGCTGACCTATCTGAATGGTATAGGTGGCCTGCCCATCGGCACACAAAGATGTAGGGCCATCGATGGTCAATGTTCCTGAAACAGGAAGGCAAACCCCGTGGCTGTTCACCTGCGTCCGCTCGGAGGCATCCAAGGCACGGCTGTAGATGAAAAGGTCATCCACCGACCCATCCAATTCGCCTGAGTCGTCCTGAGCCATGGCGATGCGCAGCCTCATGTTGCTGTCAAAGCTCAACGTGCCCGATGAATTGGAGCTCGAGTTCACGAATGCATTGTTGCGATAAAAGGAATAAGTGTCGCCCGAACGGATCACCATGAAGTGATTCCATGTTGTAGGACTCGGAAGAGATGGGTAGCCGATTCCTCCACCATTTGATGTGTAAAGCTCTCTAACAATAGTGGCCGAGCCGTTAGGGTTGGACAGCAGGGAGAACTGCACCGCCCCGCTCAAGCTGAACAGGAACGCACCCGATGAGTAGCCCGGATCCACCTTGGCCCAGAATGCGATGGTGAAATCACCGCTCAGTTGCAGTTCGGGGTGGGCGGTCATGTCATAGTCGATATACTCCTGATCGCCAGCTGTGAAATGCACACTTCTGCCCGCCTCAGCGTTGCGATTGTCAGCAGCCTCAGCATTGAAATACGATGGTGTGATGGCATTGGGCCCTACGTCATCACCATTGCCGTTAAGTGGGAAATACGCCACCAGACCATTGGTCGGATATTGCGCCATCGCCACCCCCGAAAGGAGCATCAGGCCAAGAGAAAGGAATTGTTTTTTCATGAGTTTGCGTTTGATTCGGATGCAAACGTGCAGTAGGTGGGGCAATGACCACGGCACCGTTTTACGAAGGGCGGATTCTGCGCATGCGTTGCATCGTTGGTTTCTCACGTGTGCCCAAGTGCTGTGTTCCTTGATAGATAAGGAATCCAAATGGGAGACCCCTTGCCAATACGCCTCAGGGTCGGTAAATGATGGTTTTACAAAACCCCGAAACCGTTTTACATTTCATCAAGGCAGAAAAAAGCCCCGACACATCGCTGTGCCGGGGCCTTGTTGTTTCTCCGAAGTTCCCCTCACCTTGGGGGAGGGGTCAGGGGAGGGGTGTTAATTCACCACCAACCGTGCAGTGCGAACGTTGTTCCCGTCCGTCACCTGCACTATGTAGATGCCAGTGCTGAGGGCAGCTATTGACACTTCCATGCGGGCAGCGATAACAGCCGTTGAGCTCACTGTGCGGCCCATGGCGTCCATCAGGGTGATGGTGCTGCCTGCGGTGAGGCCGTCCATGGTGAATACAGAAGAGGCAGGGTTTGGGTAAAGGTTCAGACGGCTTGTTCCGTTCTCATCCACACCGGTCACGAGCACCTCGATGTACTGGCTCGGAGTTACACCCGGCTCGCAAGGAAAATCGATGAAACTCACTTCAAGCGAATAGTTTCCGCTTACAAGTGGTGTGTAGCTCAAGCCAGTGGCACCCGGAATAGGATTGCCTTCCAACAACCATTGGAGAGACTGCGTGGCCTGTGCGCCAAAAGCATAAAGATCAGTGCCATCCTGAAAAAAGTAAACACCTGCCAGGACCGAATTTTGGTTGGATGTCAAACTTACCGGCACGCTTTGCGTCTGTCCGCAAGCATTGTAAGCGATGGCACTAAGGCTAACCGGACCATTCCAAGATCCCGTGGCCTGAATGAAAACACTGCTATCCGTGTCGGCCGTAGCGATCCATGTACTCAATGACTGATAGAAGATCTGTCCGCTGGTTGTTGTAGCATCATACTGGAAACTGAACAATTCGGCAGGCGCATCTTTGCATAGAAACTGATTTCCGCTCACCAAAGTAGCCGCAGCAGGTGGCGCTTGGAACACCGTTACATCGTGCGTCTCCGTCCGTGTGTAGCACACGTTGGTCTTGGTGAAGGAAATGGTGCCCGACTCTCCGGCCGTGAACTGACCTCCGTTGTTGTTCGGGTAAGTGGACGTTTGCGCCCATCCGTTTGGCACCTGCCATGTGGTCTGGTCTGTGGTCGATTCTACAGATAGGGCTACAAGCGACCCCACGCAGGTGGTTGCGGGTGCATTGACAACGAAAGGAGCAGGCGGGGTCACTATCGGCAAAGCAATTTGCTGGTCTGGACCGGTTGAACAGACGTTCTCAGCACGCACGGTGAATGAAAGGTACTGATAGTTGAACATTGGAATTGCTGGCACCGTCATGGTCAGCACATTGCCGTTCAGCACGCCCGTCCAATCGTTCTCCGGAGTGAAACTGTAGGAAGTAGCATTCGGGTGAAAAAGGGTGTATTCCACTTCCTGTCCGGCACAGGCTGGGCCTGCTGCGGTAACGGTCGGCACGCTGGTGATCGCCACGCACGTGTTGAAAGCGAATACCTGCCCACGCTCGGTTGCGTCCAGAGCACGGTCATAGATGAGGAGGTCGTCAAGGAATCCGTCCAGTTTGCCAGTGGCAGTTTGAGCACCTGTGGCAGTTGCTGTGGCATTCTGACCAAGGCTGAGCACATCGCCAGCGTTGTAGCTGATGGGGTCGAGACCAGCAGAGAAGCCTCCCTGAAAGCTGTTGTTCAAATACATGGTAAGATTGCCCCCTGACCTCTCAAGCATGTAATGACGCCAGGTTGTCTGAGCATTCGGGAGGTTGCCACCATACTGCCATCCTCCACCACCTGAGGTGTAAGTGAATCCGTAAAAATTCACGTTGCCATTGAACACACTATGATGAAAGCCTGCTTTATCTGCCAAAGACACCAGCATGGCGTTTGCCACGAGTTCTGGAGATGATTTGGACCAGAAGGCAATCGTGAAATCGCCCGTGAGTTGCAGTGCTGCGTTGTCGTCCAGACTGTAATCCACCTTATGGTCACTGGCAGACACGAATTGGAGGCACTTGTTGGCCTCACCATTGCGATCAGTGGCTCCGATCGCAGAGAACACAGATGGGGTGATGGCACTTGGGCTTGCAGCATTGCCGTTGCCATCAAGCGGGAAATAGGCCACCAGACCACTGGTCGGGTACTGCGCCATTACTACCCCAGAGAAGAGCATCAGGCCAAGAGAAAAGAACTGTTTTTTCATGAGATGAGTTTGATTAGGCCGCAAACGTGCACCCTGATCCACCATGAATGCTGCACCGTTTTACCAAACCCCGAATCCGTTTTACAAAGGGCGGTTTTCGCCCATTTCTTACAGCGTTGGGTTTTCAGGCGTCTTTGCGCACATCTATTGAGCTGTGTTCCTTGCTGAATGAGGAGTGCGGGTGTGACAGGTCCTGTCTGTCAACCACTTAACCTGGAAATGGTGGTTTTGCCAAACCCCGAAACCGTTTTACACTTTCTTCAGTGCGATTGAATTCTTAAAGTGTTGATTTTGTT
>CAZATP010000082.1:0-7723 GCA_964488095.1 uncultured Chryseobacterium sp.
GCTCAATCCGCCCCATCACTTCGGGCGTCTCCCAGTTCTCCGCGATGTTCGGCCAGCTCAGCACCTCGTCCATGATGCGGTCGTGGTTCTTCCCGTAGGCCAGCGCGTCCGAGTAGCGCATGTGCGAGAACGTCACCATGCTATATAAGGGTATCCACTTCGTGGGATACCGCTCGTTGAGCACCTTCTCGATTCTCTTCCGCAGCAGGAAACGCTCATCGGCCACAAGGTCGCGCATCTCTATGAAATTCCGCAGCGCGAGGTCGGCTATCGCATCCCCGTCCGGCTTCCGCAGCTCCGAGAACCGCTTGAACAGCGTCTCCTTGTCATCCCACATGGTCTGCGCCAGCTCATCGAACACCGTGCAGTCCTCAAACCCGCAGTTCATCCCCTGCCCGTAGAACGGCACGATGGCATGGGCCGCATCGCCCAGCAGCAGCGCCTTGTCCTTGTGGTTCCAAGGTGCGCAGCGCACGATCACCAGCGATGCCGTGGGGTTCGCGAAATAGTCCTCCACCAGCGTGGGCATGTGTGGCACCGCATCTGCGAACACCTCTTCGAAAAAGGCCGTCACCTGCTCCGGGGTCTTCAGCGAGGAGAACGACCGCTCGCCCTCAAAGGGGAAGAACAGTGTGCACGTGAAGCTCCCGTCCAGGTTGGGCAGCGCGATGAGCATGTAGTTGCCCCTCGGCCAGATGTGCAGGCAATGCTTCTCCAATCGGAAACCGCCATCGGCAGTAGGAGGGATGGTCAGCTCCTTGTAGCCGTGCTCCAGATACTGCTGCGAATAGTTGAAGCGGTCGGTGAACTGCATCCGGCCCCGCACGGCAGAGAATGCCCCGTCCGTACCATAGACCGTGTCGGCCTGCGCCACCGTCTCCTCGCCCGTGCCATCGTCCGCAAAGCCGCAGGTGGCCGCATCGAGGTCCACGCCCGTGCACCGCTGGTTGAAATGCAGCGTCACGTTCGGGTGGCTCTCCGCCAGCGTCATCAGCTTGCGGTTCAGCTCCCCGCGGCTCACGCTCAGAATGCTCTGCCCTTCCTTCCCGTAGGGTTGAAAGCTCACCGAACCGTCCGTCATATGCACCATCCGCCCGTGCATCGGTATCGAAATGTCGATGATGTCCTGCTCTATGCCCACGCCCCGCAGCCCCTTCAGCCCGCGGTCGCTCAGCGCGAGGTTGATGCTCTTCCCGGCACTGATGTTGGCCTTCCGCATGTCGGGCCTGCGCTCATACACCTCCACCGTTTCTCCCCGCTTCGCGAGATAGATGGCCAACAGCGAACCCACCAGGCCCGCACCTACCACTGTGCTTTTTCCCATGTCCTTCAACTATTCTGAGGCCGCCAAGGTAGGGATTGCCCTCTCCGCGCAGGACTGATAATGGTCATCGGTCGCCCACTGTCAGTACCTACTTTGGGCCACCGATTTCTTAACGGACCACCCCGCCATGGACCCACAGTCAGCACAGCACCTCGCCAAGCTCCAGGAGAAGTACGAATCCATGGGGCAGGACATGAACGCCTACCTCGATGGCCTGCTCATCTCCAACTACCTGCCCTACTGGGAATACGTGGGCCTCGACACCCTGCTCACCCTCCAGAAGCCGCGCACCGACTTCCCCGATGAGCAGATCTTCATTATGTACCACCAGATCACGGAACTCTATTTCCGGCTCACGTTGCACGAGATGGAGCAGATCGCCAACAACGGCCGCAACGTGCTGCCCAACGGCAACGACCTCGGCTGGAACGACAGGCTCGACCCCGTTTTCCTCCTCGAACGCCTCCAGCGCATCAACCGCTATTTCGATGCCCTCACCCACAGCTATGGCGTCATGGAAACGGGCATGGACAAGGACCAGTTTCTCCGTTTCCGCATGGCCCTGCTGCCTGCCAGCGGTTTCCAGAGCGCACAGTACCGCAAGATCGAGATCTGCGCAACCCCGCTGCGCAACCTCGTGCATCGCGACCACCGCGAGCGGTTGGCCACAGCTACAGATGACGATGCCGGGATGACCGAGATGTTCGAGCACATCTACTGGAAATCGGGCGCCACCGAGCAGGAGACCGGACAGAAGACCCTCACCCTGCGCCAGTTCGAGAAGAAGTATGCCGAAGAGCTGCTCCAACTCGCCAGGACCTACCGCACCACCAACATCTGGGCAAAATACTCCGCACTGCCCGAGGCCGACAGGAACAATCCCGAGCTCATCCGCCAGATGCGCGCGCTCGATGCCAATGTCAACATCAACTGGCCACTCCAGCACTACCGCACCGCTGCGCGCTACCTGCTCCGCGACAAGGATGAGGTGGCCGCCACCGGAGGCACCAACTGGCAGCAGTACCTTCCACCACGGTTCATGAAACGCATCTTTTTTCCGCAACTTTGGACGGCACAGGAGCAGGACGAATGGGGCAAGGCATGGCTCATCTCCCAGCTGCAGGAAGCACGTAAGGAATGAAGATGAAAAGCTTATACATACTGTTGGTAATGATGACCTTAGGGTCTGTTCGTTCCCAGGCCCAGTATGTCGTCAATGGCAACGCGGCACAGCTCAGCTGCAACTGTTATCGTCTCACCCAGGCGCAGAACAACCAGTCGGGTTCCGTTTGGAACGAGAACATGATTAACCTCACCGACTCGTTCGACTTCACGTTTGATGTCTACCTCGGCAGCAACGACTTCGGTGCCGATGGCATCGCTTTCGTGCTGCAGCCTATCAGCACCAGCATCGGCACAGGTGGTGGGGGTCTCGGCTACGATGGCGTCAGTCCCTCGCTGGCCGTTGAGCTCGACACCTATCAGAATGCCGAGGACCCTCCCTACGATCACGTGGCCATCATGGGCAACGGCATCGTGCAGCACAACAATCCCGCAGGCAACCTTGCCGGTCCGGTTCCGGCACTCAATGCCAACGCCAACATGGAAGATGGCATCGAGCACCGCTTCCGCATCTTCTGGGATCCCCTCACACAGGTCATGCAGGTCTATGTGGACGATTCCCTACGCATAGAATATCAGGCCGACATCGTGCAGAACCTGTTCTCCAATGACCCGCTCGTCTTCTGGGGTTTCACTGGCAGCACCGGGGGCCTCAACAACGAGCAGCGCTTCTGCCTCTCCATCATCCCCGGCCTGGCCGTCACTGATGCGCAGATATGCGCAGGGCAGTCCGTTCTGGTCAACGACAGCTCCTACAGCGCCCTCGGCTCGGTGGTGCAATGGCAGTGGGACTTTGGCAACGGACAGGTGAGCGATGCCGAGAACCCCGGCCTCATCACCTTCCCCGACCCCGGTCAGTACTACATCCGGCAGACCATTGTGGATGCGGCCGGCTGCACCGCCACCGATAGCACTTTGCTCACCGTCATCCCCAATCCGGTCGCCTCCTTTTCTGCCGATGATGTCTGTCTGGGCGATGCCACCGCCTTCACCGACCAGAGCACCTCAGCCGCGGGAACCATCACCACATGGGCATGGGAGTTCGGTGCCTACGCGGCCACGTCCGACCTCGAGAATCCCGTCCACACCTATCCCCAAACGGGCGATTTTGATGTCACCCTCACCGTCACCACGGGCGATGGATGCAGCGCGCAGGTCACCGAGGCGGTCAGCGTTAATCCTTTGCCCATCTCGCAGCTCAATCAGGGATCGGACGGATTGAACGCCCAGTTCATCGCGTGGCCCGCACCTGGAGAATCGGTGGAATGGATTTTTGCCGATACGGTGGTCACCTCCAATGCCTTCGAGCTCACTTTCCCTGACAGCGGTTGGTATTCCGTCACCCTCATCACCGTCACGGCCGCGGGCTGCACCGACACGCTCGTGCATGAATTCTACCTCACTGGTCTCCCCGAATTCACGGTCGGCAATGTCTTCACTCCCAATGGCGATGCCGTCAACGACCGTTTCGAACCCTACACCTATGCCGTCACAGAGGCCAACTGCCACATCTTCAACAGGTGGGGAAGGCCGGTCTTCACCTTCGAGGGCCAGGTGGTGTCTGGCACGCCCTGGGGCTGGGACGGAACCGTGAATGGTGGCGCAGAGGCCGCCTCGGGCACGTATTACTTCATGTTGGAGATGGTGGGCACCGATGGCGCCCGGTTCAAGGAACGCGGTACGGTCACCCTGCTGAGATGACCTTTCGCAGTTAACCCTTTCAGAATGACGCAATGGAGATGGGCGGCCTTTGCCGCAATGATGGCTTTTGTCTGCTCGTGCGGTCCCTCGGCCGATTCTTGTGACAGCGAACTGGAGAACGACCTCATCAACATCGAGTATGGCATCGTCACCAACGATTTCATCGTGGTGCGCGATGAGGTGCAGCGCAATCAGAACCTCGCCACCATCCTTATGCCCTATCAGGTCTCCATGACCACCATCGACCAGTTGGCCAAGGCGTCCAAAGAGGTGTTCGATGTGCGCAAGATGGCCGCTGGCCGCCCGTTCACCATCTTCTGCTCCAAGGACAGCCTCGGGGTGGCCAAGTGCTTCATCTATGAGGTGAACGCCACCGACTACGTGGTCTTCGACCTGCGCGACAGTGTGCACGTCTACATGGAGTCCAAGCCCATGGAGACCCATGTCAGGCAGATTGCCGGTGAGATCAATTCCTCACTGTATGTCGACCTCCAGAAGGCCGGGGCCGATGCCAGCATGGCCATCGCCCTCTCCGGGATCTATGCCTGGACCATCGACTTTTACAAGATTCAGAAGGGAGACGCCTTCAAGGTGTTCTTCGAAGAGCATTTCGTGGAAGGAAATTCCATCGGCATCGGTCGGATACTGTCCAGTTCATTCTCGCAGGGTGGGAAGACCGTCAAGGCCTACTATTTCGAGAACGGGGAGGAGAAGGGCTACTATGATGCGGAGGGCAACAGCCTTAAGAAGGCATTTCTCAAAGCACCTGTCAAATTCTCCCGCATCAGTTCGGGCTACTCCACGAAGCGCCTTCACCCTGTGCTCAAAACGGTACGTCCGCACTATGGCACAGACTATGCCGCCCCGCACGGCACTCCCATCATGGCCGTGGGCGATGGCACCGTGACCGAGGCCAGATACTCGGGTGGGAATGGCAATTATGTGAAGATCCGCCACAACAAGTCCATCGAGACACAGTACCTGCACATGTCGCGGTTCGCAGATGGCGTGCGTCCCGGCAAGCGAGTGAGCCAAGGCGATATCATCGGCTATGTGGGCAGCACGGGTCTGGCCACAGGGCCCCACGTATGCTTCCGGTTCTGGAAGAACGGCAAGCAGGTCGATCACCGCAAGGAGGAACTGCAAGGTGCAGGCCCATTGCCGGATGCGCTCATGCCGGCTTTTAAGGTGCGGGCCGCGCAGCTCGACTCCTTGGCGCTTGCTGCTTCAGCAGATTCGGCCCATTGAAACAGCCAGTTCCGAAAAATTTATCGGGTAAATGAACAAATTCGTCTGTTCAGCACTTACATTCGCCAAGATTAAATTTCACCAAACTCAATCAATCATGAAGAAAGCAGTTCTCATGGTGGCGCTTGCCGGTATTTCGGCAACGGTCGCCCATGCACAGAGCAGCGCTCAGGAGCAACCAGCCCGGAGCCGCACTGCGCAAGTCAAACAGGAAACGGTCACTGCCGCTCCGAAAGTCAAGGCTGATGCGCAGCGCATCGATACCCGTACGCTCAACGCCCAGCAGGTGGCTCCAGCGGCCCCGGTCCGTGCGGTGAATGCCAATGTGGAGTCCAAGCGTCTTCCGGCCAACTACCCGAACGCGGCCAACCGCACTTCCAAGTCCGACCAGTAAACCCTGAAGCAACAAAGATATGAGAACACTCTACGCTTTCAAAAATGCGCTTAAGACCTGTTGCCTCGCGGCACTGGTTGCGTTTGCGGCCTTCGGGCCTGCTTCGGCCCAGACCACGTTCGGGCCTTTTTCTTCTGCTGGCGCTGTGTCAGTTCCAGATGACGGATACAATGGAACCCTTGGGTCTATGGGTTCCAGTAGTATAGCTGTTTCTGGGGTTACGGGAACCTCGGTCATTAACATCGAGGTTGATGTGAACATTAACAATACGTGGGTTGGTGATTTGACCATAAAGCTGGCCTCTCCTAGTGGTGACCTCTTGACGTTGGTGTCCCGCCCAGGTTTGGCGGAAACTGTTGATGATGGCACCGGATGCTGTGGCCTCAACGCGGATTGGCTCGGTTCAACTCTGACTTTCACAGACCTGGGTGCAGTCGATGCTGAGACCATGAATGTTCCTTTCACGGGAACTTACTTCCCTAACCCAGGGATTACCGCATCTCCTACTCAGACCTTCGCCAGTCTGTTCGGAGGAGCGATGAACGGTAACTGGACATTGTACGTTGGGGATGCTGGTTCAGGTGACCTTACCACACTCAACAGCTGGTCCATCCGCATCTCAACGGTTACCCCATCCCTCCTCGCGTTTGTTGGTGTAGCGGTCGCACCCGATGGAGACTGCACAGATGAACCACTTCCGGCCACACTGAATAACGTGCTTAATGTGGCTCCTGGGACCGGTGTATGTTACTTCTACTACGGAGAGAATACGGGCGATGTGACCCTCAACCTGCATGATCTGCAGGATGATTTGCAAGGCACTTTGTTGAATGGCCTCCCCTATGCCCTTGACCCGGCAACCTCTGCTTATCTTGCCATAGGTCCAGTAGTCATCAACAGCAATACCACGAACAACGCTACTTGGACCGGTTACAATGCCGGACCGACAGATGTGGCTGTGGGTAATGCAAGCGCAACGGTTTTTGTGTCACCTGCGAACAATCTGTGTGCTGACGCTATCGCTTTGACCTGCGGACAGAGCGTTACTGGAACAACCTTGGGCGCATCAGATGCAGGAAACAACGCGGCACTGGATTGTGGTGAGCTTGCTGGTGACCTTGGGGTTTGGTACACATTCGTGGGTACCGGAAACCAGATGAGTCTGAGCACATGCGGTCCTGTGTCGGATGTGAATGACCCTGTATTCATGGCGGTGTACACCGGTGGCTGTGGTGCATTCTCCTGTGTCATCAATAACTCTGCTCTTGTGCCCGCTGTAGGCTGTGGATTCGCGAACGGTCAAGAGCTGATTTTCGCTACCACCGAAGGCGAGACGTATCATGTGTTCGTAGCTTCTTGGACAGGCGGCACCATTGATTTTGATCTTTCGCTGGATTGCGTTTGCGATGCCACTGCAGGAACATTGACCGCTGATGCTTCTCCAGTTACGCTGGTGGGCGGTTCTGCCACTATCTCAGCCACAGAGGGCACTGCGCCTTTCGTACCAGCTGGTTATTCAGTTCTGTATGTACTGACCGAAGGCGCTGGTCTTGTGATCATCGATGCGGCTGCAGCACCGAGCTTCACTGTTACTGCTGCCGGAGACTACACCATCCACACGCTGGTCTATGACCCTGCGACTCTGGACTTGGGCATAGTTCAGTTCGGAGTGACGACCGGTTTCGATGTGAACGGTCTGCTTATTCAGGGCGGAGGCGACATCTGCGGTGCGCTTGACGTGGCCGGTGCTCCAATCGTTGTGGAGGATGAGGTCACTTGCGATGCCACTGCAGGAACATTGACTGCTGATGCTTCTCCTGTTACGCTGGTGGGCGGTTCTGCGACCATCTCAGCCACAGAGGGCACTGCACCTTTCGTTCCAGCTGGTTATTCAGTTCTGTATGTACTGACCGAAGGCGCTGGTCTTGTGATCA
>CAZATP010000083.1:0-7052 GCA_964488095.1 uncultured Chryseobacterium sp.
CGACCGAGATGTTCTTCCATTTCTTCAAATCGTTCACAGACGGGGCGCAGTGCAACCTCAACATCAAGGCCGAGGGCACGAACGAACACCATAAGATCGAGGCCATCTTCAAGGCATTCGCCAAAGCCGTTAAAATGGCTGTGAAACGCGATCAAGAGCGGATGATCCTGCCTTCAACAAAAGGAATGCTCTGATGGCGCATATCGCAGTGATAGATTATGGTGCGGGCAACGTGCGTTCGGTGTGTTTCGCGCTGGAACGGTTGGGCGTTACTCCCGAAGTGACCAATGATGCAGCACAACTGCGTGCGGCCAGCCATGTCATCTTCCCTGGCGTGGGCCATGCCGATGCGGCCATGAAAGAACTGACCCGCCTTGGTCTCAATACCATCATTCCCGCGTTGAAACAGCCCGTGCTGGGTATCTGCTTGGGCATGCAACTGCTTTGCGAGCACACGGAAGAAGGTAATGTGAATGGGCTTGGCATGTTCCCACTGAATGTTGTCCGTTTTCAGGATGTGCCCAAAGTGCCACACATGGGGTGGAATACGCTTTCAGACCTCAAAGGCCCACTGATGAATGGTCTGAATGATGGTGACTTCGCCTATTACGTTCACAGTTATTACGCGCCAAAATCTGAGTTCACCATTGCCACAACAGATTATGGAAGTCCATTTTCAGGCGCACTTCAAAAGGATAATTTCTACGCCTGTCAGTTCCACCCTGAGAAAAGCGGGGTTGCAGGTGAGCGTCTCCTGCGGAATTTTCTCTCCTTGTGAGTGAAGAAAATGGGGATATGGAAAATGGAAGATAGTGGCGAGAATACACGAAACTGCTGTGGTGTCGACCTTCGGATATGCTTCTTCATGCTTCTTTATTCGACAATTTTCCATTCCCCCATTTTCCATTTTCACAAATGCATAAATTTTGGAAGTTATAGACTACATAAAGGGCCATCGCGACTCGCTTTCTCCCCTGCAGGAAGTGCATGACGCTGCACTGGAAGGCTCTGGTGTAAGGATATTGATGAAGCGTGATGACCTTATCCATCCTATCATTTCTGGTAATAAATGGCGGAAACTGCGCTACAATCTTAGCGAGGCCGTGATGCAGGACCATCACACGGTACTGACCTTCGGAGGTGCATTCAGCAACCATATTGCAGCCACGGCATACGCCTGTCACAGTGCGGGATTGGACAGTATCGGCATCATCCGTGGCGATGAGCTGAGAGACGATGAACTCAATGTCACATTGCGGCAGACCAAGCAATCCGGGATGGAGCTGCATTTCGTTTCCCGCGAAGCGTATCGAAGAAAATCGGAGCCTAAATTTTTGGAGGAACTGAAAGCGCAGCACGGAAGATTCTATGCCATTCCCGAGGGTGGTGCAAACGGATTGGGCGTGAAAGGCTGCGCGGAGATACTGCCCGAAGTGGACGAGCACTATGACATGGTCTGCTGTGCGGCCGGAACGGGGGCCACCTTGGCAGGTCTTCGCCTCTCTTTGCCTGAAGGCAAGCGGTTATTGGGGTTCCCAGCTTTGAAAGGAGGTGATTTTCTGATGGATGACGTAGCGAGTTTGGTTGCAGAAAGTCGGCTGAGAGTAACGTCTCCAAGCGCATCCCTCGAACTAATCAATGACTATCACTTAGGTGGCTACGCCAAAATGACGGCCGAACTTCTGGCCTTTATTGAAGGCTTTCAGCAACGCACGGGCATTCCACTCGACCCAATCTATACGGGAAAGATGATGTTTGGAATCTATGACCTGATTGGTCGCGGATATTTTTCTACAGGAACGGTCATTCTCGCCATTCACACTGGAGGATTGCAAGGCTGGTTTGGAGTGGACGAGCGGAGAAATACTGGCGATTGAAGCTGAAAATGTCAGAGAGGATTCCTCAAGTCCTCTATCTGTAAAAGTTGGCAACTTTGGCCCCTGTTCTAACCCTCAGACAGTTCCCATGTCCATGAAAAAGATCCTCGTCACAGGTGGCAATGGTTTTATCGGGTCACGCCTTGTGAAACAGCTCATTGACAGTGGTTATCAGGTGCGCTGCCTGCTCCGCAAGACCAGCAAGACCGACCGTTTGACAGGACTTCAGTACGAGACACATTTCGGTGATGTCACCGATTTGAATTCGCTTATCGAGGGAATGAAAGGCTGCGATGGCGTGCTGCATCTGGCCAGCCTCAGCAATTGGGACGATATCCACTCTCCTAAGATGGAAGGCGTGGTGGTCGGGGGCTCGAAGAATGTGCTCGAGGCCGCTAAGCAGAATGGCAACATGCGCGTGGTCTATGTGAGCAGCAGCACAGCCATTGACGGCACCGAGACGCCCACGGTGCTCAACGAGAAATCTGATTTCACCCTCAACAAGAAGACCTACAGCTACGCCTATGCCAAGAAGCGGGTTGAAGCATTGTGTGTGGAAGCATCAAAGTCAGGACTTCCTGTGGTCATCGTGAATCCGGCCGAGGTCTATGGCCCGAATGACTACGACCAGATCACAAGCGGCAATCTCATCGACTTCGTGAAAAGCAGTCCTTGCATGGTGTGCAAGGGTGGAACGGCCATCGTGCATGTGGACGATGTGGCGGCTGGCATCATTGCAGCCTTCGAGAAAGGCCGTTCGGGCGAGCGCTACTTCCTCGGAGGTGAGAACATGGATTTTGAGCAAATCGCTGCACTCACCTTGAAACTTGCAGGCAAGACCCAGAAAATCATGATTCTTCCGAACGGACTTATCAGTTTCCTGGCGAAGATCGGAGGCACCTTCAAGATTCCCATGCCTTTCAATCCGGCCGTGATTCCATATGCGGTGAAGTACTGGTATGTGTCGAATCGGAAGGCCAAGGAGGAGCTGGGTGTGAGCTTCCGTTCTCCAAAGGAGGTCCTCGGCCCAACGGTGGCGTGGCTTAAGCAGGAGAAATTGATCGATTAGGCATATGCCCCTCGATATCAGCAGTCTCCAGAATCCTCGCGTCAAGCAGCTTGTTGCGCTCGAGAAGCCGCGTGAGCGAAGGCATCAGGGACTTTTTGTGGTGGAAGGGGTGCGCGAGGTTTCTCTTGCTGTGCAGAGCGGGCTTGAGTTGAAGTCACTTTTCATCTGTCCTTCATTTTTTAAGGCCGATGAGGATTATCCGATTTCAGAGGGCAGGGCAGAGGTGTTCCATCTCACCGAGGAGGTGTTTGCGAAAGTGGCCGTGCGGGAAGGCACAGGAGGGGTCATAGCCCTGTTCGAATCTCGTGAACATGGACTTGAACAATTGCCCGAAACTGAGAATCCTCTATATCTGATCTTAGAGAAGGTGGAGAAGCCTGGCAACATCGGGGCCATACTGCGCACTGCGGATGCGGCTGGACTTAGCGGGGTCATCGTCTGCGACCAGGCAACGGATTTCTACAACCCGAACGTCATCCGGTCCAGCGTGGGCTGCGTCTTCACAGTGCCAGTGGCCCGCGCTTCCAATGAGGAGGTTCTTGCGTATATCCGTCAGCGCAACATCAGGAGCTATGCTGCTGCACTCACAGATACTGCCACACCATATCACCAGCATGATTTCACTGCGCCAAGCGCGATTCTGCTCGGTTCAGAGGCTGATGGGCTTTCAGAATTCTGGCTGAGGAATTCTGATGAACAGGTCATCATTCCCATGCGTGGTCGAATCGATTCTATGAATGTGTCGAACGCTGCTGCCGTCCTTGTGTTTGAGGCCTTGCGTCAGCGGGAACCCTGAGTCGGTCAATCCTCCCGGTCGAGAAAATCAGGATTGAAACCAATGAGATACAATTGTTCTGATGCCCGGGTTATGGCCGTGTAAAGCCATCGGATGTATTCGGTGCCCAACATTTCGGGCGTGAGATAACCTTGGTCCACGAAGACGGCCGGCCATTGCCCGCCCTGCGCCTTGTGGCAGGTCACCGCATAGCCGAATTTGACCTGAAGAGCGTTCAGAAACGGGTCTTCGGCCACAGCCTTCGCCTGTTCGGACGGGCTTTGAAGGTGGTTGTATTCTGCCACAACGGATAGGTAGAGTTGCTCACTGTCCTCTGCAGGCAGCGATGGGCTCTCTACATAAAGGGTGGTGAGCATCAGTTTCACATCCAGTGATGGGTCATCAGGATAATCGAGCAGTCGGACAGTGGCATCCACAAAACGGAACCCATGCCGCTCTTCAATGTTGCCCACGCGGAGCACTTCCATAAGGTCGCCATTAGCGATGAAGCCCGCGCTCGATTTTTTCGGGAGCCAGTGGTAGTTGTTGCGCACCACCATCAGCAGATCGCCCGAGTCGATCTCCTCCTCCATCATCTTTATGCGTCCGCGGATCTGCCGGTTGAACTCGTTGGCCCGCTTGTTTGAGCGCGTCACTACCATGACGCCCTCTTCGCCATAGATGCTGTAGGCATCATTCAGCGCATCTTCCAGGTCTGCGATGTCCACACACGTGATGTCTCCGAATTCTGTGCGCAACCTGAAATCTGATGTTTCGGAGATCAGCAGGTCTCTCAGCATGGTGGCGTTCTCAAGAATGCCCGAATCCGCCTCCTGTCGCACCACATCACGCAGCTCGTGCATCATTTCCCGCTCGAAGCCTCCCGTCTGCTTCAGGAATGAGGCCTCCAAGGCAGGACTCTTGGCCATGCCCACGGGCGGCAGCTGAGCATTATCACCTATGAGCACGAGTCGGCAATCTGTGCCCGATTCGAGGAACTGCATGAGGTCGCTGAAGAGGTCCCGGCTCTGAACACGTCCGCCCGTGCCCGCCTGCGTGGCGATCATGGATGCCTCGTCCACAATGATCACAGCCTTTTTGCCCGTGTTCAGCCGCAATGCGAACCGGACGTTACCGAACTCGTCCGTCACCATCTGATAGATGAACTTGTGGATGGTGAAGGCCCGCTGTCCCGAATAGCCCGCCAGCACTTTGGCTGCACGGCCCGTGGGCGCCAAAAGGGCATATTTCCTTCCCATCGAACGGAGCGTGCTCGCCACACTGGTCACCATGCTGGTCTTTCCTGTGCCCGCATAGCCCCGCAGCAGGAACACCTTGCCGTGGCCGTCCTCTGTGAGAAACTCCGACAGCTTGTACAGAAAGCCCTCCTGCCCTTTGGTGGGCTGGAATGGCAGGTGCTTGACCAGTGAATGGTAGGCTTCCTTAGGTGTCATGGTGCGGTTGCGCCCTTCAAACATAGTGGCGAAAAGTCCGTTGAGTTCAATTCTTGCCTCACCGATTGCGAAATGTCGGTTTGGCCGCGCTATCATCGCGTCCGTCAATACCTTTGAACAGTCATGCAGCCGCTGATCTCAGATTTCTTGGAGTACCTGCAGAAGGAGCGGAGAATGTCACCGCACACCATTGCGGCCTATGCCCATGATCTGACCTGTTTCCGCACGTATGTTTCTGAGCATTTGGAGTTGACCGACTTAGAGGATATCGATCATCACGACATACGGTCATGGATCATCAGCACACTGGAGGACGATGGATTGCTTCCTCGAACGGTGAATAGGAGACTCAGTTGTCTGCGCTCATTCTATCGCTACCTCATCAGTACAGAGAAAGTGCCGCGCAATCCCATGCTCAAGGTCACGGCCTTGAAAACAAGGAAAGCTCTTCCTATTTTCATGGAGCAGCATCAGATGGACCGTCTGCTTGATGACATTCATTTCGGGGAGGGATTTTCCGGCCTCCGCGATAGGCTCATCATCGAGCTGCTCTACAGCACAGGAATGCGAAGGGCCGAGCTTATCGGACTCAAGTTGGCAGACGTGGACATCTACAACGGGCAACTGAAAGTGCTTGGCAAGCGAGACAAGGAACGCATAATCCCATTCAGTTCATCCACAAGCGCATTGCTTAATAGATACTTCACCCTTCGAGATGACTTGGCGCAAAGGCATGAGACAGGAAAGGCCGACCGGCTCCTTTTAAAAGATGACGGAACTGCTATGACCGAGGGGTTTGTTTATCAGAAAGTGAATAAGTACCTTCGCCTTGTGACCACGGTTGGGAAGAAGAGTCCGCACGTGCTACGCCACACTTTTGCAACACATATGCTGAACAACGGGGCAGACATCAATGCAGTGAAGGAACTCCTCGGTCACGCCAATCTCTCCGCCACTCAGGTCTATACCCACAACACCATCGAGAAACTCACAAGAATCCATAAACAGGCCCATCCAAGGGCATAAAACCGAAGAAAGATGAAAGTGAAAGTGCAATCCGTCCATTTCGATGCCGACCAGAAGCTTCTTGATTTCATTGATGAGAAGGTGAACAAGTTGGCCACGTTCAACAGCACCATACTCGATGCAGAGGTCATCCTGCGGTTGGAGAACAGCAGCACCACAGATAATAAGGTAGTGGAGATAAAACTCCTGGTCCCAGGGCCGGACCTCTTTGCCAAGCGTCAGTGCAAGACCTTTGAAGAGGCCACAGACCTCGCGGTGGAAGCCCTTCGCAGACAGTTGAAGAAATCGAAGGAGAAGTCCATGCCTTGACCGGTAAAAGCCATCTGTGAAAGTGTTGGAATCCGCTGGGGAAATTTTTCTCAGCGGATTTTTTCGTGCGCTGCTTAATTGCTTACATTTGCAGTCCTTTTTGGAGGGGGTACATGTGTGAAAATCGCCTGAAACCCTTGTCAACAAAGGAAGACATACATTTTGCCGGTGTAGCTCAGTTGGCCAGAGCAGCTGATTTGTAATCAGCTGGTCGGGGGTTCGAATCCCTCCACCGGCTCCATTATGGGAATTGTAGAAGTTTCTTTCCGGAAATTTTTTCATCCCGGGTTCTTTGAGGTAATGTTTTAATGAAATCGGGGAGATACTCAAGCGGCCAACGAGGACAGACTGTAAATCTGTTGGTGTACACCTTCGCAGGTTCGAATCCTGCTCTCCCCACATCAAAAAGCGGGAGTAGCTCAGTTGGTAGAGCATCAGCCTTCCAAGCTGAGGGTCGCGAGTTCGAGTCTCGTCTCCCGCTCACATCAAAGCCGATGTAGCTCAGGGGTAGAGCGCTTCCTTGGTAAGGAAGAGGTCAGGGG
>CAZATP010000084.1:0-6816 GCA_964488095.1 uncultured Chryseobacterium sp.
TATGAAGGCGATAAAGCACTGGATTTCATGAACTTCTGCAACTTCAGTGATGGAGACATCTACCAGATGACCGACTACCAGCTGACCATCGCCATCCTCTCCAAGCAGCGGGAATTCGAGAAGCTTGTAAGTCCGTCCAATCGATAAGACACCAGTTGACGCATTTATTTACATTTGCGCCCGTCCCAAATGATTGGCGCATTTAACTTGCGCAGCGTTTTTGTGAGCTGATGAAGAACCTGCTTCTCCTTTTCTGCCTGTTCTCTGCCATGACCGCCATAGGTCAAACCAAGAGCCCAGCGCCCGCAGAAAAGCCTTTCTCAGAAATGACCAAGGAGGAGAAGATAGCCGCAGCGAAGGCAAAGGCAAAGTCCTCTGACACCACCGCCAAGGCGATTGAGATGACCCCTTATGAGGAGGCCGCAAAGAAGTATGATGAGGGTTTCCAGCTGGAGAGCACCCGTCAGTATGACAAGGCGCAGGTGGCCTATGACAAGGCCATCGAGATCGACCCCAACTTCATTGAGGCCTATGTGAAGCGTGGCGGAATCAAATTCCAGAAGATCGAGTTCCCCGCAGCCATGGAGGACTACAACCGTGCTATCGAGATTGCAGAGAATCTACGTGAGATGCACGAGTACAGGTCGTCCATCAAGAATGTGCTCGGTGATTTTGAAGGCTCCAAGTTGGAAGCCGCCAAAGGAGAATACATGAAGACCCGTGTCGGTGAAGCCTATTTCCACCGCGGTCACCTCAAGCGCTTCATGGAGGACAAGAACGGTGGCTGCACCGACCTGCGCAAGTCGCTCGACCTGGGCTACAGTAGGGCAAAGACCGACTGGCCTACCCTCTGTCAGTGATTCACTGACCTCCTGATTCCCTTCGTTGATTATTGGCCCTTATCCTTCTACTGCCAAGCGGTGGAAAAAAAGAAATCCCGCCATCCTTGCGGATGACGGGACTCTCAAGTTGCGGGGGCCAGACTCGAACTGACGACCTTTGGGTTATGAGCCCAACGAGCTACCAACTGCTCCACCCCGCGATGTATCTTTTGAGTTTGCCTAAGGCGAACTGCTCGTGCGATTGGGGCTGCAAATATAGGCACTCTTTTCAATATGGCGCCCATTACCCTTCATTTCCTGAAAATTCTCTTGCGAACGGAGGTTTTCGGTCATACTTCAGGAATCAGAATCCTGTAATCGATTCAAAATCAATCACCTGAAGTCCCCTTTATTCTCCGTTTCTTTGCACCCCGTTTTTCACACCCCGATGGCATGGAGCACAAGGCCGGATTTGTAAGCATTATCGGCAGGCCCAATGTGGGTAAGTCAACCCTGATGAACGCATTGGTGGGTGAACGGCTGTCCATCATATCACCCAAGGCGCAGACCACGCGGCACCGCATCCTCGGCATCTGGAACGATGAGCACCATCAGGTGGTGTTCAATGACACTCCGGGCATCCTCGACCCGGCCTACAAGCTTCAGGAGACGATGATGACCGCAGTGGAGGGCGCGGTGAACGACTCGGAAATCATCATCTATCTGGTGGAGCTGGGTGAGCCGGTGAACCAGGAGGCCGTGGAGCGTATGACCGCCAAAAAGGCCCATATTGCGTTGGCGGTGAACAAGGTGGACAGCGCCACGCAGGAGGAGGTGGAGGCGAAACTGCAACTCTGGAGGGAGGCACTGCCGCAGGCCACGGTGATTCCACTCTCGGCCCTGCACAAGTTCAACACCCGCGAGCTGCTCGACTGGGTGAAGGAGCGACTGCCCGAGCACCCGCCCTATTTCGACAAGGACGACCTGACGGACCGCCCCATCCGGTTCTTCGTGGCAGAGATCATCCGCGAGAAGATTCTGAAGCACTATAAGAAAGAGATACCGTACGCGGTGGAAGTGGTGGTGGATGAATTCAAGGAAGAACCGGGGCTCATCCGTTTCCACGCCATCATCTATGTGACCCGCGAAACACAGAAGATGATCATCATCGGTGAGGGTGGACGCTCCATCAAACGGATGTCGACCGATGCCCGCAGGTCGCTGGAAGATTTCCTGCACAGCAAGGTCTTCATGGAGACCACCGTGAAGGTGCGAAAGGACTGGCGCGACAACGACCGTGACCTCAAGAATTTCGGATATCTCTGAGTATTTCAGGGTTTCAGCCCAATAGCATTTCAGGGTCCATGCATACAGGCATCCTCAGCACGTTCGCATATCCGTACACATTCGTAATTCGCAATCATTGAAAGCATGAGCAACATTGTAGCAATAGTAGGCCGTCCGAACGTGGGCAAATCGACCCTCTTCAACCGCCTCATTGGCGAACGCAGGGCCATTGTGGACGAGCAGAGCGGTGTGACCCGCGACCGCACCTATGGCAAGTCCATCTGGAACGGTGTGGAATTCACCGTGATCGACAGTGGCGGATATGTGCGCGGATCGGAGGACGTGTTCGAGGCCGAGATTCGCAAACAGGTCGAGATTGCCATCAACGAAGCGAGTGTAGTGCTGTTCGTGGTCGATGTGGAGAGCGGCATCCTTCCTGCCGATGAGGCCGTAGCCAACCTGCTGCGCAAGTCCAACCGCCCGGTGATGCTGGTGGTGAACAAGGTGGACAACCATGCGCGGAACGATGATGCCACCGAGTTCTACAATCTCGGTCTGGGCGAGTACTACTGCATTTCGGGCATGAGCGGTGCCGGCACGGGCGACCTGCTGGACGAACTGGTGAAACACCTCGACAAGGACTCTGCGGAGCCTGATTTCGGGGATCTGCCCAAGTTTGCCATCGTAGGCCGTCCGAACGTGGGCAAAAGCAGTTTCACCAATGCTCTGTTGGGCGAGGAGCGGAACATTGTGACCGACATTGCGGGAACCACGCGCGATTCCATCCACACGCGCTTCAGCGGATTCGGATTCGACTTCGTGCTCGTGGACACGGCCGGTATCCGCAAGAAGAAATCCGTGCACGAAGACCTCGAATTCTACTCCGTGCTCCGCTCCATCCGTGCCATAGAAAGCTGCGATGTGTGCATCCTGATGCTCGATGCCACCCTCGGTTTTGAAGGGCAGGACATGAACATCCTTCATCTGGCGCAGAAGAACCACAAGGGCATCGTGATTCTCGTGAACAAATGGGACCTGGTGGAGAAGGACACCAACACCGCCAAGGAATACACCGAGTTGATCCATGAACGCATCGCGCCCTTCACAGATGTGCCTATCCTGTTCACCAGCGTGATCAACATGCAGCGCATCCACAAGGCACTGGAGACCGCTGTGCAGGTGTACAACAACCGCAACCGCAAGATCGGAACGCGTGAACTGAACGAGTTCATCCTCCCGATCATCGAAAACCGTCCGCCCCCGATGACCAAGGGCAAGAACATCAAAATCAAATTCGTCACACAGCTTCCCACCAATTTCCCCGCGTTCGCCTTCTTCTGCAGCAATCCGCAGTATCTGCGGGAGGACTACCGGAGATTCCTCGAGAATCAGATCAGGGAGCACTACGATTTCAGCGGGGTGCCCGTTGAAGTCTACATGCGCAAGAAGTAAGCAGGGCCTATCTGGCGGTGTGATAGGCGACCAGCGCGTCTATCGGCCTGTGGACGATCCGTCCGATGCGGATGCCCAGTTGCTCTGCGGAAGCTCTCAGCTCCTCCGCAAAGTGATGGGCCACACTTCCTACCAGATGCACCTCCACCTCGCGGTGCTGCGGAAAGTGGCACACGTAGCGCGTCAGAAAAGCCGTGAATCCATCGCGCAGCAACGTCTGGGCATAGGCCGTCTGCCGGAATTCCGAGAGCACAGGCATGAATCCGGCCAGGTAGGTGTTGGGCCGTGGCTCCATGTAGACCCGCTGGAGGACCGCCTCTTTTGATACTCCCAGTTGCTGCAATGCCTCATGCATGGCATCCGGAAGCAGTCCATGCAGGTGGTCAGCTATGATGCGCTTTCCGAACCACGAGCCTCCAGCCTCATCACCGAGCACATAGCCGAGCGCGGGCCGACCGTTGTCCACATCGGCACCATCAAAGAAACATGCGTTGGAACCTGTGCCCAGAATACCGACAATGCAGGCACTCCCCTGCCCTGCCGCCAATGCCGCTCCGAGCAGGTCGTGGTCCACGTGCACCTCTGCATGGGCGAACACCTCCTGAATGGCCCCTTGAACAATGGAATTCATTGCTGACGATGAGCAGCCCGCACCGTAGAAATAAACCGAGGCCACTGAGGATGCCAACCCACGCAGCACCTCGTTGCGGCTCAGTTCTTCCACAATCCGGTCGCGGCCCACGTGATAAGGGTTGAACCCAGCGGTTGAAGTTTCGGTCAACCGACCGTCTGCGGCAATGATGCGCCAGTCGCTTTTGGTCGAACCACTCTCAACAACTGCGATCATGCTAACGGAATCACTTCGGAAGCCCTTCCACACCAAGGGCATAGGGATTCTTTCGAATGTCCAGTCCCTCCATCCAATCGGCATCGTCACATTTGGGTGGCAGTTGCAGCGGATTCCCGAGATAGTCCAAGCGTTTGCCGGGCCAGATGTGCACTTCCCATAGGTAGACAAGAAGCGACACCCTGTTCAGGTTCGGATGAATGAACGGTGCCACCTTCTCACGGTGATACTCTGGTAACAGGCTCCAATGCAGGTGAGGCACATCGTGATGGGCACTGTGATATCCGTTGTTAAAGGCCAGGAAATTGAGGAAGCCTCCTGTGAAGTTGCGGGTGTGGTTGTACGGATGGTGCTCATCGCATCCGTCATGCTGCCAGAAATTAGTGCCCACGATGCCCCATGCCGCATACAGATGCGGAATGACCAGAATCAATAGCCCCTTCTCCCAGTCAAGCACGATGAGTGCTACTTTGACTCCAATCACAAGCACGAGCTCCAGCACATACTGGGCGAACCACCGCGGATGCTCCTTCATCATACGCTTGGCGAACGCATTCTCGTCCTTCATGATGCCCGGGGCCATGCGGAAGAAGAAGAACAGCTGATTGAGCAGGTTCCAACGGAAGCGCATCTTGTCGGTGCGGATGCGGTCCTTCGGGGTCTGGGTATACTGATGATGGCTGAAGTTGTGTCCGGGGACGTAGGCGCTCACCGAATGTCCATAGGTGAAGGACAGGACCACCTGGAACAAGCGGTTCCATCTTGCCTCTTTGAAGATCGGTGAATGGATCGTGTTGTGGGTGATGACCGCGCACATGAACGACAGCGTGGCATTGGCCATCACCACCGCCACCTTGAGATACCATTCCTCAGGGAAATAGAGCCAGCTCAGGGCCACCACCGTGAAGTACAGTGCGACTACGGTAAGCGTTCGGATATCGGCCTTGTACCTCAGCATCAGTCAGGGATTCAGTCGTGCGCGGTGGCGTTCAATGAATGCCTTTCTCGGTGAGATAGCGCTCGGCATCCAGAGCGGCCATGCAGCCTGTTCCGGCAGCGGTCACCGCCTGACGGTAGACCTTGTCGGCCGCATCACCCGATGCGAACACACCCTCGATATTGGTCTTCGATGTCCCGGGCTGCACTTTGAGGTAACCCACCTCGTCCATGTCAAGCCAACCCTTGAAAATATCGGTGTTGGGCTGGTGACCTATGGCCACGAAGAAACCGGTGCAGGGAATCACGTATTCCTTGTCCTCCTTGTTGTTGCGAACCTTCACTCCCTCCACGGTCTTCACTCCGAGAATCTCTACCGTATCATGGTTGAAGAGCACTTCGATGTTGGGCGTGTTGAGCACACGGTGCTGCATCACCTTGGAAGCGCGCATCTCATCCCTGCGCACCAGCATGGTCACCTTCTTGCAGAGTTTGGCCAAATAGGAGGCCTCTTCGGCAGCAGTATCGCCCGCTCCTACAATGACCACTTCCTGTCCTTTGAAGAAAAAACCATCGCATACGGCACAGGCACTCACACCGAAACCATTCAACCGTTGCTCACTCTCCAATCCGAGCCATTTGGCTGATGCCCCAGTGGCGATGATCACCGTGTCGGCCAGCACCGTCTTTCCTCCAACGAAGATCTTGTGGGGTGCAGCGCTGAAGTCGACCTTATCCACATACTCATAACGGATATCGGTTCCGAAACGCTCGGCCTGCTTACGGAAGTCCTCCATCATCTCTGGGCCCATGATGCCTTCGGGATATCCCGGATAATTCTCTACATCGGTGGTGATGGTCAACTGTCCGCCCGGCTGAAGGCCAGTGAACATGACAGGTTTCAGATCTGCCCTTGCGGCATAGATGGCGGCCGTGTAGCCTGCCGGTCCTGCTCCAATGATCACACAATGATGATGTTCTGTTTCTCCTGCGCTCATGAATGAAAGTTTTCTGATTTATCAGTTTTAATTAGTGATGGCGAATCTATTCGACCGGTATGCAGATGATCGTGTCATAGGTCACACCGTAGCCGCCCCAGACGCCCCGACCGTTGTTGTCTACATTGCTGATCACTGTGACAGGGCTGGCGAAAGGGTTGAACCCCGCAGAGGTGGCCGCGCGGGCCGTGCCCCAGAAGCGCTCCACAGGTGCATCGATGGTGGCGAATTTCACCACAACGGTGTCATACGCACGGAAACGGCCTTCCTCCTCCTCGTTCGCATCGAACACACCGAAACGCCTACCTCTGGACATGTTGAAGTCGAACGTCTGACCGTTGAAGAACCGGTCATCGAAACTTGCCCCGCCCACAGAGGTGAAACCATTGTCACGACCGAGTCGCTTGGTCCAGATATAATAGTTGTTGCCCAAGGTGTCGGGATCGGGCAACTTGGCCCAGATGAACCCGAACGT
>CAZATP010000085.1:0-6526 GCA_964488095.1 uncultured Chryseobacterium sp.
AGGTCTTGTCGCTCAGCGTCATGGCCGGGGCCACGGTGATGCTGTCGCCCGTGTGGATGCCCATCGGGTCGAAATTCTCGATGCTGCAGATGATGACCACGTTGTCGTTCGCATCGCGCAGCAGTTCCAGCTCGAACTCCTTCCAGCCGAGCACCGCTTTGTCGATCATCACTTCGTGGATGGGGGAGAGCTGAAGGCCGCGGTTCAGCAGTTTGTCGAAATCGGCAGGGTCATAGACGATGCTCGCACCTGCACCGCCCAGCGTGTAGGAGGCGCGTATGCAGAGCGGGAAACCGAACTCCTGAGCAACTTCCTTTCCCTCAAGGAAGGACTTGGCGGTGGTTTGCGGGGCCATTGCCACGCCTATCTGGCCCATCAGCTTGCGGAACTTCTCACGGTCCTCGGTGATTTCGATGGCCTCCACGTCCACCCCGATCATCCGCACTCCATATTTCGCCCAGATGCCCATGTCCTTGCACTTGATGGCGAGGTTCAGGGCCGTCTGTCCGCCCATGGTGGGCAGCACGCAGTCTATCTTGTGTTTCTCAAGGATCTTGACGATGCTCTTCGGCTCCAGCGGCAACAGATAGATATTGTCGGCCGTCACCTTGTCGGTCATGATGGTGGCGGGGTTCGAGTTGATGAGCGTCACCTCGATGCCTTCCTCGCGCAGCGACCGTGCCGCCTGAGATCCGGAGTAGTCGAACTCGCAGGCCTGACCGATGACAATGGGGCCGCTGCCGATGATGAGCACCGACTTGATGGAGGGGTCTTTGGGCATTCCTTTCGGAGGTGTTTTGAGGTTAAACGGCCATCACGGGCCGCGACTTTGCAAACTCCGCGAAGGTACTTACTGCCAGTTGCTATCTTTGACCGGACACCCCGCTTTTTTGAACACCCACTCCACATCCCATCAGCGCAGGTTCATGCAGGTCGGAGGCGTGCGATGGGCCTTTACCGAGAGTGACGGCTCGGGCGACCTGTGGGTCACCTTCCATGGCTACGGTCAGCGGGCCGACCTCATGGCCCAGTTCTTCGAGAGCATGCCACCAACATGCCGCGGGTTGCATTTCGACCTGCCTCATCATGGGGAGACCACCATGGACCATGAGACGCTGCATCCGAACGAGCTGGTGGCCCTGATGAGCAACGTGCTCCGTGACCGCAGATTGGAACGCTGCTCGCTGCTGGCCTTCAGCCTCGGAGGCAAGGTGGCCCTCAAGCTGCTTGAACTCATGCCGGGCAAGATCACCCAGGTGGTGTTGATCGCCCCGGATGGGCTGCGGGTCAATCCGCTGTACAGGTTCACGGCCAACACACGTTTGGGCGGTTGGCTCTACGGTCGGGTCACCAACGACCCGAAGCACCTGTTCGCAGCCGCCAGATATCTGAGGGCCTCGCGCATCCTGCATCCCAAGATCGAGCAGTTCATGCACCGTCAGCTCGATTCGCGCGAGAAACGTGAAAGGGTCTACAAGGTGTGGCGGGCATTCCGCCTCATCACGCCCGACCTCCGCGAGATTCGCAGCAAGATTGTCCGCTATGGCATCGGCACGCTCCTGGTGTTCGGTGAGCATGACCGAATCATCCGTCCTGAGCTCGGGCAGAAGCTCAGGCCCGGATCCACACCGCTCATTCGCATTCTCCTTGTCGACCGTGGGCATGGCCTCCTGCATCCGGATGTGGCCTCCGCCCTGGTCCCAATGCTAAGAGCGTAGCGTTATCGGACACGCGTGGGCTAACTTTGACCGCTGATGGCCATCTCCCTTGACCCACAGCAGAGAACGATGCTTCGCTTCCTGGCGACCATGGGAGCGCTCTCGGCCCTGTATTTCCTCTGGTTCTCTCCACAGGCCTGGACCCTGCCGCTCATCGGGCCCAACTATGCGAGGTTCATTCACTACAGCATGCTTGCACTCACAGAGGGAACGGTCTTCCTGCTCGGGCTGATGGGCCATGGTGCAGAGACCTTCGACCTGCGCAACATCGACCTCTACGACTCTGTGATCAACATTCATGTGCGCAACTATTGCCTCGGTGTGGACATGACTGCCATGTTCACAGCACTGGTCATCTCCTTTCCGGGCAGTTGGAAGCATCGCTTCTGGTTCATCCCGGCAGGTGTGGTGGGCATCATCATCATCAACATCGTTCGGGTCACCATGCTCTGTCTCACCACCATCCATAGTGGCCAACAGTTCATCGATCATCACGATATCTTCAATGCCATCACCACGGCCTTCATCTTCCTCATGTTCGTGGCGTGGGTGCGAATGAATCCGCAGCAGGAGGAGGTCAAATAATGTGCTCCAGCCATGGGCCCAACGTCTTTCTTTGGGACGGTCAAAGCAAGACCCCGCCAATCGGCCTAAGCCTCTTGACGGGGTCACCCCGAACTAATTGCGGTGAATGCTTCTCTGCGCCTACTCCTTCACCAGCTTCATCCCATTGACACCTTTCGCGCTCTGGATGCGTAGGGTATAGACCCCGCTGGCAAAGCCGCTCAGGTCGATGCTGTGTGTGGTGCGGCCACGGGCGGTGAGGCTCTGTGAGGCCACCTCACGGCCACGGATGTCCATAACGCTCAACTGCACGATGCCGTCCATGCCGTCCATCACCACGGTGAAGAGCCCGTTGCTGGGGTTGGGATACACCTCCACCCCGTTGCCACCGTTGTCGAGGCCGATACCTGACCCTGTGGTGAGGTCAACGGTGGTGCAGAGTGCTTGTCCACCAACACAACCGTTCGCATCAACTACTGTATACTTAACCCCATGCGTTCCAAGCCCTGCCGCTGCGGGGTCGAACTGGCCGTTGCTCACGCCTGTGCCGTTGAACACACCGCCCGCTGGCGAGCCGTTCAGTTGCACGGGCGCATCTGTGGGCAGGTAGGCCGTGTTGAGGCCGCTGAGGCTCACGCTGGGCACGGCATTCACCGTTGCGCTCTGCGTGGCCGTGTTGCTGCAACCGTTGCCATTGGTAAAGGTGTAGACCACGGTCTGCTGGCCGCTGCCCGTCTGTGCGGGGTTGAGGGTGGTGGCAGGTGTGCCATTCACGGTATAGGAGCCGCCCGCTGGGCTGCCGCCTGTGAGGGCCACTGCACTGGCATTGGCACACAGGGCCGCGATGGGCTGGAGCGATACGCTGGGCAGCGGGTTCACCGTTACCTGCTGCTGCGCCTGTGCCGTGCAACCATTGTTTGTGACCACCACCGTGTAGGTGCCGCTCTGGCTCACGCTGATGCTCGATGACTGTGCGCCCGTGTTCCACTGGTAGGTGCCTCCGCCCGATGCCTGCAACACCACGAAGCCGCCTTGGCAGAACGTGGTGTTGCCCTGCGGGGCGATGCTGGCCGTTGGCGTGGGGTTCACCGTCACGGTGGTCACACCGCTGGTGGCACTGCAACCGTTGTTGGTCACGGTTACCGAGTAGTTGCCGCCTTGCGTCACTGTGATGCTCTGCGAGGTGGCCCCATTGCTCCACAGGTAGCTGCCTGTGCCTTGAGCTGTAAGAGTAACGCTGCCGCCTGTGCAGAAGGTGGTGGCCCCGCCCACCGTTACGCCTGATGATGGCGTGGGGTTGACCGAAACAGTGACGGGAGTACTTGTATCCGTGCAGCCATCATTGTTGGTAACGGTAACGGAGTACTGCCCCGCCTGTGTTACCGTGATTGTTTGCGTGGTGGCCCCGTTGCTCCACAGATAGGAATCTCCAGCAGATGCCACCAACTGCACAAAGCCCCCCGAACAGATGGTGGTGCTGCCCTGTGGGGTTATTGTGGCAGTGGGTGGCGTTAATACTTGCGAGCTGTAGAGTTGTTGGACTTCACAGGGGGTGAGGGCGCGGTTCCAGATGCCGATGTCGTCAATTTTTCCGTGAAATTGTTCATAGTTTGTGCCTAAGCTACCCTGCCCGATTTCAATATCTTTTAACGAATTTATGTTGAATGTCATGGGGTTATTTGCCACGAAATTTCCATTGACAAAAATCTTTTGACCCTCCGTA
This sequence comes from uncultured Chryseobacterium sp., assembly GCA_964488095.1. Taxonomy (GTDB): domain Bacteria; phylum Bacteroidota; class Bacteroidia; order UBA10329; family UBA10329; genus UBA10329. Next base: position 4,006 of record CAZATP010000085.1, read on the forward strand.
GATGTATAAGTTCCGACTACATGAGTCCAATTCCCTATCGAATACGAACCGCCCGCAATTGCGTCAGATGCCGTGCCATAACAACCTACTTCTGAATGTAAATCACTGTTATCCCGCACGTTTATTCTGAAACCTGTGGTGCCCGATTGACAAGTAGGTGTCTTATCAACTATTGAAGCCATCTTCACCGATGCCGCGTTAATCCAAGCAGCGAAAGTCACCCCATTAGAGAAGTCAGTGGCACCTGTTCCCTGCAACGGAATATCATCATTCACCCCATCAAAGTCATAGGCTGCATTTGCATTGCCGAACCTATCGGTGGTGAGTGTGGCACCGTTCACAGTGCCATTGTTTCCGTTGCCGCTTTCATCATTCGCATTGCCGCAGAAGGGCCACCAGCCCACAAGGCCGTTGGAGGGCACATAGCTGGGCAGGCATTGCGGCTGGCTGCTATTGTACAGGTCTGAAATCTCCTGCTCGGTTAGCGCGCGGTTCCAGATGCCGATGTCATCAATCTTTCCATTGGAGTATTCGATTCCACCAGGTAAATCGGCACCGATTAACAGCGGCAAGGTTTGGTTTGGGGTTTGAGGAAAATTCCCAACAGGACTGCTGCTAAGTAAAGTGCCATTAACGAAAACACTGAAGATTCCAGAAGATATTGTGTAGCCAACATGATACCATTGATTCAACTGCCACGTTGAAAAACTAAAGCCATTCTCTGAGTTGTTGAGGTGAGCTATACCACCATTTGTATTGAGCAAAATCGCATATTTTCCGTACGACAATTGTTGATTTGATTTATGCAGAATCGGGAAATAACCATTATTCCAGTTACGGATGTTAACCCAAGAAAAGACACTTATACTCGATGGACTTTGTAGGGAGGTTGAGTTAGCAACCTGAACAAAATCATTCACCCCATCAAAGTCATAGGCCGCACTCGCATTGCCGAACCTATCCGCGGTGAGGGTAGCACCATTCACAGCACCATTGTTTCCATTCCCACTTTCATCATTGGCATTTCCATTGAAAGGCCACCAGCCCACAAGGCCATTGGCGGGCACATAGCTGGGCACCTGTGCCAAGGTGGCGGTGCTGAGGGCCACAAGGCCAAGAAGGGAGAGGATGTGTTTTTTCATGGTCTGTTTGTGTTAAGGTGGTGTTGAAGGGTCATGGTCTGAGGTGGTGCCTGCGCACCAGGCGGCCCAGCAGGCAGCACAGGGCCGGAGCGGAGAGGCAGAGCAGGGTGGTCATGGTGCGGGCAGGGCTATAGGGCTGCGGGTCGGTGCACCGCCTCCGCGCAGAAGTTTTTCGGTGCCGAACAAAAGTTTAGAGCCATCGAACAAAAGTTTTTAGGCAACAAACAAAAGTTTGTAGCCACCGAACAAAAGTTTTTTAGTGCCGAACAAAAGTTCTGAGCCACTAAACAAAAGTATTTTGGCAACAATCAAAAGTTTGGAGCCACCGAACAAACGTTTTTTGGCAACAATCAAAAGTTTGGAGCCACCGAATAGAAGTTCGTGGCCGCCCGACAAGCGTGCTGCGCCATTGCGCGGAGACACGCGGCAGGCATCCGCATGGCAGGCATGGAGGCCCAGTGCAGCAGTGCCCTGAGGCGCTGAGATGGATGCTATGGTGTTCATGCTGTGCATTAAGGTGACAAATAACAGAACAAAAAGCGTTCAATAGATGATTAAAGTGAACGTATAAAGATCTGATCTTTGTGCAGTTGAATAGCGAACTTGGTCGTATGGAAACCCATCACGGCCAGCAGCTGAGGCGCTATTTCGACAGCCTCGACCTGAACTATGAGCAGATAAGGCGCAGGTTGCAGATAGGCAGCCGCAACACGCTTGCCAACTGGCTTAACCGCGAACGGCTGGCCCCGCACATGCTGCAACGGCTGGCGCAGCACATGCCCGATGCCATGCGGGTGCTCACCGATGTGGAGTGGACGGCAGCCGTGAGCCCCGCTGTGCTCTCGGAGCCGAGGGCGCACTATGGCCTGCACCCGCAGCGGGATGACGAGGACGACTGCCGCAGGGAGCTGAACCGCTGGAAGGACCGCTACATAGCATTGCTATCGGACTACAACGACATGCTGCGCAGGCACATCGAGCTGCAGGAGCAGGCGAGGGGCAGGGGGTGAGGCGGGTGCGTTCCCGCGCGAAGATGCCCTACTGCCTGCGGCCATGACCGCGATGTTGAAAGTTCGTTCAGAGCATCAGCCCATGTGTCATGTTCGGCACGATATTGCTCCGTACATTCGCATAGCGCGGCATCCTTTGTCCGCTGTGTACGTCAGGTACACACTGTGTTCCTTGAAATGTTGGAGAGGCCATAGGCCAGCCTTGCGGAAGGGCCTTGAAGGGCAGAAATCCCGTTGCTGGCAGAGGTGAATAGACCACGTAGCGAAGCAGCTTCACTACATAGCGAAGAGTCTTCACTACATAGCGAAGAGTCTTCACTACATAACGAAGAGTCTTCACTACATAGCGAAGGAGCTTCACTACATAGC
>CAZATP010000086.1:0-6258 GCA_964488095.1 uncultured Chryseobacterium sp.
AGGTTGGGGGTCATCTTCCTGCCTCAGGCCATCTTGATGGAGATCTCCAACTGACCGCCAAGCCCGTCCTGAATGATGCGCTTGAGTGTGGAAAAACGGATGTCCTTCAAGTTGTTTTCCAGTTTGGAGATGTACGACTTGTTGGTCCCCGAACGCTGGGCAAGCTCTTCCTGTGTCAGCCCCGCATCCTCGCGGGCCTGCTGGATGAGCACCCCGATTTTGAACGACTCATATCCCTGTTCGAACGCCTCGCGCTCGGCAGTTCCCACAGTTCCGACCTCCTGGTCGATGAACTCAGCGAGGGTGGTCAGATTCTTTTTGTTCTTCATGGTATTGCTGTTTGATGCGCAGAGCGCGTTCAATCTGCTTTCTCGGTGTCTGCGCTTATCTGTGGAGCCTTAATTCTTCATTGTAATGTCTGATTCGCGCATTTTCAATGTTGAAGTTGGAAGTAGTCATAGTAACCAAGAGCGTTCATTTTATAACTACCTTCCAATATGGTTTCTTAGAAAGTCGGCCTTGGAAAGACCATTCGTGGCTTGTTCATCCACGTCCAGGAAATTTTCTCTAATATCTTTTACAAATTGGATTGAATTGGACTTTCCAGTCCAATTGAACTCCGAGAAATCCAACGTATAAATCGAATGTTTTAGTGGGGAAGTCTCCCCTCCGAAGGTTAATCGGATGTTTAGAGTTTTATTCGGAAGAAGGCCTGGACTTATATCTATTCCAACTGAAGAATGTTTTGGCAGGCCGTAGTGAAGTGTGTCAGTAAGTACTGTTTTGGAGTACAATCTATCGCTAACATTTATCACCCCTCTTTTCGCCAATTCAAATTTTCCTTGGTCAATTTTTAGTTGAATAAATGCATTTCTTTCAACTTGAAACGGAGAGAAGTTAAATATGTAAATCATAGTTTGAAGGGTAAATACATCTTTATTTCCTGTCATCATGTTATTCTGATGAGAGATCAATCCGAACTTAATGTACCCCTCGATATTGGGATATATTACACGTTTAATTAAGGCATCTACTACATAATGCGGAGCAGGCCTTGTTTGACCATTAATTCTAATCCAATAGATATTTTGGTACTGGTGAGGAGCGTAGTTGCTTTTTTGAACTTCAAAAACGTACACAAATCTCCCATCGAGTTCGGCAACGTTGACGTTTATACTCATGGGAAGAGGTGAAATCGAATCAGAGACTTTGCTAATGATTCTGTCTTTATCCTTCCGAACAGTGAGTGGGCACAATTCTCCCAAAAACACCTTTCCCTCAAATCCTTTCTCTGTTTTTCCTTGAGGAGCACCCCAAACAACAATGCCTCCCTCAGAGTTGAGAAGCCCGCAGACAGTTCTGATCACATTCTCAATGTCCTTGTCAAAGTTTCCGTGTTTTTCTGAAAAAGACTTGAACTCAATAGTCGTGGTCTCCTCCCGTATCTCATCGAAGTAACGTTCAATGTCCTGATAGGTCAGGTCATTGAGCGGTTTTCCGAAGTAAAGTGCAGAGAAGTCCATGGCAGAATATTTTACCCAACAGCCACCCCCTTCAACGTTGCCGAGGTACAATCCTGCACCAGCACTTTCACATACTGGCCTTTCTCAAAATTCTCTCTTGGGAAGACAATGACCTTGTTCTGTGTGTTGCGGCCTTGCAGGAAATCGGGTGACTTTTTGCTCGGCCCCTCGATCAGCACTTGGAAGGTCTTGCCGATGTCGCGCCTGTTGCTCTCCTCGCTCAGGCGCATCTGCAGGTTGATGATCTCCTGCAACCTGCGGCCTTTCACGTCCTCGGGCACATCGTCCTCCAGTTTCTTGGCGGCAAGGGTGCCGGGGCGCTCGCTGTACTTGAACATGTAGGCGAAATCGAACTGCGCGGCATCAATGAGCGAAAGCGTTTCCTGATGCTCCTCCTCGGTCTCGGTGCAGAAACCGCTGATGATGTCGGTACTGATGCCGCACTCGGGCACCAGTTCGCGGATACGGGCAATACGCTGGAGGTACCACTCGCGGGTGTATCCACGGTTCATCAGTTCCAACACACGGCTGTTGCCGCTCTGCACGGGCAGGTGGATGTAGCTGCACACGTTGGGATACTTCGCCATCACGTGCAACACCTCATCGGTCATGTCCTTGGGGTGCGAGGTGGAGAAACGCACACGCAGCAGCGGACTCACTTGCGCCACGCGCTCCATCAGTTCGGCAAAACCGACTGTTCCGCTCAAATCGCCTTTGGCAAGGATGTCCTTCTTCAGGCCGCCACCGCCCCAGAGATAGCTGTCCACGTTCTGGCCGAGGAGCGTCACCTCGCGGTAGCCGTCCTCAAAAAGCTGCTGCGCCTCGTTGACGATGCTCTCCGGGTCACGGCTGCGCTCACGCCCACGGGTGAAGGGCACCACGCAGAACGAGCACATGTTGTCGCAGCCCCGCGTGATGCTGATGAAGGCCGAGATGCCGTTGCCCCCCAGCCGAACGGGGGCGATGTCGGCATAGGTCTCATCTCGCGAAAGCAGCACGTTCACTGCCTTCTGGCCCGTCTCGGCCACACGCACGAGGTTGGGCAGGTCGCGGTAGCTATCGGGGCCGACCACGATGTCCACCAGCTTGTCCTCGTCCAGCAGTTTGGTCTTGAGGCGTTCGGCCATGCAGCCCATCACGCCCACCACGAGGTCGGGGTTGGTCTTCTTCACCCTGCGGAACTCATCAAGCCGGCCACGGACGCGCTGCTCCGCATTATCGCGGATGGCGCAGGTGTTCACCATGATGACATCTGCCTCCTCCATGATCTTGGTGGTCTGGAAGCCGTCCTTGATGAGCACCGAGGCCACGATCTCACTATCCGAGAAGTTCATCTGGCAGCCGTAGCTCTCCACATAGAGTTTTTTGCCGTTGCCATTGCCGGAGGGGAGGTCAATGGCCTCGCCTTGGCGTTCTTCGAGAATGACCTTTTCGGTCGAGGTGTGGTCGTGCATGCCTTGGAATTAAGGGATGCAAAGGTAGGCAATTGATGGCCCGTCTGTCAGATTGGCAGTCAGTGGGGTGGGTCGCAGATGCTGGGATCCGGAGCGTGAGTTGTGCTACCTGAAAAGGGTGAAGGTGCCGAAGTAATTGTGCGGCTCGCCCAGAATGTCAAACACGTGGATGCGATACGTATAGACGCCCTGTGGGACGTCCGTACCGTTGAATCTGCCATCCCAGCCGTATTCCAACTCGTTCGACTCGAAGATCTGCTGGTCCCACCGGTTGAAGATCTTCAGGTTGTAGGTCATGATGCTCTCACCCTGTGGAACCCAAACTTCGTTCAGCCCATCGTTGTTCGGGGTGAAACCCTCTGGGATGTAGAGGGTGAACACCGGTTTCACCCGCAGGGATGCCTCCAATGTGTCGAGGCAGCCAAACTGTGTGCCCACAATCTGAGTGACCACGAAAGTGCCCGTGTCCGGATATTCGAACGAGGCCACCATGCCATTCACTTCGGTGTACGGATGGAAGATGAAACGACTTTCTGTTACACCGTTGGCGCGATTGGTGGCAATAGCGTTCGAGGCGAAGATGTCAAACACATGGGCATTCAACGAGAAGTAGGCTGTGGGTTTCGGGTGAGACGTGATGAAGGCATTTCGGTTACGAGTGTGAGAACAGCCTTTAGAGGTGGTCACCTGCAGGCTTACGTCATAAGTGCCTGCCATATAGGTGAGCGAGGGAGATGCTGCATTGGACGTGGCACCGTTGCCGAACTGCCAGCTGTGATAGAGTTGGCTGCCGCCATTGTTCGACAGGTCGATGAACTGCACTCCGAAAGGCTCGCAGCCCTGCGTGGTATCCACCGTGAAGTCGGCCACAGGCATGGGAAACACTTCGATGGGTGCCATGAAGGTGTCGCTCACGCAGCCGTTGTCTGTCACCACCAGTCGCACGTTGTGGACGCCCGGGGTGTTGAAAATGAACCCTTGCGGATTCTGCTGTGTGGAACTGGCAGGGAAACCCACGGGGCCGAAATTCCAATAGAAGGTGGCGCTCGGCCCGAAGTATCCGCCCGCCTCCAGACTGAAGGAATTCACATTGAAACAGAGTCCGGGAGGAACCGTGAATTCTGCCGTGGGCTTGGCAAAGACCGTCACATGTACCGTGTCGGTGCTTGTGCAGCCCTGTTGATTGGCCGTGAGCACGAGCGGCACCTGAACGGTGGTATTGCCGCTGTTGATGCCTATGGTGGAGGATTCACTCGCGGAGGGGTTTGCCACCGCGTTGGCAGGGGTCCATGAGTAGGTAATGCCCGGTTGGCCCGGTGTGCCGATGTCCACCATCCCGCCCGGGCAGGTGGACTGGTCGGTGCCGGCATCCACGGTCGGGTTGTCGAGAATCTGGATCTGGAGAGATTCTGTGGTGGAGACACAGCCTCCCCAGGCCACCGTGAGTACGACAGTGTAGGTGCCCGCCTGTTGCCACATCACTGCCAAAGGCCCGATACCGCTACCGTTGGTCACGGTGCCACCATTGAAATCCCATTGAAACTGGGCCGATGAGTTGGCATTGCCCGTGTAGGTGACGATGACAGGTTTGCCCACACAGCCGAAAGGAGGGATGGTGAACTCAGAGGTCGGGGGCGGGGTAATGTTCACCTGCACAGCATCTGTGTTCTGGCATCCGTCATTGCGGGTCACGGTGACGGTGTAAAGTGTGTTCTGCGCAGGTGTACACACCGGATTGGCGATGTTCGGGTTGGAGAGCCCCGTGGCCGGGCTCCACGAATAGGACACGCCCGGAGTGTTGGACGTGGCATTCAGCAGCACGCTGCCTCCGATGCATACGCCCACGTCATTGCCCGCGAAGGCCGCTGGCCCGCCATCCACAGAAACGGTCACACTCGCAGTGGCCGGGGTCGAATTGCAGTTGTCCGACACCGTTACGGTATAGACCGTGGTGACCGTAGGTTCGGGAGTGATGTTCTGCTGGGTTCCCATCCCGTTGTCCCATTGATAGGAATAGAGTCCTCCACCGCCCACGCCCTGCGCCCATGTGATGGCGTTGCCGGTGCAGATGGTGGTGTCGTTGCTCGTCTCAATGGTGATGGGTACCAGATCAGCAATGAAGATTCTGAACGTGTCGGTGGTGCCGCAGGTCGAGTTCACGAACACGAACTCGATGTACTCGTTCTGCTCGGCCACGTTGTCATTGGGGGCGATGATGGAGAAGGACACCGAGGTCTGCCCCGCAGGGATGGTGATGGTGCTGTCGGCATTGAAGATGGTGATGGCCTGATAATCGACACCGGGCGTTGCGGTCGACTGGGATATCCAAATAGGCACATCCACGTCCTGATTGACGGCCGGACCATTCACCGTAAGCGTGATCGTAGCCTCACTGCAGCCCTCATAAACATAGTTGTCGCCCGTGGCCGTAGAGGTCTGCACCGACACGTTGCCTGTAGTGAGACTGTTCTCCTTGATGAAACAGCCTGAGTCGTAGATACCATCGCCTCCGTCCGAGATCATCAGCCGCAGCGTGTAGGTCTCCCCACAGATGACCTCCGACTCTGCGGTCATCGTCACTGTGAGCCCCCCGAAGGCCACCACCTGACTGCCCGCGTTGTTCAGATAGTAGGCCGATGTGCCGCAGCCCTGATTGTTCACCGAATTGATGGAAACAGGTGTTGTGGTGCCCGGGATGAGCGCAATGTTGGTCTGAGGCATGGGCACCGTGACACCTGTGATGGTGAAGGCGAACATGTCGTTGAAGTTCGTGCAGACGAAGTTGGGGTACTCTTCCGACCCAAAGGCGTAGTTGAACTGGATGAGGTCGGCATTGGGCACGAAGTCGAACTGCAGCACCACAGCATCAAAACTCGTCACGCCTGCCTGTGCCTGCAAGAATGGGTGACCGGGCTGCCCATTGTTGCTGGAGGCAAAAGACCCCTCATTGCCTGCGATATCGGCCACTTGCCCGGTGGAGAGCACCACACCGCTCTGAAGCGCCAGATTACTGGGCAGTGCGCCATTGACAAACGCGCCCACCGCAAGAGGCGATCCGGTGACGCTTGCATTGCTCACAGTTACTCCGGCCCCTGCGATGATCTCGGCCAGCTGCTGTGCCGTTTGGCCGGTGGTCACCGTCAGTTGGGCCCTGCCGATGAACGGAAGGGCTAACAGTGCAAGAAGTATCAGAATGGACGGGGATTTTCTCAAGACAAGTAGCAACGGTCGCAAATTTAACGAAAGGGCAACGGGCCACTAACGTACCAAGGTGACACTTC
>CAZATP010000087.1:0-6076 GCA_964488095.1 uncultured Chryseobacterium sp.
GCACATTTTATCGAGCATACCATTTTCAAGGGGACTACCCATCGAAAGGCATATCACATCCTGAGTCGATTGGAGGATGTAGGCGGTGAGCTGAACGCCTACACCACCAAGGAGGAGACCGTGATCCATGCCTCCTTCCTCAGTCCGCATTATGGCCGTGCGATAGAACTGTTTCACGACATCGTTTTCAACTCCACTTTTCCTCCGAAAGAGCTGGAGAAAGAGAAGGCCGTGATAGAGGATGAGATCAATTCATACCTGGACTCGCCATCGGATATGATCTTCGATGAGTTTGAAGAGCTTCTTTTCGCCAATGACCCCATTGGTCGCAATAGTCTGGGCACACCGGAAAGCGTGAGGAGTTTCACCCCCGATTCCATCCATGCTTTCATTGAGCGTGGATACAGGACAGAGCGGATGGTCATCAGTTCTGTGGGGAACATCGATATCCGGAAATTGCAACGACTGGTGGACCAGAGTTTCGGGAAGGTGGCCCACAGCAACGGTCCGAGTCATCGCAAACCCTTCACAGGCTATGCACCACAGCACCGCACCGAGTCCCGTTCCAATTTTCAGGAGCATGTGCTGATGGGCAACATTGCCTACCCGGCCGACCATGAGGACCGTATCGGCCTTTACATGCTCAGCAACATTCTCGGAGGGCCGGGACTCAATGCGCGGTTGAACATGACGTTGCGAGAGAAGTATGGCTACACGTATAGCGTGGAGTCGGGTTATTCCACTTTTTCTGACACGGGCATGTTCTCCATCTATTTCGGAACAGACCAGAAATATCTGAACCGTTGCATTCAGTTGGTGCACCGTGAACTGCGGCTGATGCGCGAGAAATCCATCGGGACGCTGCAACTTCACAAGGCAAAGCAGCAACTTTTGGGGCAGGTGGCCATCTCAGAGGAGCAGAATGCGAGTCAGATGCTTGGTTTCGGCCGCAGCATCTTGCTCTTCGATCGCATTCACACCTTGGCCGAGACCGCCCAACGCATCGAGGACATCACCTCGTCCGAGCTGCTGCGCATCGCCAACGAGACGATGAATGAGAAGGATTTCACCTACCTCATCTACAGGAGCAAGTAGTTCTCACGGCTGTACGAGAACAACCTTATAGGACCATTCTGTTTCTCCATTGTCAGCTTTCAGCAAATAGATGCCTTCGGAGACGCCAATAGTTCGGAGATCGACTGCTGAAGAAAGGTGTTGGAGCAATGCAACCCTGCGCCCTGTCACATCCAGAATCTCCAGTTTCCCGCCCAGTCCATTGGGAAGATGAATGATGCCAGTGGTCGGATTGGGGAATATGGGCATGGACTCCGCTTCATGGATTCCGACAGTCAGCGGAACGTACTGTTGACCGTTTGAAATGGCCGGGGCAGACTCCAGCCCTGCAATATTCACCGCCTTCATCTGGGTGTAATACCACTCGTATGGAATCAGGGCATACGGAATTGTGATTGACAGAGCGTTCCCCACATTGTTCCATGGAGCTATGTTCATCGCACCGGGTGCATCGCCCATGGCAGCGAGATAGTGACCTACTCCGGAATTCGGATCCGAAGCGGCTGACCAGTTGGCGTGAAGCTGAGTTCCGTCCTGAGTGTCGTCAATGTCTTGGCCGAGGCCGTCCTGCAAGGCTCCGAGCACGGGGGGCGTCCAGTCGATGTTGACATCCTGTGTCGCGCTGGCCGACCAGTTTCCTGCCGCATCCATTACTAAGGTGCGGATACGACCTGCCGGTTGTGACGGTGAGGGATTCTGAAAGCGCGCCATTCCAGTAGAACCTACACTCACCGTTTCACCTGCACTTCGGCTGCGATAAACTTTCACATCGTTGTAACGGACATGGCAGTCTGCAGTGCGCAGCGAGATGGCATTGCCGGACTGATGTGGTGACGGGTCGGCCCATTCCGAGGCCAGCACATCATTGCAATAGGCCCGAATGAGTCCCGTGGCCGGGTCGAAGATCACCTTCAGGTCATACCATGTATCGGCATTGAACGTCAGGTCATCATTGGACATGAGCGTCCATGCGTTGTTCACCACCTTATATATTTGGCACTTGTTGCTTTCAACTCGGTAATAGACGAAGTAGCTGTTGCCTCGGTTCTCAAGGTCAGGATTGTCGCAGAAGAAATGGATGCCCGCCCTGCGGTTCGTGCCGGCTCCGCTCACCTGCATGCCCCAATGATAGAGGTAGCTATGCTGCGCATTCTGCACTACCGGAATATGGATATTGGAGTTGGCATTGCTTTCATTCGACTGCACCAGATGCCCCCCGTTTACCGACCAGTTACCTGAGACCTGTGTCCAGTCAGGATGAATGCTGTTCTGAAGGAAGTTGTCGTTGATGAACCCATGGCCCCCGTTCGCGCGCCATTCCGTTCCATCAAAGTCCATCACCTGCCAGAAACGTCTGTCAATCCCGCTGCCTCCGTTGTTATCAGTGTCGGTGAAAGTGGCGGTGAAGTCCTGAGTTTCCCAATTGTGCTGCGAAATGGTCGTAGTCGGTGAGATATTATCGGGAGCGTTGCTTGTCCAAGAAGCCGCCCAGCCCGGATTTGTAGAGCTGCAGTCGCTTCTGAACTCGAAGAGCAGGTGCCCGCTGTTGGAGGTCAACGTTCCCGGACTGTTCGTGCCAGTGTAATACCCGACAAGTGGTGAGAAGACCGTGGTGCCATCATATATATATAGGTAGTCCCAATTGTTCTCCACATCGAACTGGCTGAAGGTGACGGTTAGTGCTCCGCCATTCGCTGGCTGAATGAGTGTCAACGTCCGCTCATCGTTGCCATAGACACCGATCTGTCCGCCTGTGTCATAGAAATCGCCTGTCGCAGAGCTGAGTACGGTCACAGGTGTGTTCGGATTCATCAGTTTGTGGAAATAATCCCAGTCCCAATACTGCCCCGGGTCTGTGTGCGTCTGATTGGGGAAATGCTGGTGGCCCTTGATGCGTACACACGACCCTGGTGTGCTGGTGGCGTTGTAGTTCGTGGTCGATGCCCATGGGAAATAGGATGTGCGCACCGGGCTGATACCATATCCGCTGTTGGTGATGTCTCTCACCAGACTTGCCGTGGCCTGATACATTGCCTCAGTATAGTTGTTCGGGTCTGAGACTATGCCCTCGTGTTCAATGCCTATGGTATAGGGGTTCTCTGACCCCACGTGCCAACCCTTGTCGGCCTCGCAGAGCATCTGAGTGATTTGTCCGTCAATCCTGCGCACCACGTAATGATAGCTTACACCCGCTTGGCAGTTCTGTGCCCAACTGATGGCACCCGCATAGCTTCCTTGAATCGTGTGGACGGTTACCGCGCTCACAGCCGTGCCTGCACGCGAGCTGTAATTGCAGGTAGGGGTTTGGGTATAAACGTCTGACGCGTAGTTATAGCATGGCGCTATTCCTCCACCTCGTTCGAAGTCATGGCCGTCCTCCGTGAGCACCCGGTCACCATCGACCACGACCTTACTCGCTGAGAGCACAGGCAGGTTCTCCCCAAAAACATCGTAAAGAATCGAGTAGGGGAGAGGTTCGATGCTGAGTGCTCGCATGAATGCTGGTTCTGTGAGCAGTCGCATCACCCCGTAACATTCCACAATGCGGGCATAGTCCTGCACCGTTGACCCTATGGGCAGTGCCGAAAGTGCCATGATGCGTTGGGCAATACCCGCAGCATTCCAGTTTTCATCGGGAGAGACTTGGGTCAATGCGGCAGCGAATGTCCGAATCTGACCTCTTGCATCAGAAAGGAGCTCCTCCTTGGAAATCCCGGAAAGATCAGACACCTGCTGAAGGTTATTCCTGAAGTAACCCTGTCCATCCTCCACCAGTGCGAAGAGTCCCCTTGTTCTTGGCAGGCCAGCACAGCTTGCGGGCTCGTCTGCTCGGACATCGTGCATGTCTGTGAGAGAATAGGCCGCAGCCTCCAGAACGCCACGCGGAATTTCCGGAAACTGGTGATAGACTTCCCTGAAAGCATCAGAATGCATGGTCACAACTTCCGTGTTGATTTGAGCAGAGGTGCCGATGGGCATGGTTAAGAGCAGTATGAACAGAAGCTTTCTCATGAGGAACGAATCAAATGTCATTATCTAATGCACGCCTCTTAGCGGAAGCCAGAGGTCAGATGCCGAAGTTGAAGCCAATACGTATCACGGGATTAGCGTAAGGCGTGCAATCCGATTGGAGGGCATTGAAAAGAACCAGAGCGGTTATTCCCGCCCGTCCGCCTACCCTTTGGAAGTAACCGGCTCCGAATAGGGCGCCAGGAACCCATGTTCTGGCTGTGCGCAACTCGTTGGTAAGAACATAATGGTCCTCATCGAAGCAATCCAGGTTCAGCATCTCGAACTCGGCATGGGCCATTATACCTTTCCAAATCACGTAGCGGGCAAACACGCGTCCACCGTAGGTATGTGTTTCATAACCACCTCCACGCGTTTCCCAGCTCAGATATTGGTAGGTGACGCCAAGTCCAAGGAAAGCGTTCTTGAAAACCTGATATCCGGCCAAGGGAGAAATGTCCAAGAAGGTCACGGTCCCGAACTGAAATCCTATGTTACCTCCCAGAATGAGGTTGTCCCTGAATTTGGACGACCGCTTGGCCTCTTCAGTCCTTGGTCTTTGGCCCGGATTCAAGACTTCCCGCTCACCTCCGAAATCGACATCCTGCCCAAGACAAAAAACACTGTTCAGCACCAATAGGCCGAGAACCAATCCTTTCATGCTTCAAATTTAACCGTTCGCAAGGGCTACGGGCGTAAGTTTGCAGGTAGGGGCGTGTGAGTCACGCACACCATCAAAATGATTAGCTATATGAATGTTGTAGTGACTGGAGCCTCTGCCGGGATAGGCTTTGAACTCGTTCTGCTTTTGCTTGGTGATAAGCGGGTCAATCGCGTGGTGGCCATTGGCAGAAGGGCTGACCGGTTGGCCGATCTCCACCAGCGGGCCGATGCCCTTGGTGCTTCCAGCAGGCTGATGGTGTTGCCTTCTGATGTTATGCAGGTCCATCTCGCGCAGGTTACACGGCACATGCCCCGCGTGGACGTCCTCATAAACAATGCAGGACTTTTGAAGAATGCCCCGTTCGAAGACCTCACCGATGACGATTTCCAGCAGGTGTACCAGACTAATGTTCTCGCACCTGCCCGCCTCATTCGTCAGCTATTGCCAGTAATGGGAGGCGCTCAACCTGGTCATATTGTCAATATCGGCAGCATGGGAGGCTTCCAAGGCTCCGCCAAGTTCCCCGGACTTTCTGCCTACAGCTCCAGTAAATCTGCATTGGCCGGTCTTACAGAGTGTTTGGCAGAGGAGTTCAAAGAGCGCAACATTCGGGTCAACTGCCTGGCGCTGGGTGCTGTTCAGACCGAGATGCTTGCTCAGGCGTTCCCAGGCTTCGCTGCCCCCGTATCAGCCATAGATATGGCGTCCTATGTGGCGGAGTTTGCCTTGAGTGCCCACCGCTACTACAATGGCAAGGTGTTGCCAGTGTCGTGCACCACGCCCTGACCTTCTTAGTGGAATACTTTTTTCAGAAGATTTTTCCAACGATGCTTTCAGATTCGGAATCTTGGCATACATTTGCAGCCCCAATCGCGGGAAGGTTCTTTGAGTAATGAGGAATAGTGAAATTGGGGAAAGCACTCGCTGAAAAATATTTTCAGACAGGCGCACCAAATTGAGAATCCTGATTACCTTTGCGCCCCGTTTTGCGGGAAACGTTCTTTGATCTCTTGTAAATGGTTGGATATCGGATGTTGATTCCGCTCCTAAGACCTGAAAAAAATAATTTTTCAGAAACCTTTGGAGAATGAAAATCTTTACTACTTTTGCGCCCCGTTTCGGCACAAGGGCAGATGAGGCGAGAGTCTCTTCGGTTCACTCAAGAGTTCGTTCTTTGAAAATATTGGAAAGATAGGTAGCAAGCAAAGCTCAAAGTCCTGTTCTGTTCGCAGAGCAGGCAAGTTCAAGACTTCGTCAAATATTCTTCTTCGGAAGAAATCAAACTTACAATGGAGAGTTTGATCCTGGCTCAGGATGAACGCTAGCGGG
>CAZATP010000088.1:0-5817 GCA_964488095.1 uncultured Chryseobacterium sp.
TGAAACTGGCACAGGTGCTGAGCAACCGGCCAGACATGCTGCCCGCACCGCTCATTGCCGAGTTCGAGAAGCTGCAAGACAACGTGGCCCCGTTCGCCTTCGAGAGTGTGAAGGCCATTATTGAAAAGGATACGGGCAAGAAACTGGAAGACGTATTCGATGCCTTCAATGAGAAGCCTTTGGCCTCCGCATCCATCGGTCAGGTGCACAAGGCCCGGCTGAAAGACGGCAAGGAAGTGGTCGTGAAGGTCCAACGGCCAGAGGTGAAGGGTCAGGTGGAGAGCGACCTGGCGATTCTTGTGGATGCCGTGAATCGGGCCGACCGCTATCTGCGCAAGCAAGGCATCATGAATGCTCCTGATCTGGTGCGCTCGTTTGAGCGCAGCATGAACAAGGAGCTGGACTACCGCAACGAGACCCGCAATCTGGAACGTTTCCGCTCGCTTTACAAGGACTACAAGAACTTCTATATCCCTAAGGCCTTCAAGGAGTATTGCACCGAGAACATGCTGGTGATGGAGTTCGTGAGCGGTGCCAAGATCTCGGACGTGGCTCAAATGCGTGCGTGGGGCCTGGACCCGCGCAAGGTGGCAGAGAATGGCATGGACATCTACCTGACCCAGATATTCGAGTTCGGGATATTCCATGCAGACCCGCATCCAGGCAACGTACTGGTGCGAAGAGACGGAGTGATCTGCCTGCTCGACTTCGGCATGGTGGGCACCATGATGCGCAAGGACAAGTATGCCTTTGCCGACATCTTCATCGGCATGGCCGAGGGCAATGCCCGCAAGATGGCCGTGGCCATGCGTGCTCTCGCAGTAGAGGACAAGGTGGAGGACATGCGCCAACTGGAATATGATCTCAACGATATCATCGAGGATTTCGCCCAGCTCGATGTAGATGAGAGTAGCATTGCCGATGTGGTGGAACGCTTGCAGAAGGTGATGTACGATTACCAGATACGGGTGCCAGGCGGGGTCTTTCTCATCTTCCGCGCATTCGCCATCCTGGAAGGCATCGGTAAATCCATCCATCCAAGGTTCAACACCTATGATTTCATCCGCCCCTATGGGATGAAGTTGATGAAGGACCGCTATTCGCCCACCAACATCTGGGGAGAGGTTTCAGAGCAGTTCTCACAGATCAACGCCTTCCTCAAGGCCTTCCCAAAGGATATCCGGAGCCTACTTGCCAAAGCACAACAGGGCAAGTTACATTTTGAGGTGGAGCTTCAGGGCTACGGCTATCTGCTCAAGAAAATGGACAGTGTAGCGAACCGTATCTCGCTCACTTTCCTCACGTTGGCGTTCATCATAGGGTCGGCCATCAGCATGACGGCCGATTTCGGACCGGAGATGAGGTATATCCACGGCATGCCCGAGATCAGTGTCTACGGCCTATGGGTAGCGGGCTTCTTCCTGGTGGTGCTCACCTACTCCGCCATCAGAAGGCGGAAGTACAAGTAACTATCGGGCGCGGGCCGAAAGGAGCAGGTCGGCCAAAGCGATGGCGGTAATGGCCTCTGCCACCACAGGCACGCGCAGGGCGATGCAAGCATCATGACGACCGCGAACCTGAAGTTTCTCCATTGTCCCTGTGCGAAGGTTCATGGTCTGTTGCTCAAGACCGATGCTTGACGTGGGTTTCACGGCCAAACGGAACACCAACTCATTCCCGTTCGTGATTCCTCCGTTGATCCCTCCTGCATGATTGCTCGTGGTGGCCCCGGCCATGTCCACAATACTGTCATTGTGCACACTGCCGCGCATGCGGGCCGCATTGAACCCCGATCCGAACTCAATGCCCTTGATGGCCGGAATGGAAAATGCGAGCTGCGCGATGACCGACTCCACGGATTGGAAGAACGGTTCACCCCATCCTACAGGGATTCCTGCTGCACGGCACTCAACGATGCCCCCTATGGAATCTCCTGCCGCCAAGGCGTTCTCCAAAGCCGCATCGATATCTGTCATGCCCCCGGCCTCTGTGAGCGTTGCTTGAATGGAAACACCATCAAGCACCTTTTTCGCAACTGCGCCCGCTGCCACAAGGCAGACCGTCAGCCTTCCTGAGAAATGACCGCCACCACGCGGGTCGTTGAACCCCTTGAACTTTACCCTTGCCGTGAAATCGGCATGACCGGGGCGGGGCATGTCTTTCAGCGCATCATAATCGGCAGACCGGACATTCGTGTTGCGGAAAATGACCGTGAGGGGTGCGCCAGTGGTGTGACCATTATACACGCCACTGAGGAATTCGGGGGAATCGGCCTCCGTGCGCGGAGTGGTTCCCTTGGCACCGCTCTTCCTGCGTGCGAGGTCGGGCAGCAGGTCTGCCTCTGAAAGGGGAATCCCGGGCGGACATCCATCCACGGTCACGCCAACGGCTGGCCCGTGCGACTCACCGAGCACTGAAACTCTGAATATCGTCCCGAAACTGTTCATCTGATTTGATCTGTCAAAGATGCCATATCGCGGAAGAAATGCGGGTAGGATTTGTTGACGGCCTCAGCTTCGATGATATTGATCGCTCCCGAGGCCATACAGCCCATCGTGGCGGCCATCATGGCGATGCGGTGATCATTGTGCGATGAGACCGTACCTCCGCTCACCTGCCCGCCTATGATATGCATCGCATCATCCTCCGAACTCACCTCTATCCCCAATTCGCGAAGCACTGAGTAGATGGCGACTGCGCGGTCACTCTCCTTGTGGCGCAGGCGATGCGTGCCCACAATGCTGCTCTTCCCATCGCAATAGGCGGCCAATGCGGCCAGCGGTGGAAACAAGTCGGGGCAGTCCGTGGCATCAAAGAAGAACGGTTGCAGTCGGTTGCGTTTCACCGTTACGTGATGCGCTTGCACGTCCACTTCAGCTCCCACCATTTCAAGCACATCGAGGATGGCGCGGTCGGCCTGCGATGATCCGGGGTTCAGCCCCGTGACCGTCACCTCGCCCGCGATCGCACCGCCCACCAGCAGAAATGCTGCTCCGCTCCAATCGCCCTCAACTGTCAGTGAAGTCGGCCTTGGCCGTTGATTTCCTTCGACAATGAACTTCTTGAATCCCTCATTCTGAATCTGAATCCCGAACTGCGCCAAGGTGTCGATGGTCATCTGTATGTATGGCCTGCTTTGCAGCCCGTCCACATGGATGATGCTTCTCCCCTGCAACATCGGCAAGGCAATGAGCAGGCCTGTGAGCAGTTGCGAACTCTCAGACCCATCAATGCAGATCTCCGATGGCAGCATCACCCCCGAGACCTCCATGGGCAGTTTTCCATCTGTCAGTACGACCGTTTTGCCCAGTTGCGACAGTGCCTCATGCACCATTCCAAAGGGCCTCTTCAAAAGCGAACCTTCTCCCGTTACGGTAATCTTATTGGGAGATAAAGCAGCGATGGCACTGAACATCCTTGCCGCCAAACCCGACTCACCGCAATGGATGGAAGCGGATTCGTCCAGCGAAATGCCCTTGGTGATGATGATCTCGGAATCATGGATGGTGAGCGTTGCACCAAGTCCGCGAGCTGCGGAGATGGCCGCATCCACATCGGCACTGGGTTCATAACCGCTGATGCGGCTTTCCCCATCGGCCAAGGCCGCTATAGCTATCAATCGCTGCAAGTGGCTCTTGGACGGTGGGGCCACAACCGTTCCAGACAACCGCGATGGGGCTACGGTCTCAATCATCCAAGGCGACCCTTACAATCTCCGCCCTCCCGATTCCTTTCAGCAGAACGAACGCCATGTACCCGTCCTCCTTCTTCTTGTCGCTGTGCACAGCTTGGAACAGGTCGGTGTAGTGACTTCCTCTGGTGTCGCCCGGAAGCCCGGCCCGCATGAGGAGTTCGGAGATACGGAGCTGGTCATCGGGGTGCAACATCCCTCTGTCAACGGCCATGTGGTTCACGAGATTCATCCCCACACTGATTGCCTCGCCATGAGGCCAGCCGTGCTGTTTCTCCAACACATGCCCGAAGGTGTGGCCGTAGTTCAACAGTTTGCGCCTGCCTTGCTCCAAAGGGTCTTCATCCACAATGGCGCACTTGATCCGCACAGATGAGTTGATAAGCTTTTCCAACAACTCCCTATCGGTCTGATGGAGGTCGTCCATGTGCTGCTCCATCCAAGAGAAATAGTCCTTGTCAACGATGCAGGCATGCTTGATGCACTCGGCCAGGCCATTGCTGAACTCATGGTCGGGCAGCGTGCTTAGCAACTGCGGGTCGCTCAAGATGAACTGCGGCTGATTGAACAGGCCGATCATGTTCTTATAATGATAGGTGTTCACTGCATTCTTGCCCCCGATGGCCGCATCCACCTGGGCCAGCAGCGTAGTGGGCGCGAATGCGAACGGGATGCCCCGCATGAACACCGAGGCAATGAAACCTGTGAGGTCGCAGACCACTCCACCACCCACACCCAACAGAAAACTGCCACGGTCGGCCCCCAGTTCCACCAGTTCCTCCACCACCTGCCCGACCGTCTCCAACGATTTCGACTCCTCCCCCGGAGGCAATACGATACATGGTCTGTCCGCGAAGAGATGGCCCCAATGGACTTTCACGTTCTCATCGGTGATGATGATGGTGCGTGGCGGAACCCTTTCCCAGACCTTGGCGAAGGCTTCGCCCAAATAGACTGGCACTCCGCAATAGTGGACAGTGGTCACGGGCGTTCCGAATTGAAGGTCAAAGGTAGGCTGCCAACTTAGCACGGGTCGCCCATTTTCAGCAGACTATCTTTGCAAAACGACCGCACCATGGAAATCCCGCTCCTTCCTGACATCGTCATCATCCTCGGCCTGTCGGTCTTCATTGTGCTGCTGTTCCACAAGCTGAATCTACCGAGCATCCTCGGTTTCCTCATCACGGGCATTCTCATCGGGCCGCACGGGTTCGGGCTGGTCCAGCTGTCGCACGAGGTGGAACTGCTGGCCGAGATCGGGATCATCTTCCTGCTGTTCGTCATCGGCATCGAGTTCTCGCTCAGCTCGCTGGCCTCCATCAAGAAGACCGTGATATGGGGAGGTTTCATGCAGGTGGGCGGCACCATCGGGGTCACCGCTCTGGGTGCCCACTGGTTCGGACTGCCGTTGAACGAGGCCATCTTCCTCGGTTTCCTCTTCTCATTGAGCAGCACGGCCATTGTGCTGAAACTGCTTCAGGAACGGGGCGAGATTGCATCGCCCCACGGCCGCATCGCCATCGGCATCCTCATCTTTCAGGACATCATCGTGGTGCCCATGATGCTGGCCGTGCCTATCATGGCGGGCGAGACGGAAGATGTATGGGGCACCGTGCTGTGGATGGTGGTGAAGGTGGTCGGGCTGATCACATTCGTGGTGCTTCTGGCCCGCTATGTGGTGCCTGTCGTGCTCAAGCTGGTGGTGAAGACCAAGAGCCGCGAGCTGTTCATCCTCACCGTGGTGGTGATGTGCTTCGCCACGGCATGGCTCACCAATTCGGTGGGGCTGTCGCTGGCCTTGGGCGCATTCTTCGCGGGGCTTATCATCTCCGAGTCAGACTATAGCCATCAGGCCACGGCCAACATTCTCCCGTTCCGCGAGATATTCGTCAGCTTCTTCTTCGTCAGCATCGGGATGCTGCTCGACCTCGGCTTCTTCTTCGACCACATCATCCTCATCCATTCGCTTGCACTGGGCGTGGTGCTGATGAAGATGGCGGTGGTGGCCATTGCCGTGCTGGTGCTGGGTTATCCCGTCCGCACCATGCTCATCGCCATGCTCACCCTCTTTCAGGTGGGCGAGTTCGCATTCCTGCTCTCGGCCACGGGCATGCAGTACAACATGC
>CAZATP010000089.1:0-5376 GCA_964488095.1 uncultured Chryseobacterium sp.
TCAATCGTTGAACTCCTTGAACTCGAAGTCCATGCCCACGGTGCGGGCAAATACATGTCCGAGGTCGAGGATGTCCACATCATCCTCCTCATAGTACCACTGCACTTTCACATCGTGGCCTGCGTCCTTGATGGACTTCAGCTTCTTCAGAATATCTGAGATGGACTTGGAGGATGGGGTGTTGAAGTATTCCAGCCGGAAGGTGAAATCGGTGGTCGGGTTGGGTTGTTCCCCGTAGGCATCCAGCCACTCCAAGATGGGCAGATAGAAGCCCTTTGCGTTGAGGGGGAATGAACGTCCCTCGATCTTGAAAATGTTGGCTGCCGCGTCCAGATGCACAGCAGGCGTTTCCTTGGTGGCCTCCAGTTGAATCGGCTTCATCTTCCCTTCATTAAGTGATTGATCCATCCCGTCCTGCGAATCGCCTGAACGTCCGAACCCGAGCAAAGTTATATTTTTTGAGGTTCGCAGCCCTATTGTTCAGAACCTTGGCCGATCCGCATCGGACAGAAGGCGCAGCGAAGCTCACCATCTTGCACGGAGATAGACGGGCTGATGGTCCGAATGCACGAAATCCTTGTCGATGACCCGGACTTCTTCAATCTCTATGCCAGGGCTGACGAGAAAGAAATCAATGACGAAGGTCTCGGTGATTCCGGGGATGTAAGCATCCTTGAGCGAACGATTGGTGCCCACAGAGGTATCGAACGCCCATGTCCATCCGGGTAGGTAATCGGCAGGCACCTCAGCGAATCCTGTTCCCGGTGCACCTTGGTTCCAGTCGCCACCCGCAATCACGAGATTTCCGTGCTGCTGCTCACGAAGCAGATGTTTGCGCAGGTATTCCATCTCTGCCGCCTTCAGCGAACCGTCATCGAAGGCAGAACTGTGGGTGTTGATGATGACCAGCTCTCGCCCATCGGCCAAAGGGATGCGCTGCTCCAGGAAACAGCGGTCGAGAAAGTAGATGCGGTCGGGCCAGCCAAAGGAGGACGGATACTGGTAACGCTGTGCGGATGTGGTGCCGAATCTCAGGAACGAGGACAGCCCGCCCCGCACCTTGCCCATGGGCTCTGTCCATGGCACGGGAACGAAATCGACCTTGTAGTTGAGCGTGAAGGCCGCGCTATGGTCCGGAAGAATCTTTCGGACCTGTGCGAATTCATTGGTCCACCAGGAGCGTTTGGCCATGGTGTCCACCTCCTGCAACAGGATGATATCGACCGTGTCAAGCTCAGAAAGGGTGGCGAGAATACCCTGCAGGTTCTTCTCGGTCAACTCCTTCGACATGCGCACCGAGGTGCCGCCATCGTAGAAGAAATCACTCTCCTGTCCGAGCCCCGCATAGCCTATGTTCCAAATAAGAAGGGAAATGACCGAATCGGGCCCTGCCGACTGGACGTTGAGCACCTCGACCGGTTCCTGCTCGGGCGGAGTGAAATCGTTGAGGGTACTGTAAAGCAGGTTGCCGCCCACATAGAGAACGGGAATCAGCAGGAGAGCACCGATGATCTTCAGAAGCTTCTTCATGCGCGGGGCGTTTGCACCAAAAGTAGCTTGCCCCGAATCATGTGGTGTGCATGTCCAGCAGCACCTTCCCCAAAGTCACCAACCCTATCAGCAGTATCAGCACCAGCGAGATGGTCTTGAACACCTGCTGCGGCATATAGGTCAGCAGATAACGTCCTATGTAGGTTCCTGCGAAGCCGATGACGAACAGGAACGGGAGATAAATGAGGTGCTCCTTCAGCACAAACCCATTCGCCAGATAGACCACTGTCCTGCTCAGGTCGATAGCCAGATCGATGGCCGCAGAGGTGGCGATGAACACGCTCTTCTCCAGATTGAAGGCCGCCATCGTAAGCCCGCGGATTGCCCCGCCTGTGCCCAAAAGCCCCGCAGCGAAGCCAGACAGACTGCCGCCAACGATGCTCTGCAACCGCTTGGGTGGAATCACCAGTTCGCTCTTGATGAGGAACAATAATGCCAGCGCAATGAGGAAGATGGCCAACGCCAGTTCCAGCCATGTGGTGGCAAGAAACCGCGTAAGCAGCCCACCGATGATGACGAAGATGACGGATGGGATGCCGATGTTGATCAGCAAGGTCTTATCAATCCCATGGCGGAAGAGCGCTATTTTGCTCACGTTGCTCGCAAGGTGAAAGATGGCCGTGATGCCCAGCACCGCATGGAAGTCGAAGAAGAAGTTGGCGAAGGGAACGAAGAACACCGAGGACCCGAAACCACCGATGGTGCCCACCACCTCGGCCAGCAGGGCGAGGAACAGGAACAGGAAGTTGATGGTCTGGAACATGGTTTCGGGCCGGGTAAAGGTATCCCTGCCAGAACCGACAATCATGCCTGTGATGAAAGTCATAGAGCACCACAGGCACCGACCTACCTTTGCCGCATGAATTCCAAGTGGTTCAGACACATGATGATGTACATGGCAGGTGCTGTCATCGTGCTGCACAGTGTGCTCCCACACAGCCATTCCAGCGAGCTTTCTGCGGAGGAACATGTCCTTGTTCATGAAGCATCAGAGGATGTTCTTGGGCTAATTGAGCTGCTGCTTCATGATTACGAACAGTTGGCAGAGACGTTCGTCACTCGCGAGGGCGCGGTTGAATTCTCTCTTCCAACCTTCGTGGCAGTTGTTCCTTTGGTTGCGCTTTATGCCGACCTTATTCCGTTAGACGAAGCGGTAGCGCAACTTCCGCTGCCCATTGATGATATGCGACTGGCCCAACTGGGTCATGTCCATGCGTGGGGCGTTCGGCCTCCGCCTGTTGCCTGAACCCTTGCGCTCTGCGTGAGCGCCTTGGCCGTCCGTCTGTTCGGATAGCCTGTTCAGCAATCATTCATCAATACCTATTCCCATGTTTGAAAAGATCATCGGCTATTCGTTAGCGAATAAGCTCATGGTGTTTATCGGGGTCATTGCCCTCACAGGTGCAGGACTCTACGCCCTCAGCGGCCTGGCCGTGGATGCCGTGCCCGACATCACCAACAACCAAGTACAGATTGTAACCACATCGCCCACCCTTGCCGCGCAGGAGGTGGAGCAGTATGTCACCTTCCCCATCGAGGCTGCGATGGCAAACATTCCCGATGTCACCGAGGTGCGCAGCATTTCGCGCTACGGACTTTCGGTGGTCACCGTGGTGTTTGATGAGGATGTGGACCTGATGCGCGCCCGGCAGTTCGTGGCCGAGCAGATCACCCTCGTTTCTGGGGACATTCCTGCAGAACTCGGTTCGCCCGAGATGATGCCCATCACCACCGGACTGGGTGAGATATACCAGTATGTGTTGGCCGTGAAGCCGGGCTTCGAAAAGAAGTTCGACATCATGGAACTGCGCACCATTCAGGACTGGATCGTGAAGCGACAGCTTACGGGCATTCCCGGCATCATTGAGGTGAGCAGCTTCGGTGGACTGGTGAAACAGTATGAGGTGGCCATCAACCCCGAGCTCATGCTTGCGCGCGATGTGACCATCAATGACGTGAAGGCCGCGCTGGAAAGGAACAACGCCAACAGCGGTGGCAGTTACATCGAGCAGGGTGCGAATGCCTTCTACATCCGCACAGAGGGTCGGGCGGAGCATTTTGATGACATCCGCAACATCATTATCGAGGTGCAGAACGGATTCCCGGTGCGGGTGATGGACGTGGCCACCGTTGGTTACGGAAGCCCGAAACGCTATGGTGCCATGACGATGGACGGCAAGGGCGAAGTGGTGGGCGGCATCACGCTGATGCTGAAAGGCGGTAACTCATCGCAGGCCATCGACAATGTGAAGGAGCGCATGAAACAGGTGGAGAAGGCCCTGCCCGAAGGCGTGGCGATCTATCCCTACCTCGACCGTTCGGTACTGGTGGGTAAGACCATCGGTACGGTTACAAAGAACCTAATCGAAGGCGGCCTCATCGTTATCTTCGTTCTAGTATTGATGCTGGGCAATCTGCGTGCAGGGTTCGTGGTGGCCTCAGTCATTCCGCTGGCCATGCTGTTCGCCATCATCATGATGCGCATTTTCGGAGTTTCGGCCAACCTGATGAGCCTCGGTGCCATCGACTTCGGCATCGTGGTGGACGGGGCAGTGATCATCGTGGAAGGCGTGTTGCACTATCTGCACAAGCACCACAAAGGCATGACATTGAACCGCGCGCAGATGGACAAGGCCATCGGCACGGCCGCAGGGCAGATCTACCGCTCGGCAGCCTTCGGGGTGCTCATCATCTTGGTGGTGTTCGTTCCGGTGTTCACGTTGGAAGGTGTGGAGGGAAAGACCTTCCTGCCAATGGCGCAGACCGTCAGTTTTGCCATTCTCGGTTCGTTGCTGCTGTCCATCACCTATGTGCCGGTGATGTCGTCCATCCTGCTCAAGCGCAAGGTGACCGACAAGGAGAATTTCGCTGACCGCATGATGCATCGGGTCACGGATTTCTATGTGCCCGTGCTCCGCACCGCACTGAAGCGTCCGCTGGCCATCATCTCCGCTACCATTTTCCTATTTCTATTTTCCATTTTCATTTTCTCCAGAATGGGGGCCGAATTCGTGCCCACGCTCGAAGAAGGCGACCTTGCCATGCAGATGAGTATTCCTCCGGGAAGCTCCCTCAGCCAGAGCATCGCCACGTCAACGGCAATTGAGAAGATCCTGAAGGATGAATTCCCCGAGGTGAACCACGTGGTGAGCAAGATTGGCACGGCCGAAGTGCCTACCGATCCCATGGCCATCGAGGATGCCGACATCATGATCCTGCTCAAGGAGCGCGAAGAATGGACCTCGGCCAACAGCCGCGAGGAACTTATTGCCAAGATGAAGGATGCCTTGGCCGATGTTCCCAACGTGTCGTTCGAATTCACGCAACCCATCCAACTGCGGTTCAACGAGCTGATGACAGGTGCCAAGACCGACATTGCCATCAAGATATTCGGAGAAGATGTGGTGGAGCTGAAACACCAGGCCGACCATGCCGCAACCATCATTCGCGAGGTGCAGGGCGCGGGCGATGTGAAGGTGGAACAGACCGCAGGCCTGCGCCAGCTCACCGTCCGCATGAACCGCCAGCAGATGGCCATGTTCGGTATCAATGTAGAGGACGTGAACACTGCTATCCGTGCGGCATACGCGGGCGAGGTTTCGGGTTCGGTGTATGAGAACGAGCGGAGGTTCGACCTCGTGCTGCGCCTTGCACCTGCCTATCGCGAACGTTTGAACCTGAGCCGTGTGTTCGTCCACTCGTCCGATGGCGCGCACATTCCACTGTCGCAAGTGGCCGAAATGGTGCCCTCCGAAGGGCCGATGATGATATCGCGGGAGGATGCCAAGCGCAGGATCTCCATCGGGGTCAACGTGCGCGACCGCG
>CAZATP010000090.1:0-5235 GCA_964488095.1 uncultured Chryseobacterium sp.
AGTGGCTGAATCCCAGCCCGAAGTGTCCGATGTTCTCCGTGCTATAGACCGCCTTGGCCATGCTGCGGATGGCGAGGGTGCTCAGCATGTTCTCCTCGCCCTTGCCTTTGATGTCGCTCAGGAGCTTGTTCAGTGAGTCGGTGAGGATCTTGCGCGGCCCAAGCTGCACCTTGTAGTCAAACTGGGCCGCGATGCTCACCAGCAGCTCCAGCTTTTCCTGCGATGGGTTGTCGTGGATGCGATAGACGAACGTCTTGGCCTGCCCGCCCTTCTTCGGCTTTCCGATGAACTCCGCCACGCGCTTGTTCGCCAGCAGCATGAACTCCTCCACCAGCTTGTTGCTGTCCTTGTACTGCTTGATGAACAGCTCGATGGGGTTGCCCTTCTCGTCTATCCTGAACTTCACCTCCTCCTTCTCGAACGCGATGGCCCCGTTCTTGAACCGCGCCTCGCGCAGATGCTTCGCAAGGCCGTGGAGCGTGAGCACCTC
Organism: uncultured Chryseobacterium sp.; assembly: GCA_964488095.1. Lineage (GTDB taxonomy): Bacteria > Bacteroidota > Bacteroidia > UBA10329 > UBA10329 > UBA10329. The sequence goes on from CAZATP010000090.1 coordinate 491, forward strand.
GTCCTTCAACGGCCCTTCCCCGCCTTCGATGATGGCCTGCGCCTGGTCGTAGGTGAACCGGTTGTCCGAGTTGATGACGCAGCGGCCGAACCAGTCGTTGAGCACGTTCGCCTTCTCGTCCAGCTCGAAGATGGCCGAGAACACCAGCTTGTCCTCGTTGGGCCGCAGCGAGCAGACCATGTTCGACAGCTTCTCTGGCAACATCGGGATGGTACGGTCCACCAGATAGACCGATGTGGCGCGGCTTATAGCCTCCTTGTCCAGCGCGGTGTCGGGCCGCACGTAGTGGGAGACATCTGCAATGTGAATCCCTATTTCCCAATTCCCATTTTCCATTTTCCGAATGGAGATGGCATCGTCAAAGTCCTTGGCATCATCGGGGTCGATGGTCAGGGTGGTCACGCTGCGCATGTCCCTCCGCTTCGCAATCTCATCCTTGGTGATCTCATCAGGGATGCGGGCGGCCTCTTCCTCCACATTCTTGGGGAAAGAGAGCGGGAAATCGAACTCCGCGAGGATGGAGTTCATCTCCACGTCCATGTCGCCTGGGCGGCCCAGCACCATGATCACGCTGCCCATCGGGTTGTGCGCGCGCTCCTGCCACTCGGTCATCTTCACGATCACCTTGTCCCCGTCCTTCGCACCGTTCAGCTCATGCAGCGGCACATAGAAATCGACCCGCATCTTCGGGTCGTCAGGAATAACGAAAGCGAAAGACTTACTGGCCTTGATCACGCCCACATAGGTCTCCTTGGCGCGTTGCAGTATCTCCACAATCTCGCCCTCAATGCGCGAACCCTTCTGCCGGGCATAGACGCTCAGTTTCACCGTGTCCCCCTGCAACGCCTGCCGCACCTTGCGCGGCTCGATGTAGATGTCCTTGTCGATGCCCTCCACCGTGACGAAGGCCGCGCCCGCTGCCGTGAGGTCCACCTTGCCGATAAGCTGTGGCGAAGGCATCCGTCTCATACGGTACTGTCCCGCGCTCACCTCCTGCAGGTCACCGCTCATCTTCAACTGATGGATGACCTTCTGCAACTCGTTGCGGTCATTCTGGTCCTCAATCTCCAACCGCTTCGCCACCTGCTTGTAGTTGAGTGGCTTGTCGGGGCTTTTGGTGAATATGTTCATCGCGGCCTCTCGGAGGCCTGCCTGCTTACCGCCTCCGTTGGCAGCTTTCTTCCCTTTTCCCTGATGATGTTTTCTTCCCATTATAATCTATTGTAAACCAAAACGATAAAGTCGATTCAGCGATTCGAAAGGTACAGTTTAATGCAGCATACCAGCTGTTGACACAAGCTTTATACACTGAGGGTTGCCGGCACCTTCAGTCCCAACGCCAGCCTTTCGTTCATCTTCCCAATGAAGTAGGCCGCCAGCATAGGCGATTCAAGCTCCATGTTCTGATGCACGAAGAAATCGACCTCACGGATGCCGAGCCTGTCCCATTCCACAAGGCGGTCGATCCAATCATCGAGTCGTATGCGGTCGCTTGGGTGATTCGCGCCCGTGAAACGGATGAAGGCCGATGGTGTGGTTAGCCGCATGTGCAGTAGGTCGCGCCTGCCTGCCGTGTCGGTAATCACATTGGAGATGCCGTGGGCTTCGAGCAAAGCATAAAGCTCATCGGCCACTATTGGGTCATTATACCAGTCCGTGTGGCGAAACTCCATCGCCAGTGGGATATGCTTTGGCCAGTACTCCATAAAACGCACCACGCGGTCAAAGTCCTTCGGGCTGAAATTCTCGGTCATCTGAAGGAATGCGCGGCCCAGTTTCTCCTCCAGCCCCTCGAAGGCATGGACCACCTCATCGACCACCTTCTCCACGTCCTTCAATCTACCCCAATGGCTCACGTTCTGCGCCACCTTCGGGAAGAATCGGAAGCCATCGGGTGTTTTCTCCCGCCACTTCTCGAATTGCGCTCTTGGGAATATGCGGTAGAAGGTGGCGTTCAACTCGATACAGTTGAACTGCGAGGCATAGTAGTCCAGCTCGTCCTTCGTTCCCTTCGGATAGAAGTTCTTAAGGTCTTCTTTGTTCCACTTCGCGCAGCCTACGTAGAGGCGCATCGGCTCCTTCCTTTCGCATTGTCTGCTTAAAAGAATCCCTGTTCCCAGATGGTCGGGAGGAAGGGATAGGTCGATGCTGCTTGGGTCGTCTGCCTTCCCGAATTTCATCAGTAGGCACGTACGTTTTTACCCTCCATGTAATTGATGAAGGCCCGGTTCACCACACGATTCCCGCCTGGGGTCGGGTAATCGCCTGTAAAGTACCAGTCGCCCAAGTGATTGGGGCATGCCGCATGAAGATTCTCCACGCTCTGAAAGATGATTTCCACCTCGGCATTTATGCCGTCCGGACTCACCAATTCAGCACTCTTGGCTGAAAGCTCCTCGGTGGTGAACGGTGCGTAAATTTCCTTCACCACATTGATATTCTGCTCCATGGGCAATTCCATCTGGACCTTCGCCTTCTCCAACACTTCATCGAGCAGATTGTCCATGAAACGTTCCTTGATGAGGGCCACTGCCGCACGGAATACCATGAAATCGCCCAGCTTCGCCATGTCAATGCCATAGCAGTCGGGATAGCGGATCTGCGGTGCACTGGAAACGATGACAATCTTCTTCGGCCCCAATCGGTCCATGATGCGCAGAATGCTCTGCTTCAGCGTGGTGCCTCGCACAATGCTGTCATCAATCAGAACGATGCTGTCCACACCTCTTCTGACTGCACCGTAGGTCACATCATAGACGTGCGAAACGAGGTCATCCCGGTGAATGTCATCCGTGATGAAGGTGCGCAGCTTAGCGTCCTTGATCGCCAGTTTCTCCACCCTTGCCCGCATCGACAGGATTTTTCTGACCTCATCTGCATTGAGCGAGCGCTTCCCTGAAAGAATGAGATCCGTCTTGAGGACATTCACGTAGTCCTCCAACCCTTTGATCATGCCGTAGAACGCAGTCTCGGCCGTGTTCGGTATGTAGGAGAATACTGTGTTCTCAATGTCATGATTCACAGACTCAAGAACTCTCGGCACCAGTAACCTGCCCAACTCCTTGCGCTCGGCATAAATGTCACGGTCGCTGCCACGGGAGAAATAGATGCGCTCGAATGAGCAGGCCTTGCGCGGCAGTTCCTCAATGAAGGGTTCTTCCGTCACCGACCCGTTCTTCTTGATGATAAGTGCATGGGCAGGCTTCAGTTCCTTCACCTGATCCCACTTCACGTTGAATGCGGTCTGAATGGCCGGGCGCTCGCTGGCCACCACCACCACCTCATCGTCCTGATACCAGAATCCTGGGCGGATGGCTGCCGGGTCGCGCATCACGAACGCATCTCCATGCCCGATGAGACCCGCCATCACATAGCCTCCGTCCCATTTCTTGGCCGATTCACGCAGAATACGGCCCACATCCAGTTTCTCCTCTATGACTGGACTCATGGACTTCTTGCCTCCCACAACATCCTTCAGGGCATAGTAGATGCGGTCGTTCTCCTCATCCAGAAAGTGTCCGATCTTCTCCAGAACAGTGACCGTGTCCGCAACCTCCTTCGGATGCTGACCGAGGTCTACGAGCTGCTGGAAGAGCTCATCCACATTGGTCATGTTGAAGTTGCCTGCCAGCACGAGATTACGGGTCTTCCAATTGTTCTGCCTAAGGAATGGATGGCAGTTCTCAATGCTGTTGCCCCCGAAAGTTCCATAGCGCAGGTGCCCGAGGAATAGCTCACCAGTGAAGGGGAGATTTAGTTTGAGCCACTCCGGGTCGTCCATGGACTCGGGAGTCTTCTCAAACTCCGCTTCAAAACGTTCATTGATCTCTGCAAAAATGTCCTTGATCGGAGTGGCAGTGTTCGATCGCTTTCTGCTGATGTAGCGGTGCCCGGGCGGAACATTCAGTTTGATGTTGGCCAGTCCTGCCCCGTCCTGGCCACGGTTGTGCTGCTTCTCCATCAGGAGATACATCTTGTTCAGACCGTAGAAGCAGGTACCGTACTTGTCCTTGTAATACTGAAGCGGCTTCAGAAGCCTTACGAGGGCTATTCCGCACTCGTGTTTGATAGCATCACTCATGGGGTCTCACTAAGGTGCAAAGGTAGGCAATGCGTATCGGTGAGCATTTGACCATCGCCTTGGGTCAATCCCAAAAAAGAGACCCCGCCCTGCCAAGGCAGAACGGGGTCTCCATTCAAGAGAAAGAACTATCAGTTCAGCTCCACCTTGCGGGTAGCGATACCATTCTCCGTAATCACCTGAAGCACATAGGTGCCTTCGGCCACATTGAGGTCGATGGACTGACGGAAGCTACCATTGAAGTTCACACCAGCGGTGTAAACCCTGCGGCCCATCATGTCCATGATGTTCAGCGTGCCCACTCCTTCTGCACCGTTCAGCTCAACAATGAACTGCCCGTTGCTTGGGTTCGGGTAAACGCTCAGGCTGCCATTCAAGCTTTCGCTGAGGCCTACCACTTCGTCAACAACGATCGGAGCACCGGCCACGTCAAGCGCACCACAGATGGTTCCACCGCCTTGAATCAACAGACCGTTCACATCAAAACCAGTAGTGGTTCCGAACACAACGCTGCTCACATCCAACGTAGTCGGGTCATACACCAGCGTGTGAATGGTGTAATCACCGGTTGCGTTAACTGTGAAACTTGGCGTTGCAGCCGCATTGATAATCACAAGACCAGCACCTTCGGTCAGTACATAGAGAACTGAGTAACCCGCTGGAA
>CAZATP010000091.1:0-4975 GCA_964488095.1 uncultured Chryseobacterium sp.
AAACCGTTTTACACTTTCTTCAGTGCGATTGAATTCTTAAAGTGTTGATTTTGTTGGGTTTCAGTGGGGTTCGGAATCGTAAGAACCCCGGAGTCGGATTCTGGATTCTTCCGGTTTCAGTATCATTGGCCGTTTGGCAGGTGTCGAATGGACCTGCCCATTTCCGAGCAAGTACCTTTGCCTCCCGTGCGCCTCTTCCACCTGATTTGCCTGTTCCTGCTATTCATTCTCCTTGGGAATGACGCCTTGGCGCAGCAACCGGTGATGCAGCATTGGTCGCAGGCCGAGGGGCTGCCGTCCAACATGGTGTTCGACATCGCGCAGGATCACCACGGCCAGATGTGGCTGGGCCACGACAAGGGCCTGAGCCGCTTCGATGGCAAGGACTTCATCACCTTCACGCACCCATCGATGAACGGCTCGGCCGTGAGCAATGTGTTCGAGGACAGCGTTGGCCGCATCTGGTGCCAGAATTTTATCGGACAGGTATTTCACGTGACCGATGGGGTGATGATGCCCGAAGAACGGATTCCCGTGAGTGGTAACTACGCCCCGTTCATTCTCACTCCGCAGGGCAGCATTGTCAACGCTTTCGGCAGGCAGATCGTTTTCTACGACCAGCACACGCTGACCCCGCAGCAGATGCTCACCACCCACGATCATATCGGCAGTACCCAACTTTATAATGGCAATCTGTGGGTGTTGACCGAACAACAGTTGCTGGAATTCAATGGGCAGGCTCCGGTGCGCACCCTCAATGTCAGCATGCTGTCAGGCTTTGCCGCTTATGAGATGGGTATGGTGGGCGACCGCTTCTACGCCTTTCCCAAGCGCACCAACGCAGGGTTGGTCTATCAGGTGTTGCCCGAAATGCGAGAGTTGAAACGCTTGCCCTCGGATGTAGTGGTGCAGTGTGTCCGCACATTCGGAGATTCCTTGCTATGGGTGGGCACCACGGACGGCCTCTTTGTGCTCGACCGCGACCTTCGGCCCATCCTTTTCGACCAGCCGCTGCTCAAAGGCCGCAGCGTGTCAGACGTGCTGCGCGACAGGGACGGGGCGTTCTGGGTCACCACTACCGACAGGGGCATCTTCCGCATTCCCGACCCGACCGTGGTGCAGTGGTCGCCCGCGGACGACCCCTTCACCGTGTTCGCCCACCGCGATGACGGGGAGGGTATCCTCATCGGCACCGAGTCGGGCAACGTGTGGGAACTGGACGGTGAGCACAACCGAGAGCTGAGGCTGCTCATCAAGGCTTCTGCACGCCACAGGGTGGTCAGCATACTGCGCAGTGTGGAGGACAATGCCGTGCTGGTGGCCTCGGATAGGCTATATGTCCATAGGAACGGAAAACAGGTGGCCGCGAAAGATGGAGCGGTGAAAGACATGCTCCGCGAGGGGCGCGACAGGTACGTAATGGCTGTGACCGGGGCCATCAAACGCATACACATGGCCTCCGCGAATGCCGAATGGCAGACCATCGAGGTGGGCTCGGCCATGTTCCGTAGCACATCCATGGAAAAACGTGTGCAGGACGGCACGGGGCAGGTGGCCACCTCCATCGGCATCCGGCAGTTCGGGCTGAACGGACAGCCCACCTCCATCGCGCTGAACAAGGATGTCATTGCCACGCAGATCCTCTGGGTGGGCGACACGCTCTTCGCGTCCACCATCTCACAGGGCATTCTGCTGTTGGACACCGAGGGCAACATCATCACAAGCATTCCTCCCGATTCTATCGGTGGAACAGGTGCCATAGGCCGGATGGTGCTGCACAATGGCCTCATCTATGCCCGCACGGACAGGCGCATCCGCACCATCGACCCCCGAACACTCGAAGTGGGACGGGTGAACACCTCTTTCCTTGGAACCAACGACCTGCTTTCGGATTTCATCATCAGGGATGGGATGCTCTACGTGGCTTCCGGTCAGCGGGTGATCCGCGCAGGGCTGCACACACCGCTCGGCCCTGCCCGTCTGCCCGAACTGCGCATAGAGCGGCTGTGGAGCAATGATGAGGCCGTGTCCATGGCGCACGAGGTGCGGCTGCCGCATCACCGCAACAGCATCCGGCTGGACTATACCGTTCCGTGGTTCGGAGACCTCAATGCCCTCGAGGTGCGCTATCGTGTGAACGGGGGCGAGTGGCGGAGCAACGACCCCATGTCGCGCATGCTGAATCTGCCCTATCTCTCCCCGGGCGATTATGAAGTGGAGCTGCAGGCCGTGCTTCCGGATGGGCGCAGAACGACCACTACGGCTGTTTCGCTGCGTATCATCGCCCCGGTCTATGCCCGTTGGTGGTTCATCGCACTGTGTCTCGTGCTGTTCGCAGTGGGTGTATACACGCTCTACCGCTACCGATTGCGCTTCATCGAAGGGCAGAACATTCTCATTCAGGAGAAATTGAAGCTGGAGAAGGAACTGGACCGGTCCATGCTGGCGTCCATCCGCTCGCAGATGAACCCGCATTTCATCTTCAATGCCCTCAATACCATTCAGAGCTACATCTACCTGAACGACAAGCCCAACGCCATCAGCTATCTGGGCAAGTTCAGCAGCCTCACACGTCTCATCCTCGAAATGAGCAACCACGAGAAGGTGTGCCTGCGCGATGAGGTGGAGGCCCTCAAGCTCTATCTCGAACTGGAGAAGATGCGCTTTGAGGAAAGTCTTGATATTGAAATCGACATTGAGCCGGCCATCAAGGCGGAGCAGTGTTTCATCCCCACCATGCTCATTCAGCCCTATTTGGAGAATGCGGTGAAACACGGGCTGCTGCACAAGAAAGAGAACCGAAGTGTGCGCATTCTCTTCCGGCTGAAACCAAACGATATGCTGGAGGTGACCATTGAGGATAACGGCATCGGGCGCAAACGGTCTGCAGAACTGAATGCCAAGAGTTCGCGCCACAGACCGTTCTCCACCGAGGCCAACCAGAAGCGGTTGGAGATTATGAACAAAGCCATTCCCGAAGGGTTCACCGTCACCTATATCGACCGGGTGGACGCGCAGGGCAGGGCAGAGGGCACCACGGTCATCCTCATGATGCCGCTGAAATGATGAACGTGGCAGATCTAAACAAACTTTGCAGTGAAGCACGGACGCCCTTCCTTCGCCTTAGGCGGATGCCCGAAGGGCGGGGGATTTTTTTGCGGAAATGAGGGTCATTGTTCTTCGCCACCAATGTTGCAATGAACCGCTGACCTCTTTCCCCCTTGAAAAGGGGGTGCCCGAAGGGCGGGGGATTCTGTTCATCCACTCCAAATGACCACTCATTGTAAAGCCAAAGCGCCTATTCGTAAAACGGTATCGAGCAGAAGAGATTCAACAGCAGATATTTGAACCGATGAAAGCAATCATAGTTGATGATGAGAACAAGGCTCGGCAGTTGCTACGTGCCATGCTGGCCGATCTGTGTCCACAAGTGGAGGTGGTGGCCGACTGCGATGACCTGCCCAATGGCGTGAAGGCCATCAAGCGCCACAGCCCCGACCTCGTTTTCCTTGACATTGAAATGCCAGGACACAGCGGCCTCGAACTGCTCGATTTCTTCAATGACGATGAGGTGAACTTCAACATCATCTTCTGCACCGCCTATGATCATTATGCCATTCAGGCGTTCAAGCTCTCGGCTGTGGATTATCTGCTGAAGCCTATTTCCGGCAAAGACCTTGTGGAGGCCGTGGAGCGCACCTCTCGGCTGCAGGAGCGTGACAATTCACGCATTCAGATGCTCCGTCATCAGTTGAAGGGAGACAGCGCTGGCAAACTGGCCGTGCCCCATCTCAACGGCATGCGGTTCCTATCGTTTGACGAGATCCTTTACCTCCGGGGCGAAAGGGCCTACACGAGCATCGTGTGCAGGGACGGTACTACCATAACTGCCAGCCGCAACCTGAAGCACTTCGAGGACCTGCTCTCCAACAATAAGGACTTCTTCCGCTGCCACCGCTCCTTCATCATCAATCTGACCTATGTGAAGGAATATGTGCGTACCGATGGAGGGCATGTGGTGCTGGAAGGCAAGATTGAGGTGAGCATTTCACCGGAACGCGTGGATGCGCTGCTGGAAAGGGTGGGTATTTCCTGAGCCCGCAGAAAAGGCCGACCTGCGTGTGCAGATCGGCCTTTCGTTATTCTCGCGTACAATTAATGCTTCACTAAACGGACTGCCGCAGCGTTTTCACTGTTTCTCAGGAAGTAGATTCCCGTGGGAAGTGATTCTGCGTCAATGGTTGTGCGGCCGTTCACCGAAAGGGTAAGAACCTGCTCACCCAGAACGTTGAACAGACTGACCACCGTTGCTTCTTTCACTTCGATGACGAATGCAGCAGTGAAAGGGTTGGGCGAAACGGTCATCACCGCATTGTCAACATTTTCAATCCCTGTCACAATGCCATTGAACGGATGCGCAGCAGAAGTGCCATCGCAGGTGCCATCGTTCACCATCACGGTGTAGTCACCATTCTCAACCGGTGTATATGAAGATTGGTCTGCATTTGGAATGATGTCACCATCCAAGTACCACTGGTAGGAGGAAAACGGACCGTTCATGGCCAGCAATGTGGCGTTGTCTTCCAGAATGGACACGCTCCGGTCTGTGAACACAGAGACGACCACTGATGACAATGTGGCACCGCATTACCCTCCTGACCTAGGTTCGCCAAAAGGGTTCTTCCGAATGATTCGTCCCAACTGTGCTTGCAGAACTCAGAATGTGGCGTTCTCCGCCATACGGGCGATAAGAAGAGGCTTTTCAAGGTGCGATGCGCAATCAGGAGCCCAAAAGGGTCGCTACCGTGGCAGCAAAATATGCGATTGTCCGAAAAGTCCAGTAGGGAAGGCCTGCCCAGCCAATGTGGGGCGCGTTTTCACAGTCCTGTTATCCCGAATTCAGGGTAAAGTACCATACCAAAAGCAAGACCCCGCCAATCGGCCTAAGCCTCTTGACGGGGTCACCCCGAACTAA
>CAZATP010000092.1:0-4735 GCA_964488095.1 uncultured Chryseobacterium sp.
GCAGATGCCACACCCGCCCGGACTTTACCTGCACAAGGCCCTTGCCCTGCTGCTGCTGTGCCTGCCCATGGGGGCAGCGGCACAGGGGCAGACCGATTCCACGGCATCGTACATCCCCTGCTCGCACCGGGGGCATGTGGAGTGCATCCGCATCACGGGCAGGGAGGTGTTCCAGCACGGGGCCGAGGGCCGATGGTCCGAGCACTGGTGGCGCATGAGCTACATAGGCCGTGCCTGCGAGGAGCGGCTGGGCAGGCCCAAGGGCGTGGCGCTCGAAACGCTCTTCGCCCTGCCGCACTACATGGCCATGGGGGTGATGAATGTGGCCGGACTGGTGAAGTACGGGTTCCGTCCGCGCACGGAGGATGCCGTTACGGATGCCCCACCGCCAGCCGCCCCGTTACCGGATTGACGCCCTCCCCGCTGATGCGGTACACATAGACCCCTCGTGGCAGATGGGCCGTGTCGAGCACCAGCGCGTTGGACACCGTCTGCTGGTGCACGGCCACACGGCCGTTCATGTCCAGCAGTTGCACGGTGAGCGGCACGTTGCGGGCATTGCTCACCAGCAGGGTCACGGTGCCGGTGTGCGGGTCGGTGAGGCGCGCATGGCCGCTGGGCCCGAAGTCGTCATAGAACAGCGTCACGGTGTCGGTGAAACCGAGGTCGCCCATCTCCAGGCGGTAGTGGTTCTCGCGGTTGCTGGCGGGCAGCGTGTCGTGGTAGGTGTAGGTCTCGTTGAAATCGGTGCCCCCACAGATGCCCTCGATGCTGCCGATGAGCGCGAACGGTCCATCGCCCTCTGCGCGGTAGATGCGGGTGCCCTCACAGCGGCTGCCGCCCTTGATGGTCCATTTGAGCAGGATGCCCTCGTACTGCCGTATGAGCACGAACTCCGTGAGAATGGGGTGCGGCCCCTGCGCCAGAACTGGCAAGGCCATGCCCATCAGCACTATCCAGAAGGGGAGCAACCTTTGCATCATAGCAACCGCAAGTTAGGCCCTAACGCTCAGACAGCGTGAAAGTTGTGCGACAGACCGGAGCAGCAAGGGCCTGTCCGCGTCATTTCCTCAAGTGATGGCGGTCATGGTGCGCTCAGCGTGTGCAGCTTCCCGTCTGCGTCCACCACGCGCACCTCGGCACAGTGGCTCATCGGAATGATTTTGAAGTTCCCCTCAAGTCGGAGTACCCATCCGTCCGACCGCAATAGGCTGGTGCATTCCATCGGCCCGTCACCGCAGTAGCGGGTCAGTCGGAAAGCTTGTCCTGAGCTTGTCGAAGGGCCGTCCCCTTCGGGTGTCAGCTGGAACCACGAGCCGGAGGTCTCCCCCGCCACCCATTGCGCATCCTCGGGCACGGTGATGGGCCGTGGAGGGGCGGGCAGGGTGGTGTCGAGCAGCACAGGCGGGCAGTATCTGCGCACCTTGCATTCCTCCAGCACCACGTTCTCCTTCTTCGGTATGCGCACGTGGTGCCACAGCGCGGCCACGTTGTTCAGGGGCGTGGGGGTGAGCATCGGCACCACGGCCATCCGTGCGCGATGGGCCAGCGGCATCTTCGCCTTGAGCGCCACGGTGCGCACAAAGCGCGTGCAGTTGGTGCCGCCCTTCACGAAGGGCCCGTAGACGGTCGGGCTCGCTTCCTGAAGACGTTCTGCGGCCTCCACCGCGCTCTGGAAGTCTGCCCGCACATATCCGGCCCACATTGGCCCGCTGGCATGGCTGGAGGGGTTCTTCAGCACCTCTTCCAATAGCTCACGGAAGTTGAGGATTCTCCTTCCTTGGATATGGGCCTTGGTGCGGAGCGCGAGGTCGTGGTCGGAGGTGGCACTGCGCACACGGCCTGTGCCGAAGGGTGAATGATACCGCCCGAAATCGAAGTAGTGGCACGAGCTGTCGGCCGCATTGACAAGGATGAGCGCGGCATGGCCCGCACGGTAGTAGCCCCTGCGGTTGATGCCCAGGGCGCGGGCCACGTCATTGTATCCCGCATCGGTCTGCTTGGCCAAGGCGCGGGGCCAGGCGATGGTGATGAGGAAGTCGGCCCTTTCAGCGCCCTGTTGCGCAGCCGCTCCTTTGAAGAGCAGAAGAAGGAGCAGTATGGCAAGGGAAACGCGGAGCAAGGATGGGCAAGAGTGCAGGCCGATCAGGGGGACTAAAGGGTTATGTGGTGAGAGGGAGGAATGCTTGGGTATAAATAATGGCTACCGGGTAGCATGCTGTTATGATTTAATCTGCCGGTATATTATCGCTGCTGTCTGTGTGGGCAAAAGTCCGGTCGTATTAATTTGAAATTCGCTTTCGTGTTTCCATTTGAGAACATCGTCATTCAATCGTTTGCAAATCGGGAAATCTTTGAACTCTGAACTTGTTCGCAAGTTCAATCTTCTTTTTAGTTCCTCATCTGTTGTGTAAAGTCCGAAGATTTTAATTGAAAGTTTCTCATCAAGCTTATAGAGAGTGTCGAGATAGCGATTGATTTTATCACCGCTAAAAGTGTCAACCACAATTACTGGTGTGTAGGCGAATTCCAGGAATTCAAAAACCAACTTGGTTGATGCATGGAGCATGTCAATATGTTCTTGCTGATTTTTCCAATCAACCGATATCACCATTTGGCGAATAATGTCAACCTCCAACCGTGCTCCTTTAGGAAAAAACGGAGTCAGACTTTTTGCTGTCTGTGATTTACCCGAACCGGGAGCACCCCTAATTATGATTATGTCACATTTTTCTTGCATCAGTTAAATAGGAGGGTTTGAGGTTTATTGCAAGACATGTTCTTGCAGGGTAGATTACAGGTCTTCATGATTTTTGAAACTTCTGTTGAACGCTTGGTGCAAAGTATTTCAATGATGTCCTTCTTCGCAATGTTACCCAACGGCTCCTTGGCCAAAGGAATTCTGCGATGGTCAAAGCACTTTACAACATCACCGTTAGGATAAATGCAAATATTCTTTCGAGCTGCACATGGAGTATCGTTATCGTAGTTGACCACTTCGTTGGAAGCATTCGTCCAGTGCCCGCCAAAATCCTGATTAAACTGAATGTTGTGTTGGATGCCCTGTTGCCTGCACCACTCTTTTACTTTGGGAATCTCCTCTGCTGACTCTTTTGAAAGCACTGACTGAATTCGAAGCTGGTCGCCTAGTATTTGCCTTGCAAGCAGAATCTTAGGCATTACAATATCAAAGTTCTTTTTGCCTCTGAACTCATTCCACTTGTCCCGTTCAACTGAGTCAACTGATATTACCAGTATGTGTCCAAGCTCTTTGTATCTCGTCAAAAATTCCTCATCGAGAAATCGTGCATTGGTAACTATGACCATAGGAACACTCAGTTTCTTGGCTTCTTCAGCGATTAACATTACATCCTTTTTGAAAAGAAGTGGTTCGCCACCTGTCAACGTAACCTGATACAAATTATGGTGAAGGCGCTTCAAACAATTGATGAAGTGCAAAACCAATAGGTGTTGGTCTCTTGGCTCAGGTCTTTCCCATATACCGCATTTTGGACAACGATCATTGCATGCGTTTGTGATCATGTAAATGAGCTCGTTTCCTTTAACGCCATAGAAACGCCTGATCGGAGTTTTATACCAACGGTAAATTCCCCACTCAATGGACTTGAACAGCATCATTGGTATTAGCAAATGAGGTTTTTTCACTCGCTTAACGAATGGCCCCATTTCTCCAATGTAATCATGGATTAGGTGAGTAAAATTCGGGTCATTTGACTTACGTCTGTATATCAAGCTCATGTCATGTTGCCTTTATAGATTGATTCAGATGAATCCCACATCAGGACGGTGTGGCCTTCGTAAACCGTTGCACTGGAGCTTTTATATTTCTTGAACAGCTTCACAAACTTATTGAAACCTGAAAGGGAGTTTTTGTAGCCGTAGTCGTGCCACAACTTTGCTGTTGGGCAAAAACCGATTTTGTATTTGCTACGAAGTCGAAGACATAAGTCAACATCTTCCCCAGCAGCTGTTGGAAACCGTTCGTCAAATGGAAATTCATCGGCTGCAAATGCTTTCATCCCGAAATTGAGTGATGGCATATACCACAGTTCTTTTCTATCAGGGAGCAGCCACTTGCCTGCCAAAGTTCCATTGATGTCATGATAGTAGTCGTAAATCGTTTTGCCCCAAGAATAGGTCATGCCGCCAACCGCTGCAAAGTCGTTCTGGTCTAAGAACGAGGTCATTTGCTCGTTCCAATCCTTGTCAAGTATGCAGTCATGGTCGGTGAACAGTAAATGCTGAATACCTAAAGCAAGGGCTTTGTCAATCCCCACATTTCTAGCCTTTGCAGGCCCTCCATTTTCTTTTAGTATGATGTGTTCAACAAAGTCATGGCGGAGTTGATACGTTAAAGGGCTTGCATCATCAATAAGGTAAACCTGATCAAACAGTTTAGACTGTTTTTCCGCGCTATCAAGCAACCTATTAAGGCAGTCAAGATCCCACTGCGATTTGATGTAACAAGGGATTATTAGTGCACTCATATATCAGTACAATTATAGTTCTTAGCCCTTCACCCTCCTCACATGCTCTGGCCCCAGCTCGCTCACCGAGCTCACCCCGATAAGCCGCATGACGCGCTCCATCTCATCGCGTAGGATGGCGTAGGTGCGGGCCACGCCCTCCTCACCGCCCGCTGCGAGCCCGAAGAGATAGGCCTTGCCGATGAGCACGCCCTTGGCACCGAGGGCAAGGGCCTTCACCACATCCG
>CAZATP010000093.1:0-4052 GCA_964488095.1 uncultured Chryseobacterium sp.
GCCTCGCGCAACCGTGCCATGATGGTACGCACCCGTTTGTCATTGAAAACCGCAGCAGCCTGCTGATAGTCCTTGAGGAAGAATGGGGCCACACCAAGCGTTCGGGCCGCGTCCAACTTGCCCTGCGACCGCTGCACATGGTGCATCAGCGTCACTTTGAAGAAGAAGGAATGCAGCACCGGCAGCAGCATCTGAATCGGGTGCTCCTTCGGATTGTAGGCGTAGTGCGTGATGATGCGGTTGGCCTTGAAAACATTCTTGGATATGAGGGCGCTCTGAAGTTCGAAAATGTTGTAATCCTTGCTGATGCCGATGTTCTGCTCAATGAGTTCCGGGGTGACCGTGCCGCCCTCTTTCAAACTGATATAAAGCTTACCCACCTCGTTGATGATCTTGCCGAGGTCGTTCCCAAGATACTCTGCCAACAGGGCGGCTGTGCGCGGGTCTATGCGATAACCCTGATGGGTGACGTGCGACTGTATCCACTCGGCCACCTTGTAATCTCTGATCTTCTCTGAGGTGAACACCACTCCTCCACTGGCCTCAATGGCCGCCAGTAGGTCTTTGGCCTTCTTCTTGCGCGTGTCGAGTTTCTTGTACTTGTGACAGATGACCAGCACCGTGGTCGGCTGCGGATGCTCGCAGTAGGCCAACAACTCGCCCTTCTTCTCCGGCTCACCCTTCTTCTTTTTCGACTCGTCATCCGGCTCCGTGGGCACTAGATTCCTGAGCTTTTGCGCCTCTTTAACGATGACCACCTGACGCTCGGCCATCATCGGGAAACGCTTGGCCTCTGCCACCACGGTGCTCACATCGCTGTCCAGCCCGTAAAGCACCGACTGGTTGAAACTGCGCTCATCCTCCGTGAGCGCATGCTCCTGAATGTAGTCGGAAATGAGGTCGATGAAATAAGGCTCATCGCCCTGAAGGAAATAGACCGGGCGATACTTGCCCGCCTTCAATTCCGAAAGGATCTTCTCGTGCGCCATTATCTCCGAATTGACTTTCTGCTGTTCATCTTGCTCTCAACTCCTCATTTCAGGCCTCTGCTGCCACCGTTCTTTTCGCACCGCTCTTCAACATGCGCATGGCCTTATCCAGCCCTTCGATAGTGAGCGGGAACATGCGGTTGCTCACGGAGTCCTTAAGGATGCGGGTGCTTTCGGAATACTTCCAGCTCTCCTCGTGATTGGGGTTAATCCAAACGTGGTGCGGGAATTTCTTCGTGATGCGCTCCATCCATACCAGACCGGCCTCAGGATTGTTGTGCTCCACGCTGCCCCCGGGATGCAGAATCTCCCATGGCGACATGCTCGCATCGCCCACGAAGATGAGACGATAATCATCATTGTACTTGTTCATCATCTCGAACGTGGGCGTGATGTCAGTCCACCTGCGACTGTTGTCCTTCCAGACCCTCTCGTAGAGACAGTTGTGGAAATAGTAGAATTCCAGATGCTTGAACTCATGCTTGGCCGCGGTGAAGAGCCGAGAGCAGAGCTCCACGTGGTCGTCCATACTTCCACCGATATCGAAGAGCATCAGCACCTTGATGTTGTTCTTCCGTTCGGGCACCATTCGTAAGCGCAGGAAACCCGCATTCTTGGAGGTGTCCTTGATTGTGCCGTCCAAGTCAAGCTCCTCCTCTGCCCCTTGCCGCGTGAACACACGTAGCCTGCGCAGGGCCATTTTCAGGTTGCGCGTGTTCAGCTCCTCCTTATCGCTCAGGTCGCGGAAATCGCGCTTATCCCACACCTTCACCGCGCTCCGGTTCCTGCTACCGGCCTGCCCGATGCGATAGCCCGCTGGGTTGTAACCATAGGCTCCGAAAGGTGAGGTTCCTCCCGTGCCTATCCATTTGTTGCCGCCCTGATGGCGCTCCTTCTGCTCTTCCATCAGTTGACGGAACCTCTCTGCCAGCGCCTCCAGACCGCCCATCGCCTCAATCATCGCCTTCTCCTCATCGGTCAGATGATTCTCGATCATCTTTCGCAACCAATCCTCTGGAATGTTAGCGATATCCGGGTCAGGAACCCGCATCACACCTTCCATGTACTGCCCGAAAATGGCATCGAACCTATCGAGGTGTTCCTCGTGCTTGATCAGCACCGTTCGGGCCAAGGCATAGAATTCGTCCGGACTCTCCCCAATGCCTCCCTTCAAGGCATCGAGTAGCGTGAGGTATTCCCTCACACTCACAGGAATGCCATCCTTTTTTAACGCAAAGAAGAGTTTCAGGAACATTGTTGCGGCTTGCACTGCAAAGGACGGGATTATCACGTTTGGACGTGTTACATTTGATCAGGTGCAATCCATGGGGCTACATTTCCGGCTCTTCAAAAGAACATCCTGCAATGAGGAACCCAATCTTGAAGGAGATGGCCCAGCATGGGGAATTCGCGTCCCTCAGCCACGGTCGCGTCCGCTTCGAGGTCGCAGGCCCTGACAACGGTATTCCGGTGCTGTTGGTGCACGGTCTTGCCGGTCATTTCCATATCTGGGACCACAATTTCCATGTGCTGGCCGATGCCGGCTTCCGTGTGTTGCGCACCGACCTCTATGGCCGCGGTTTCTCCGATCGCGTTCAACATCCCCACAATGCATCACTTTACATCGCGCAGCTGGACGAGCTACTTCGCCATGTCAACATGTATGGCCGCGTGAGTCTGGTGGGGCTTTCCATGGGTGGTGCCATCATCACGCGTTTCGCATCGGCCTTTCCTGACCGCGTTCGTTCCATGCTTTGGGTGGACAGCTATGGTATGCCCATCAAAGGCGATCCTCTGGTAGGCCTGTCGCGGGTGCCGCTTCTTGGTGAGGCAGTGATGGGAACACTCGGAGGATTGATTCTTCGCAAAGCACCTGACCGGGGTGTCCACAGACCGCATCTGCACAAGGGTTTCAAACCGTGGTTCACGGCACCATTGAAGGTCAAGGGCACCAAACGGGCCCTGCTGAGCAGTCTAAGGCATTTCATGGCCGAGGACCACACACCTCATTTCAGAGCGGTCAATGAGATGGATGTGCCCAAATTGATGGTCTGGGGAACGCATGACCGCATACTGCCGCTATCCTACGGAAGAGCATTGCACACACATGTGCCTTCCGCCCGATTCGAGGAATTCAGCCACAGCGGTCATCTTCCTCACTTTGAAGAGCCTGAAAAATTCAATCAACTATCCTTGACGTTCATTTCAGATGTCAGCTGAAAGAAGTTCTGAACGTGTTTCGGAGATCCGTCAACACAGATAATTACTGAAATCAAAATAATTGTTAAATTTTCACTCATCATCATATACTTTTGGTTCGTCTGTCAGATTCAGTCCTTTCATCGAACCACCGTCCTCAAGACAATGATTAAAAAGTTACTTCTCCTCAGTTCATTCGTGGTATTTGCCAGTTCAGCGGCATTAGCACAGGACAATATGGGTATTGGCACTGCCGCCCCAGACCCTTCAGCTGTGTTGCATCTTGATGCGCAGAACAAGGGGTTGTTGGTTCCACGGCTGACCGCTGCGCAACGGAATGCTATTGTGGCGCCTGCCACAGGCCTCTTAGTCTTTGACACAACGAACAACCAGTTCTGGTATTTCAATGGCACAATCTGGGTTCAATCCGTTGGGCCACAGGGTCCAATGGGACCTGTGGGAGCCGATGGTCCGGAAGGTGCGACAGGACCAACTGGCAGCACAGGTGCAACAGGCATCACGGGTCCGCAAGGACCAGCAGGACCGCAGGGTCCAGCAGGACTGAACGGAGCTGATGGAGTACAAGGTCCGGCAGGACCAGCAGGACTGAACGGGGCTGATGGAGCACAAGGTCCGGCAGGACCAGTAGGTCCGCAGGGTCCAGCAGGGTTGAACGGAGCTGATGGAGCACAAGGTCCGGCAGGACCAGCAGGGCCGCAGGGTCCAGCAGGATTGAACGGAGCTGATGGAGCACAAGGCCCAGCAGGAACAGCAGGTCCTCAGGGTCCAGCAGGACTGAACGGAGCTGACGGTGCACAAGGCCCGCAGGGCGATCAAGGACCGATAGGTCTGACAGGTGCACAG
>CAZATP010000094.1:0-3800 GCA_964488095.1 uncultured Chryseobacterium sp.
TTCACCATGTCCTCATCGGCCACCTCCTGGGCGTTGAAGCCGGTAGGCCGGAGGGCCGGCAGCAGCGGCAAACTGCAACTGATGGGCTCACCACCGTGCGATATCTGGGCGAACGATGGAACGGAGGACGTGATTAACAGTAGACCAAGAAGGTAACGGTGAAGCATGGCGAACGGGTAGGAGTTGGATTTGTTAACGGCAAAATCTCGCAGAAATCGGACCGTGTGCAATGACAGCCACTGAACTGATGCCTGCATTTTTAGCGCCTATTGTCACGTGTATACATAAATTCATTTCGTTACTTCTTAAGTATTAATGGCCATGCGCAGGTGTTCGGACATCGAAATGAACTTGATTTCACAGTGCTGATAACCAATTTATTGAAAGATGGATGGGCGTAAGCTCAATCACATGTCCCGTGGACCTTGACCAACGACATATCTTCTGCGTTCAAAGGATTAATGGTGATACGTCCGGTTCTGGGCGTCAAGGTCGCGGTGCATCTGAGACCTTTGCGGTATAAACGATGCACATGAAACAGGCAAAGGGGTTCGTCCTATCCCTCTCTATGGTGGCAATGACATTTTCCGCAGCAGCACAACATTCGTTTCAGCGGGTGAGCATCGGGCTGCCGGATGATGAGGCGAGGCGACTGCTCCACTCCCTGCCGGTGGCGGCCGACCATGGTCTGCGCAAACAGGATGCACTGGTGACCGACCTGCGTGATGATGAGGTGCAGCAGGTGCGCGAGGCAGGTCTGAAGGTGGATGTGCTTCAGGAAGACATGGAGCGGTTCTATGCCGAACGTGGTGCGGAGACGGCAGGACAAACGATTAAAACGGCCCAGGCAGACGGATGCGGTGAGGGTGGCAGCATAGGGGTGCCTCCGGGCTTCACGCTCGGGAGCATGGCTGGCTATTTCACCTATGACGAGTTCCTGTGGCACCTGGACAACATGGCAGCGCTCTACCCGCAACTCATCACAGCGAGGCAGCCCGTGGGCGATTTCCTCACCTTCGAGGGCAGGCCCATCTACTGGGTGCGTATTTCTGACAATGCGCAGACCGATGAGCCGGAGCCTGCCGTGCTCTACACCGCCCTGCACCATGCCCGCGAGGCGGTTTCGCTCAGCCAGCTCGTCTTCTACATGTATCATGTGCTGGCGCTCTATGGTCAGGACCCTCAGATTACCGAGGCCGTGAACCACACGGAGATGTATTTCATCCCGATGCTGAACCCTGACGGATACATCTACAACGAGACCACGAATCCCAACGGTGGCGGCATGTGGCGCAAGAACAGAAGGAACAACGGCAATGGCACCTTCGGTGTGGACCTGAACCGCAACTACAGCGTGGCCTGGGGCGGTGCCGGCACCTCGGCCAATGGCAGCTCCGATGTCTATCGCGGCCCCTTCCCCATGTCCGAGCCGGAGGTGCAGGCGATGGAGTGGTTTGCCGATCAGCATCAGTTCGTCACCAATGTCAACTTTCATAGCTATGCGGACATGCTGCTTTTCCCATGGGGCTATACCGATGCTGTCCAATGTGATGACCACCTCAACTTCCTGCGCATCACCGACATGATGGTGGCCGACAACGGTTATCTGAACCAACAGAGCTCGCTGCTTTACCCTGCCGCAGGGGACTCTGACGACTGGGGCTACGGTGAGCT
This sequence comes from uncultured Chryseobacterium sp., assembly GCA_964488095.1. Lineage (GTDB taxonomy): Bacteria > Bacteroidota > Bacteroidia > UBA10329 > UBA10329 > UBA10329. The sequence continues at coordinate 1,675 of CAZATP010000094.1, forward strand.
GACAACCACACGGCCACCCATCTACGCCATGACCTGCGAAGTGGGCGATGACAACGATGGATTCTGGCCCGGCCAGGACCGCATCATCCCGCTCTGCGTGGAGAATGTGACCCTGAACCTGCGCCTGGCACTGAGCGCCACGGTGCACGGACTGCTGACAGACCGACAGCCGCTGGCCCTGCCGGCCTCGGGGCATCTGCGCTATGACCTGCAGCGGGCAGGATGGCAGGATGGCACATACACCGTTTCTGTGCAGCCCCTTCAGGGTTTCGCTTCGGTGGGCGGTGCCAATGTACACACGGGAATGGGGATAGGCGATGTGGTCACGGATTCGGTGGCGTTCACGCTGCAACCCTCGCTTGTTGCCGGTGATGTCGTGTCCTATGTCTGGGTGCTGGACAACGGAATCTATAGTGTCACCGACACGGTGGAGCGCGTTTTCGGACAGGCGGTGGAGCTTTTCAGCAACAATGCTCAGCCCACATCCGATTGGCTGGGCAACAGCACTTGGGGACTTACTCAGACCTACTTTGTCTCGGCCCCCTCGTCCATCACCGATTCGCCCAGCGGTGACTATCCCAACAGCAGCTACAGGCAAGTGAGCACGGCACAGCCCATTGACCTGAGCGGCATGGCGGCCGCTGTGCTCCGTTTCCATGCCCGATGGGAGATCGAGCAGGGTTGGGACTATGCTCAGGTGAGTGCTTCGGCCGATGGGGTGAACTATCAGCCGCTCTGCGGCAACTACACCGTTTCAGGTAACGCTAATCAGGATGAGGGCCAACCGCTGTATGACGGCCTTCAGACGGCCTGGGTGCAGGAGCAGATGGACCTCGGGGACTTTGTGGGCGGCCCGGTGTGGCTGCGTTTCAGCCTGACGAGCGACCAGTCTGTGCGCGAGGACGGCATCTATGTGGACGATGTGGAGGTGGTGGGGCTGGAACAGACCCTCAGTGTGGGTGTAGATGGGCCACGCACAGCGCAGGCGCTCGTGTTGATGCCCAACCCATCGGAGGGCATGCTGACCCTGCGATTGGCTGAGGCGGAACCGGAGGGTGCGCTTCTGACCCTGCTATCGGCAACTGGGCAAACTGTGCTGCAGCGCAGGCTGAGCGGAGCCGCTGTGACCCTGGACCTCGCACACCTGCCGGGCGGGCTCTACATGGTGCTGCTGGAGACCGATGGTGGCCGCCACTCACAACGGTGGCTGAAGCGTTGACCGCTTGGAGGGCATTGAGGTCGTCTGGGCTCCGGGGAAGTTCACAGAAGGCCCTCTGACCGGAGGACATCGGGATTCAAAACTTTGAAAAGGGCCGGCCACTGCGCGCCATGGGAGCTCTCTCAGCGCACAATCCCTGTGGTTCACCCCAAACCTGCCCTTTCAACCCCATCCACCTCCTTCATCAGCCTATCCGTTTCCAGCAGGGCCACGATGATGCGCTGATAGTGGGCGATGTCCTCAAAAGAGAGGGTGCGGCCCACGCGGTCTTTCAGCCATTTCTGGGCTGGAAAGCCCCTTGCGCCTGCCGAACATTCTTTGACGGGTGGTCAGTCATAGAAGTCGAACAGATACGCCTCCTCGAACTTGATGTCGTTCTGTCTCAGCATGTCAAGATACTCTTCTTTGAATGGACGCTGGGCATGGTGGTTCTCCTGATCCATGATGTAGCGGATGACCTGGTCACGCTGCGAACGTGAATGCGTGAACGCCCCATAGCCCTCCTGCCAACTGAAACGTCCTCTCACCAGACGGTTGTCGTTGACCCATTTGGAGGACGTGGCCTTGAGCATCTGCATGACCTTGGAGACGGACAAGGCGGGCGGCAGCTCGAAGAACACATGCACATGGTCTTTCCAGCCGCCAACGGCAAGCGGGTATGCTCCATCATTGGTCAAGATTCCCGACATGTAGCGGTGCAGGTCGTCACGGAAATCGCGGGTGATGATGTTCTCGCGGCCCTTGACGGCAAAGACGCAATGAACGTTGAGCTGGGTATAGGTGTTTGCCATGGTGGGGGTCTGTTTCTATCAAATGGTGACCCCTTCGTCAAGCTAAGGGCAGGCTCCTACGGGGCTTGTTCGGCTTCGGGTGTCCTTTTTACCAAATGTACATCCCTACGGGATTT
>CAZATP010000095.1:0-3388 GCA_964488095.1 uncultured Chryseobacterium sp.
GGCAAGACGGCCGCGTTCGCCATTCCCGTCATCAGCACCATAGACTACCGCAAGCGGCCCGACCGCCCGGACGGGGTGAAATGCATTGTGATGGCGCCCACGCACGAACTGGCCGAGCAGATCACTGGGGTGTTCATCGAACTGGCACGGCATACGCGGGTGACCGCGCTGTGCATTCACGGGGGCGTGGACCAGGAGCCGCAGATCGCTGGGCTGAACAACGGTGTGGATGTGCTCATCGCCACGCCCGGCCGGCTGTTCGACCTGGTGAGCCAAGGGCATCTGCGCCTGCACCGGGTGGAGGTGCTTGTGCTGGACGAGGCCGACCACATGCTGGACCTCGGTTTCATCAAGGACATCCGCGACCTGACCAACAAGCTGCCCAAGAAACGGCAGACGCTGTTCTTCTCGGCCACCATCAACGACCACATCAAGGACCTGGCCTATTCGCTCGTCACCAACCCCATCCGGATCCAGGTGTCGCCCAAAGACCCTGTCTCCAAGAACATCACCCATTCGGTGGCCTTCATCGGCATGGACGACAAGCGCTATTTCCTCGAACGGGTGGTGAACGAGAACCCCGAGAGCAAGATTCTGGTGTTCGTGCGCACCAAGGTGCGGGCCGAGCGGGTGCTGAAGGCGATGGAGCGGGTGAGCATCCAGTGCGTCACAATCCACAGCGACAAGGACGCGGCCGAGCGCAATGCCGCCATGGCCCAGTTCCGCAGCGGTGAGGTGAAGATCCTTGTGGCAACAGATGTGAGCGCGCGCGGCATCGACATCCCTGATGTGGATTTTGTGGTGAACTATGACCTGCCCGACAAGCCCGAGAACTATGTGCACCGCGTGGGCCGCACCGGCCGCGGCATGAAGAAGGGGCTAGCGGTGTCGTTCTGTTCGGACGAGGAGAAGGACACGCTTGCCGAAATCGAGGACTACCTCACGCAGCCCATCAACCGCGTGGAAATGGACCGGTCGGATTACGCGCAGACCATTGATTTCAGCCGCGAGAACGATTGGAAGACCCTTATCGCGAAAGAGGAGGAATTCCAGTCGAAAAAGAAGAAAAAGAAGGGCAAATAGCCCCCGTTACCACCTGCTCACTTCGCATTTCCCAATAAGGGATGCTGCGCTTAGCTTTGGCTTCCCAAAAACAGAAAACCACAAGAAAAATGGAATCACGCATCTGGCATCAGCACTACCCCGCAGGTGTTCCCACCGACATCAATCCGGACAGCTACCCGAGCATCCTTCAGGCCTTTGAGGACAGTTGTGCCCTGTATGGCGACAAGGTGGCCTTCGAGAACATGGGCGTCACGCTCACCTTCAACCAGCTGCGCGAGCGCGCTCACAACTTTGCCGGTTGGATACAGAAGAACACCGACCTGAAGCCCGGTGACCGCATCGCCCTGCAGATGCCCAATCTGCTCCAGTATCCCATCTGCATCTACGGTTCGTTCATTGCCGGTCTGGTGGTGGTGAATGTGAACCCCCTCTACACCGCCCGCGAGATGGAGCACCAGCTCAACGACTCGGGCGCGAAGGCCATCGTCATTGTGGCCAACTTCTGCCACGAGTTGCAGCAGTGCGTGAAGAACACGGGGCTGAAGCACATCATCGTGACCCAGATCCCCGACCTCTTCCCGCAACCCAAGCAGTTCATCGTGAATCTGGTGCTGAAGCACGTGAAGAAGATGGTACCGGCCTACAGCCTGCCCAACACCATCGATTTCCGCGACCTGGTGAAGAGCCATGGCCTGAAGCCGAAACTGGCGGTGATCAAGAACAGCGACACGGCCTTCCTGCAGTACACGGGCGGCACCACGGGCGTATCGAAAGGGGCCGTGCTCACGCACCGCAACGTGATCGCCAACATGGAGCAGATGAAAGCGTGGATGGGCAATTCGCTGGTGCAGGGCGAGGAGGTCATCATCACCCCGCTGCCGATGTACCACATCTTCTCCCTCACGGTCAACTGCATGGCGTTCATCTGTCTGGGCGGTAAGAACGTGCTTGTGACCAACCCGCGCGACATCCCTGCCTTCATCAAGGAGCTGCGGAAGCACCGTTGGACGGTGATGACGGGGGTGAACACCCTCTTCAACGCCCTGCTGAACACCGAGGAGTTCAAGACCCTCGATTTCAAACCGGTGAAAGCCGTGATCGGGGGCGCCATGGCCATTCAGAAACCCGTGGCCCAGAAGTGGAAGGAGGTGACCGGCAGCACACTGGTGGAAGGCTACGGCCTCACCGAGAGCTCGCCCGTGGCATCGGCCAATCCGTTGGACGGCTCTGCGCGCATCGGCTCCATCGGGGTGCCTGTGCCGGGCACGGACATGAAACTCTGCGATGAGACCGGCAAGGAGGTGCCCGTGGGCGAGCGCGGAGAGATCCTCATCAAAGGCCCGCAGGTGATGCAGGGCTACTACAACCGCCCCGAGGAGTCCGCCAACCAGATCAAGGACGGCTGGCTGCGCACGGGCGATGTGGCAGTGATGAGTGCCGATGGCTACTTCACCATCGTGGACCGCATCAAGGACATGATCCTCGTCTCCGGCTTCAACGTGTATCCGAACGAGGTGGAGGACGTCATCGCCTCGCACCCCAAGGTGCTTGAAGTGGCGGCCATCGGTGTTCCGGACGAGAAGTCGTCCGAGGCGGTGAAAGTGTTCGTGGTGAAGAAGGACCCCAGCCTCACCGAGAAGGAGATCAAGGACTTCTGTGCCGAGAACCTCACGGGCTACAAGCGTCCGAAGTATGTGGCCTTCCGTGCCGAACTTCCCAAGACCAACGTGGGCAAGATCCTGCGCAGGGCCCTCCGCGAAGAGGAGGCCGCCAAGGCCTGAGCATCCGCTGTTTTTGCGTTCCGCCCCGAAAGTCTGCGTCCATCGCAGGTTTTCGGGGCGGTGCTTTTGGCACCCACCTGTTCATAACCGCAAGGGCCAAAAGGGCGCAAAGGCCCCATAAAGTTCATAAGCGGCCCTTTTCCGGTTCATAACCTGTTCATAGGTGGTGCATGGCCCGTGGAGACGATGTGCGTAAGAACCGCCTCGGAAGTTTGGAGCGGCACCATCCGTGCCTCTACATTTGAAATACCAAACAAGTGATAGTTGGTCGGCCGAAAGGTCGCTTCTGAAGTGGTCTCACGGGACATGCGGAGGGAGGAGTCAGAATCCGAAGGTCGGCCTGCCGACCGAGGTGAGGCGGAAAGGGTACGGAAGTCCTGCTTGCAGGGTGGAAGTCTGAAGAAGCCGAAGGAACGGACAGTTCGCTGTTCGGGAATGAAGACGAGACCGGTGAACAGTAGTTTGGTGCAAAGCAACGGGTCACGGCCCGATGCGGAGCGAGCGGGAATCTGTCGTCAAGATGGGTTCCCGCTCTTGTTTTG
>CAZATP010000096.1:0-3300 GCA_964488095.1 uncultured Chryseobacterium sp.
TATTCAACGGTTCGGATTCTATTCTGTGCGTTTTTTACTTGTCGCTCATCACTTGTCGCTCATCACTTCATCCTGCAAACTGCGCTATCACCATCTGTTTCACTTTTTCCACGGGGAAATTGTCGGGGTCGAGGAGGGCGTGCATCTGTACGCCATCAAGCACGGCATTGTAGTAGCGCATCATGGTCACTGGGTCCTCGTAGCCTTTGGCGTGGAAATACTGCGACATGCTCATCATGAAGGGCGTCACCTTGGGCATCATGGTGGCCATGAGCAGCGGGGTCACCTCGGGCTGAAAGGCCAGCGACATGTAGAGCTTCCAGCGTTGCGGTTCTTTCACTGCAATGTCTATGCTGAAGTCTATCAGTTCAATGAAACGCTCGCGGGTGAGCACTTCGCCAGGGGTGATCTTCAACAATTCTACCACGGTGTCAAAGAGGTCGTTGACCAACGTGAGCAGCACCTGTTCCTTGCTTTCAAAGTAATTGTACATCAACCCCTTGCTCACGCCCGCCTCTTTGGCGATCATGCTCACCGAGGCCGAATGATAGCCATGGTTGGCAAACACGGTGAGGGCCGCATTGAGAATGGCCTGCCTGCGGTCGGTGCGCAGGTCTTCGAACTGAAGGGGTGTACGGGGGGACATATTCTAAGCTTTTAGCCTTTGGCTTTTAGCCATTGGCTGATGAGGGGAATACGGTCAATAGAGGCTGAGGTGAAGGTCTTCGAGGGCGGATTCGGGGGTGGGGCCGTAGCCCCGGGCACGGACATTTTCGAAGGGGTCACACGCTTCGGCCACATACCCATCCGCGTGCGGGCTCACCCGCACTTCGGGAGGGATGTCTGTGAGGGTCTGCTGTTCTTCCATGTCTTTGACTGAACGGTCGGTCAAAGGAAAGGAGAAATCTTTTTGATTGAACGGTCGGTCAATAAAAAACGGACAGATAAAGATGTCGAGGCCATGTTTGAGATTGCTTCACTCCTCGTTCCTCGGAGTTCGCAATGACGCTCCGATGGCCGTCATTGCAAGGGAGGAACAGCCTGTCCCGCACTTGTTTCGGGAACCGGAGCCATCTAAAAATCCCGCTTCACCCAGCTTCCTTACTGTTCCGATAAAAAATGTGAAAGGGAGAAGGAGGGTTCGTCCCTGCGGGGTTCAGGCCACCCGCACGCCCACTACGCACACATCGTCCGTCTGTTCGCCTGTGCCGCGCCATGTGGCGAACTCCTGCTGTAGGCGCTGGCCCTGTTCTGCCAACGGAAGCGTGGAGATTGACTGCAACTGCTCGCGGAAACGCCTGGTGAGGTACTTGCGGCCCTGCGCGCCCCCGATCTGGTCCTGGAAGCCATCGGAGAAGAGGTAGACCACATCGCCCGGTGCGAGTTTCACCTCCTGCTGGGAGAATCCCGCGCTGCTGTCGTGGAAGCCCACCGCCCTGCGGTCGCCCTTGAGCACGGTCATGGCTCCCTGGCGGGCTATCCAAACGGGGTTGTTGGCCCCTGCGAAGGTGAGGGTCATGGTGGCGGGGTCGATGGCGCAGAGGGCGATGTCCATGCCATCGCGCACCTGCGATTCGGAGCCCTCGAAGGTGAGCAGCAGGTCCAGCGTCATCTGGGTGAGCACGTCCTTGGGGCGGGTGAGGCCGAGGTCGCTGATGCAGCGGTTGAGGCTGTTGAGCCCGATGACGCTGAGCATGGCGCCCGGCACGCCATGGCCCGTGCAGTCGCCCACGGCCAGATAGAGGATGCCCTTGTGTGCGGTCATCCAGTAGAAATCGCCCGACACCACATCGCGGGGCAGGTAGAGCAGGAACGACTCGGGGAAGAGCGCCTTGAGTGCGGTGGTGTTGGGCATTACCGCGTCCTGCAGCCTGCGGGCGTAGTCGAAGCTCTGCATGATCTCGCGGTTGCGGATGTCCACCTCCTGCTTCTGCTCGTGGATGAGCCTGTTCTTCACCTCCAGCTGGGCATTGGACCTCGCCTTGGAGCGGTAGGCGAAGAAGATGAACAGCGACATCAGGCCGAGCACGAAGGTGACCACCGTGGCAGCGGCCAAATAGGTGGTGCGTTTCCGAAGCTGCAACTCGTTGATCTCGGATTGCTGTTCCAGCAGCAGCACCTTGCCGTCCTTCTGGGCCTGATAGAGCCCTTCCATCTTGGCCATCTGCTCGGCCGACTCCTTCTGGTAGATGCTGTCCTTGATGTCCAGCACGCGTGGGTAGAGTTCCACGGCCTTGCGCAGGTTCCCCTGCCGCACATGGATGTCGGCCAGCGTCTTGAGCGTTTCCCACTCATAGGCGCGCAGTTCCTGCTGGGCCGCACGGGCCGCACCCTCTTCCAGGTAGGGCAGCGCCTTGGCATAGTTGCCCTGCGCGTTGTAGATGTTGCCCAGCATGATGGTGGAGACGGCTATGCCCTTGAGGTCGTTCAATCCGCGCCTCAGTTCCAAGGACCGCTCTGCAACAGGGATGGCCCGGTCATAGCGGCCGAAGGCCTCGTAGGCATAGGCCAGGTTGACCAGCGAGGTGGCGATGTTCGACCGGAAGCCGAGGTCCTCGTTGATGGCAAGCGAGCGCTCCGAATATTCGATGGCCTTGGCGGTGTCCCCTTTGGCAATGAGCAGCAGGCCGATGTTGCCATACTGCGATGCCATGCCCTCGCGGTTGCCCATCTGCCTGTGGATGGCGAGCGACTGCTCATAATAGTCGATGGCCCTGTCCTTGCTGGTGAAGTAATAGACGTTGCCGATGTTGTTGAGCACACTGGCGCGGTCGCGCTTCATGCTGTCGTGGGCGAAGAGCTCCAAGGCCTGGAAGAACTCCGAGAGCGCACTGTCATACTCGGCCCGGTGATAGTGGCCTATGCCCAATTGACGGTGAACGTATCCGCGGTACACCCTGTCCGCATCGCCTGTCGGCACCCTGAGGGCCTCGCGGTTGAGGGCCATCGACTCCTCGCGATTGCCGAGCCTGTAGAGGGCATCGGCCTTGAAGCGCAGGGAGCGCAGCAGGCCCGATGCGTCCTTGGTGCGCACGGCAAGGGCGTGGGCCCTGCTGGCCGCTGCAAAGGCAGAGTCGTTGTTGTTGCCCAGATAGAGGTAGCTCAGTTTGCAGAGTGCAGACACCCGCTGCTGGTCCGTGAGCGAACCCTTGAGCACGTGCAGCACGCTGTCGGCCCGCTCCATGTCCGACCGTGCGGTCTGACCCTGTGCGGCCGCTGTGTGCAGCATCAGGCAAAGGACGGCTGGCCAAAGGCGCTTCATGCCGTGAATATCTGCAAAATGCGCGATGGGGAGGTGGG
>CAZATP010000097.1:0-3135 GCA_964488095.1 uncultured Chryseobacterium sp.
GCCATCAAGTATCTGACAGGCTACCTCATCGAACTGTCGCTGAGCGTGGACAACATCTTTGTGATCGCAGTGATCTTCCGGTCATTCAAGATTCCGCAGAAGTTTCAGCACAGGGTACTTTTCTGGGGCATTCTTGGGGCCATCGTGTTCCGTGCGCTCACCATCCTGTTCGGTGTCGGCCTCATCACCCGATTCGACTGGATGATCTATGTGTTCGGGGCATTCCTCATCTATACGGGTATCAAGATGCTCCTTTCCAAGGAGAGTGAGGAGTTCGATCCCCGTGCTTCCTGGGTGTTCCGGCAGATTCGAAAAGCCATGCCCATTGCCAGACGCGTGGAGAGTGATGCATTCATCATCCGCAAACGGCACGTGGTGGCCGCCTCCCCGCTGCTCATAGCCCTACTGGTCATTGAGGGCACAGACATTCTTTTCGCGCTGGACAGCATTCCGGCCATCCTCGCCATCACCTCCGACCCGTTCCTTGTGTTCAGCTCCAACATCTTGGCCATCATGGGGCTGCGAAGCATGTACTTCTTCCTTGCCAACATGCTCGACAAGTTCCATTACCTAAAATACAGTCTGGTGGTGATTCTGGTGTTCGTTGGCATCAAGATGCTTCTGAGCCACCTCGTCCATATGCCCGAATGGCTTTCACTTGGGGTGATCGCTTCCAGCCTTGCAATGGGCGTCTGGGTCTCGATGAGACGTTGATATTCCTGTTCACATGCCTGAGAGGACGCTTTATCCGCGGATGAATGAACCGGTAGTCACCGAACCTTCACCATCTTGAACTCTTCAGTCCATGTTTTCTCACCTTCCTTCATATGAAGATAGATCAGCAGAGTGTCGGTCTCTGAACGGTAGGTGAGCCCATCGAACCACGCGGTCTGCCCCTCGGCCTTCACCAATGGAAAGGTGAGCCATTCGTCCTTGTCCTCCCAAGGTTCCAGATTGCGACCGAAATGTTTGAGACGCAGAAGGGTGGCGGTGTCTGTCTCTATGATGCACATGTATTCGGTCAGAGTGGTGCTCCCGTCATTCAGCAACCGGAACACGCCCTGCATGGCGTTGTCGGCAGGAGGCAGCCACACCTCATCGCACAGGCCCCCGAATCCCGTGCCATGCCAATGACCGGAGAGCCATCCGAGCGAGGCGATGGGCACCTTGGCCGCCTTCTGCCCTTCGCGCAGCGACAACACCTCCTGACCTGAGGCGATGGTGGTCATGAACAGCAGCAGAACAGCGGGCAGAGGTCTCATCAGTTGTGGGTTCGTTCAGGTTGCGAAGCTAAACCACCGAACCATTGCGGCCATTTGCCGTTAGAGCACGGCCTTCGAAGAGCAGTGCACTGTATGGGGATGACCGCTTGGATTCAGGATGCTTGGAACAACTACTCCCTGTTGGGAGTGGAAGGTTCGGGCAACGATGCCGTGAGCAGAAGGGTCATCCTGAGCAACCGGGTGGCGGCCGTGGTGTTCGTAATGGGCATAGGTGTAACGGCCTATTTCCTCAGTGGTGACTACAGCACCCTTACGCTCTACTGGTTCATGTTCCTGCTCGGGGCCGTTTGGGTCATGCCCTTTCTGAATGCCTTGGGAAACACGGGCCTCTCCCGGCACATCCTCTCCTCACTCATGCCGCTGTTCATTGTGGGCATCACGGCCCACACGCGGGTGGCCACCCCTGAAGAGGTGCATGGGGCCAGCTTCTACATTCCACGTTTCTATCTGATGGCCATCAGTTTCTTCCCCCTGCTGCTGTTCACACAGAGCGAGAAGTGGCGCATGTTCATCTCGCTGGGGGTGAACGCCTCGGTGCTGCTGTTCTTCAATGAGCTGCTCGGGCTTTTCGGGGCCGGCATGGGCACACTGGAACCCGCGGTGGATGATGCGTTCTTCATCAGCATCTCCTCGGTCATCTGCCTCGGGGTCATCGGGTCGGGGTTCTATTTCCTCAACAACCTGAACAATGCCCATGAGCGGAGAATCGAGGAGCTGCTGTTGGACAGCGAGGAGAAGAACCTGCGCATCCAGTCGGCCATCAGCTATGCGAAAGACATCCAGCAGACGGTGCTGCCACTCAAGGCCGTGGAAGAGTGGCTCAAGGGGCAGGTGTTCACCTTCTTCAGGCCGCTGGATGTGGTCTCGGGCGATTTCTACATGCTGAAGGACGATGGACGTCACATTCTCATGGCGGTGATCGACTGCACAGGGCATGGCGTGCCGGGAGCATTCGTGAGCCTGCTGGCCCATGCCGCGCTTCAGCGGGCCGTGCGCGAACACGGCATGAGCAGTCCTGCCAAGGTGCTGGGCGAGGCCAACAGGCTGTTCCATCAGGATTTCAGCAGAAGCGGAAACCCGCACATCCGGGACGGCATGGACGCCATCATGTGCAGTCTTGACACCGGCAACATGCAGCTGCATGTATCGGGCGCCAACCTCACGGCCTACGTGGTGAATTCCGGTAAGATGACCACCGTCAAGGGCGACCGCGGAGGGATTTACACAGGAAACCCTGAGCGAGTTTTCCAAGAGCACACCTTGGAGGTGAAGGAGGGCGACATGGTCTTCATCACCTCAGACGGTTTTCCGGACCAGTTCGGAGGCGCGAAGGACAAACGCATCGGCAGAAGGGCCATGGAGCAGAAGTTCCTCGAGCTGTCGTCACTGCCCGTGCAGCAGCAGCAGGCCCAACTTGCTTCCTTCTTCGACCAATGGAAGGGTAGCGCCTATCAGGTAGACGATGTCTGCGTGATGGGCCTGCGGGTCTGACCTCACATCTGGGCCACCAGCTCTTTCATGATCAGTGTCATCTTCGGCTCTGCCTTGGATGCCACATCGATCACATCCTGATGGGTCACTTTGACAATGCGGCCCTTCACCCCCATATCGGTGATGATACTGATGGCAAAGCAGCGCATACCTCCATGGCGTCCTACAATAACCTCGGGCACTGTGCTCATGCCCACCGTATCCGCTCCCAGTACCCGCACAAAATGGTATTCGGCAGGTGTTTCCAGGCACGGGCCTGTGAGACCGAGATAAACGCCTTCCTGAACCTTGATGCCATTCCTAGATGCTATCTCCTTCGCCTTGGCAATCAATGATTTGTCATACACATCACTCATATCTG
>CAZATP010000098.1:0-3096 GCA_964488095.1 uncultured Chryseobacterium sp.
AGCAGGTCCCCTTCGCGCGTTTCGGGCTCCAGATAGTTGGCCGCTCCGCCCACCACCATGATGCGGTCAATGAGGCCCCGGTGGTAGGGTTCAAGCACCTGCACATAGCGGTCGGCACTGTGGCCATAGTTCACGCGGTCCACCGTCTTGTCATAGCTCAGTCCGCCACCGAGCAGAATGGCCGTGCGGATGCTGGGGTCTATCTCGCGGAAGAGCGTGATCTCCATCTCCCACCACCGGTAGCATTCGTCCACAATGAATGAATTGCTGAAGAACAGCAGCACGCCCAACGCTGCACCGAGCAGGCGCCTCCTTCGGTAGGGATTGGCCGTGTACCATGCCAACGCCAGCAGAATGAGCGCCCACGTGAAGGGCAGTAACAGGAATTCGAGGCGCTTGATAAGGAAGAAGACGGACACGTTGGACAAAGATGCACCCGATAGGTGAGAAAATCGGAGAAAGTAAAATGGAAAATGGTCGAGTGACCTTAGCGGAAACCGGTGGCAACGATTTTCAATTTTCTGACAACCATTTTCCCCAATTTGCACCCATGGAATGGAAGAACTGGGCGGGCAATGTCCGTTTCACACCGAATGCCATCGCGCAGCCAAGCAGCACAGGAGAGGTTGTCGAGCTGCTGCGCAATGCTGCCGCTGAGGGACGCAAGGTGCGCTGCATCGGCACAGGGCATTCGTGGAGCGCACTGGCCGAGACGGGCGACATCCTTGTGAATACCGACCGGCTGAACCGCATCATCAGCACCGATGCTGCCACGGGGCAAGCGGTCGTTGAGGCAGGGGCGAAACTGAAAGACCTGAATGGGCAGCTCTGGGAGCGCGGCCTCGCGTTCTCCAACCTCGGCAGCATCGCGGAGCAGAGTCTTGCAGGTGCAGTGAGCACGGCCACACACGGCAGCGGCATCAACCATCGGATCCTTGCATCGCAGATTCAGCGGTTCACCCTCCTTCGTCCCGATGGAGAGGTGCATGTCATTGATGCGGAGAAGGACAGGGAGCTGTTCAACACGGCCATCGTGTCGCTCGGTGCGCTGGGCATCATCACCGAGATGACGCTCAATGCTGTGCCGCGTTACCAGCTGCACGAGCGTTCGGGACTGATGGATTTCGATGAGGTCTGCGCCAACGTCCTGGATTGGATCAAAGAGCACGACCACCTCAAGATGTGGTGGTTCCCGCACACCGACCGCATGATGGTCTATCGCTACGACCGCACGCAGCAACCTGTGAACGACTCTCGTTTTCGACAGAAACTGATGGACGAATGGCTATCAGTGACCGGTTATCGGCTCATGCTTTGGTGGGCCAATAGGAAACCTGTGCGCAGAAAGTGGGTGAACCGCCAGATTGTGGGCCACATGCAGCCCGATGTGGATCGCATCGAGCGCAGCTACAAGGTGTTCAACGTGCCCGAACCGCCCATCCATCGCGAAACGGAGTGGGCGTTCGACATCGCCCTCGCCCCGAATCTGCTCCGTGCATACCGCGACATGGTGAACACCAACGGCCACCTCATCAACTTCATTCAGGAGATACGGTTCGTGAAGGGCGATGACTATGCGCTGAGCCCCTGTCATGGCCGCGATTCCGTCTATGTCGGGGCCTACAATGCCGATGACCGTGGCTGGGACGAGCTGTTATCGGACTTCGAGCAGATGGCCGTGCGTCACGAAGGTCGCCCACACTGGGGCAAGGAGTTCACCGTGGGGGCAGACTATCTGCGAAGCATCTATCCGCAGTGGGGGGATTTCCTTGCCCTGCGTGATGCATTCGACCCTGAAAGGCAGATGGTGAACGGGATGATGTGGAAGCTTTTTTTGGAGGAGAGACCTGCGACCTAAACCTCGAACAGAATGCACTGAATTGCATCCACTCGCTCAAAGGCCTTGTCTGCAGTGAAAACGGGAAGACCATGCACGATTGCTGTGGCGGCAATGATGGCGTCTGGAACTTTCAGAGACTTTGTGCTCCGAATCTCAATAGCTGTCTCACCGATCTGATCGGAATAGGTCAGCTTGGTGCAGGTTCCGAGCATGGTCCGGATGAGTTTCTGATGCGCTGCATCCAGACCTGGGCGGCTTAGAAGTTCAATCTCGGTTATGAACGAGTAATACAGGCGTTTACCTACAAGAGCCCTGGCGGCAAGCTCATTCCCGCTGAGCAGGTAGATGAACACATTAGTGTCCAGTAGCAGTAGGTCATGACCACTCATCCCTCAACATCCGCTGATACTCAACCCCATCGCCAAAAATGTCCTTCATCTTTCCGAGGAACGCATAAGGGTCAAACCCCTTATCGGATGCCTGTTTGCGATGAGCCCGAATGGCACGTGCAATTTTCCGTTCCATTTGCTCGGGAGTATCAGATTTTCTGATGGTGACAGTCATGGTCAGATGAATCGGTATGTGCAAAGGTAGTTAGACCTGAATACAGCAAGGGTGGTGTCATTCTTAGCAGATTATTACTCCATGCGTCCCCATCCTTAAGGCTTAACTTCGCCCGCCTGAACTGAGAATCATGCAAGAAGCCACGCCCTACGTCCCTAAGAACAAGATCCGAATCGTCACCGCAGCCAGCCTGTTCGATGGGCACGATGCGGCCATCAACATCATGCGCAGGATCATCCAGAGCACGGGGGTAGAGGTGATCCACTTGGGCCACGACCGTAGTGTGGAGGAGGTGGTGAACTGCGCCATTCAGGAGGACGCCCATGCTATTGCCATGACCAGCTACCAGGGCGGGCACACGGAGTATTTCAAGTACATGCACGACCTGCTGAAAGAGAAGGGCGCGGGCCACATCAAGATATTCGGTGGTGGTGGCGGAACGATTCTTCCATCAGAGATTGAGGAATTGCAAGGCTATGGCATCACACGCATCTATCACCCGGATGATGGTCGGGCAATGGGATTGCAGGGGATGATCAATGATATGGTCGCGAAATGCGATTTCGCATTGGGGACCGATGCCACGGTCGATGTGAAGCAACTAGCATCGAAGGATTGGCCGACCATTGCGCGGCTTATTTCTGTGGCGGAGAACAGCCCAGAGCTGAGTGGCAAGGCACTGGAAAAGGTGC
>CAZATP010000099.1:0-2692 GCA_964488095.1 uncultured Chryseobacterium sp.
ACCAAGGATTCTGCCCCTGAGATGCGCCTCTGCGAGGACGACTATGGCAGCGCCACCGAATACAATTTCAATCTCGACCTGTTGGAGGCCGATGGCTATGACTGCCGTTGATCGAACAGGCCGCATTCATTCCAATTCAACTAAACAACCACTGAAATCATGAGAAAAGCACTTTTCACCACATCCATCATCGCCTTCACGGCCATGAGCGCAGTCTCTTGCAATGATTGCGAGATCTGCACCAAGGACTCTTCACCGGAGATCCGTCTCTGCCAGACCGATTATGATTCGAATACCGAGTATGGTCTTGCGCAGGATTATTACACGGCCGCAGGTTACGATTGTAAGTGACCCATAGGTCATAACTACGGGCACGGGGTCCTTCGGGGCCCCGTTCTTTTTTCTGCCCACCGCTCATCACCCACCCACGCTCCAAACCCATTGAAATGAAACACCCACTCGTTGCCCTGATGCTCATGGCCGCCCTTTCGGCACAGGCCCAGATCACTGTTGAATCGGATGTGCAGCAGACCGCTGACGCCCAGACCACTTTCCATGTGGACATACCTCAGAACACCCGTAAGACCACCGAGAAGCATTGGCTCAAGTATGTGCGCAAGGGCAGCAAGGGCAAGTCATCGGAGGTCAATGGCCAGTATGTGCAATTGGGCGCGGTGAACCGGAACATCTCCTCTTCCCCGTTCGACCTTACCAGCACACTGGTGGAGGCGGTGGACGGTGTGCGCCTCTCCGTTTGGCTCACCCGTGACGGTGCCGCCTTCATTGCTAAGGAATCTGTGACCGGGCAAGACCTTGCCGTGAAGAAATACCTGCATGATTTTGCAGTGGACCAATACCGCTGCGCAGTGAAAGATGAGCTCAAGGCCGAGACTTCCAAGCTGAAGACGATGGAGAAATCGCTCGCCAGCGTCATCAAGGAGGGCGAACGCTCCGGTGAGACCATCAACCGCAATGTCCGCAGCGGGCAGCGCACCACCGATGCCATGACCAAGAGCGAGGGCGATATCGCCAACAAGACCGAGCGCATCGAAGGACAGCGCGACATGGTGGACGCGACCGCCAGTGACCCCAATGCCAATGCGGGCGCCAAGGAGACCATGGACGAGATGAAGGACGACAAGAAGGACCTGCAGAAACTCAACGAGTCGCAGGGACGCGAGCTGGACGACCTGAACAAGGACACCCGCGCGGCAGAGCGCAACCTCACCTCTTCGGCAGAGCGCCTTGCCGACATGCAGACCAAGGTGGCCCAGCAGCGTGGCATAGTGGCCGCTGTGAAGGCCAAACTGGCCGCCATCAAGTGAACCGAGCATCTCTGAAACACCAGAAACACCCCTTTCCATGAAAAACGCAGGCATTGCCCTTCTCGTCCTCGGTCTCGCCATGACCCTCTTCTCCGGCTTCAGTTTCTTCACCGAGGAGAAAGTGGTGGACATCGGTGAACTGGAGATCACCCGCGACAAGAAGCACAACATGGCATGGTCGCCCTTTCTGGGCATAGCGGTGATGGTGGTCGGGGCAGGCGTACTGGCCTACAGCGCCAAGAAGAGCTGATCTAACAGCCAAATGCTATTAACGATGAACGTCCGACCTGCCGACCAATCAGAACCCGCGGAACAGCCCACGGATGAGGAGGTGGGTGTGTCGGGAGAAGGTTCCCGAACCGAGGGTTCCGGATTCTGGCGAAGGTCTCAGAACGGGGCAGGTCTGCTCCTGATACTTGCGGGTATGGCGCTCACCGTGCTGTGGATGTCGGTGTTCGGGGCCAAGGTCTTGCATCTGGTAAGTGTTCCGCTGCTTGTGCACCCTTATCTGGACTGGGTGGTGGTGCTCGGTATGGTGCTGATTGCAGCGGGTGCGGCCCTGTTGTTCTTCAAGGCCCACAGGGGCAGGAAGGTGGCCAAGCGTATGCGCATGGATGCCCACAGGCGGTCGCGGGCGTTGTTCTCCGAGAAGTCGAGACTGCACAGGGAAGAGCAGGCCAAGGCAGGGTGACCTGCGGTTTCCAGCACCGGATATTGAGGTTCATTCACCCCACCATCCCCCTGAAATCCTCCTCTGAGATGATCGGCACGCCCAGCTTCTCGGCCTTCTTGCGCTTCTCGGGGCCCATGTCGGTGCCGGCCAGCACGTAGTCGGTCTTGGCAGAGATGGAACTGACTATGCGCCCACCGAAGTGCTCCACGGCCTCCTTGATGCCATCGCGGGTATAGTGCTCGAACTTGCCAGAGACCACGAACGCCTTGCCGCCCAGTACGTCCACACCCGCGTCCTGCTTCTCTGCCAGCCTGAATTGCAGCCCGCTGGAGCGCAGCCTCCCGACCGTCTCACGGTTCCTTTCATCAGCAAAAAAGCTGACCACGCTCTCCGCGATGCGGATGCCGATCTCCTCCACATCTTCCAGCTCCTGCGCGGTGGCGGCCATCAGCGCGTCAATATCCTTGAACTGGCGGGCGAGCTTCTTCGCCACGGTCTCGCCCACATAGCGGATGCCGAGGCCGAACAGCACCCGTGGGAACGGCACCTGCTTCGATTTTTCTATCCCTGAGAGCAGGTTGTCCACGCTCTTCTCGGCCATGCGTTCGAGGGGAAGCAACTGCTCGCGGGTGAGGGTGTAGAGGTCGGCCACGCCATGCACCAGCCCCGCGCTGTAGAGCTGGTCGATGGTCTC
>CAZATP010000100.1:0-2571 GCA_964488095.1 uncultured Chryseobacterium sp.
CATCACGGAGAACATCAGCCAGACCATCTGCGATGGCAGTGCGTTCGAGGGCTACACGTCCACGGGCATCTACACCGATGTGTTCACGGCTGCCAACGGCTGCGACAGCACGCGCGTGCTGGACCTGACGGTGCTCCCGAACATCACGGAGAACATCTCGCAGACCATCTGCGATGGCAGTGTGTTCGAGGGCTACGCGTCCACGGGCATCTACACTGATGTGTTCACGGCCGCCAACGGATGCGATAGCACACGCGTCCTCAATCTCACAGTGCTCCCTGGCCTTACGGTCGATGTCGACATAGAAAATGCCACTTGCAACGGGTTGGCCGATGGTCAGCTGACAGTCAACGCTTCCAACGGACTGGAACCCTACAGCTATGATATCGGTGCTGGGCCTCAGGCGGAGTCCGTATTTGCTGGACTGAGTGCAGGACCCTACACTGTCACGGTTGCCGATGCCAACGGATGTTCTTCCAATGCCAATGTCACCGTAAGCAGCAGCTCAAGCAATCTTGTGCCACAGATTTTTATCCTCTCTGATGAGGGAAATACAGTGTGTGAAGGGGTTTCTGTACCATTTACAGCCTTTGCGGTGAACGGTGGCACCGCAGCGACCTATGACTGGTTGGTTAATGGCATCTCGGTGGGTACTGTTAATACGGTCAATTTCTCTGTTAACGGACTACAGGATGGTGATGAGGTGAGTTGTGTGCTTACCAGTTCTGATCAGTGTGCCAGTCCTACGACTGCCACCTCTGCAGCGGTGGTGATGACGGTCGTAGGGCCTCCTCAGGCACCGCTGGCCATTATAGGTGAGCCGGTCGTCTGTCAGGGATCTGTGACCGCTTACTCGGTGGACGCGGTGGCCGGTGCCACTGCCTACAGTTGGACGGCTCCGAGCGGATGGTCCGTGGCAGGCTCATCAACCACCGTGCAGGTGACAGCGGGCGTAGGGTCTGGCAATATTTCTGTCACGGCTATCAACGGCTGCGGATCGAGCGCAAGCACCTCGCTGCCCGTGGCGTCAGCCCCGAATTTCTTATCGCTTTCAGGCAGTGTGCTCATCAACGGTGCGCCAGTCATGGCCGGATGGGTCTACACTTACACGGAGATTGTGGACGGTGTTGGGTATCAGAAGGCCGATTCAACCGAGATTTCTGCGGGAGCCTATGCTTTTGAAGAGCTTCCGATCTACGATGTCACCTTTATTCTTCAGGCCGTAGCGGACACCGTGCAGCATCCCGAGGCTATCCCCTCGTTCTATGCGGTGTTCAGCGGTGGCATCGCCACCTGCTTCCACCAATGGGACAATCCGGATTACCAGTGTTCCATCTCGGCCACGTGTGGCGATGTGCTGGTCAAGAACTTCAGCATGCTTACAGAAGGGGAACTCAACGGCAGCTGCTCGTTGAACGGAACGGTGAGCTGGGCGACCAATAAGATGCAGGCCGAGGACCCTATTCCTGGCGTGGACGTGGTGGTAGAGAAGATTCCACCCGGTAATGCCTACACCTCTGGCCTCACGGACGGGCTCGGGCGTTTCCGCTTCGAGGAACTGCCAGTATCTAATGGATCTTTCTATCGCCTCTATGTTTCCATCCCCGGCATTCCAATGGCCGATACCTATGTGGTGACCATTGATCCGAATGACACAGCTCTGATCAATCTGGACTTTTACGTGGACACGATCAACAACGTAATCACCACGCTGAACCCAGCGGGCATCACGCAGAGCATGGAGCCACTGGGTGAACTCACTCTGCTGCCCAACCCCATGCAGGAAACCACAACGGTCCTGTTGCCATCGCGGTTCGGAGAGGCGGTGGCCTACCGCATCACAGCTGTGGACGGCCGGGTGATGGCCGAGAAGCGCCTTCAGGTGTCGAACAGGTTCTCGGTGGCGCGTGAGGGGCTTTCGTCAGGCGTGTATATGATCGAGGTGGTCAATACCGAAGGTCTGCGTGCCATGACCAGAATGGTGGTGCAGTAGGCATTGCGGCCTCTACCTTCGCGGCATGAGGAGAATCTCGATTCTTGCATCCGGAACGGGTTCCAATGCGGAGCGTATCATCCGGCATGTGCAAGGCTTAGAAGGGTTGGAGGTGGCCCTCGTGCTCAGCAACCGCAAAGAGGCTCCTGTGCTGGAGAAGGCCCATGCTCTGGGAGTGCCCTGTGCATCCTTCACCAAAGAGCAGCTGAACAGAGGCCATGTGCTCCATCTGCTGCGCGAGGCGCACACCGATGTGGTGGTGTTGGCGGGTTTTCTGCTGCTGGTGCCTGCTGTGCTCATCACGGCCTTCCCCGACCGCATCATCAACATCCATCCCGCGCTGCTTCCGAAGCATGGTGGCCATGGCATGTATGGCATGCATGTGCATCGTGCAGTGAAGGAGGCGGGCGATGCCGAGACGGGCATCACCGTCCACTTGGTCAACGAGCACTTCGATGAGGGCCGTATCCTCTTTCAGGCCAGCTGTCCGGTGCTTCCCGAAGATTCACCCGAGGATATCGCCCATCGCGTGCAGGAGCTGGAGCACCGTCATTTTGCGGAGGTGGTGTGTGATTTCG
>CAZATP010000101.1:0-2404 GCA_964488095.1 uncultured Chryseobacterium sp.
AGTACTTGGCCTTGCGCTCCATCAGGTACATGGCCAGTGCCTTGAGCATGCGGCCGCGTTCCTGGAAGGTCATGCTGCGGAGGGCGTGGCCCTTCTCCCTTCCATACTGCAATGCGGCACGGAAGTCAAGCCCTTTGCTGCTGGCGGTGGCGATGGCCTCGCCTGTCACGGAGTTGTAGAGCGCGCTGCCGTCTCCATCGCCTGTGATCCAATGCCCTGAGATGTAATTGCCGAGTTTTTCCATGTTGGTTCGTGTGATAGGGGGTCAAAAATAGGGACAGGGGGTTGGCTGCTCGCTTTTGGCTGTTCGCCATTCGCCTTTCGCCCTTTATTGCGGGGAGCGCCCTCTCACCGTTTCAACTGCCGCTCGTAGAGGGCTATCCAGTCCTTGGCGCTCATTCTGCGCATGAGCTCGCCTATGAGGGCAAAGGGGATGTCGTTGAAGTGCTTGAACCGCACGCAGCTCTTGCCCATGTCGAGTTTGCGGGTGCTGTGCCTGGGATACTCGCTGACGAACCACTCCAACAGCGCGGGGTCGGAGTAGAGACCCATGTGGTAGAAGTTGATGGTGTGCTTCTGGGAGGCGATGCCCGCGAAGGGCAAGGGCTCGCTGGGCTTGCAGTGGTACCCGGCCGGGTAAAGGGCATGTGGCACCACATAGCCCAGACCGCCATAGCTGATGGCGGGCTCGAAGCCCTCGGGCAGGTTGGCCACGATGACCTCGTGCAGGCGGTGGAAGGCCTCTGCCCTATCTGCCGGGATGCGGGCCAGTATCTCGCTTACGGTGGTTCCTTCTGCTTTCATGAGGACGAAAGTAGGTGGGGCAAGTGAACGGAACGCACGAGGCGAAGCTGAGCGCGGGCCTGTTAACTGGTTCCAACACCAGCATTCATTTTTTCACACACTCCAGTCCCTTCTCCAGAACCTCGTCCCTTCCCTCTTTGATACCCTCGATGGTCGGTCTTGCGAGCACGTCTATTCTGACCCCCTTCCGTTGCGTTTCCGTATTGTCAGGATAGAATATGCCCATACCGGTGAGCATCGTTCGCTGTCCTCCGGCCATTTCCACGGTGCTCACGTTTCCATCCGCGCCTGATGTCTGACTCCCCACCGTGATCGCATTGTCCGCTGTCTGTAGACACATAGCGGTAAACTCAGCGTGACTCTGCGTCCTTTCATTGACCAGCAACACCACTTTTCCCTTGTATTTCAATTCGCCTTTCACACCACAGGTAGTGCCCTTCTTCCAAATGAATCTCCCGGGGCGGTCCAAGTCGGGGTAGATCGCTTTGTAGAAATCCCTTACCTGCGAATGCGTGTATTCTGCAATGGCATACAGTGTCCCGTTGGGATGACTCCGGAGATCGAAGATGATTCCTTCTGTTTCTTTCAATGCCGCCATCACTTTTGGCACTTCCTCGTTTGTCAGCACGCCCATATTCACATAACCGATGTTGCCTTCAAGGATGCTGAAACTCTCGGTCGGCACTTTCTTCCTATATCCGAAATCCTTGAACAAGTATCTCGACACCTGTTTCGTCCTCGTCTGGCCATCCCTTACGTATTCAATGGTGACCACATCGGTAGGACCGTTGGAGATGGCATTGGAACACTGGTGTCTTTTCCTTGCGCTATTTGAACCTGACGTATATTTCAACCTGTTGGCGATGATCTCTTCACTTGACCGGTCATCAAACTTTGTGATCACATCCCCTACCTGCAAGTCATCCTTCTTGGCATAGGCATCGTTGAAAAACCCTGTGATGACCACCTTATCTTCAATGATATCGAAAGAGGCAGGCATGAAATACATGCCATAGAACTGCATGATCGGGTCTGTGAAGAACACCCCGTGGCTGTCGTCCATGCTCACCACGAGCTCCAGCATGGCGAGATGGAAATCCTGTTCAGACTTCGGATATAGGAACCTGGGGACTGACTGCTGCAATACGGTATCCCAAGGTATATCCGTCTGATACTTATAGGGAAAGAAGTATTCCACCACATTCCAGTACCGAAAGAGCGTAAGTAATCGAACGTCCTCATTGGTCCAGTCCACGTCCTTGTAGAGCGTCTCATTGGTGATCTGTATGTTGCCCGGACCCTTGGAAGCCGATACATAGTACTTCTTGCCTTGATGCCTGTTCTGCTCAATGAACACGAGTGCTTCCGACAGTTCAGCGGTCAGTAGCTGCGTATCCTGTATCCAGTTCAGATGGAGATTCTTATCAAAGGTGCCGTATTCGGGAAGTTTCTTGCATTTCCTGCAATCCTTCACCTGCCCCAACCCTTGTATCCATTCCAGATATACGTGCGATAAATCCTCTTTGGTCGTGGCCGCTTTGATCTCGGGAAGGACCCTGAACAGTTCCGCATCCCAGTTGAATTGGCCGGATGCAACGTG
>CAZATP010000102.1:0-1992 GCA_964488095.1 uncultured Chryseobacterium sp.
ACGCCACACGCTTTAGGAGACACGCCACACGCTTTAGGAGACACACCACACGCTTTAGGAGACACACCACACGCTTTGGGAGAAATACCGCACGCTTTGGGAGAGACGCAACACGCTTTAGGAGAGACACTACACGCGTTAGGAGAGACACCACACGCTTTAGGAGAAACACCACACGCGTGTGCTACAGTTCCTAATTGATGATGTACAGCATCTAAGGCATGTGGCCCCGTAACGAAGGCATGTGGATTAGCAACAAGAGCTTGTGGCGTGCCTCCTATCCTGTGTGCTTCTTCAAAAAATGCATGTTGCGCAGCATCTGCAGCAAGAGGCATGTCATCAAGAGGCCGCAGTACATGGGGCAGTGCGCGATGCGTCATGGGAAATGTCTGTAGGGCAGGGAAAATCCGATGCTGCCTGACCTTGACCCCGTCATGGCATTCGGGAACGGACCTCTTCGGCACGGTGCTCTGGTCCAATCACCAGTTCACCACCGCCTGATTGAAGATGTCCTGGATGATCTGCTCGTTGATCTCTGCGATCAAGGTCTGCTCCACATCCGAGAGGTTCACAGATGCATCGAAATCAGCGAAGCGCGTGAAGGTCTTCTCAAAACTGTTGTCCTCGTTCTTGGTATCCGTGTAGGTCACGGCTACCGATACCGAGAGCCTGTTCTGGGCCGCAGAGTTGCCCTGGATGGAGATGGGCTGGGTGCGATAATCGCTTATCCGCCCTTCAAACCGTATGTCGCCATTGGCCTGCAGCAGGCTCAGGTTGGTCTGGTTCACGAACTTGTCGCGCAGGCCTTCCGTGAACAGCTGCGGCATGTTGGGCGGTGCCAGTGGCGCGTAGGAAGGGAAATAGGCGATGCTCACGGTCTTCACCTCGGGCGAGATGCTGGCCCCGGTGAAGGAATACACCCCACAGCCGCTTGCAGAAAGCAGGAGGACTGAGAAAAGAATATGGAAAATCGTGCAGCGCGCCCTACCATGCCGGTCATCAGCCCCAACGGCAACAATTTTCAATTTTCCAACTTTCATTTTCCCTTCCATCAGTCAAACCCGTATTCCTTGATCTTCCGGTAGAGCGTCCTCTCAGAGATGCCCAGTTCGTCCGCAGCGGCCTTGCGCCTTCCGCGATGCTTCTCCAGGGCTTTTTTGATGAGGTCGCGCTCGCGGTCTTCCAATGAGAGCGATTCCTCTACTTCCTCATGCTCATCGAACGGTCGCTCACCCGCCCGATGGATCTGCACCTCCGATGCAGGATGGAAGCCACCGCTTGCACCGACCACAGGTTCCACATCCCGATGCAGACGGCTCAGGGTCTGCGCGTGCGTCTCGGCCACCGTGTAGGCATGTTCCCCTGCCTGGGCCACCATTTCCAGCACGATCTTCTTCAGGTCGTTGATGTCGCGCTTCATGTCGAAGAGCACCTTGTACATCAGTTCGCGCTCCGAGAAATCGGTGGCACCGCTGTTCTCCGGCTGCTGTTGCGGCCGGATGGCGGGCAAGTTGCTCTTGCCGCCCTCGGGCAGGTAATGCCGCAATGTGTCTGGCCCGATCTCGCGCTGCTGCTCCAGGATGCTGATCTGTTCGGCCACGTTCTTCAGCTGGCGCACGTTGCCCGGCCAGGCATAGTTCATCATCAGTTGCTGGGCCTCTTCGGTGAGGCGGACGCTCGGCATGCGGTACTTCTCCCCGAAATCGCTGGCGAACTTGCGGAACAGCAGCACGATGTCGTCCCTTCGTTCGCGCAATGGCGGAATGATGATGGGCACCGTGTTGAGGCGGTAGAAGAGATCCTCACGGAAACGCCCGCGGCTGATGGCATCGGCCATGTTCACATTCGTGGCCGCCACGGTGCGCACATTCGTTTTCAGGCTCTTGGATGAACCCACTTTGATGAACTCGCCCGTTTCGAGCACGCGCAGCAGACGTACCTGTGTGCTCAGCGGCAGTTCGGCCACCTCATCCAGAAAGATGGTGCCACCGT
>CAZATP010000103.1:0-1976 GCA_964488095.1 uncultured Chryseobacterium sp.
CGAAACCGCTCTGCGTGCGTTGCGTGTTTTCCCCTCTGCGCTCTCTGCGTGAAAAAAAGAACCGCAAAGGCCGCTAAGGAAAAGGGAGCATACCCGAAACCTCCAAAGCCAACCTTAAACCCCGACACCCCCGTCCCGACCACGCATCACAACAGGGCCGTGTATATTTGGCCAACATTACGCTGACATGAACCTGAATCCCCATCTCACTTTCGCCAATGGCGATACCATGCCTCAGATTGGTCTGGGCACCTGGAAATCCAAGCCCGGAGAGGTCTATGAGGCTGTGCGCCATGCCATCCGCATCGGCTACCGCCACATCGACTGCGCGGCCATCTACATGAACGAGGCCGAGATAGGCCAGGCCGTTGCCGATGCCATCGCTGACGGGGAGGTGAAACGCAAACACCTCTGGATCACCTCCAAGCTGTGGAACAACGCCCATGCCGAGGACGCTGTGCTGCCGGCCCTGCGCAAAACGCTGGCCGACCTGCAACTGGACTACCTCGACATGTATCTGGTGCACTGGCCCATCGCCTTCAAGGCCGATGTGATGGGGCCCAAGGGCGCGGACGACTTTGTTCCTCTGAGTGAGCAGCCTATCATCGGCACCTGGCGCGGCATGGAGGCGGCACAGGCGGCCGGACTGACCCGCCACATCGGGGTGAGCAACTTCAGCGTCAAGAAACTCAAGGCCCTGCTGGCCGAGGCCAAGGTGCGCCCCGAGAACAACCAGGTGGAGATGCATCCGCTGCTGGCGCAGGCCGAACTGCTCGACTTCTGCCAGGCCGAGGGCATCCACGTGACGGCCTACTCGCCCCTCGGTTCGTTTGACCGCAGCGCGGCACTTAAGGGAACGGACGAGCCCAACCTGTTCGACCATCCCATTCTGCAGCAGGTGGCCGCCAAGCGCGAGGTGAGCGTGGCCGAGGTGCTCATCCAGTGGGCCGTGAAGCGCGGCACGGCCGTCATCCCCAAGAGTGTGCACCCCGACCGGCAGCGGCAGAACTTCCGTTCGCGCTACCTCACCCTCTCCGACCTCGACATGGAGATGATCTCGCATGTGGACCGCCACTACCGCTTCATCGATGGCTCGTTCTGGGAGTTCCCCGGCTCCACCTATACCGTGGCCAACCTGTGGGATGAGTAGGTGTAAGGTGTAAGCCTCAAGCCGTAAGTTTTTCGCCTATTGCTGTTCGCCATCTGCTAAATGGCTAATTCGCTAATCCGCTAATTAATCATTGTCCATGAAAACCTTCCTCCTTTCCCTACTGCTGCTCTGGGGCAGTGCCACCCTTGCGCAGGACACGCTGACCAACAAGAAGGGCAGCACCTATCGCTTCAAGGTCTTGGCCAGCCATGCGGCCACGCCCGTGCTCAGTCAGGGCAACACAGGCACCTGCTGGAGCTTTTCGGCATTGAGCTATTTCGAGTCGGAACTGAAACGCAAGGGCAAGGGCGACCATCTGCTGAGCGAGATGTATATCGTACGCAAGGCCTATGAGGGCAAGGCCGAGCACCACGTGCGCATGCACGGACTCAACAACTTCGATGCGGGCGGGGCGTTTCACGACATTCCCTATGTGATCCGCAGGCACGGTATCGTTCCGCTTTCGGCCTATGACGGACTCAACTATGGCGAGGATAAACATGACCATGAGGAGCTGAACGCCATGCTCAAGGCCGCAGTGGGCGCGGTGAAGGAGAATCCGCAGGGCAAGCTCACCCCGTCATGGAAGAAGGCCGTGAGCGGCATGCTCGATGCCTATTTCGGACCAGAGCCGCAGAAATTCACCTACCAGGGCAAGGAATACACCCCCCGCAGCTTTGCCGACTTCCTCGGTCTGAACATGGACGACTATGTGGCCATCACGTCCTACACCCATCACCCGTTCTACCAGTCTTTCGTCATCGAGATTCCCGACAACTGGGCCTTCGGACAGTGCTATAACGTGCCGATCGATGAGCTGATGCAA
>CAZATP010000104.1:0-1687 GCA_964488095.1 uncultured Chryseobacterium sp.
ACGGCACCGATGGCGACTACTTCAGTAAGCCGAGCGTGGAGGATATGGTGGAGGCAGCATACGGAATCATGCACGAAGTATCGCCTTCCATGTATCCAGCGATTTTCTGAGTGGCGACATTAAAGTAGCCCACGACAGCTACTTTTGCGCCTGTTCTTTGCATTCTTGCTTATCCAGAAAGACGGAGGGATTAGGCCCGCTGATGTCTTGGCAACCCCATGGTGCAACTGCACTGCGGAAGGTGCCAAATCCTGCCCCGACAGGACTGTCGGGGAGAGATAAGTTGAAAGTTCCCCCTCGGACTTCCATCTTGACAACGCTTGCCCCTCTGACTGATGTCGGTGGGGCTTTTTTGTGCTTACGAATTACGAATAGTTGTACGAATATGACGAATAGGCCGTAGCTACCGATGTGACGACCATTTTCAATTTTCCATTTTCCCCATTTCTCAGACCGTGAACAGAACAGAACTTTTAGAAAAAGCCCTCCGCGAACGCATCCTTGTGCTGGATGGGGCGATGGGCACCATGATACAGCGTCACACCCTCACAGAGGAGGATTTCCGTGGCGAGCGGTTCAAGGATCACAAGCATCCGCTCAAAGGCAACAACGACCTTTTGAGCATCACGCGGCCCGACATCATCAAGGGCATCCATGCCGCGTATTTCGAGGCGGGGGCGGATATTGCCGAGACAAACACCTTCAGCGGTACCGTGATTGCCCAGGCCGACTACGCCTTGGAGGATGCGGTGTATGACATCAACTACCAGAGTGCGAAAATCGCCCGCGAGGTGGCTGACGAATTCACTGCCCGCGAACCGCACAAGCCGCGCTTCGTAGCGGGCAGCATCGGCCCAACGAACCGCACCGCTAGTCTATCACCCGATGTCAACGACCCGGGATTTCGTGCTGTCACCTTCAATGAGCTGAAGGATGCCTACATCTTTCAGGTGAAAGGGCTGATGGATGGTGGCGCGGACATACTACTCGTGGAGACCGTGTTCGATACGCTCAACGCCAAGGCTGCGCTCTTCGGCATCGAAGAATACTTCGAGCAGATCGGCAGACGCATTCCTATCATGGTTTCGGGCACCATCACCGATGCCAGCGGGCGCACTCTGAGCGGACAGACCACCGAGGCGTTCCTCATCTCTGTGTCGCACATCCCGCTGCTCTCCATCGGGCTGAACTGCGCGCTCGGTGCCTCGGCCCTGCGTCCGTACTTGCAGGTGTTGGCCAAGAACGCCCCATTTGCTGTCAGCGCACATCCGAATGCGGGCCTGCCCAATGCCTTCGGTGAATACGATGAGACACCCGAACTCATGGCCCCACAGATTGAGGACTTTTTGAAGGAGAACCTTGTGAACATCATAGGTGGGTGCTGTGGTACAACACCTGAGCACATTAGAGCAATTGCCAAAGTCGCGGCCAAGTACAAACCAAGAGTTACTGAAGCAGAAGTCGCTCTATGAATCGTGAGATGAATATACCCCCATTACAACTCAGCGGTCTCGAACCTCTCCAGATCTACGCAGGTTCCAACTTCATCAACGTGGGCGAGCGCACCAACGTGACCGGATCGCGCATGTTCCTCCGTCTGATAAAGGAAGGCAAGTTTGAAGATGCTTTGGTCGTGGCCCGCGATCAGGTGGAAGGCGGTGCGCAGATCCTCGATGTGAACATGGAC
>CAZATP010000105.1:0-1504 GCA_964488095.1 uncultured Chryseobacterium sp.
GGCCTTCATGATGCAGCAGGTGCTGGAGGTGCAGGGCGGCTACCGCTTCCTCGACAGTGACCCGCGCACCCTTACCGCCAAGGCCCACCGCCCCGCCTATGGCACGGATGGCGACTACTTCAGTAAGCCGAGCGTGGAGGATATGGTGGAAGCCGCTTATGGCATATTGAGTGAGGCGAATCCGGGGAGGTTTGCGGGGCTGTATTGAGTTGGTTAACCAGCCCACACTCTTGGTTTGTGTACTTTCGGGTCTGACCAATGAAGAACTGAAAGATGCGTAAGACATTCCTCACAGCATTAATCGTGGCATCCGCGCTCACCGCCTGGTCGCAGGACTTCTCCCCTTTGAACGCGAAATGGCACTATGAGAATTTCTGCCACATGCCCTCGTGGTATGGAAGCTGCGGTTACTTCACCGTGGAGGTGGTGCGCGACACGGTGGTCAACGGGCTTGCCGCCACCGTGCTGGAGAACAAGAATATGGGCGTACTCATACCGGAGGCCGAGGTCATCATCATGGAGGACGGTGACAGGGTCTATTTCTTCGAGAACGGTCAGTTCAAGCTGCTGTACGACTTCAATCTGAATGCTGGAGACACGATGACCTTCAGCATCCCGCACAATAGCATTTACTATGATTTCTCTTGCGGTTTTTTCCCAGACACATCATTGACTGCCCGTGTGCTGGTGACATCCACAAACCTGACCGAGGTTGACGGACAACTTTTGAAGGTTCTGAACACCTCGCCCATCTTCACTGAGGGGGGCGACCACTTCAACTGGGTCCTGGGAAGTGTCAGCCAAAGGATTGGTAGTTCTGGTGGACTGTTCGGGTTCTCAGAGACCCAGTGCCTGGGAGGTTTCTCCGGGCATTTGAGGTGTTACAGTGATAGCCTGATCAGCCTAACCACCATCACCGAGGCATGTGATTTCGTGACGGGAGTGGACGGGTCGAGAGGAATGGGAACGGTAGCGATCTATCCGAACCCCACATCGTCCACCGTTCGCGTGGAATCGACCGATGGGGAAATTTCCGCATACAGAATCAGCAATATGAGCAGTCAGATTGTGCTCGACAGGAGGTTTGCTCCCTCGGCCACTATCAACATTGACCTTGGCCATCTGCCACAGGGGCTTTACATCCTGGAGGCCCACGGACTCAACGGGAATGTGACAAGGGAGAGAATCGTCAAGTTTAACAGTTATTGAGTCGTGATGGTCTCTTGTGACCTGATGAGCGAGGCGAACCCGAGGAAGGCTTGCGAGGTTGTTTGAAAGATAGACCGGAAGTGCTTTAAGCCGGATGCCTACCTTCGTATCGTTCGAAAGCCATAGGACATGGAATATGTGATCAAAGTCCAGGATAAGCGGGTGTATGAGGCGGTGCTTGTTTTTCTGCGTACCCTTGGTTTCAGTGCGTCTGAAGCACAGCCGGAAGTGAAGAAGGCCGCGAAAGGGGCCGCACGTTTCAAGGGCATACTGACCGAGGATGAGGCCAAGCGTT